>CADAIL010000009.1 GCA_902788035.1 uncultured Lachnospiraceae bacterium | reverse complement strand
GTCAAATATCAAAAGACCCGGAGGGGCTTAAAGCCCGAAGGGCTTTGATACCACCTCCATAGGACGCGGTTCAGCACCGCATGGGGGTGGAGGTTCATCGGGACCTGTATTATAATATAAATGGATGGAAGCAGTGAATATCCGTCCGGTCACGGTAATGATTTTGAGTGCACATGACCCGGTATCGGCTGGCGGCATGTGTCAGTTATAAGCAGTATGAGGGGATGCGAAATGACAGTAAAAGAAGCAAGGACTATAGCAGAGCAAAATGAACTGAGCATACATAAAGAGGGGTTTGTATCGCTGGTCGAAAGTCATGACCTGGCGGATATAATTAAGCCGCTGACAAAAGAGATACATCTGTTTGACTCGTTTGTGGCGGGGACGACGCATCTGCAGGATAAGTCTGTGCTCGATGAGATCAAGGTCGGAGATAAACTGACACTGCGCAGAGAAGACAACAAGTTTGACAGCAACGCGATCCTGATCCTCAATGAGGACAAGAAAAAGCTCGGTTACGTGCCGGAGAAGGACAATATAATTTTCGCCCGACTCATGGACGCGGGCAAGCTGCTGATCGCGAGGATCTCTAAGATTACAAAGCGGGGAAGCTTTACGCAGATCAGTATCGGGATATATCTCGTGGATTTTTAATCTTTGACGCAGAATTATTGTGACGTGAGTCTGCGATGAATGCGCAGTGCGGCAAGAATGCCGAGGTGTTCTTGCTTTACTGATATGTGACATTATGTTTTACGGTTTTTCACTTGTGAGGTAACACCATGGAAGACAAGCAGAAGAATGAGTCTATGTTTCAGAAGGTTTTTGGTTTTGTGTTTGCGTGCATGGGTCCCATTCTTCCCGGTATGCTGGGGACCGGTATGGTCAAAGTGCTTCTTATTATAAGCACCAGTTTCGGAATCATGGATCCGACAGGAAGTACCTACGTCGTATTGTATTCCATGGCGGACAGTTTCTTCTATTTTCTCCCGGTATTTCTTGCATGGTCGGCAGCGGTCCAACTTGAGTGCAGCGTTCCGCTGTTCATGACGATCGGTGCAGCCTTCTGTTATCCGGACATCGTCTCTCTTATGGGAGGTGCTATGGAAGGCGCAGGGATGGGGACTTTCCTCGGCATGCAGTGTACATATCTCCTTGGGGTGCCGGTTATCTGCACATCCTACACATCATCGGTGCTGCCGATTCTTCTGATGGCTCCGATTATGAAGTGGGTGGAAGGCTTTGCGGACCGGGTCTCACCGAATCTGGTCAAGTCCTTCCTTAAGCCTATGCTGTTCCTGCTCATATGTTTCCCGATTGCGCTGATCGTGGTAGGTCCGATCGGAAGCCTGGTCGGAGCGGTCGTGACAAGGGTGTTCCTGGCCATGTATAACACGGTTCCGTGGCTGACGGTCGGTATTCTATCAGCAATCATGCCGTTCATGGTCATGACAGGTATGCATATGGCGCTGCTTCCGGTGTGCCTCAATAATATCGCGACACTCGGGTTCGATGTAATTGTTCTTGTGACGATGTTCCACTCAAATATTGCGCAGGGAGCTGCCGCCCTCGGGGTCGCGGCCAAAGTCAAAGATACGGAGACGAAGTCAAATGCCATTGCGGCCGGCATCTCCGGGATCGTGGCCGGTATTACGGAACCCGCCATGTACGGTGTGAATATGGTCTACGGAAAACCGATGGCCGCTGCCTGCATCGGAGCAGGAATCGGAGGGCTGGTCAGCGGTATTGCCGAAGTCAAGGGCTATATCCTCGGCTCCGCGCCCTCAGTGTTCTCCCTCATAACCTTCATCGGAGGTGACCCTTCTGCAAGCTTTGGCGTGATGCATGGGGTGGTCTTCGGCGCGGTCGGAGGGATTGTTACGGTGGCGGTCGCATTTGTACTTAGTTTTCTTGCAACGAAGGATAAGAAGCCGTTGGGCGATCAGCCGGCAGCATAAACGAAGGCTAATACGCATACCGGTGATAAGACAGCAGCTATAAAAAAGTAGGAGAGGCAAATGAAATCAGCAGAATTCTATATCAAACATCTGGACATGGAGCCGCATATCGAGGGCGGTTATTTCAAGGAGTGTCTGCTATCCGGGGACACGATCAGCTATCGGGGGATGAAAGACCGCAGGCTCTGGAGCAGCATTTACTTCCTGCTTAGAGAGGGGGAGGTGTCTCACCTGCACATCATCGATTCGGATGAGGTGTGGTATTTCCACGATGGGAACCCGCTCACGATTTACATGATATCGCCGGAGGGTATGCTCAGCGCGCCGAAGCTTGGACTTGATGCGGCGAGCGGCGAGCTGCCGCAGATCCTCGTTCCCAAAGGTTATATCTTTGGCGCGGCTATGGAAAATGAAGGCTACAGTCTGGTCGGGTGTATGTGCGCGCCGGCTTTTCGGTACGAGACATTTGAGTTGCCGACCAGGGATGAGATCGTCGCTAAGTATCCGGAGTATGCGGAGAGGCTTCAGCGGCTTATGAATTGATGCTAAATCCTAAAAATGAATCATAAGAGGGAGCACCGTATGCAGATATTATATAAACGCATTATTCAGATTGACCAGAATAATCTGTTTCAGATCAAAGAGCTTGTCGGAGATGTGGATGAGAATATTCGGGAACTTCTTGAACATACAGTTCAAAAAAGTGAAAAACGAGAATATGAGATTATCGAGGGAAACGGGATTAACAGGCAGGTGATTACATTTGCCAGGTCATGGACCGATTCAATCGAGATGGAGCAAATTCCTGACCTTGATAAACTTGCCGGTGAAATGGCTGACAAGTACCTTGAAGCTGCGAAAAAGTCTAACGAGACAATTGAAAGAATGGGAAATAAAGTCAGGACCGGCAACCTTCTTTTCGCACTGGTTCGGGATGACAGCAAGATGCTGCAGTTCATCGCAGCTCAGATTGACAATGAAGGATTTTTTGAGAGTGAAACTCTGGAAAAACTGACAGGATTTCCGGATGACAACAAAAAAATCTGGAAGACAGCTGTTTTTCGAATTGCCGTGTCACCTGACATATATATCGACCGAGTCTTCGTTGATATGAAGGGTCAGGCGAAATACTGGACAGATTCTTTCCTTGGACTTAAGGCTATGCGCCTCGCAAAAGAAAACACTGATAAGGTAATTAAGGCTGTTGACAGAGTTCTGAAGGTAAGCGTCGGAAAAGTTTCAGAGCAGGATTACGCTGTTCTTCGTTTCACTTTCCTGCATAAAATGCTTCATCACGGCGGCGAATTTAATTATATTGATCTGATACAAGATTTGTTTGAAAATTACATGCCTCGCGATCCGAAATTCAACGCCAAATGTATTGATCAGGTCAAAGACAAGTTGCGCAGACTACCGGATGAAAAAGGTTTCGATACTGTGTTCCTGATTGACGCTTCTGCGGTTAAACCGGATACTACGGAGCAAAAATTAGAAGTTGCAAGCGGAATCGAATTGAGACTCGACTGGGATGTGAATCCCTACGATGTAATTTCTTCATGCACCGATACTGACGGCGGTACTTATATAAAAATCAGATGCAGCGCGGAGCTCTATAAAAAGTTTCATTAAATATGAAAGGTGATTCTATGTTAAGCATCAGAGACGAATTTTTAAAGCTTCTCGGACAGGTGCCTTCCGACTGGAAACGTGCCGAAGAGTCTGATTTTGAGAAAAAGACATTGAGGAGTGAGGAAAACGGCAGTAAGTATGAAGTGAAGCTTACGCTCCGGATGAACAGATTCCCTGAAGGAAATGAGCTGGATGATTTTTTAAAACTCATTAAGAACAGGGATCGCTGTGTACTTTCATTTAAAAACGAGAGTGTCGGTCAGCTTGTTGGAAATACGCTGCGGGTCGATCAAAATATTAAGCCGGATGATTATCAACGCTTTACAGATAACTTTGAATCAAATGATGACGTGACGGCAGATCTTGTCATAACAAAGAATGTAACGGACGGAATCTGCAGCGTCTATGAATGGGAGGCTTTCGCCGAATGCCTCCTTCGGGATTCTGACGACAGGAATAGTCCCGGATTTCTGCCTGATTATTTGAACAGCCTTTTCGGAAAACATCCTGAAGGCGTGAGTTTTAATGTGCTTGATAAGGAAGCGGACTTTGCGACAAAGAGTATCTCATTTGTAAATTCTGCGGATGACCGCATACAATTTGCGAAGAGAAAAGAAGCCCTGGAGCGGTACAACGGTGCCAGCCTTTATATGGGAAGGACGAACGAGCGGTTGCTGCCGGGGGATTTTCATGTAAATGCAGCAAGGTCCAGCCTTCCCGGACCCTCCGGTCAGGCTGTGAAGGAGCTGTTCAGAAAGTACGAAACAGTATACTCGCTTATTTATCTGGCTGACGCGTCATGGTTCGAGGATAATACGCTTGTAGTCCAACTTAAGAAGGGTGGTATACAGTACAGGCTGCCTGTTGCTGAGATCAAATATAATTCGAACATTTATGAGCTGACGGACTGGGTATTCGATGGCGAAACTTCCGTAGAACGGGCAGAGATTGCCAGAGATATACTGGCCGCGCATTGCCGGAATACTGAAGATATACTTAGTATTGAAGGCGGAATAATGGAATCGGCAAAATCGAGCTATAAACTGTTTGCTGAGAAGGTCGTTGATAAGTATATAGCTGTCAAGCGGGATGTAATAAAAAGCATTTTTGAATCCACAAAGCAGGTCCAGGATCTGATGGGCACTTTGGCTGATACTCTCGGTAAGAATTTTGTTGCGGTTATTACTGTTGTGATCAGCCAGGTCCTGACCCAGAATATCAATCTGCAGAAACTGGGAACCAAGGATTTCGTCAATAAAGAATTTCAAATAGTAGTTGCTATTTATTTTATCGCCTCGCTGGCTTATTTATTTGCTACTTTGCACACCGTTTATACAAAGTGGATCTCTTACAAAGAGCGGTACGATATGATTCGTGAGCAATATAAAGGCCTGCTTTATAAGGATGAACTCGATAAGGCCTTTGACAATGACAGATTGATCACGAAATCAAAATCAGAAGTATTTTGGTATTCATGTATAATTTCCATATTGTGGATCATGATGATCACGATTATTTTAATGATAGCGTTAAAGGTGAATGCCTGGCTGCTTGTTCTTACAGCTGTGATTTTTCTGGGGCTTGCGGTATGGTCATGCAGGAATTATCAAAACGAAAAAGCACCTCTATTTTCACTCCCGGGAGGACGCAAAAAAGAGTAGGATTTACTTTGACTTCCCAGCTTTGCTGGATTATAGTTTTTCTTAAAGGAGTGATATTGATATGGAAAGATTGACACTGGAAAAAGCAAAAGAAATAAATGCAACTATGGTCACAGAGGATCATTTGATCCTTCATGCTGCAAATGTCTCCGCAGCCATGGGCGCGATGGCCGAGCACTTCGGGGAAGATAAGGAACACTGGGAAGCTGTCGGCTGGCTGCATGACTATGATTTTGAGAAGTATCCGGACGAACACCTGGCTCACACCGAGGAACCGCTGCGCGAGCTCGGGGTCCCGGAGGAGGATATCCGGGCAATCATGGCTCACGGATATGGGATCTGCACCGATGTGGAGCCAATTACAGACATGGAAAAGAGTCTGTTCACGGTCGATGAGCTGACCGGTATCGTACAGGCGGCTGCCAGAATGCGCCCGAACGGAATCGTGGACATGGAAGTCAAGAGCTTCATGAAGAAGTGGAAAGATAAGAGGTTCGCTGCCAAGTGTGACCGCCCGCTCATACTCAAGGGCTGTGACATGCTTGGGATGGATATAAAGACTGTTGCCGGCATTGTGATCGAGGGTATGAAAGCACATGCTGAGGAACTGCAGCTCACAGGAAACTGAAGAAAAGACCGCAGGGACACTCAATGCGGCATAATGTAATCGGATGAGGCTCACATGCCTTGACTTTTGCTGCAGGATGAATGAATACAAATAATGGCAAGAGGGAGTCATAATGAATACATATGTGGTAATTGATGTAGAAATGTGCGGTGTTCAGATCAGGACACAAAGTTACAACCGGAGACATGAGATCGTACAGATCGGTGCGGTCATGATGAATGAGTCTTATGAGATCATTGACAGCTTTTCAACTTTTGTCAGACCGGATTACGGCAAGATTGATTATTTCATCTCATCCCTGACCGGAATTGCGAATAAAGATGTGAAGAACGCGCCCGGTCTTTCCGACGCGCTGCGCAGTATGATGGAATGGTTCGGGGACCGCAGGATCCGCTTCTATGCGTGGAGCAACACCGATTATAATCAGATCAGGGGAGAGATTCTGGATAAGAATCTTGATGAGGAGGCATTCGCGATTTTTCTTGACAGGGAAAACTGGGTAGATTACCAGAATATCGTGAATGTGAGATTCAAGATCGGCAGATCACTGGCCCTTTCTGACGCGCTGCAGATGACGGAACTCGATGTGGACGGCCGCCTCCACGACGGACTGGCTGATGCCATGAATACTGCAAGAATCATTTCGAAGCTCGAGCGGAACCCGGATTATAAGTGCACTTTAGAGAAGCTGCGCGAGAAAGAGAAACAATCAGAGCCGCTCACGACATCCCTCGGCAGTCTTCTGAAGGGGATCGTGATCGACTGAAGCCGACATCGCAGCCATGCGTATCGGATACGGATGATTTTACACCCGCCGTCCTGTCGGGACAGGGCAAGAATAAGCAGCACAGCGTGAGATGACCCCGCCGCTATGGACGATGGGTAGAAAGGATGACTATGAGATACTCAATCAATAACACAAATTATTGCGACTTTAGTACAATTGAACTTAACAAGCTTCAAGGCCGCACATATTTTATCCCGTATCCGGACCGAAGCGCGGCTAACGCCGCCCCGCCGAAGGAAAAGCGGTACAGATCAGAGAAAGTTATATGCCTGAACGGGGACTGGGACTTTAAGTTCTTCCCGAAGCCTGCAGAGCTTCCGGCAGTCCTCGACACGGACAACATGGAATTTGACACGATCGACGTGCCGGCATGCTGGCAGTTCAGAGGCTACGATAAGCCGTTCTATGTAAACATCCGCTATCAGTTCCCATATAATCCGCCTGTGATCCCGACAACTGAGAAGGTCGGAAAAGTATTCTCATGGATCGGTGTTGATCAGGCGCTTTCTCTGCGCTATAAGGATCCGGGAGAAGAGTACAACTTCGTCGGCGTTTATCGCAGGAAGCTGACGATCGATGACCCGGACAAGCAGTATATTATTTCGTTTTTGGGTGTCGCAAGCTGCATCGACCTCTATCTGAACGGTGAATTTGTCGGTTACTCCGAGGGCGCACATAATACCGCCGAGTTTAACCTGTCCGGAAAACTGACAGCCGGTGAAAATGAGCTCGTCGCAGTCATAAGACGCTGGTGCACCGGAACGTATCTTGAGAGTCAGGACATGTTCCGCAACAACGGTATCTTCAGAGATGTTCTGCTCAGAGTATCTGAACCTACAGATTTCTGGGATATCGGAGCTGTGACAGATAAGAACGGGGATAGATATTCTCTGAAAATGACAGCTCAGACACTCACGGATACGGATGTCAGATTTACTGTCGAGGGCAACGGAATCAATTTGACGAGGACTGTTGCCACGGAAGACAGAGTGGCGGTCGTTACATTTGATGATCTTGATGTCATCGAATGGAATGCTGAAAAGCCGACCCTCTATAACATTTATTATGAGACGGAGACATCGTGCGTCAGGGAGAGAATCGGATTCAAGACGGTCGAGATCAGGGGCGATGTTTTCCTTGTCAACGGACGCAAGATCAAGTTCCATGGCGTAAATCATCACGATACCAGCCCGACGAACGGCTACACCATGACGCCGGATGAGATAGAGCGGGATATTCTGCTGTGCAAGGTTTTCAATATTGATACGGTCCGCACATCCCACTATCCGCCGGATCCGCTTCTTCTTGAGTTGGCGGATGAGCTGGGCATCTATATAGTGGATGAGAATGACCTGGAGACACACGGCACATTTGCGCATCAGCTGCCGCCTACCTACAACTCAATCAGCCATGATCCGAAATGGCAGCCTCGCTACGTGGATCGAATCACACGGTTATATGAGCGCGATAAGATTCATGCCAACACATCTATTGTCATGTGGTCTCTCGGAAACGAAGCCGGTGGTTACAACAATACGGATGCCATGTATGAATTCCTTAAGGCACACTCGAAAATCCCTGTCCATTATGAGAGCGCGATTCACTGCAAGAGAGTTGCCTATGATGTCGGCAGTGAGATGTATCCGAGCGTCAAGATGGTCCATGACGTCGGTGAGCATGCAAGGAGACAGGCACGACTTAACGACCGTCCGTACTTTATGTGCGAATACGCGCATGCCATGGGCGTAGGCCCCGGCAACACGGAAGCTTACTGGAAGGAAATCTACAAGTATGACAACCTTATGGGCGGCTGTGTATGGGAGATGGTAGACCATGCGATCCTCCATGAGGATGGCAGTTTTACTTACGGCGGTGACCACGGCGAATGGGAGCATGACGGCAATTTCTGCGTGGACGGCATTTTCTATCCCGACCGCAGACCGTCTGTCGGAGCTAAGATCATGCGCTTTATCTACAGACCGATGCGCGTGAGACATGTCAGAAATGACATTTTTGAGTTCTTCAACACGACCGCTTTCTCGGATGGAAAGCGATACAAGATGACCTTCAGATGGAATGACGGCTCTGCCTACAATGTGAGAGTGGGCGTTGATCCTCTCTGCAAAAAGAAGGGCAGAGTAACCCTCGGCAAAGAGGTGGACGGAAATCTCTCTGTAATCGTCACGACAGTTGACACATTTACAGACAGGGTCGTATCCGAGGAACAGATCACTATAGCCGCATGTGTTCCGGGAGCGCCGGAGACAATGCCGCTAGACCCGGCATGCGATTACAGCGGTGCTGCCTTTACTGTGACTCTGCCGGACGGCCATATTCTGTCGACAGCAGACCAGTCCACGATTCTTTACCGCGCAGCGACGGACAATGACACTAACCCGCGCTTTATGAACACAATGAAGCCGTTCTTTGAGCAGAAGGAAGAGGTCGTTTCCGCTGAGATGACCGATAACGGCTACAAAGTTGTGACGGAGCTTTCCAATAAGAAGGCAAAGTTCATTGTGACAGATACATATGAGGGTACAGCTGACGGCATCCTTGTGACAAGCCGACTCCACTGCGTATCGGGCGGCGGTATACTTCCGCGGTTCGGAAAGACCTTCCGCCTCGACGAAGCGTTCGATATTGTGAATTACACAGGCAGAACAGGTGAGAGCTACTGTGATATGAAGGATCAGTTCCCGATCAAAAATGTCACCTGCCGTGTCGCTGATATGACGGAGCCGAACATCAAACCTCAGGAGAGCGGCAACAGATGTGACTGCACCGTAGCAAGTGTGTCGGACGGAACGACAACTGTCACTTTCAAAGCTGTAGATAAGCCGTTCGAGCTTGGTATTAAGCCTTACACCGACAAGGCTCTCTTTACGATGAAACATCAGAAGGATGAGATCCGTACAGGTACCTATGTAACAATCCAGGCATTCCAGCAGGGAATCGGCACCGGAGCGTGCGGCCCGGCAATTATGCCGGAATATCAGTATTCCGCTAAGAAAGATTATGAACTCAGGTTCCTGATCCAGATATCATGATGAAGATGAAGCACGGAGGTCGCTATGAGAGATATTGTAATGATTTTACTTATACTGATCCTTATAGCGCTTCTGTGCATTTATCTGCATATCAGTCTTTCGTGGCACAGTATTGACATTATTTCACTCGATGCGGAAGAGTTCATCAGAAAAGAACTCGACCCTGCGTTTGATACGGAACGGTTTAGGATATATATAAATAAGCTGCTTAAGCGTATTGATTTTCTTGATGAGAACAGTGTTATTTTCTTTACTCCGTTCTATGACCGAAAGAAGACCCAGAGTTCCCTGAACGCGCACACAGGACTGCCCGGGCAGAAGGTCATAATATTTACGCCGGGGTGGGCGGCCAGACTGTATCGGGAGTCATTTGCAGAAAAAAGCGACGGTGCGATTATTGATCTCTTCGCGTTCGTTCTCGGGCATGAGATGACACACAAAGAGCAGCGTAGGCCGATCTTCCTGTTTGGCAGGAAGAGGACCTGCGTCGGTTGGCTCAGAGAGATCAGCTCGGATTTCGGAGGCATCAGAAAGTCCGGATTGTCCGCCAAAAGAGTGAAGTTCTGCCTTGAGAAAGAGATTTTGGACATAGAAGGCCGACGCCAGCGCAGGTATGGAGCAAAAACAATGCTTAGGCCTCATCCGACCTGGGAATACAGAATGAAGTGTTGGAAGGCAAAGCGAATGACCAAAGAACTGGTAGAGCAGATATGTCGGGACTGCGGGATTACTGACAGGCGCTTCTTAGAGAAAATGAAGAGGATTTATGTGGAAAAGCCTGGCGCACCGATGAAGAAAGCCGGCTGAATTGAAAGAGACGGCCGAATCGATGAAGCGTACCGGCTGAATTGAGAAAGCCGATTGCAGCCGGTGAAGAGGGCTTGCGGATCTTAAGGAGAATTGGCGTATTGGAAAAGAAGCTTATCCATGTAGTGCACAATATACCGCCCCAGTATGATGAAAACTCGCGGATCCTCATACTGGGCTCGTTCCCATCGCCGAAATCCAGAGAAGCCCGGTTCTTCTACGGGCATCCGCAGAACCGCTTCTGGAAGGTGATGGCAAGGCTCTTTGAACGGCCGGATTTTCAGAGCACCCCGGAGAAGCGGCAGTTTCTTATAGAAAACCGGATTGCCATGTGGGATTCGATCTATGAGTGCGATATCTACGGGGCATCGGACGCCAGCATTAAGAATGCAGTGCCCACAGACCTTGGAAAGATCATCCGCTGCGGCAAGATTGTTCAGATTTTTACGAACGGTAAGACGTCAGGCAGGGTATTTGAGAAGTATCAGGCCAAAACACTCGGACGGAGCAGCATCACGCTTCCGTCGACGTCACCTGCCAACGCAGCGTGGTCACTGGAGCGCTTAATTGATGAGTGGAGGATCGTGAAAGATACACTCGAACAAGAAAAGCCGGGCTGATTTTGGCTCGGAATTACATAAAATGGTTAAAGTTTGCACATAAAATGATTAAAGATTACACATAAAGTTTTCACATAATTCTTTTTTAATGTATACTGTTCGGTGTCACGAAACGGACACTGAACAGTTTTTTATGCGATATCAACTCCTGCACAAACAAGAAAGTCAGTGAGGAGTCTGAATTGAATCGTAGAGATCAGATAGGGACGGATTCTTTCCGTCACAGTTGAAGGGAGCAACAGATGGATATACACTACCGGCATGAGTGGAAGCATGAGATAAACATGGCTGACCTCTATGCAATAAGGGCAAGGCTCAAAGTTGTCGCGAGAGGGGATCCAAACGCGAAGGATGGAAAATATTTCATCCGGAGCCTGTACTTTGACAACCTGAGCGATAAGGCGCTCCGGGAGAAAATCGACGGTGTTGACCGGAGAGAAAAATTCAGGATTCGCTACTATAACAATGACACTTCGTTCATAAAGCTCGAGAAGAAGAGCAAAGTGAACGGCCTCGAAACAAAGTACAGCGCGCCGCTCACGAAAGAGGAGGCGCAGAGGATCGTCTGTGGGGACTATGAATTCCTGAGGGAGTCGCAGCATTCTCTTCTGCAGGAATTCTACTGTAAGATTCGATACCAGGGCCTTAAGCCCAGGACAATTGTGGATTACACGAGGGAACCTTTTATATACGGACCGGGAAATGTGAGAGTCACGTTCGATTACAATATTCGCACGGGTCTCACCTGCACGGATTTTCTGAATCCTGACTGCGTGACGATTCCGGCAGGTGACCAAATCGTGATCCTGGAAGTCAAGTGGGATGAATTTCTTCCCTCGATCATCAAGTCCGCGGTACAGATGCCCGGACGAAGAGTAACTGCATTTTCAAAATACGCCCAGTGCAGAATTTACGGGTAAATAAAGGAGTACATCATGACATTCAACGACATTTTCAAATCAAGCTTTCTCGAAAATGTGACCGCAGTGAGCATTCTGGATATCGTCCTTGCGCTCACGCTGGCTTTCTGCCTCGGTCTTTTCATTTTCTATATATATAAAAAGACATATTCCGGAGTTATGTATTCATCAAGCTTCGGTGTGACCCTTGTAGCACTCACAATGATCACGACGCTTGTCATCCTTGCGGTGACATCGAACGTTGTCCTCTCGCTCGGTATGGTCGGCGCTCTCTCCATCGTCCGTTTCAGAACGGCGATCAAGGAACCGCTTGACATTGCGTTCCTTTTCTGGGCAATCGCCGACGGTATCGTTCTCGCAGCCGGCATGATACCTCTTGCTGTGTTTGGCAGTGTGCTGATCGGTGTGATCATACTTGTATTTGCAAATCACAAAGATATGTCCAACCCCTACATCGTCGTTATCCGTGCGCGTGATCACGCAAGTGAGGAGAAGGCAATGGACTATCTGAGAGCAAATGTGAAGAAGTGCATCGTTAAGAGCAAAACTGCGCAGAAAGGTCTTGTGGAATTGAATCTTGAGATTCGCCTTAAAGACGATAATACTGATTTCGTTAACGGACTCGCAGACCTTCCCGGCGTTGAGAGCGCTGTCCTGGTCAGCTACAACGGCGATTATATGGGATAAGGAGGATGCAGCATGTCAACGCACAAATATTTTGACAGGATCTGCGTTGTCGTGATTGTATTTGCTCTGGTCGTGACCTTCCTTTTCATGAATGGTGAGGTCTTCGGCATCGAAAAAATCATAGACGAGGATTCGGAGGCTCATTCGGATCAGCAGTATTTTACTGCCGGTGACTTAAGTCCCGAATATGATATTTCCGATGCAAATGTAATTACTCTAAGCGGCGACAGCGCACAAGTGACCGGAAACGGAGCTTACGCGTATGACGGCGCTGTCGTTATATCGAGCACGGGTGTTTACGTTATTTCAGGAACTCTTGATGACGGAAGCATCACGGTCGACGCCGATGACGCGGCAAAAATATGGCTGTATTTTAATGACGTGAACATAACATGTCAGGACAACGCGGCTTTGATTATTGAGAATGCGGATAAAGTATTTCTCACACTGGCTGAAGGTCAGGACAGCGTGCTTATGAGCGGGAGTGAATATGAAACTTCCGCGGCGGAAGCAGGAATAGACGGAGTTATATACGCGCGGGATGACCTTACCATAAACGGGGCCGGCAGTCTCACAATATCAGGCGGTCCGGCACATGGCATAACTGCCAATGACGATCTGGTCATAACCGGCGGAAACCTTACAGTGACATCCGCCAAGGATGCGATCCATGTCAATGACAGTCTGAGAATGACAAAAGCTGTGATGACCCTGAATGCCGGAGACGACGCGATCCAGGTCGATAACGAAGGCGGCTATATTTATATAGAGTCCGGTGAATTTGATATCACGGCAGTCGACGAGGGCATCGCTGCTGAAGGCCAAATAACAATCGACGGCGGAGATTTCAAGATTGCAGTCGGCACTAATCAGGGAAGCCACGGCATTAAGTCAGGCGATACTGTCACTGTGAATGACGGTACGATTGATATAACATCCTGCTACGAGGGTATACAGGCTTCTTACATAGATATTACCGGCGGCGATATAACCATTAACTCAGTTGATGACGGCATCAATGCGAGCAGCGGCGATGGTGGTTTCGGCATGGGCTTTGGCATGGGCGGTCCCGGAATGGGCGGCACAGGCGGTCAGGGCATGAGGCAGCGCGGATCTTACAATGCATCAGATACGGAGACGACAGAAACCGGTGAAGCTTCAGAGGGCGAGAAACCTGAGTTGGGTGAAATGCCGGAGGGAGAGATGCCTGAAGGCGAGAAACCTAAGTTGGGTGAAATGCCGGAGGGAGAGATGCCTGAAGGCGAGAAACCTGAATTCGGTGAAACGCCGGAAGGCGAACAACCTCAATCTGGCGACACTTCGGATGAAGATATGTCAACAGTTGAGACCCCATGGATTCACATCAGCGGAGGAACCCTTACAATCCTGAATGATTCCGGAAGAGACGCTGATGGCATTGATTCGAACGGAGACATCATAATAACCGGCGGCACGATCCGGGTCAGCCTGACAGGCGATGGCGGCAACAATGCTATTGATTGTGCCACAGAGAACAGCGGTGTCTGCGAGATCAGCGGCGGCAGCATAATTGCCTGCGGCAGCAGCCAGATGGCCGAAGGTTTTGGTTCTTCATCTACACAGTGCTCGGTCCTTTACAATCTGCAGACGGGTGCTGAGGCCGGGACTACACTGACGCTTCGAGACAGCGACGGCAACGTTCTTATGAGCTATGAGGTTCCTAATGCCTTCACGTCTGTGAATATCAGCTGCCCGGAGATGGAGCTCGGCGAGACCTACACAATATCTGTCGGTGAGACCGAGGAGACAGTCACACTTGAAGAGATTACTACGACAAGCGGCGCTGCCGGAGGTTCAATGTTCGGCGGTATGAATCAGGGCGGCATGCAAAATGGCAGCTACGGACGCAAAGGTCAGGGTGGACCGGGCGGGAAGAGATTCTCGCAGGAGAATACCGCACAGGAGAGTACATCCCAGGAGACTGTTTCCCAGGATGGTGCTTTGCAGGACAACTGACAATGTGAAATGAGTAACCGGATCGCGGATGAAGCTGATATGTATCAGTTTTCTGCGATCCGGTTTTCGCGCAACCCGGCAGAGCGACTCGATTGCACGAAGTTTCACTTACTTTGTTGACACATGGATGTGCTGTAGGTATACTTGTGAAAATTGCGATGTTATCAATATTGCTCCCACGCGATGTGCGGCCTGCTGCCGCTTGACATATAAGATTCAACATGAGTGGGAACTTTAAGGAGGTCCTATGAATTTTGTATTTATTTCCCCTAACTTCCCGACTGACTACGCGCAGTTCTGCGTCGGCCTAAAGGAGAATGGCGCCAATGTTCTCGGAATCGGCGACGCTCCGTATGATGAGCTGCGGGATGATCTTAAATGGGCTTTGACTGAGTATTACAGAGTCGATTCCCTTGAGAACTATGATGAAATGATCCGCGCGGTCGGCTATTTCACCGGACGCTACGGCAAGATGGACTGGATCGAGAGCAATAACGAGTACTGGCTGGAGCTCGACGCCGCCCTGAGGACAGATTTCAATGTGCTAACCGGCCTTAAATCCGATGAAATCGGAAGATTTCGCAGCAAGTCGGGAATGAAGGAGCGCTATGAAGCAGCCGGCGTGCCTACAGCGAGGTGGCAGCTCGTCTCCACCATAGAGAAGGCCCTTGAGTTTATTGATACCGTCGGCTATCCGGTCGTTGTCAAGCCGGACCGCGGCGTCGGCGCCGAGGCGACCTACAAACTGAAATGTGAAGCTGACGTGAAAAACTTTTTTGACTATCTGCCGTCGATCCCCTATGTCATGGAGGAGTTCGTCAAGGGCTCAGTCACTACATTTGACGGTATTGTGAACAGTCAGGGCAAAGTTCTGTTTGCAGCCAGCCACATAACGGAGAACTCCATCATGGACATGCTGAACGAAGGCGTTCCCTGCTGGTACTATGTTGACAAGGAAGTGCCGGATGACATCCGCGACGCGGGAGAGAGAACGCTTGCTGCCTTCGACGTAAGGAGCCGCGCTTTCCACCTCGAGTTCTTCAGGCTGACAGAAGCCAAAGAGGGGCTGGGTGATGTCGGCGACATCGTCGGCCTTGAGGTCAACATGAGACCTGCCGGCGGATTTACCCCGGAGCTGATCAACATCGGCCAGAGCGCAGATATGTTCCGGATCTGGTCAGATATGATCGTATTCGATGAGCCGAGGCATGTTTATAACGGACCGAAGCGCTATAGTCTCTACATCGGCCGCAGAGATAACGCTGTCTACACATATTCGGGTGAGGATCTGTGGAGAATGCACGGAGAGAACATTTACCGCGCAGGCGAGATGCCTCCTGCGATCGGTCGCTTGATGGGGAATGATTATATGCTTGCTCTTTTCGATACGAAAGAGGAGATGCGGGCGTTCGTTCGGGATGCGTATGCGCCGATGCGTGTTATTTAATTCCTTGACTTGTTTCTGTTCAGCATCTGTCAATGCCGATTCTCAAATCAAGATTTACTTGTGAAAATACAAAAGGAGTTGTCGCAATAACGCGGCAGCTCCTTTTTTCAAAATGTAAAATGCAATTAAGCCGTGACCCTCTTCCTTATCACAACAATCACGCCGACAAGTATTGCAAGCATGATCGGCAGAGAGATAAGGGCCAGCGGGGAGTCCATATAGTACCCGAAGACGCCGGCGATCAGGTAACCGACAGCGCACACAGCTGCCGTAGTCAGCGCGTAGGGCATCTGTGTTGATACATGATTTATGTGGTTGGACTTGGCCCCGGCCGACGACATGATTGTTGTGTCGCTGATCGGCGAGCAGTGGTCTCCGCACACAGAACCGGCAAGGCAGGCAGCGATGCCGATGATGAACATCTCATCACCGGGAACAAAGACGCCGCACACGATCGGGATCAGGATGGAGAATGTTCCCCAGCTTGTTCCTGTTGAGAACGCCAGGAACAGGGCGACCAGGAAGATGATCATCGGGAGAAGGATCTTTACATGCCCGGCGGAAGCTGCCATGACGTCATGGATGAATTCACGGGCTCCGAGAAGTCCTGTCATGCCAGAGAGCGTCCACGCCATGACCAGAATGACCATAGGACCTACCATTGTGCCCCAGCCTTCCGGGATCGACTTCATGAATTCTTCGAAAGATACGGTGCCTCTCCACATGTAGAGGAAAAATGTGATGATAATGGCAATCAGACTTCCCATGACAAAGCCGCGGGCTGCATCCGAATTGGCAAATGCATCGACAAAGCCCTCGCCCTCAAAGAAACCGCCGGTATAGAGCATACCGATGATACAGCAGATAATGAGCGAAGCCACCGGAATGACCAGATCCGACACGCGTCCGCTGCCGAGCTGACCGTCTGTCTCTTTTTCGTCGGCACGTCTCGACGGATCATTCCAGAGGTCGCCCGTCTTCATAGTGTTTTCCTCATGCGTTTTCATCGGGCCGTAATCTTTGCCGCCGGTGATGATCGTGTAGAGGAACATCAGCGTACCCAGCGCGTAGAAATTGTACGGGATAGTTCGAAGGAACACAGTAAATCCGTTTACTTCTATATCGGACGGCAGTGAGTAGGATACGGCTGCTGCCCAGCTGGAGATCGGAGCGATTATACAGACCGGTGCTGCGGTGGCGTCGATGATGTAGGAGAGTTTGGACCTTGAAACTCTGTAATGGTCGGTCAGAGGCCGCATGACAGAACCGACGGTCATACAGTTGAAACCGTCGTCGACGAAGATCAGGACGCCAAGAGCCATGGTCGCCAGCTGAGCTCCGACACGCGTCTTAATGTGGGTGGAGGCCCAGTCGCCGAAAGCTTTGGACCCGCCGGATTTGTTCATCAGCGTGGTCACTGTTGCGAGAAGGACGACGAACACGAGAATACTTGCGTGAGAAATGTCCGTAAGGTTCGGAAGCATACCTCCGTTCTCGTTGTACATCATCGTGTTCACAGCCAGTTCAAGGTTTCCGTTGGAGTAGAGCATAGCTCCGGTCAGAATTCCGAGGAAGAGTGAACTGTACACTTCCTTTGTAATGAGGGCGAGCGCAATGGCCACGACCGGAGGAAGCAGGGATAAAATGCTCGAGTAATACGGAGTCACATAATCCTCAGGCACGTGTCCCGGTGTCATAAATGTTCTCACCACAAAAAGAGCAAGTATTGCGGCGAGAACTATGAGAAAGATTCTCATTCGTTTTTGTTTCATGGAAAATAACCCCCTTATTGGAATAAGCTTTTATAAAATATAACATAATAAAACATGAAGTGGAATAGATTTTAGCATTCTTCCATTGAAGAGAGGATATAACACTTATATACAGGAATGAATATTTGCATGAAGAAGTTTCGTATTATGCTAACAACGAAGATACTTATATGATAAAATATTACCAGAAGCGGTATACACTATGTTCCTATTTAAGGAGGCGCTCTATGTCACAAAAGTATAAACGAGTATTTTTGATTGTCCTCGATTCGGTGGGTATGGGAAATGCTGCCGACGCCGCAGATTACGGAGATAAGGGGGCGGACACTCTTGCGCACATTGCGGAGCACATGACGGACTTTAAAATTCCGAACCTTGTAAAGCTCGGACTTGCGAACCTCAAACCGATGGCAGGAGTGACCCCGGCTGAGCATCCGTTGGGAATCTACACCGCGCTTAATGAGAGAAGCAGCGGCAAGGACACAATGACCGGACACTGGGAGATGATGGGGATCTACACGACCCAGCCATTCGTAACTTTTACGGATACAGGTTTTCCGAAGGAACTCATCGAAGAGCTGGAACGGCAGACCGGTCGTGAGATTGTAGGAAACAAGTCTGCCAGCGGTACAGAGATTCTTGAGGAACTGGCCGAGGAGGAGATATATCACGACAAGCTGATCGTTTATACATCCGCGGATTCTGTACTTCAGATCTGCGGCAATGAGGAGACGATGGGGGTTGATACGCTCTACAGGTACTGCGAGATTGCCCGGGAGCTCACTATGAAGCCCGAGTGGAGAGTCGGCCGCGTCATCGCGAGGCCGTACGTTGGCATGCATAAGGGTGAATTTAAGCGGACGTCGAACCGCCATGATTACGCCCTTGAGCCTACGGGCAGAACGGTCTTGAACGTCCTGAAAGATGAGGGCTTTGATGTGCTCGGCGTCGGGAAGATCAATGACATTTTCGTGGGACAGGGAATAACGAAGACCTGGCATTCAGACAGCTCCGTGCACGGCATGGAGCAGACGATCGACATTGCGAAGACCGATTTTACAGGTCTCTGCTTTGTGAACTTGGTTGATTTCGACGCCCTGTGGGGCCATCGCAGGAACCCGGTCGGATATGGGCAGGAACTTGAAAGATTCGATATAAAGCTCGGAGAACTCCTGCCGCTGCTTAAAGACGACGATCTTCTGATCCTGACCGCCGATCACGGGAATGATCCGACCTGGACGGGCACCGACCACACGAGGGAGAAGGTGCCGATGATTGCGTACTCGCCTTCATTTGCAGGCGGGGGTGAGATTCCGGAGAGGGATACATTTGCAGCACTCGGAGCGACGATCGCAGAGAACTTCGGCGTCGCCATGCCGGAGAACACGATCGGGGAACCGATTGAAGAGCTGCTGTGACAGGGCGTTACGAAGGGGATAAGAGACGGAGCTCTCGCTATCAATACTGACTGCGGCCGCGGCCAGATCGTTACTTTCCTGTACAGAATCAGATAACAGGTCGGCATATAATTCTGGTATTCGAATATCGTTTCAACTTGCTTTTTAAGAGCAAGTAGTGTATGATAGCTAACTGAAAACGAAAACAGTTTTTCAAGAAAAGAGGAGTGAATATGGCAACACTTGATTTAACAAAATACGGTATCACAGGTACAACTGAGATAATCTATAATCCGTCTTATGAGAAACTCTTTGAAGATGAGATGGACCCGTCACTTGAAGGTTTTGACAAAGGTCAGCTCACAGAGCTCGGTGCTGTCAATGTTATGACAGGTATCTACACAGGCCGTTCTCCTAAAGATAAATTCATCGTTATGGATGAAAACTCCAAGGACACTGTCTGGTGGACGACGCCGGAATATCCGAACGACAACCACGTAGCCAGCGAAGAGACATGGGCTGCCTGCAAGGAACTCGCCATCAAGGAACTCTCCGAGAAGAAGCTTTATGTTGTCGACTGCTTCTGCGGCGCCAATAAAGACACCCGCATGGCTGTCCGCTTCATCATGGAAGTCGCATGGCAGGCACATTTCGTAGAGAACATGTTCATCAAGCCGACCGCAGAAGAGCTTGAGACATTTGAGCCGGACTTCATTTCCTATGTTGCCTCCAAGGCTAAGGTAGAGAACTACAAGGAACTCGGCCTCAACTCCGAGACAGCTGTCGTCTTCAACGTAACAAGCCGTGAGCAGGTCATCCTGAATACATGGTACGGCGGCGAGATGAAGAAGGGTATGTTCTCCATGATGAACTACTATCTGCCACTGAAGGGCATCGCTTCCATGCATTGCTCCGCAAACACAGATATGGAAGGCAAGAACACTGCTATCTTCTTCGGTCTTTCCGGCACAGGCAAGACAACTCTTTCCACAGACCCGAAGAGACTCCTCATCGGCGATGACGAGCATGGCTGGGATGACAACGGTGTCTTCAACTTTGAGGGCGGCTGCTACGCTAAGGTCATCAACCTCGACAAGGAATCCGAGCCGGATATCTACAACGCAATCAAGCGCAACGCTCTTCTTGAGAACGTCACATGCGACGCTGAAGGCAAGCTTGACTTTGCTGACAAGTCCGTCACAGAGAATACACGTGTATCTTACCCGATCGATCACATCGAGAAGATCGTTCTCAATGTCAACCCGGTTTCCGCAGGTCCGGCAGCTGAAAATGTAATCTTCCTGTCCGCAGATGCGTTCGGCGTTCTTCCGCCGGTATCCATCCTTACGCCGGAGCAGACAAAGTATTACTTCCTGTCCGGCTTCACAGCTAAGCTCGCAGGCACAGAGCGCGGCATAACAGAGCCGACTCCGACATTCTCCGCCTGCTTCGGTCAGGCTTTCCTTGAGCTGCATCCGACCAAGTACGCTGAGGAGCTTGTCAAGAGAATGGAAATGTCCGGCGCCAAGGCTTACCTTGTAAATACAGGCTGGAACGGCACAGGCAAGCGTATCTCCATTAAGGACACACGCGGTATCATTGACGCGATCCTGAACGGCGACGTTCTCAAGGCTCCGACAAAGATGATCCCGTACTTCAACTTTGAGGTTCCGACAGAACTTCCGGGCGTTGATCCGGCAATCCTGGATCCGCGCGACACATATGCTGACGCAGCAGAGTGGGAGAAGAAGGCAGTTGACCTCGCTTCCAGATTCCAGAAGAACTTTGTCAAGTACACAGGCAACGAGGCAGGCAAGGCACTTGTTCCGGCGGGCCCGCAGCTGTAATTAGACTTTGTAAACAGATTCATGATGACTGCCGCTGCTCAAAAGAGAGCAGCGGCAGTTTTTCAATATCAGGCTTTTACACGTATGACAGTGTGATAAGCCGGATACTCGTAAGGGGCGGAGAGTATATGAACAATACGGATCACAACAGGCAGAAGAAGATCGCTGTAATTAACGATTTTTCCGGGTTCGGCCGCTGCTCGATCGCGGTCTCGCTTCCGATTATTTCTGCTATGGGAATTCAGTGCTGTCCGGTCCCGACAGCGGTGTTCTCTGATCACACCGGTTTTGACAGCTATTACCGGGTGGATTTTACCGACCATATGCGCCGTTATATCGGGGAGTGGGCAAAGCTTGACCTCAGATTTTCCGGTGTGGTGACAGGATTTCTGGGATCGGAGGAACAGATCGAGATTGTAGGAGATTTTCTTCAGGATTTTGCCGATGAATCGACGACTGTCCTCATCGATCCTGTCATGGGTGATTACGGAAAGCTGTACCACGGCTACAGCGAGAAGCTGGCAAAGAAGATGCACCGCCTTCTTCCGTATGCGGATATACTGACTCCCAACCTGACAGAAGCCTGCATCCTGACAAAGACCGAGTACCATGAAGATATGACAACGAGAGATCTCCGGCATCTTTGCCAAAAGCTGGAAGACCTGTGCGACAGTGACAACGCGGTGAGAATCGTGATATCCGGTCTGAACAGAAAAGAGGGATATCTTGAGAACTATGTTTACTCCAGGGATATAGAGCCTCAACTTGTCATGACGCCGAAAATAGGAGAGAACAGATCGGGGACCGGCGATGTTTTCTCATCGATCATCTCGGGATGTGCTGTCCGTGGCATTGATTTTGTGGAATCTGTATGGATCGCGTCGGAATTTATAGGCAGGTGCCTTGCGACGACGATGGAGATGGGGCTTCCCAAGACGGACGGAATTGCATTTGAAGAGCATTTGTTTGAACTCAGGAGAGTATTCGTATGACAATTACATATAAAGTTAAGAACGGAATCTACGTTAATATGACCAACCGCTGCCCGTGCGCATGTACATTCTGCCTGCGTCAAAACGGTCCCGGAGTCTTTGGATCTGACTCACTCTGGCTCGAACACGAGCCGTCTGTCAGTGAAATCATCGAAAGTATAGATACATGGGATCTTGAACTTTATGATGAGGTCGTATTCTGCGGATACGGCGAGCCGACGGAGAGACTGCCGGAGCTTTTGGAAGTTGCGTCTTACATTCGTTCAAAGTCCGATATAAAGATTCGAATAAATACGAACGGCCTGGCTGACCTCATCTGGGGCCGTAACACAGCGCCGGACCTTAAAGGACTCATCGATACAGTCTCCATCAGTCTGAATGCAAATGATGCGGAGACCTATCTTAAACTCACCCGGTCAAAGTTCGGGATCGGCTCCTACAAGGCAATGCTCGACTATGCAAGGAACTGCAGGGACTATGTTCCGAATGTTGTCATGACTGTGGTCGACAAGGTGACAACGAAAGAAGAGCAGGAGACAGCCGAAGCTATATGCGAATCCCTCGGAGTTAAGCTGCGCGTACGTCCTTTTGAGGAATAACAAATTCGGGTCATCACGCTGCCCGCACAGCCTTTAGAGGGATAAACCGCATGAACACGTGAAAACACTGAATACATGCGAACTTCCCGAGACTTGGCCTGAAATCTCTTGTTAATTGGTTTCAGATATATTAAACTGATGTTACGTGGAATTCATGCGGCATTGCCGCTAATAAATAATTAATGGAGGAGAAATGAAGGTCAATAACAGATACAAACAAAAGTATCATGCAAATGTCCCATCGGGATGGTCAAATGACCCGAACGGGATGATCTACTACAACGGTAAGGTTCATCTTTTTTATCAGCATTATCCTCATGACTCAAAGTGGGGTCCGATGCACTGGCTGCATATGACCTCGACCGACCTCGTAACATGGGAGGCTCTTCCCATCGCCCTTGTACCGGATGAAGAGTACGAGGCTATCTGCGGATGCTGCTCCGGCAACGCGATCGAGAAAGATGGCAAACTGGTTCTCATGTACACAGCAGCGCAGCCTGACAGACAGAGACAATGTCTTGCAGTTTCGGATGACGGCGGCATAACATTCAAAAAATACGCCGACAATCCGGTGCTGACTGCAGAGATGCTCGATGAAGAAGTATCGACCCGTGACTTCCGCGATCCTAAGATCATCGTGAAGGACGGATGGTACTATTGCTTTGCCGGCACAAGGATCATTCCGGAAAAGCATCGAGAAGCATTTGAAGAATACATTGAATCCAACGCGTTCGAGTTCGATCCGGATGCCATGGATCAGGAAGATTTCATTAAGAATCCGGAAGCATACTGGGCTAAGTACGGAGATGATCCGGTTGATTCAGGTAGTCCTTCCGCTCAGGCTGCCAATACAGACTCTGAAAATGAAGACGCGAATCAGGAGCCTATTCCTTTCAATGAGAATCTGGTCTTCCATATTGAGAATCAGGAGACAGAAGAGCATGGTGTAAGTGCACCGACGGAAATCAAGACGATCAGCAGTGATTCTGTACATCATGTGGTCAAAGCTCCCTCGGCAGAGGTTCTCGGAGGACAACCGCAGGTCGTTCTGGGCGACGGAAACATCATTCTGTTCAAGTCCAAAGATCTGCTTCACTGGCAATACTGCGGCAAGCTGATCCATCCTCAGAAAGGCTTTAAAAAGGCATACTTTAAGCTTGACGGTGTATATGAGTGTCCGGACTTCTTCCAGTCGAACGGAGAGGATATCGTCCTCGCAAGTCCGCAGAATCTACCGCAGGACGGAAATAAGTATGAGAATGTACATTCCAATGTTTATATCCACGGAAAACTGGATTTCAAGACTGGCGCCTTCCATATGAAGGAGATCTGTGAGCTTGATTCCGGATTTGACTTCTATGCGCCGCAGGTAGTAAAGATGCCGGATGGACGCAATATCATGATCGCATGGAAAGAGATGTGGGACCGTTCTTACCCGACACAGGTCGATAACTGGGTAGGCACATACACACTTCCGCGCGAGATGGAATTCAAGAACGGCAGACTGTATCAGATTCCTGCCAGAGAAGTCATCGCGTGCCGTGCAAATGAAGTCTCAGCTGAGGACATCGAACTCGATAATACTTCAATCTCTGTAGAAGGAATTGAAGGTAATGTCATCGAGATCGTGGCTGAATTCAAGGTTGATGATGCCGAGAAGGTAGGTGTCAGATATTTCAAGGGCACGGAACATGAGACGGTCGCTTATTATGACGCGAAGAAGAAGGTCGTGATCGTTGACAGGTCCAAGGGCGGCATCAAGCTGACAGGCTCTGAGACTAACCAGAATACCCGCACCTGCGATGTCGATGATTCCGAGACGATCAAGTTCGATATTTTCCTCGACGTCATCTCCTCCGAGGTTTTCATCAATGACGGACGTTACTGCATTACCGCCAACGTATATCCGGATCCGACGGATATCGATGTTGAGTTCTTCGCCGAGGGCGGAAAGGCAACACTGCTGAGTGCCGCCAAGTATGATATCATTCCCAAAAAGAATGATAAAGCTTAAACCGGACCGGGTCACGGATTGTGGCCCGGTCTTTTTTGACGTTGCTTCAAAGCTCTCTCTGTTAAAATTCTGACTGTACGATTAGATATTCTGTGTTTCAGATTTACTCAAGTCATATTTTTACTCTTTCACGCGTAAAGAACTGTTCCGAATGCGTGATTTTGTTGATAAATACGCTATTTTTCGTAAATATTAACAACAAAAATACTACCATTTGCCCTGTGTTTGTGCTAAAATTCTATAAGAATGTTGCATAGTGACTGGTAGGTAAGTGTTCGTGATGCCTGCCCAGCTGGGCTCTTCCGCGGGAGCGGCGGAGAGAGTCTTCGAGGAACACATCATCCTCAAAAGAGAGCGCTCCAGATTGGAGAAATACTTTGAAATCATTTAATTATGAGGTTACTAATTCACTTGGTATCCATGCTCGTCCGGCTGCACTCCTTGCACAGTGCTGCGTAAACCTTGCTTCTGCAATCACCATCAAGGGAAACGATAAGGTTGCCAACGGCAATAACGTTCTTCAGATCCTTGCGCTGAATGCTAAGCAGGGTACGGTTCTTGAGATCGCTGCTGAGGGCGGCGATGAAGACGCGGCTCTTGAGGCAATCAAGAAGGTCCTCGCCGATGAATTCACAGAGAAGAAAAAAGTTGAAGTCCTTAAGATCGCGTTCTTCGGAACAAAGGATTATGACCGCATCTTCTTCAGCGAGCTGGCAAAAGACAAGGGCGAAGGCACATATAACTGCGATATCAAGTATTTCAGAGTACGCCTCACACCTGAAACCGCAAACCTTGCCAAGGGTTATGACGCTGTCTGCATCTTCGTTAATGACGAGTGCCCGAGAGCAGCTGTTGAGACACTTAAAGAGTGCGGTGTCAAGCTGATCCTCCTCCGCTGCGCAGGCTTCAACAATGTTGACCTTCAGGCAGCTAAAGAGTGCGGCATCACTGTCTGCCGCGTACCGGCATATTCTCCGTACGCAGTTGCAGAGCATGCAATCTCTCTTATCACAACAGCCAACAGAAGACTGCACAAGGCTTACAACAAGGTCAAGGACAACAACTTCGCGCTCAGCGGACTTCTTGGTGTTGACCTTCACAACAAAGTTGCAGGTATCATGGGCACAGGCAAGATCGGCCAGTGCACAGCAAGAATCTGCAAGGGCTTCGGCATGACAGTCATCGCATGGGATGCTTTCCCGAATCAGTCGCTGGTCGATGAAGGACTTCTTACCTATGTTTCCAAGGAAGAGCTCCTTCAGAAGGCTGACCTTATTTCTCTGCATGCACCGCTTATCATGGGCGAGGGCGGCACATATCATCTGATCGATGCCAAGGCTATCTCCATGATGAAAGACACCGCTATGCTGGTCAACACAGCACGCGGCGGCCTCATCGATACAGAAGCCCTGATTGATGCTCTTAAGGATGGCAAGTTCCACGCTGTCGGTCTTGACGTTTATGAGGGCGAGGATGAGAATGTCTACACAGACCATTCAGACGATTATCTGCAGCATTCCATCACAGCAAGACTGCTTATGTTCCCGAACCTTGTTCTGACATCTCATCAGGCATTCTTCACACGCGAAGCACTTCAGGCTATCGCTGCTGTAACTCTTGAGAACGCCCGCAACTTCAACGAAGGCAACCCGCTTGGCTTCGCAGAGTGCAAGGCTTGATCAACAACTTAAGCTGATTCTCACGCTGCGAATGTCAACTCGCAGTGTCATGGCTGCCGCTTTACGCGGCAGCCTTTTTCGATCCATATGTAAAAGTTCAGGCGAGCTGTATTGGGTACCTGGTACCGAAAAACGCAGGTCCTTTCTGTGAGCTTAAAAAGCTAAAGCTTTTTTGATCTCACAGGGAAGGACCTGCAATGTTTTTCTCACGAAGATGGATGCTTTGCTGCCGGTAACGAAGTATTATAACAGCTCTTCTGAACTTTTACTGTCATATGACAAACCCGATGAATATCAGTAAGCCCTTCTGAACAGCCACA
This sequence comes from uncultured Lachnospiraceae bacterium, assembly GCA_902788035.1. Lineage (GTDB taxonomy): Bacteria > Bacillota > Clostridia > Lachnospirales > Lachnospiraceae > Chordicoccus. The sequence goes on along the minus strand of CADAIL010000009.1, from coordinate 81,418 downwards.
TTTATCTGACTAACCTAACGATTATCCTGTACGCTTGCCAAGTTTTTTATTTTGTGTTAGTCTATGTTATTGATTATTGACCACAAGGAGGTCTGCATGCGCCAGGAGAGAGTTAACGTATGGAATGCAAATGAGTATGACTATCCGGCATCCTACGGATTTATACCGAATATTCACACGTACATTCATGAGGACAAGGCGAGACCCGCAATTCTTGTTATTCCCGGAGGCGGCTACTGGTTCGTCTCCTGCAGAGAAGGGGAAATTGTCGCGAAGGAGTTCTATGATAGAGGCTACAATACGTTCGTGCTGACGTACACTGTCAATCTGCTCGATATGCACCCGCTCAAAATGCAGGCCCTTCGGGATGCCGCCAGAGCTTTAAGAATCATCCGGGCAGGAGCAAATGAGTATCAGGTCATTCCGGATAAGATTGCTGTCCTCGGTTTTTCTGCCGGAGGTCATCTTGCAGCGTCTTTATGCAATCATCACGAAGATGTCTCCGAGACCAGGTATGACCTTGAAACAATCAGTGCACGGCCTGATGCCGCGATTCTGGCTTACCCTGTCATTTCGACAGGCGGTTACGCGCACGAAGGTACGATCAGGGCTCTTCTTGGATATACCTGTGAGGAGGCGGAGGGAGCTTTACTCGGGGAAACTTTGCCGGGGTGCAAGACAAGGAGCGATGAGCTTAACTATATGTCCCTTGAAAAGCAGGTCACCATAGATACGCCGCCGACGTTTCTTTTCACGACCGCAGAGGATCTGACGGTCCCGCCCGAGAACAGCTTTATGTATCTCACAGCGCTTAGGGCCAACGGTATTCGTTCAGGCTTCCACTACTTCTCCGTAGGGCGTCACGGTCTCTCTCTTGCAAATGAGACATGGGCCACCTACAGGACAAATGACAGCTATACCTACGAGCAGGTCTTCGCAATCACAAAGGCAGCTCTTGACGGACGTCTCCCGGTGCCGGATCCGGTCAAGAAGGAACTTCTTGAGAACAGTCATTTCGGAAGCGGCGTCATGACCAGGGACGATTTTCCTGTTCCGGAGGTCACGGAGTGGCCGGAGATGGCTGATCACTTTTTAAAGACCCTGGAATTTGTGCATGAGTGATCAGTGAAACCGCAGGAATCTGATATGTAATCTGGTTTTAACAGTGCAACAAGCGAGATTTGAATAAAGGAGAATTTTGATGAACGTAAGAGAGCGGATCAGTCTGCTGAGACAACGCATGACTGACGAAGGTATTGACTATGTGCTGATCGGTTCCTCTGACTATCATGCATCGGAATACGTGGGGGACTACTTCAAGGTCAGCGAGTTTTTCTCAGGCTGCACCAGCGACAATGTCACCCTGATCATAGGAGCGGATATTGCCGAGCTGTGGACAGACGGCAGATATTTCATCTCTGCAGAAAATGAGCTGAAGGGCAGCGGCATTCATCTCATGAAGATGGGTGAACCGGATGTTCCCAAGGTGACTGCGTATCTGAAGAACATAATGTCGGAAGGGACTGTCCTCGCGTTCGACGGAAGGTGCATCGGGGCAGGCCAGGCGCGAATGTATAAGAATATCGCGTCCTCCTGCGGTGCCGTATGCCGCATTGACTTTGAGCCGGCGGAGGGCATCTGGACAGATCGCCCGGACATGCCGAAACATCCGGTCTACATGCTGCCGGAGGAACTGCTCGGCGAGTCATTTGAACACAAAACCGAGAGGGTCAGAAAGGCTATGGCCGAAAAGAAGGCCTCTTATTTCATGCTCTCAAAGCTCGACGATATAGCATGGCTTCTCGGAGCCCGCGGCAATGACATCTATTGCAATCCTGTAATGCTGAGCTATGCCCTGATCGGAATGGAGACATTTGATCTGTTCATTCAGGATGAGGAAGTTACGGGAGTATTTGCGGCATTTGCCGAGAAGTCCGGCATCGCGCTGCATCCGTATGACAGTGTCATTGACTTCCTTAGGGAGACGGAACTTGACGGTCCCGTCATGTTCGAGGAAAGTGCTACGAGCGCCTGTATAGCGGATATTCTGTGCAAAAAAGGTAAAGTCATCAAGGCTGTCAACCCGACAGAGCTTATGAAAGCCATGAAAAATCCGGTCGAGGTGGAAAAGAGCCGTGAGTTTTATCTCAAGGATTCCGTGCAGCTCTGCCGCTTCCTTTGCTGGTTCGACCATCGTGTCGATGCGCTGGGGGAGGAGAGTTTCGAACTGAATGAGCTGACAGCCGCCGAAAAGCTGGATAGCCTGAGGGCTGAGGTGCCGGGCTTCATCGGCCTGTCTTTCCCGACGATTTCCGCATACGGCGCAAATGCTGCCATGGCTCACTACTCAGCCACCCCCGAAAACTACGCTGTTGTGGAGAAGAAAGGATTTTACCTTGTCGATTCCGGCGGTCAGTACATGGGAGCGACGACCGATGTAACAAGGACAGTCGTATGCGGACCGCTGACGGAAGTAGAGAAGAGGGACTTTACACTGGTCACGGTGGCCAATCTGAACCTTCTGAATGCTAAGTTCCTTCACGGAACGACAGGACGTTTTCTCGATGCCTATGCCAGAGCTCCGCTCTGGGATCTGGGACTTAATTTTAACCACGGGACAGGCCACGGAATCGGCTATATCCTGAATGTACACGAGGGGCCGCAGAATATTCGGTATCAGTACGGACCTGGTATGAAGGAGGCGGTATTCGAGGAGGGCATGATCGTCTCCGACGAGCCGGGCATGTACGTGGAGAACAGCCACGGGATCCGACTTGAGACCATTCTTCTCACTGCAAAAGACGAGATGAATGAGTACGGGCAGTTCATGAGATTTGAGCCGCTGACATTTGCACCGATCGATACGCGCGCGATTGATGTAAAGTATATGCAGCCGCGGGATATCGAACGGTTAAATTCATATAACAGACAGGTGTACGAGAAGATTTCCCCATATCTTTCCGGGGATGAGCTTGAGTGGCTGGCAAATGCCACAAAGCCGTTAGGAGAGTAAATCATTGAAAAGAACTAAACTGTTTTATAATCTGCTGCTTGCGGCGCAGGGGGCAGCAGGTGTCGGCGCACTGATCTTTTTGTTCCTGCACAGAGAACTCTTTTACGGAGAGTCAACTGAGACGGACCAGTACGCAATGAAAATTGAACCGATGAGACCGTGGTTCTTTATCGGTGCCTGTGTCATTATAGCCTTTGTGACTCTGATCGGCATTCTTCATCTTTTGAGACTTAGAAAAAATGCCGAAGAGAGTGAAGGAAAGGCAGCCGGCAAAACAGCGCCGGAGATTACAGCCGTCATTTCTGTGGTCATGATCGGCGTGAATGCCGCTATGAGTTTTTTTGTTATAGAGCTCATCAATAATCCGTGGATCAGTCTGCTTCAGAATCAGTATATTATTCTTGGATGCGGCATCACTCTGGCTATATACATCATGTTCGTGTTCCTCACGAATTCGGTAACTTTGGGTATGATAGCCGGAAATATACTGTTTCTGGTGTGGGGCATGGCCAACTGCTTTATTTTGGAGTTCAGGTCGATACCGCTCCAGTGGGTCGATTTCTCTTCCTTCAAGACAGCAATGAATGTAGCCCATGGCTATGTATACCAGTTGTCCTGGCAGATGGTCACCGGTATATGCGGCGTTTTTTCTATAATAATTCTGTACCTACATCTGGGAAATTATCACATAGGGAAGAAACTGTGGAGCAAGATCGCGTCGAGGATTATTTTCATCGGGATCACTGCGGCCTTCTATATAGTGATATTCAGGACCGATTTTCTTGCGGATACGGGCATCTGGCTGAGAGACTGGCATCCGCAGTATACATATAAGCTGTTTGGAATGGAATCGGGCTTTTTTGCATTTGCCAAAGCATCGTTCCCGGAGCCGCCGGAAGGCTATTCGGACGACAGAGTCGGTGAGATCATTGAGACCAGTCGAAAGACCGACGGCAAATATGAGATTTCCGATGCAATTATTCCCGATAACATTATCTGCATCATGAACGAGACTTATGCGGACATGACCATTTATCCGGGCCTTCGGATGAGCAGCAATCCGTGCGAGTACTTTGACACGATCACGGAGAACGCGCAGACCGGTCCGCTCATGGTGTCTGTGCTCGGAGGTTTCACAGCCAACACGGAGTACGAATTCCTCACCGGCAATTCAACCATGATGCAGCCGTCCAATGTCGTCTACAATTCCTATATCAAGTCGGATCAGTACTCGCTTGCCAGAACGCTGTCAGCGCAGGGATACCGCACGATTGCTATGCATCCGTACTACCCGAACGGGTGGAACCGTGAGTTCGTGTATCCGCGTATGGGATTTGACGAGTTTATTTCGCTGGACGATTTTGTGAATCCGAAGCTGATGCGCGGTCTTGTCACTGACCAGTGCGACTATGAGATGATTACGGATCTGGTCGAGCAGAAGGAGGAGGGCGAGAAGCTCTTCATTTTCAATGTCACGATCCAGAACCACAGCCAGTATAAGACGATCGGTTTTCCGTCAACTGTCGAGGTCTTTGGCTACGAGGGCGATTACAAGGGTCAGGCGGAGCAGTACGAGACGCTGATCTCTATCTCCAATGACGCTCTTAAGTATCTGATCGACTATTTCTCTGAGTGCGACGAAAAAACGCTTATCTGCTTCTGGGGCGATCATCAGCCGTCTGTCAGCGACGATTATATGACGTACCTTCTCGGCAAAGACCAGGAGACTGCGACATTTGAAGAACAGCAGATGCAGTATCAGACAAAATATCTCATCTGGGCCAATTACGACATTCCGGAGATGCAGGGGCAGATGCTGTCCAGCAACTATCTCGGCAGCTATCTGCTTTCGCTGACCGGGCTAGACCAGCCGGACTACAGTCAGTACCTTCTCAAGATGAGGAACGTGATCCCTGCCCTGAACGCCTACGGCTACTATGGGACGGACGGAGTCCAGCACCAGTACGACACGGATGACGTGGCTCCGGCCCAGCAGGAGAAGCTCAAGGAGTATAAGTGCCTGATTTACAATGAGCTCACCCAGGAGAAAGACCGGGACGAGACGTTTTATGCGCTGGAATAGGCAGCGGAGGTCAATGACCGTAACAGTTCGGACGAGCTGTTACGGTATTATAAAAACCGACGCAAACATCATCTTCATCGAAAAACGCAGGTCCTTTCTGTGAGCTTAAAAAGCTAAAGCTTTTTGATCTCACAGGGTAGGACCTGCAATGTTTTTCTCTCGAAGATGGATGCTTTGCTGTCGGTAACGAAATACAAAAAAGCTCGTCTGAACTGTTGCGGAGCCGCATAACCTACGTAAATATCATCCTCATCGAAAATCGCAGGTCCCTTCTGCGAGTTTAAAAGCTATAACTTTTTGATCTCACAGGGTAGGACCTGCTTTTGTTTCTCACGAAGATGGATGTTTTGCAGTCGGTAACGAAATACAAAAAAGCTCGTCTGAACTGTTACGGAGCCAACTGACCGTCGCCAACATCAGGCATAGCTCGTCTGAACTGTTGCGGAGCCAACTGACCGGCGCAAGTATTAGGTATAGCCCGTCTGAACTACTAAAATTGCGGCTCTTGACAGAATGAGCGGAAAGTCCTATACTTCACTTTAGCGAATAAACGCGTTAAACCGTAACGATTTAAAACGAAAAATAAACGAGTTAAACCGTAACGATTTATAACGAAAAATAAACGCGCTTGACCGTAACGATTTAAATTCAGAAAGAAGGTAACTGACAATGCCCATTACAATGCTGCTTGAGCAGAACTGCAAACTTTACCCTGAAGATATTGCCCTGGTCGAACTGAATCCGGCGATCACTGACGACAGAAGGATGACATGGAGAGAGTACGACCTGGTAGAATCCGCACCGACTGGACCGTACCGCAGAGAGATCACCTGGAGAGTCTTTAACGAGAAGGCCAACAGATTTGCCAATCTGCTTCTCGAGCGCGGAATCAAGAAGGGCGACAAAGTAGGCATTCTTCTCATGAACTGCCTTGAGTGGCTTCCAATCTATTTCGGAACTCTGAAAACCGGAGCGCTCGCCGTTCCGCTGAACTTCAGATACACTGCCGAGGAGATTGAATACTGTGTCAACCTGGCTGAGTGCGATGTCCTTGTATTCGGTCAGGAGTTCATCGGACGTGTCGAGAGTATTGCAGACCGCATCAGCAAGAACAGGCTGCTGTTCTTCTACGGTGACTCTATCGTACCGTTCGCTGAGGACTACACAAAACTGACAGCCAACTGCTCAAGCCGTGACCCGAGGATCCTGATCACGGACGAGGATTATGCTGCAATCTATTTCTCATCAGGAACCACAGGCTTCCCGAAAGCGATCCTTCACAACCATGAGTCGCTCATGCATTCCGCGAAAGTGGAGCAGAAGCACCATGGACAGACTAAAAACGACGTATTCCTGTGCATCCCGCCTCTCTATCATACAGGCGCAAAGATGCACTGGTTCGGCAGCCTCATCAGCGGCAGCAAGGCAGTCCTCCTCAAGGGCACTAAGCCGGAGGATGTTCTCGCAGCTGTTTCAAATGAGCGCTGCTCCATCGTATGGCTTCTCGTCCCGTGGGCTCAGGATATTCTGGATGCCCTGGACTCCGGAAGGCTGAAGCTTGAGGATTATAATCTTAAGAGGTGGAGACTTATGCACATCGGTGCCCAGCCGGTACCGCCCAGCATGATCAAGCACTGGAAGGAGTACTTCCCGAATCATCTCTACGATACGAATTACGGCCTCTCCGAGTCGATCGGACCCGGCTGCGTACATCTCGGGACCGAGAACATTCACAAGGTCGGAGCGATCGGCGTTCCCGGCTATGGATGGCAGTGCAAGATCGTCGACGAGGATCATAATGAGATCACTGAGGCGGAGAAGGTCGGAGAACTGGCCGTATTCGGTCCGGGCGTCATGACATGCTACTATAATGATCCCATTGCCACGGCAGAAGTCCTCGACAAGAAGGGCTGGCTGTACACAGGCGATATGGCGAAGAGAGATAAGGACGGTTTTTATTTCCTCGTTGACCGCAAGAAGGATGTCATCATCTCCGGCGGTGAGAATATTTACCCGGTCCAGATTGAAGACTTCCTGCATACCTTTGAGCCGATCAAGGATGTCGCGGTCATCGGTCTTGCGGACAAGCGTCTTGGCGAGAAGACGGCGGCTATCATCGAGATCAAGGAAGGTTACACGTGCACAAAGGACGACGTGGAGGAGTACTGCCTCAAGCTGCCGAGATACAAGAGACCGCGCGAGATTATATTTGCCCATGTCCCGAGGAACGCGACAGGCAAGATCGAGAAGCCTCGTCTGCGCGAAGAATATGGAGCAACTAACTTAGTTGCAGCGGAGAATCAGATCGAATCATGAAAAATACGTCACTTTTTAAGAAGGGACTGATTGACGGCATTCCGATATTTCTTGGATATCTGGCGGTATCATTTGCATTCGGAATTCAGGCGGCAGACATTGATCTGTCGCCTTTTCAGGCTGGTCTATTGTCTTTACTGAATGTTACATCTGCAGGCCAGTTCGCAGGACTTACGGTCATCGCGACCGCGGGCTCATATATTGAGCTTGCAGTTCTTCAACTGATCATAAATTTAAGATATTTTCTTATGTCAGCGGCTCTCTCTCAGAAGCTGCCCGCTGATACCCCGACAATTCACAGGATGGGAATCGCTTACGGCGTTACGGACGAGATTTTCGGGCTGAGTGTCCTTGCGGATGGACCGCTGCGCCCTGCCTACTCCTATGGTCTCATCGTGGTCTCTGTGACCGGATGGGTCCTCGGAACGGTCCTTGGCGCTGCTGCCGGTGCCATACTTCCGCACCTGCTGATCAGCGCGCTCGGCGTCGCCCTCTATGGTATGTTCATCGCTATTATTATTCCTCCTGCCCGTGACGAGGGTCCTGTCAGGATCACCGTGTTCATGGCTATGGTCATGTCGTCGATTTTCACAGTGCTCCCGGTTCTGCGAAATCTCTCGGGAGGCATGAGGATCATAATCGTGACCATCACCGCAGCTTCAATTTCAGCATTGCTCATGCCGCGGGATATTGAGGAGGGGGGTGACGAACAATGACGCCGAATGTTTATATGTATATACTTGTGATGGCGCTTGTGACTTATCTGATACGAGCTCTCCCTCTTGTCCTCATCAGAAAGGAGATAAAGAGCAGGTTCATCCGCTCATTCCTCTATTACGTGCCTTTCGCCACCCTGGCAGCCATGACGTTTCCGTCGATACTCACTTCGACGGATATGCTGCTATCGGCTTTGACCGGTTTTGTGACAGCACTCATACTTGCATTTGCGAAGAAGAGCCTCATCGTGGTCGCCATAGGGGCATCCCTCGCGGTGCTGATCGTCGAAGCGCTGGCCGGAATATTGTAAAGTGAATCGGGGACGGTTCTTTTCAGGTGGGATTTCCACGAGAAAAGGAACCGTCCCCGATTCGTGGATTAATATTAAATATATGATGAATGCTGTCAAATATATGGATAATTTTAATCAATACATAGACAAATCCTGAGCCTGCTTGCTATTGTAATCTGCGGATAAAAAGTGAGACCGTAGAGGGAGGGCAAGGTTATGGAGAGAGTCCTGGTCGTTGGCGGCAGGGAAAAACTGATGAATGGAATCGTAGACACACTGAGTGAAGCAAATGAAGACCTGGATCTCACGCGGGTGAGAAATTTTGATGAGGCAAGGTCTGTAGCGAGAAGCACGGGAGCCGACATATTAATCGCAGATGTGAGACACGCGTTCCCCGCATCTGAGTTCGATCTGGAGGCAGAGAGATTTTCACCCACGAAAGGTCATGCAAGGGAAGACCTTGACTTCATCAAGAAGTACATACGCAACCACTATAATGAAAAGATTAATCTGCAGAAGATCGCGAATCTGGCGTGTTTATCCACGACCTACCTGTGTTATCTCTTCAAGCAGGTCGAGGGAATTACCATACACGCTTACATTGAGCATATCAGGATGGAGAAAGCGGCTTACATGCTGATTACCGAGGATCGGATCATCCGGGATATAGCTGAGGAGGTCGGTTATCCCCAGAGTACATATTTCACCAAACTCTTTATCAAGCATTTTGGAATGAAGCCGGTCGAATACAGGGTGAGCCACAGGCCTTCTGCAATAAAGAACAAATGGCCGGAAAGGATGAAGGTAGCCGATGGAAAGTAAAAAGCCTGCTCATAGATCCCGGACTGAACTCACGATGGATGAAATAGCGTATTACGGGATCAAAAGAATCGAGGGGGAGACAGTGAGAAAGGAAATACTCATCGCGCAGGAATATGTAATCTGTCACTGCGAGGATGACCTGACCTGGGAAATCCTTGCGGAAGTAAGCAATCTGTCTCCGGGCTACCTTCAGAAATTGTATCGCAAATGGTGCCTCCTCCGTCTTCGTGACTTTCAGAATCTCTGCAGGATGGAGAAGGCAGCCGGTTATCTTGAGGAGACGACTTTATCCGTAAAGGAGATATGCAGCGCAGTCGGAATGAAGAACACATCCTATTTCAGCGCTCTTTTCCGGCAGGTCTACGGGCTGAGCCCGAGGGAATACAGACACATGTATGGGGCATATCCGAAGGGATGCAGGCGGATATATGGATAAGTGACACAGCGCTCTTTTTGTGCTACAATTACCGTACAAATCTGATGGAGATTATGCATGAAAAGATTATTTGCAGTTCTTTCAGCCTGCGTCCTTGTGCTGATGCTCGGAGTGGGAAGCGGATATCTGATCGTGAACCGTGTGGTACCCGCGCTATTATCGGATGAAGAGCCGACTGCTGAGAGTGAAAAGCAGCCGCGTGTTTACGAGCGGACCGGCATCCGCGAGCGTGAACTGACTTCCACCAATATATGGCTTTACAGGCAGTATGTCATGACAGTTCCGGAACCTAATCCGACGCCGACGCCGATTCCTGCCCAGGTCGCCGCGCTTGAAGATTTTTCTCCGGAGGCAAGTGCGGTTATAGATAACTCGGGATTTCTGAATTTGCCCGATAACTCTACGGTGGAAGACATTTCAGTAAGAAAGCTGAAGAACAAATATTTTTCTCTTCTCATACCGGGCGCATGGGTAGACAATGTCGTAGTCGAGTGCAAGTATATAAATGATGTCACGGAATCTCCGAAGGAAGGTAAGGAACTCGTTTTTGACACACTGCTTCTCAGGTTTTTTGAGAAGGGAATGTACGAAATGTACAGGAACAGTCATGACCGGACAACTTACAGTAACGGTCTCCTGACCGAGCTCCGCTACAGCAGTACAGAAAACGACAACAGCTGGCTGAAGACATCAAATTATCAGAACTATTGGGCGGACACAAGACTCGGTGTTCAAACTTACAATGTATTTATTTATGAGCCGAACAATAAGGGAGATCTGATAGCGGATGAGTTCAGAGACAAATATCTGTATATGCTCAGGATCAATTATGAGGGATGCTTCATTAATACATTCAAAGTTAATGGTGACGGAGAAGTGACTTACGCTGATGATTCTATCAGAAAAGGCTTTGTTGATTCGTGGGATCCGAATGCCGAGGGAATACCGGACGGAAGCGTGATTCCGCAAGATTGAACGATTTTACCTGAGGCAGAACCGGCGGTACTGATTTTGGGAGAATGAGGAGTTTGATATGAGTACTTATGTCATGTCTGATTTTCACGGACGCCATGATTTCTTTATGCGCATGCTTGAAAAAATCGATTTCAGCGAAAACGATACTCTTTATATTCTCGGCGATGTTGCGGACAGGGGACCGGACGGTATCAAAACATTCATGTACATCATGGATAAGCCGAATATAGTATATCTGGTCGGAAATCATGATCTGTTCCTCACGGACGCCTACAAGAGATCGCTCCTTGTATCCGATTCAGAGAGCTTTTACGCGACCCGCGAATGGATGATCTGGTACTATAACGGTGGACTTACGACCTGGAGTGAGTTCGTCAAACTTGACCGGACAGAGCGGCGCAGGATCGTAAGCTATATTGCAAATGCATATGTAGTCATCCCGAACCTCAAAGTCGGTGACCGGTATTTTTACCTGTGCCACGCGACACACCTCGACAGGTATGTGGACACACCTCTCAAATATAACGAGCTCAGTCTGAAGGAGAGAGAGCATGTCGTCTGGGACCGCGTGTATCCGAGGTGGTATTCGAAGGAATTCGCGGACAGGGATTACAGTGAGCTCTATATAAAGTATCCGAAGAATACGAAAATGATATTCGGCCACACACCGACAGCCCTCTTTACGGATCCGGCACCCGACGGACGGTGCAGGATCTGGCACGGAGGTCACGGTCACCTGATCGATATCGACTGCGGGTGTGCCGTAAGGGAGTCGAGGTATGCGATGCTCGGGTGCCTGAGACTGGATGATTTGAAAGAATTCTATGTGCATGGCTGACATGCTAAAATCAATAATGAAAAAAAGCTGCGGAGAAATGTCGGATCCATTTCTTCGCAGCTTTTATATTCCTGTGCGTTATACCGGAGCGGAGATTGCTATATACTTAAATCCCTTCGGCTCGTACTTGTCCACCATCTCGTCGAGATAGTCCGCAATCGTCTGATAGAACTCGCTGATGACATAGAGATGGTCGATGACGCCCTGGACCTGAATGCGCTGAGGACGCCCGTAATAGTTCTCCATATATTCATCTTCCGGGACCAGAAGGTCTACCGCATAGCCCTCGCGGAGGTAATTGAGACGCTTATTCTTAATATCTCCGGCGTCGAGGATATCGATCAGATCGCGGATCTCATCAATCATATCTTTCACGTCTTCCATCGGCATGAGATTCAGCTCGTTTCTCCAGCGGAACTCACCCGGGAAGAATCGCTCGATTATCGGGAAGAACAGTTCGTGTGTGCATATGTTGTCGCAGGAGAGTTCATCCTCCATGATCAGATCGGCATCGCCGTTCCAGATATCATCGCTCATCGGATCGAACCAGAAACGGAGACGGGCATGATGTCCGCGTTTTACCCGGATACGATATTCGCTTGCAGCCATGTTAGCACCATCCTTTACTCATTTGACTCTATCTTATCAACTTGGGTCCCAGTTTACAAGTGGCTTTTTCTTATTGACATTTGCCCGCTAACGTGGTTAAGTTAAAAATCACAGCTTAGAAGTATAATTACGGTGGGACAGTCCGCTTAGAGCTGAGCGATCTTGTCAGAAATTTTAGAGGTGCATGTTTGGAAAACGAATTTATTGAGATGATGGGTAATGAAAATGCAGCAAATGATACTACTGCGGAAGTTCGAGAGGAAAACGCAGCAGCCTGTGAGGAAATAGCAGAAGCCGGCGGGGAGAGTGCGGCGGTCAGTGATGATGCAGCAATCGAGGAGCCGGGCAGCTTTGAGAGAATGGGATTGGATAAAAAACTTCTTCGGGCAATCGGGGATATGGGCTTTGACTCCGCGACTCCGATCCAGGAAAAAGCAATCCCGATCGAGCTTTCCGGCCGTGACATGATCGGCCAGGCACAGACGGGAACCGGCAAGACAGCTGCATTCGGCCTTCCTCTGCTTATGAGAATTGATTCGAAGATGAAGAAGCTTCAGGCAGTTATCCTTTGCCCGACCCGCGAACTTGCCATTCAGGTGTCAGACGAACTGCACAAGTACGCAAAGTATATGCACGGGGTTAAAATTCTGCCTGTCTACGGAGGACAGGATATCTCAAAACAGATCAGAGGCCTTCGGGACGGTACACAGGTCATCGTGGGTACTCCGGGCAGAGTCATGGACCATATGCGCCGCGGTACCGTCAAATTTGAAAATGTCAGATTCTGCGTTCTTGACGAAGCAGATGAAATGCTCGATATGGGATTTATCGATGACATGAAGACTATTCTTTCGGAACTGCCGGATGAGCGCCAGACAGTAATGTTCTCAGCTACGATGCCCAGAGAGATCATTGATCTCACGGAGCAGTTCCTGACCGACGCGGAAGTCGTACGCATCGCAAGAAAAGAGCTCACGGTACCGAAGATCAAGCAGTACTATTACGACGTGAGGCCTAACAAAAAGACCGAAGTTCTCTGCAGGCTGATCGATCTCTATGATCCGAAGCTCTCAGTCGTATTCTGCAACACAAAGCGAAAAGTCGATGAGCTGGTCGACGAGCTGAAGGGACGCGGTTATTACGCAGAAGGTCTTCACGGAGACCTCTCACAGGCTCAGCGCGACCGGGTGATGGGAAGCTTCAGAAAGAAACTGACAGAAATTCTCGTCGCCACCGATGTTGTTGCAAGAGGTATTGACGTCGATGACGTCGACGCGGTCTTCAATTACGATATACCACAGGACGACGAATACTACGTCCACCGCATCGGCAGGACCGGACGCGCCGGCAAGGAGGGCAAAGCATTCTCACTTGTCGTCGGCCGCGAAGTCTACAAGATGAGGGAAATCCAGCGCTACTGCAAGACAAAGATCATCCCGCAGGCGATACCGTCTCTCGGCGATATATCCGAGATCAAGGGTGAGAAGATCCTTGATAAAGCTGTGGAAGTCATTGACAGTGAAGGAAAGGGCCTCGAGAGAATCATGGAGCTGCTTGACAAGCGTATTTTTGAGGATGAGGTCTCTTCCATGGAGATTGCCGCAGCGCTTCTCTATATGCAAATGGGCGACTCCGTCGGCATCGACGATATCGCCGACTTTAAAGTTCCCAAGTCGCTGGATGATCTCGGTGAGCGCTTCGGCGGTCAGGGCGGAAGAGGGGCATTTGACCGCAAAGGAAGAAAACTGGACGGAAAGAAACTCCGCGTAAAACGCCGCGAGAAATCCGACCATCCTGATGACGACATGGTACGACTTTTCATTAACATCGGGAAGAATCAGCACGTAAAACCGGGTGATATTCTCGGAGCCATTGCCGGTGAATCAGGTATTTCCGGACGGCTTGTGGGGGCAATCGATATCTGCGACAGCTATTCATTTGTAGACGTCGACCGGAAAAACGCGGATAAAGTAATGCGGGCAATGAAAAATGCCAAGGTAAGAGGCCTGACGGTCCACATGGAAAAAGCCAACGGCATAAAGTGATGGCAGCAGTTCAGACAGGCTGTAAGGCAGTTCCTGAATCCGGCCGGAAGCATCATCTTCATCGAAAAACGCAGGTCCTATCTGAGAGCTAAGCAATGCATATGCATTGCTGATCTCTCAGTGAAGGACCAGCAATGTTTTTCTCACGAAGATGAATGCTCTGCTGCCGGAAACGAAATGATGATACAGCCTGTCTGAACTGCAGCATGTGATGACCGGTATTGCCGGGTGTTAAGTTTTAGTGATTTACACAGTATACATATTGGTGCTATAATCTTTCGCAGCGACTTCACCACGGTGACGCAGTGCAAAAACGATAAGCAGTGATACGTTTTTTACGTTGACACATTGCCAAAACGAAAAGCAGCGATATGTTATTTGCGTTGACGCATTGAAAATGCGAATAGCAGCCATGCGTTTTTTCGGTGAAGCGGGGACAACGGATCTGTCCCCGGTTTTCGCGGATTTTGAATCAAAACAGCCGGATCCTAAGCAGCTGGCTGCGTGCCATGCAGACTCTGACTGTCATCTTGGAGGTTTTATATGCGTGAATTTAAGAAGTCATCAAAACTGGATAATGTATTGTATGATGTCAGAGGACCGGTCGTCGAAGAAGCGGACCGCATGATAGCCAAGGGAATCGAGGTCCTGAAGCTCAATATCGGAAACCCGGCTCCGTTCGGCTTCCGTGCTCCCGAGGAGGTCATCTATGATATGGCGAGCAACCTGCGCGACAGCGAGGGCTACTCTGATTCCAAAGGTATCTGGTCTGCCAGAAAAGCTATCATGCAGTACGCGCAGACAAGAGACATTCCGAATCTGGCCATGTCTGATATTTACACCGGCAACGGCGTATCCGAACTGATCAACCTGTGTCTCTCAGCCCTGCTTGAGAACGGAGATGAGATTCTCATCCCGGCACCGGATTATCCGCTCTGGACAGCCTGCGCAACACTGGCAGGCGGCAACGTCGTTCATTATCTGTGTGATGAGGAGAGCGACTGGAACCCGGACCTTGCGGATATCGAGAGCAAGATCACGGACAGAACCAAGGCAATCGTTGTCATTAATCCCAACAATCCTACAGGTGCCGTGTATCCGAAAGAGATCCTTGAAGGAATCGTAAAGATCGCGAGAGAGCATCAGCTCATCATTTTCTCGGATGAGATCTATGACAGACTGCTGATGGATGGCAATGAGCACATCTCCATCGCTTCGCTCTGCCCGGATCTTTTCTGCATTACATTCTCCGGACTGTCAAAGTCTCATATGATCGCAGGCTTCCGCATCGGCTGGATGATTCTTTCCGGAAATAAGGATGTTGCCAAGGATTACATTGAAGGCATCAAAATGCTCTCATCAATGAGACTCTGCTCCAATGTGCCGGCTCAGTCAATCGTTCAGACAGCACTCGGCGGCCACCAGTCCGTAAAGGGCTATGTTAACGAGACCGGCCGTGTCACAAGACAGAGAGACTTTATCTACGAGAGACTCAATGCAATCCCCGGCATCTCTGTCAAGAAGCCGAAAGCCGCGTTCTACTGCTTCCCGAAGATCGATATCGCAAGATTCAATATCCACGATGATATGCAGTTCGCCTATGACCTGCTCCGCAAGGAAAGAGTCCTGATCGTACAGGGCACAGGATTCAACTGGCCGGAACCGGATCATTTCCGCGTTGTCTATCTGCCGAGGCGCTCAGTGCTGGCTGAGGCATGTGACAAGCTTGAGGAATTCCTCTCAGACTATCATCAGGAATGATTAATTTTGGTATGAACATTGACAATCTTTGTCGATGTTTATAAAATACAGCTATCTTTTTTATTTCTTAAAGGAGGAACTTATACTATGAAAAAGAAGGTATTTGCAGTGCTTATGTCAGCAATGATGGCACTCAGCCTTGCTGCATGCGGCGGTTCCGCAGCAAGCAGCCCGGCAGCTACAGATGATTCTGTTGTCTCTGCAGCTGACGGACAGGCAGCAGGCCCGGACATCAAGGTCGGCCTCATCTGCGTCGAGGATGAGAACTCCGGTTACGACGCTTCTCACATCGACGGATGTACTGCAGCAATCAAGGCTCTCGGCATCGACGAGAAGAACCTCATCATCAAGAAGGACATCCCGGAAGATGAGAGCTGCTATGACAACGCGGTTGACCTTGCAGAAGAAGGTTGCAGCATCATTTTCTCCGATTCCTACGGACATCAGAGCTACATGATGCAGGCTGCGACCGAGTATCCGGACGTGACATTTGTTTCCTGCACAGGCGACATGGCTGCTTCTTCAGGCCTTGACAACTACAAGAACATTTTCCCGCACACATATGAGTCCCGTTACGTATCAGGCGTTGTCGCAGGCATGAAGCTTGCAGAGCTTGTCGCTGCTGATCCGTCTCTCGATCCGTATGTAGGTTATGTCGGTGCTTATCCGTACGCGGAAGTTGTTTCCGGTATGACCGCATTCTTCCTCGGCGTCCGCTCCGTAGTTCCGGAAGCTCATATGGACGTTCAGTTCACAAACTCCTGGTATGATCCGACAGCTGAAGGCGCAGCCGCAGAAGCTCTTATGTCCAAGGGCTGCTCCATTATTTCCCAGCACGCAGACTCCACAGGCGCCCCGTCCGCAGTTCAGGCTGCTCATGACAAAGGCCAGAACGTTTACTGCGTAGGTTACAATATTGATATGCGTTCCGTAGCCCCGGACGTAGCTCTGACATCCGCTCAGAATAACTGGTCCGTACTGTATGAGCATATGCTTTCCTGCTTCATTAACGGCGAGGAAGTCCCGGTTGACTTCTCTGCAGGTTATGCAGATGACGCAGTCATGATCTCCGAACTCGGCGATGCTTGCGCTGAGGGTACACAGGAAGCTGTTGACGCTGCATGGGCAGGCATTGCAGACGGCAGCATCCAGGTATTTGACACAGCTACATTCACATGCCAGCCGGCAACAGACGGCTCTTATGTGGTTGATGACGCAGGTGTTGTCACATCCGCATTCGGTCTTGACGCTGACGGTGACTTCGTAAATGATAACGGTGAGGCAATTGTTGACGGCGCCTTCGTTGAGTCCTCTCTTCGTTCCGCACCGTACTTCGGACTTCACATCGACGGCATCACATGGCTCAACTAATAAAATAGGCAGAGCATTTGCTTTAAGTTAACATGCAACTGTACAAGCTGACATTTTATATAGTGTCAGCCTGTACAGTTGTTTACGGTTATAAGGAGAGTTCATATTCGCGGACTTTTCGACCGGAGGGAGGCTTTTTTGCAGGGCAATTGAAGCATTTGCATGAGCTTTCCGGTCTTAATTACACAATAGATGAACGGGCCGCTTAGGTCCAGGCATCAAAAAGCGAGGGATATCAATTGGGAAACACACCTGCTGTTGAGATGATCAACGTAACAAAGAGATTTGGCAAGGTCACCGCCAATGACCATGTGAATCTGGAGATCCGCAAAGGGGAAATCCTCTCTCTGCTGGGCGAGAACGGCAGCGGCAAGACAACACTGATGAACATGCTGTCCGGCCTTTACTTCCCCGATGAGGGCGAGATCCGGATCAATGGCGAGCCGGTGACGATCACATCGCCGAAAGACGCGTTCGACTGCGGAATCGGTATGATTCATCAGCATTTTAAACTTGTAGATGTGTTCACGGCAGCCGAAAATGTCACGCTCGGAGCCGAGAATTCGAAACTGGACATCAAGGCTGTGACGGCACACATCAAAGAGATATGCGACAAATACGGATTTATAATAGATCCCGCCAAGAAAGTATATGACATGTCTGTCTCCGAAAAACAGACAGTTGAGATTATAAAAGTTCTCTATCGCGGCGCGGATATTCTGATCCTCGACGAGCCGACCGCTGTTCTGACGCCGCAGGAGACAGACCGTCTCTTTAACGTCATGCGCAACATGAAGGCAGACGGCAAAGCCATGATCATCATAACGCACAAGCTGCATGAGGTCATGGACGTGTCCGACCGCGTCGCTGTTCTTAGAAAAGGACAGTACATCGGCGACGTTGCGACTAAGGACACCAATCCAGACAAGCTCACCGAGATGATGGTCGGAAAGAAAGTCACGCTCAACATTGCGCATCCGAAGTATCCGAATCCGACACCGCGTTTGGTCGTGAAGAACCTGACGGTCGTGGACGCGATCGGTGTTAAGAGACTTGACAATGTGAGTTTTACTGCCTATGGCGGAGAGATCCTCGGCATCGCCGGCATCGCCGGTTCAGGTCAGAAGGAACTGCTGGAAGCTGTTGCAGGCCTGCAGATTACAGAGAGCGGTGCTTCAATCATGTATTATCCAAGAGAGGCAGACGGTGCAGGCACCGAACTGATCGGCAAATCACCCAAGGAGATCAGAAATGCAGGTGTGGCGCTCTCATTTGTACCTGAAGACCGTCTCGGTATGGGTCTTGTCGGTCCTATGGGCATGACCGATAACATGCTTCTTAGAAGCTTCAGGAAGGGCAAAGGACTTTTTGCCGACAGAAAGACTCCCAAGGAGCTTGCTGACCGGGTCATGAAAGAACTCGGAGTGGTAACACCGAGTACAGATTTCCCTGTAAGACGTCTTTCCGGCGGCAATGTCCAGAAGGTCCTTGTCGGGCGTGAAATTGCTCAGGAACCGTCTGTCCTCATGACTGCCTACGCTGTGCGAGGACTTGACATCAACACATCCTACATCATTTATGACCTGCTCACCGAGCAGAAGATGAAAGGTGTCGCCGTCGTCTATGTCGGCGAGGATCTTGATGTTCTGCTGGAGCTTGCTGACCGCATCATGGTCATCTGCGGCGGACAGGTCAGCGGAATTGTTGATACAGCTAAGACGACCAAAGAAGAAGTTGGATTGCTCATGACAAAGTTCAGAAAGGAGGGTAATTCATGAACCATTCACATACACACCATGAACCTCTCCTTCGAATTGCCAAGAGAGATCCGCTGCCGAGATCCAAGGCTTATGCAGTCCGCGTGATTGCGGTCCTCATATCTCTTCTTGTATCCGGTATATTTATTTTCTCAGTCACAAAACTGAACCCGGTCGCGGTCTATCAGTCTATGTTCAAAGGTGCTTACGGGACCAACAGAAGAATGTGGGTAACGATTCGTGACACAATGATGCTTCTCTGCATCGCCCTGGGTCTTGCACCCGCATTCAAGATGCGATTTTGGAATATCGGCGCAGAGGGTCAGGTACTGGTCGGCGGCATCGCGACTGCCGGTCTTATGAGATCTCTCGGTGCGTCTGTGCCGACACCGCTCCTGCTGATTATTATGGCGTGCGCCAGCCTTATCTGCGGTGCTGTGTGGGGTATGATCCCTGCAATCTTTAAAGCCCGCTGGAATGCCAATGAAACTTTGTTCACTCTCATGATGAACTACATCGCTATTCAGCTGACAAGCTACTGCGTAGCACTCTGGGAGAATCCTTTCGGCTCCAACTCCGTAGGTATTATCAATCCCAAGACGCAGGCCGGCTGGTTCCCGAAGCTGTTCGGCCAGGCCAACGGCCTCAATGTTGTCATTGTTCTTCTGGTCACGATCGGTATGTATGTTTATCTCAAGTACTCCAAGCAGGGGTACGAGATCGCGGTCGTCGGTGACAGTGAGAATACGGCGCGCTATGCCGGCATCAATGTGCAGTGGGTAACGATCCGCACGATGGCCATCTCCAGCGCGATCTGCGGCCTTGCCGGTTTCATCGCGGTCTCCGGCGCCTCCCACACGATTTCCACATCAACCGCGGGCGGTCAGGGATTCACGGCAATCATCGTCGCATGGCTGTCTCAGTTCAATTCGTTCATCATGGTGCTGATCTCGCTGCTGATCGTCTCCCTTCAGAAGGGTGCCGTTCAGATCGCGTCGCAGTTCAATCTGAACGACTATGCGTCGAGCGTTATCACCGGTATCATCCTGTTCTTTATTCTGGGCAGCGAGTTCTTTATCAATTACCGGATCATCGTCCGCGGAAAGAAGGGAGGAGATGTCAAATGATTACAGCAGTACAGATTTCTCAGCTTCTTCAGTCGGCTATCGTTTTCGGTACAGTTATCATGTTCGGAGCTCTCGGTGAGATCCTGACCCAGAAGTCCGGCAATCTGAACCTCGGTGTTCCGGGTATCATGTACCTCGGCGGTATTGCGGGTCTGGCAATGAGCTATTTCTATGAGGGACATGTGGAGCATCCGAACGGATTTGTTTCACTCATACTGTCGTTCATAGCTGCATTTGCGGCAGCAGCCCTCGGCGGTCTGATCTACAGTTTCCTCACGATCACATTGAGAGCCAATCAGAACGTAACAGGTCTTACGCTCACAATCTTCGGCAACGGTCTGGCCAACTTCTTCGGTGGAATCCTGAATTCCATGGCCGGCGGTGTCGGACAGATTTCCGTTCGCACAACGAGCAATGCGTACAGAATGTCACTTGCCCACTTTTTCAAGATTGGAAATCTCGGCAAGATATTCTTTAGCTACGGCTTCATGGCCTACCTTGCGATCATCATCGCCGTGGTCATGTATTTCTTCCTGAACCGCACCCGCACCGGTCTAAACCTCCGTTCCGTCGGTGAGAGCCCGGCGACTGCGGACGCTGCCGGTATCAACGTCATCCGCTATAAGTATCTGGCGACCTGCATCGGTGCCGGAATCTCGGGCCTTGGCGGTCTCTACTATACGATGGACTACATCAAGGGCACATGGACGACCGACAGTACGATCGAGGCGCTCGGCTGGCTTGCGGTGGCCCTGGTCATCTTTGCGACCTGGAGACCGCTGAACGCGATCTGGGGTTCCTACCTTTTCGGCGTGCTCTACTGGATGTATCTCTACATTCCGGGTCTCACGAGAAGCTCGCAGGAGATTTTCAAGATGCTCCCGTACATCGTCACGATCCTTGTCCTTCTGCGCGTCTCCATGCGTAAGAAGAGGGAGGACCAGCCGCCTGCCAGCCTCGGACTTTCTTATTTCCGAGAGGAGCGGTAAGAAAATTGAATTTTTAATTGGTGATTATTGGCCAAAGGCTGCGTTTACTGCGGCTTTTGGCCAATTCTTTTACAATACTTTTTTCCTTTATTGCGTTAAAGTTTATCTTGACAGAGTGAAAACCTTGTACTAGAATAATCAGCGGAATAAAGATATCTATCCAGTGTGCTGTCCAAAGGCGGACAGGAGCAGACTGTAGTGACAGTGTGCCCTGTTGTCGATGTGACGGCATATTTGTTTATGAGATTCTTCAAAGCGTTCATAATCCGCTGTCCATCAAAAATTCCTACTGATTGGCAGCAGTAAAATTACTTTCTACAAGAGGAGGATGAAAAAATGTCATATGTTGATGAGGTAATCGCAAGCGTAAAGGTGAAAAATGCGGCAGAGCCGGAATTCATTCAGGCTGTTGAAGAAGTTCTTGAGTCTATCCGCGTAGTCATTGAGGCTGATGAGGAAAACTACAGAAAGCTTGCATTCCTTGAGAGAATCACAGAGCCGGAGCGCATCGTTATGTTCCGCGTACCGTGGTTAGATGACAATGGCAATGTCCAGGTCAACCGTGGCTTCCGTGTACAGTACAACAGCGCAATCGGTCCGTACAAGGGAGGTCTTCGTCTCCATCCGTCCGTATACCTCGGCATCATCAAGTTCCTTGGTTTCGAGCAGGTATTCAAGAACAGCCTGACAGGCCTTCCGATCGGCGGCGGCAAGGGCGGTTCCGACTTCGACCCGAAGGGCAAGTCCGACAATGAAATCATGAAATTCTGCCAGAGCTTCATGACAGAGCTCTACAGACATATCGGCGCAGACGTTGACGTACCGGCCGGCGACATCGGCACAGGCGCTCGCGAGATCGGCTACCTTTATGGCCAGTATAAGAGAATCACAGGCCTCTATGAGGGCGTCCTCACAGGCAAGGGCCTTACATACGGCGGATCTCTTGCAAGAACAGAGGCTACAGGCTACGGTCTTCTGTACTTTACAAAAGAGCTTCTCAAGATCAACGGCATTGACATTGCAGGCAAGACAGCAGCTGTCACAGGCGCCGGCAACGTTGCTATCTATGCTATTCAGAAGGCTCAGCAGCTCGGCGTAAAGGTGCTCACATGCTCCGATTCCACAGGCTGGATCTATGATCCGGACGGAATCGATGTTGCCACCCTCAAGGAGGTCAAGGAAGTTAAGCGCGCACGCCTTACAGAGTACGCAGCAGCTCGTCCGAACGCTGAGTATCATGAAGGCAAGGGCGTTTGGGCCATCAAGACAGACCTGTATCTGCCGTGCGCAACACAGAACGAGCTCCCGCTTGAAGGCGCTAAGGCACTCGTTGCCAACGGAACAATCGCCGTATGCGAAGGCGCTAACATGCCGACAACGCTTGAAGCTACAAAGTATCTGCAGGACAACGGCGTAATCTTCGCGCCGGGCAAGGCTGCAAATGCAGGCGGCGTCGCAACATCCGCTCTCGAAATGAGCCAGAACTCCGAGCGACTTTCCTGGACATTCGAAGAAGTTGACGCTAAGCTTGAGCAGATCATGATCAACATCGTACACAATATCGACGACGCGGCTAAGAAGTACGGCATGGATGGCAACTATGTTGCAGGCGCTAACATCGCCGGCTTCCTGAAGGTCGCTGAAGCTATGAAGGCTCAGGGTGTAGTATAATAACTGCGCTGTTTAAATAAGAATAAGGGTGTAGTATTATTACTGCAGCCTCCGATAAATCAGGAATACTGATAGTCAAATACTTACCGAAACAGAAGGGGATGCCGCAATGGTGTCCCCTTTTACTACTTTATTTTCTTTCAGTGTGCTTCACACATTTTTCGCACAAGTGTGATATAGTATGAATTGTGATTTCCTGCTTCGAAGTTCTCGCAGCAGATTTGAGAAATACTACTCTATGAACCGGGAGGAACAGGTTTTGAAAAAATCGTTTTATGCATTGCTATTTTCAATTGTCCTCGCCCTTGTGACACTTGCAGGATGCGGCAGAAGCAGCAGTGCTGCTGCGGGGGGCTCCGGTACAGTGACTTTGGAGAGCGCCGCGGAGCAGCCGGATTCTCAGTCCGGGAAAACTCAGGAAAGTTCCGGGGCCGATGGACAAACGTCCGACTTACAGAGCGCACCTGATCAAGGCAATGGATCCACGAACGGCAATAATTCATCAGCCCAGAACGAACCGGAATCGACAGTAAATGATCCGAAGACGGCAGATGATAAGCCGACGGCTATCAATGAGTCCCATACGCAAACGAGCGAGCCGGAAGCCGCAATCGATGAGAACGGCACCTACACTTCAAAAGAGGACGTCGCGCTCTATATTCATGTCTATGGGCGTCTACCAAAGAACTTCATAACCAAGAAGGAAGCCAAGAAGCTCGGCTGGGAGGGCGGCTCCCTTGAGAAATACGCAAAAGGCAAGTGCATCGGCGGAGACCATTTCGGAAACTACGAGGGAATCCTTCCGAGCGGTAATTACCATGAGTGCGATATTGACACCCTCGGCAGGAAGTCGAGAGGGGCGAAAAGAATCATCTATTCCGATGATGGCAGAATATACTATACAGAAGACCATTACGAAACGTTCGAGCTCCTTTATGGAGAAGAGTGATAAGGAGGCGGATTTATGACATACACGATTGATTTATACGGAGCAGAGAGCCGCGCTGAAATCCATAAAAGAATACGCAAAGGACTGCCCGTACCGGAATATTACGGCAACAATCTGGATGCTCTGCATGACGTTCTGGCAGAATGTGCAGATGATACTGAAATCGTCTTCAAAAACTCCACTAAGACTGCTCCGAACATGCGTGGGTATGTTGAAGCCCTACGGTGGATGTGCTCAGAGACGACTGAGGAATATCCGGAAATCCAAATTGAGTTTAAATAATCGCATACTCTGTAAAAATTGTATAAAATGATTCAAAAAATTTTCCGCAAAAAAAGGATTTGGCCTTTTTTTGCGGAAAACTATTTTTGTAAACGCGAAAAATTCCAGTTTGGTGAATGATTCACCGATCCGCATTTATATTCACGACCGCAGTGTCCGCTCTGAAAAGTATGATTTCTGGCGGACATTAACTATCATTAAGTGGGCTTAGACGAAAAACTGTCCTGAACCACAGGCGCAAGCGACAATTAAGATCGCTTCATTGCAGGCTCAGACGGCCGTAGTCGTCATTTCCCTTGTATCCGGCAGGGAGGCCGCATGACATGCAGTTAAGAGAAGAGCTTGAAAAAAGGGAGATAACCACGCTGGACCCCCATGCCTCATATGCTGCGAGGACCCGCGGAAGGCTGAGGTATGAGGAGGAGTGTGATATACGGACCTGCTATATGCGGGACCGTGATCGGATCGTCCACTGCAAGTCCTTCCGCAGACTAAAGGACAAGACCCAGGTCTTTCTCGCCCCGCAGGGCGACCACTACCGCACAAGAATGATGCACACCCTTGAAGTCTCACAGACATCGAGGACGGTCGCGCGGTGCCTCATGTTAAATGAGGACCTGGTCGAAGCCATAGCGCTTGGTCACGACCTCGGTCACACGCCGTTCGGTCATGCGGGAGAGCGGGCGCTGAACAGTGCGTGTCCGTCGGGCTTTCGGCACAGCGAGCAGAGTCTCCGCATTGTCGACAAGCTGGAAAAGGATGGAAGAGGACTGAATCTTACCTGGGAGGTTCGTGACGGTATCCGTAATCACGGGACATCCTGCCACCCGGCGACGCTGGAAGGACAGATCGTCCGGCTCTGCGACAAAATATCCTACATCCATCACGACATGGATGACGCCATCCGGGCGGGAATATTGAACGAGGACGACGTTCCCGGGGATCTGCGCGATCTCCTGGGGCATTCGACGAGAGAGCGCCTGAATACATTTGTACACGACATCGTGAACACATCATCGGGCATGGGAAAGGTCGAAATGTCGCCGGCGATCGCCGAGGCCATGAAGGACCTCCGGACGTTCATGTTCGAAAATCTTTACACGAACGCTGCGGCCAAGGGAGAAGAAAACAAAGCAGAGCTCATGGTCAGGGAACTATACGGATACTATATTTCCAACCCGGACAAAATGCCGGCTGATTATTACCGCATGATCGAGGAGAACGGCGAGGCTGCGGAAAGAGTCGTCTGCGACTACATTTCCGGCATGACCGACCAGTATTCGATGATGAAGTTCCGCGAGATCTTCATACCGCAGTCCTGGAGCAAGTTATAGTAACCGGAAACCGCTGACGGGCCTGGCCCCGCTCGTAAGAGCCGGCCTTATATCAGCGTCTGCTGACATCTTACGAAACGGATCCCTGCGCTCTTTACTCCGGTACATTCTGTGAGGGTACGAAAACACATTGAGATATTCTGATGAATTGATCGAAGAAGTCCGTTCTGCCAATGACATCGTCGATGTCATCGGCGAAAACGTCCGACTGAAGCGATCCGGAAACAATTACACAGGGTTATGTCCGTTCCACAACGAGAAGACGCCGTCTTTCTCAGTCAGCCGGGCCAAGCAGATGTATTACTGTTTCGGCTGCCACGCGGGCGGAAATGTGATCACATTCATGATGGAATATAATCACATGACCTTCCTTGAAGCCCTGCAGGCCCTCGCTGACCGCGCCCACATAACTCTTCCTCAAATCGAATACTCTAAGGAAGCCCAGGCTCAGGCAGACAGGAAAGCCCAGCTGCTCGAAATCAACAAGAAAGCGGCTGCCTACTATTTCTATCTGCTGAGGACCAAAGAAGGGGAGATCGGCTTTAATTACCTGCGGGAGAGAGGACTCTCAGACGAGACGATTAAGAAATTCGGTCTCGGTTATTCCGGCAGGACCGGACACCTCTATTCGTACCTCAAGAACAAGGGCTATTCGGATGATTTGCTGGCGGAGACGGGACTATTTACATTTGATGAAAAGCGCGGAGCGATGGACAAGTTCTGGAACAGGGTCATGTTCCCGATCGCCGATGTCAGAGGCAAGGTCATCGGATTCGGAGGCAGGGTTATGGGAGACGCGAAGCCCAAGTACCTGAACTCTCCGGAGACGACCGTTTTCAACAAGAGGAATAACCTGTTCGGCCTCAATATCGCAAGAGCCACAAGGAGAAGATACATTATTCTCTGTGAGGGCTACATGGATGTGATTTCCATGCACCAGGCAGGATTTGACTGCGCAGCGGCATCGCTCGGAACAGCGTTAACCCCGCAGCAGGCAAATCTGCTAAAACGCTACACAAACAATGTGCTCCTTCTCTATGACTCGGATAATGCCGGAAAGATGGCAGCCCTGAGAGCAATACCGATTCTCAAGGATGCCGGTATCGAGTCCAGGGTTGTCGACCTTAGTCCCTACAAGGATCCTGATGAATTCATCAAGGGACTTGGAGCTTCCGCTCTTGAGGAAAGACTCGAGGGAGCGAGCAACGCCTTCATGTACGAGGTCGAGGAAACAGCTTCAAAATACAGACTCGAGGATCCCGCTGAGCGTACGAATTTCCAGCGGGATGTAGCCAGGATGCTTCTGCAGTTCCCCGAGGAGCTCGAGAGGAACAACTACATTGAAGCAGTATCAAGGCGCTACAGCTTTTCTGCCGACGGTCTCCGGAAAATGGTGGTCCGCATGGCAATGGCGGGCACGCCCGCGGAGAGATACACCGAACCGGTGAGCGGTGAGCGCCGGGTCATCAGGGAGAAGAAGGATACGGGAATTGTCACATCCCAGAAGCTGATGCTCACATATCTTGCCAACTACCCGGAGGCTTACAGTGAGTCTAAGGATTACATAGGACCTGAGGATTTTTCTGATCCGCTCTGCAGAAAAATCGCTGAAGGTCTGTATGAACAAATCCAAGCGGGGAGAGTCAGTGAGGCCGCACTCGTCAATTTGTTCATAGATGCCGAGGAACAGACTCAGGCAGCCCAGCTCTTCCACACGAACATTCCTGTCTCTAACGCAGCAGAGCAGGATAAAGCTTTCACGGACACGGTCTATCGACTGATGAAGGAGAGCAACGACGCGAGGATGAAGGCCTGGGACGGAAAAAATCCGGATGAGCTTATCGGGCTCGTAAAGCAGAAGCGCCGGATGGAGGAATTTAGGACGGGCGGAAAGGTGCTGCATTTGCCATTTTCCAATGGCACCGGATAATTTGAGTCCTGCTCGCGGGACATGTCGGTAACAGTTCAGATGTGCTGTCCCTAATTATCGTTTCCGGCAGCAAAGCATCCATCTTCGTGAGAAAAACATTGCTGATCCGACCGAGAGATCAAAAAATGCAAAGCATTTTTTTAGCTCGCAGGGCAGGATCTGCGTTTTTCGATGAAGATGATGTTTGCGCCGGTTTTCGGAACTCCGGTGCAGCCCATCTGAACCGCTGCGCATGTCGCGGGATTCGGCTGGCGAAAGCCGGCCAATATAGGAACCTGTTGATGAGGATTATGAGGAGAAAAAAGAATGACAGAACGTGAGGTACATTTTGCAGAAAAACTGACAGAGCTTCTTCAGAAAGCCAAGACCAAGAAAAATGTTCTCAACTACTCAGAAATCGGTGATAATTTCAAGGGAATGGAATTCACCGCTGAGGACGCTGAGAAAGTGCTTGACTTCCTGGAAGCCAACGGCGTCGACGTCCTTCGCATGGAGGACACAGTGCGCGATGATGAGGTACTTCTGCTTTCAGATGACGATGAGGCTTCGATCGAGGATGATGCCGACGTGGAAATCGACGTCGAAAAGATCGACCTGTCCGTCCCCGAAGGTGTTTCCATTGAGGACCCTGTACGCATGTACCTCAAGGAGATAGGAAAAGTACCTCTTCTCACAGCTGAGGAGGAGATAGAGCTTTCTAAGCAAATGGAACTCGGCGGAGAAGAAGGCAAACGCGCCCAGCAGAGACTTGCCGAGGCCAATCTGCGCCTTGTCGTCTCAATTGCCAAGAGATACGTAGGCCGCGGCATGCTGTTCCTCGACCTGATCCAGGAGGGAAATCTCGGCCTTATTAAGGCTGTCGAGAAATACGATTACCGCAAGGGATTCAAGTTCTCCACCTACGCTACGTGGTGGATCCGCCAGGCAATCACGCGCGCTATCGCTGATCAGGCAAGAACGATTCGTATCCCTGTTCACATGGTCGAGACGATCAACAAGCTGATCCGCGTCTCCAGACAGCTGCTCCAGGAGCTTGGCCGTGAACCAACCCCGGAGGAGATTGCTGAGGAGATGGGTATGTCCGTGGAGAGAGTCCGTGAAATCCTCAAGATTTCTCAGGAGCCTGTATCCCTCGAGACCCCGATCGGTGAGGAGGAAGACAGCCACCTCGGTGACTTCATCCAGGATGACAACGTTCCGGTGCCGGCAGACGCCGCAGCCTTCACCCTTCTGAAGGAGCAGCTGGTCGAAGTTCTCGGGACATTGACAGAGCGCGAGCAGAAGGTCCTTCGTCTTCGTTTCGGTCTTGACGACGGCCGCGCCCGCACACTGGAGGAAGTCGGCAAGGAATTCAACGTCACCCGTGAGCGTATCCGCCAGATTGAAGCCAAAGCACTTCGCAAGCTGAGACATCCGTCCCGCAGCCGCAAGCTGAAGGATTATCTCGATTGAGTATCGTTTCGCAGGCTGAAGTGAAGCGGAGACTGCAGGGGTTCGTATCGGAATTGTGTCAGCTGGCGCTGATCCGAAGCCCGCATCAAGTCTCGCGAGCGAGACCAGAATATTATAAATGCTGCAGTGAAAACCATAGTAGTAGGCTTTAGCTGCAGCATTTTTTCTAAGTTACAGAAGCAGAGTATGCATGCAGATTGGAGGCAACTTATGAATCTTTCTAAGCGGCTCATGGCTGCGGTGGATATGGTGACAGAAGGCTTCGCTGTAGTGGATGTGGGCTGTGATCACGCATATACATCGATAGAGCTTGTGAGGAAAAAATCTCCGTGCGCTGTTGCCTCCGATGTGAGGCCCGGACCGCTGAGGGCCGCCAGAGAACACATAGCGGAGGCCGGTCTCGAAGATAAGGTCACAACTGTTCTGGCGGACGGCGTTCCCCGCAATATTATAAGCCTGCTTCCCGAGAGCGTCCCTGCCTCGCTGGTCATCACCGGCATGGGAGGCATGCTGATCATAAAGATTTTGAGTGAAGCCGGAGAGCTTTTAGACAGGTTTGATGAGCTTGTCTTATCGCCGCAGAGCGATATATATGCGGTCCGAAAGTTTCTTGCCCTGCGCGGATACGCCTTCGCCGACGAGGCGGAGATTCTTGAGGATGGTAAGTTTTATACCTTGATGAAGGTTCGTTCCATCGCCTTAGTTGAAGAAACTATTTTGAAAACGGGATCCAGGCAATGTGAACAGTCGAAAGCGAACCTTGGCTTGGCGGAAACAGAATTGTGTCGAGATAAACAGCAGAAATTGTTGCAAGGTTCATCGGAAGGCGAATCTCATAAGGATAATCTATCAAGGTCATTAAGTGACGCCGAACTGACATACGGCCCATGCCTTCTCAGAAAGAAGGATGAGACGCTGCTGGCTTATCTGACCAAGCGCCGAAATGTGCTGACTGACATTAAAGAAAAACTCATTGCGTCGGGAAGAAGCGCAGACGACACCCGCATTTGTGAGATTGACGAGGAAGTGAGGATCATAGATGAAGCTGAAAGATATTATTAAGCAGCTGGATAAGGACTTTCCTTTCAGCTGGGCAATGGAGTGGGACAATGTCGGACTCCTGATAGGCGACATGGAAGCAGAGATTCATAAAGTATTTTTGAACCTTGATGTGACGGATGAGGCTGTAGCTGAAGCCTCCCTGTGGGGAGCAGATCTGATTCTGACCCACCATCCGCTGCTGTTTTCCCCGGCACGAACAGTGACCGAGCAGAATTTTATCGGGCGAAGAATACGACGGCTTATCAAGGAGGACATCAATTACGTCGCGATGCACACCAACTTTGATATCGCGAAGATGGCAGACCTTAATGCCGCGGATCTGCAGCTCATAGATCCGAGAATCCTGGATGCGACAGGGGAGGACGCCTCAGGAAACCCCGTCGGGCTCGGAAGAGTGGGTGAGGTGCCGGAGATGAGCCTTTCTGCATTTGCAGAAGTCGTAAAATCCGCCATGTCACTGCAGGCCGTCCGCGTGTACGGTGATCCTGACCGGATGGTTAGGACGTGCGCGGTCAGCTCAGGGTCGGGAAAGAGCGAAATCCGTGCTGCGATTGAAGCCGGGGCGGACGTGCTGGTCACAGGAGACCTCGATTATCACACATCGATCGATGCCAATGCCCAGGGACTGGCCCTCATCGATGCCGGACATTACGGCACGGAGTTCGTCTATATCACATATATGAAAGACTACCTCAAAAAGACGTTCCCGGAGCTTTCTGTGCGCAGCATGAAAATCAAACAACCGTACAGTGTCTTGTAGCTTTGGGCTTTTGCGGTGACACGAAGATGCAGATTCGATGAGGTGTACCGGCATAAAAGCCCTGTCTGACAGATTTATGACGTATTTCGAGGAATGGAGGTATAGCCATGAATGTAACAGTCAACGGAAAGATTTATGAGTATGAAGACGGAACAATACTCAAAAATATAGCGGAGGATTTCCAAGGAGAGTATAAACATCCGATTTTGCTTGCAAATGTAGATGGAAAGCTGCAGGAGCTTCACCATCATTTGAATCATGATGCAAATGTTGTTTTTTTCACGGCTGAGGACCCCATCGGCTATCAGACCCTGAGGCGAAGCATGTCCATGCTGTTCATCACTGCAGTGTCCCATGTTGTCGGGCAGATGCCGGGTCATCCGTCCCCAAATGTGAGGACTGTACTCCATTTTTCAATTGATACAGGATTTTATTACACCATCGATGAAGATATTGAGATTACGGATGAGTTCCTCGCGGACGTCGAAAATGAAATGAGGAGAATGATTTCTCTGAAGCTTCCGTTCAGAAAGAGGACTATAACGACCAGAGACGCGGTCGATATTTTCCACGAGCACGGCATGTATGATAAGGAAAAACTCTTCAGAACACGCCTGGCCTCCCGCGTCAATGTCTATAGTCTAGACGGTTATGAGGACTACTATTATGGCTATATGACGATGGACACAGGGTTCCTTGGCAATTTCCGGCTGCTCAGATACCATGACGGAGTTATCATGGTCATGCCCGTGAGAAAGAGACTCGACGAGGTCCCGGAGTTCCACCCGGAAGAAAAGCTGTTTGAAACGCAGATTGCAGGGGAAGAATTTGCCGAAAATAAGCAGCTCGGCTGTGTCGGTGAGCTGAATGACCACGTCATTTCAGGCGGGATGCGGGAGCTGATACTCATTTCTGAGGCTCATCAGGAGAGCCGTATTTCAGAGATTGCAGCCAGAATCGCTGACAGGGGAGATGTGAAGTTTGTTCTCGTAGCCGGACCGTCATCATCCGGAAAAACAACATTTTCCCAGAGACTCTGTGTACAGCTCCATGCCCACGGATTAAAACCGAATTATATCGGTGTGGATAATTATTTTATCCCGAGAGATGAACTCCCGGTGGACGAGAACGGAAAAAAGGATTTCGAGTGCCTGGAAGCCATAGACCTTAAATATTTTAATAACGATATGAATGCGCTGCTCACGGGCAGGGAAATCAGTGTGCCCACTTATGACTTTGTCTCCGGAAAGCGCGTATTCACCGGAGAGAAGCTGCGCCTTTCTGAGGGCGAGATCCTTGTCATAGAAGGTATTCACTGCCTGAACGACGGGCTGACGTACAGCTTGCCGGCGAGCAGCAAGTTCAAAATCTATATCAGCGCGCTGACCCAGGTAAACGTGGATGAGCACAACAGAATTCCCACAAGAGACGGAAGACTGCTGCGCAGGATCATCCGAGACCATAGGACACGCGGTTACTCGGCACAGAATACACTCAACATGTGGGACGACGTCCGACACGGCGAGGAGAATTACATTTTCCCGTATCAGGACTCGGCGGATGAATTCTTTAATTCCGCGCTTCCCTATGAGCTGGCGGTCATCAAGCAGTACGCCCAGCCGCTCCTCTTTTCAGTACCTGAGGACGACCCGCAGTATTATGAGGCGAGGCGGCTTTTAAAGTTCCTCGACTATTTTCTCGGGATCCCGCTCGACGACGTACCTACGAATTCGATCCTGAGAGAGTTCCTCGGCGGCGGGTGTTTCAGGCTGTAATATGAATAAGCCTGCAATAGATCAGACAGGCTGATCGGGGTTTAAAATACGTCGCAAACATCATCTTCATCGAAAAACGCAGGTCCTAACTGTGAGCTTAAAAAGCTAGCGCTTTTTGATCTCACAGGGAAGGACCTGCTTTTGTTTCTCACGAAGATGGATGCTTTGCTCCGTATACGGATTGCAATAACAGCCTGTCTGACCTGTTGCAGAGCCAAATAGCAAAATACTTAAACAAACTTTTTGAATTCCTGAATTCGACACAAACATCAGTGTCACCGAAAATCGCAGGTCCTTACATATTTTCCTCTTGATTTCAATGCATTGACGCGTTATCATAGTCAAGATATCGTAAGAGCATTTAAAAATGCATTTACGATAAGGTGATGCACACGATTGCACAAGGAATACGGCCTATTCGGCCGCCTGCAATCGGCGCAATAGGAAACGAATACATTCGTTTCCTGTAAACTGACATATCCCTGTATCAGAAGTTTGGACTGATGTTTAGAGGAGGTACAATGGCACTTAGACATTTGATGAGCCCACTTGATTTTTCAACCGGGGAACTCGACAAACTTATGGATCTCGCAAATGATATAGAGAAGTATCCGCAAAAATATGCGCATGCATGTGCGGGTAAGAAGATTGCCACCTTATTCTATGAGCCGAGCACAAGGACGAGACTCTCGTTCGAAGCGGCTATGTTGAATTTAGGTGGCAGTGTTTTAGGTTTCCACAGCTCAGATTCCTCATCGGCCGCCAAGGGCGAGAGCGTATCTGACACAATGCGGATTGTATCCTGCTACGCAGATATAGCCGCAATGAGGCACCCGAAGGAGGGCGCTCCACTCGTCGCTTCGATGAAATCGATGATTCCGGTCATCAATGCAGGTGACGGCGGTCACCAGCACCCGACACAGACGCTGACGGATCTGCTTACGATCCGCTCGCTGAAAGGGCATTTTGAGGGACTCACGATCGGTCTCTGCGGCGACCTCAAGTTCGGCCGCACGGTACACTCGCTGATCAACGCGCTTTCACGCTATGACAATATCAGATTTGTTCTTATCTCACCGGAGGAACTGCGCGTACCGAGTTATGTGCGCGAAGCCATGAGAGCTCAGAAGATTCCGTTTGAAGAAGTTGTCAAGCTGGATGAGGAGACCATGAAAGATCTGGATATCCTCTACATGACACGTGTTCAGAAGGAACGTTTCTTCAACGAGGAAGATTATCTCCGCATGAAGGACTTCTACATCCTCGATAAAGAGAAGATGGATCTTGCTCCGAAAAAGATGCTTGTTCTTCACCCGCTGCCGCGTGTCAATGAGATCTCAGTGGAGGTCGATAATGATGAGCGCGCTGCCTACTTCAAGCAGGCACAGTACGGTGTCTATATCCGAATGGCTCTCATTCTAACACTTCTTGGACTGGAGGTGAAATAATGTCAATGCATGAAGAAACACTCACTATAGGCAAGCTGTCCGAAGGTTTCGTTCTTGATCATATTAAAGCCGGTTATGCGATGACGATTTACCGTCACTTAAAGCTCGGAAAGCTTGACTGCACCGTCGCAATTATCAAGAATGCCTCATCCAACAAGATGGGACGCAAGGATATCATCAAGGTCGCATGCCCGGTCGATTATCTGGATCTCGATGTCCTCGGCTTTATTGATCACAATATCACGGTCAATGTCATTAAGGACGGCGAAATCATCGAAAAGCGCAAGCTTGCGCTTCCGAAGCAGGTCGTGAATGTCATCTCCTGCAAGAATCCGCGCTGCATCACTTCGATCGAACAGGGTCTCGATCAGGTATTCTTCCTCGCTGATGAGGAGAGAGAAGTGTACCGCTGCAGATACTGCGAGACCAAGTATGAAGGTAAAAAATAACTATATCAGCTGGCGCTGAACCGAATCCCGCGCCAAGTCTCACGAGCGAGACTTGAATGACATATAAAAAGCCCGTATCGCATTTGCAAAGTGCATTAGCAAATGTGATACGGGCTTTTTAACTTATCCGGCAGAACGATAAGCCGGGTTCTGTCGTGTACGATCATCTGTCTAGACCATGTGTCGCCACATGGCTCAAGCGACCTACCTGAGGCACGGCGGGCAACCGTATAGCCTTCGTTTGGTCTTGCTTCGGATGGGGCTTGCATATGCCCTGCCTGTTACCAGCCAGGCGGTAGTCTCTTACACTGCCTTTTCACCCTTACCGCATAGCGGCGGTTTTTTTCTGTTGCGCTTTCCCGAGGGTTACCCCTGCCGGACGTTATCCGGCATCCTGCCCTGCGAAGCCCGGACTTTCCTCACCTGGCATGTGCCAGCCGCGATCGTATGTCCTGCCGAAATCCAGAACATAGTATCAGATTCCATATGCAATTGCAAGTGCGGATGTTTTGTATATAACGTGCTTTCTCATGCTGAATTGAAAAATGCTAATGCAGGATTGTGCAAAATGGCTTATAATGAATTAGTTAGGCAGTACATTTTAGTTGGAATGCCCCGCCTCTGCAGGCAGCAGAGGGCTGCAACGGCCCCATGGCAGAGGTAATCGGGGCATATCCGGGAGGAAGATAGATATGGCAGTGACAACATTTGCAGCAATCGACATCGGATCGTACAATGTTTCGATGGAGATCTTTGAGATCACGAAGAAGAACGGTCTCAGGTCTCTGACGACGGTGCGGCAGAGCATGGAGCTCGGTCGGGACACTTACACGAAACGGCGGATCACATCAAACAGCCTCAAGGAGCTCACGGCAATCCTGAGAGACTACAGCAGGATCATGAAAGAGTACGGGGTGACCGCCTACAGAGCGTGCGCGAAATCGGCTTTCCGCGAGGCCCGCAACCTGCAGCTTGTGCAGGAGCACATTCGCAACAAGACGGGGATCAGCGTCGAGGTCCTCTCGAACGCCGAGCAGAGATTCCTCGGCTACAAGGCTCTGGCGTCCCGCGGCGAGCAGTTCGAGCGCACGATTGAGAAGGGCACGGCCATCGTCGACCTGTCGGGCGGCACGATCCAGATATCCCTGTTCGACAAGGATAATCTGATCACTGCCCAGAACCTGATGCTCGGCTCGCTCCGCATCAGTTCAAGGCTGTCATCCTTCCTTGGCAAGACTACCCATCCGGATGAGCTGATCGACCAACTGATCCGCAAGGATATCCTGAATTATAAGCGCATGTACCTGAAGGATCGAAATATTGACACAATGATCCTGGTCGGCGACTATTTCACGAATCTTATTTTCCAGAACCGATCCGATGCCAACAAGCTGGAGACAAGAGAGGAGTTCACTGCGTGGTACGACAGGATCATCACGATGACCCCGCGTGACCTCTCTATTGAGCTCGGGGTAGATATGGAAGTTGCAAATGCCGTCATCCCCATGGCCGTTCTCTACAACCGCATCATGAATGTCTTCGGAGTCAAAGAAGTATGGCTGCCGGGTATTCAGCTGACAGACGGTATCGCTTACGACTATGGTATGAAGACAAAACTGATCAAGTCTGCTCATGATTTTGATCGGGACATTGTCCTTGCAGCTCGCCGTACCGCAAAACGGTACGCAAGCAACAAACCCCATGCCGACCTCATTGTCAAGGTGGCGGAAGAAATCTTCAAGGCAGTCCGCAAGGATTCCGTGCTCACAGCCCGCGACAACATCCTGCTCAAGGTGGCCTGCTACATGCACGACTGCGGCAAGTATATTTCCCTGGTAAATGTGGCTGCCTGCTCCTATGACATCATCATGTCGACTGAGATTATCGGCCTTTCCGATACCGAGAGAAGGATTATTGCCAATGTCGTCCGCTACAATACAGATCCCTTCGAATTCTACGGTGAGAATAAGAGCGGCCTCTCTGAATATGACTACTTGAGAGTTGCTCAGCTGACCGCCATATTGAGGGTGGCAAATAGTCTGGATCAGAGTTATTTGCAGAAATTCTCAGAAGTTCACGCAGTTAAGAAGAATGACCGCTTGACAATTGAGGTTTCCACAACACAGGAATTTACGCTCGAAGCCGGTCTCTTTGAGGAGAACGTGGATTTCTTCGAGGATATGTTTGATATTGAACCCGTACTCAAAGTCAAAAGAATTGTATAAGGGGAAGAGACATGGCTGATAATAAAGATATTATTTTAGAGCAGGCAGGCGGCGAAGCGGCAGATAAGAAGGCGGCGGCAAAGAAATCTTCGGATAAGAAGACGGCAGCAAAAAAAGGAACTGCGAGGAAGGCAGAAACAAAGTCCGGCGAGAAAAAGGCGGCTGATAAAAAAGCTGCGGACAGAGCCGGCGAAAAGAAGGCGGGAGATAAGAACAGCGATATGAGCAATGCAATAAAAATCGATGAAGTCAAAATCGGCGCTGACAGCGGAAAAGACGCGCAGAATTCTAAAGGCGTCAATTTCAGGAACCCCGAGTACTACAGGAACAGGGAGCTTTCCTGGCTGCAGTTCGACGCGAGATGCCTCTCAGAGGCCAGGGACCGCCAGATCGTCCCGCTCTTTGAGCGCCTGAAGTTCCTGTCAATTACTGCCTCGAACCTTGATGAATTCAATATGGTCCGCGTCGCGTCCTTAAAGGACCAGGTCAACGCGGGTTACACGAAGAAAGACATTTCCGGACTCAATCCCGCTCAGCAGCTGGAGAAGATTTCCGGGGCGATGCATACATTTGTTAAAGAGCAGTATACGACCTACAACAGATCGCTTCTGCCCGCTCTTGAGAAAGCCGGTCTGGAGATCATCGGCGATTACAACGATCTGACAGAAGCACAGTGCGCTTTCCTCGACCGCTATTTTGAGGAGAATATTTATCCGATCCTCACGCCGATGGCCATGGATTCCTCGAGACCGTTCCCGCTCGTCCGCAATAAGTCTCTCAATATCGGCGCGCTGATCGCGTCCAAGGAGGGGAAGAAGAAGAAGGAGGAGAAGGTCGAATTTGCAACCGTACAGGTGCCTTCTGTACTCCCGAGAATCGTAAATCTTCCGGACGCGGAGGACGGACACAAGGTCATTATCCTTCTTGAGGAAGTAGTCCGCAAGTACATAGGCAACCTGTTCCAGCACTACCGCGTTCTGTGCGCATACCCGTATCGGATCATGCGAAACGCCGAGCTCGACGTCGACGAAGATGAGGCTGAAGACCTTCTGAAGGAGATCCAGAAGCAGCTGAAGAAGCGCCAGTGGGGCGAGGTCATCCGGCTTGAGATCGAGGAGGGCGTCGATAAGCGGCTGCTTAGGATCCTCACGAAGGAATTCCGGGTCTCCGAATCCGATATCTTCTTTATTCCGGGTCCGATTGATCTCACGTTCCTTATGAAAATGTACGGACTTCCGGGATTTGACAAGTATAAAACTCCGAAGTACAATCCGGCTCCGGTCATCGACTTTATGAACGATGAGAATATTTTCGAAGTCATCGCAAAACACGACGTGCTCGTGCATCATCCGTATATGTCATTTGACCCGGTCGTTTCGTTCGTGCAGAAGGCTTCGGTCGACCCGCAGGTCCTGGCGATCAAGCAGACTCTGTACCGCGTGAGCGGCGATTCACCGATCGTCGCGGCTCTGGCTAAAGCGGCGGACAACGGAAAGCAGGTCACGGTCCTTGTCGAGCTGAAAGCGAGGTTTGACGAGGAGCATAATATCGCGTGGGCAAAGATGCTTGAAAAATCAGGCTGCCACGTCATCTACGGTCTTCTTGGCCTCAAGGTCCACAGCAAGATCACGATGGTCATCCGCCGCGAGGAGGACGGCATCCGCAGATATGTCCATCTGGGAACCGGCAACTATAACGACTCTACCGCCAAGCTGTACACGGATCTCGGTCTCTTTACTGCCGATAAGCAGATCGGCGCGGACGCGACTGCGGTCTTTAATATGCTGTCCGGTTATTCGGAGCCGGAGAAGTGGCATAAGCTCCTTGTAGCTCCGATCTGGATGAAGAATAAGTTCCTCTATCTCATCGACCGCGAGAAGAAGAACGCGGAGGCGGGAAGACCTGCCTTTATCAAGGCGAAGATGAATTCTCTGTGCGATCCGGATATCATTGAAGCCCTGTATGCGGCGTCGGCTGCCGGCGTCACGATTGAACTGCTGATCCGCGGCATCTGCTGCCTGAGGACCGGTATCCCAGGCGTCTCCGAGACGATTCACGTCCGCTCGATCGTCGGGAACTTCCTCGAGCATTCCAGAATTTTCTGGTTCTGCAACAATGAAGATCCGGAAGTCTTCATGGGTTCCGCGGACTGGATGCCGAGAAACCTTGACAAGCGCGTCGAGATCGTATTCCCGGTCGAGGATGAGACGCTGAAGGGAGAGGTCATGCACATCCTTCAGACGGAATTCGATGACAACGTGAAAGCGCATATTCTTCAGGAGGACGGAGAGTATGTGAAGATCGACAAGCGCGGCAAAAAACTTGTGAACTCACAGGAACAGTTCTGCCAGGAAGCGTGGGAGCGCATTCCGAAGAGCCCGGACCCGATTGAAAGCAGAAGATTTATTCCGGCGGAGCCGCCTGTATATGATGAAGAAGAGGGTGAGACAGATGAAGTTTGATTATCTGATAGTCGGAGCAGGACTGTACGGGGCTACATTTGCATATGAAGCCGGAAAAAGAGGAAAAGAGTGCATTGTCATCGACAAGCGCGATCATATCGCCGGCAACATTTACTGCAAGGAAGAAGAAGGAATCCTGATTCATCGTTACGGCGCTCACATCTTCCACACATCCGACGAGGAAGTCTGGAAATATGTCAATCAGTTCGTATCCTTTAACAATTTTGTGAACAGCCCGGTCGCTGTCTATAAGGACGAGCTGTACAACCTGCCGTTCAACATGAACACGTTCTCCAAGATGTGGGGCATCCGCACACCCGCTGAAGCCAAGGCGGTCATCGCGAAGCAGATCGAGGAGCTTGATATCGGCGAGCCGAAGAACCTCGAGGAGCAGGCATTAAAGCTGGTCGGCCGTGACGTCTACGAGAAGCTGGTAAAGGGCTACACTGAGAAGCAGTGGGGCCGCAAGTGCACGGAGCTTCCGGCATTCATCATCCGACGCCTCCCTCTGCGCTTTATCTATGACAATAATTATTTCAGGGACAAGTATCAGGGAATTCCGATCGGCGGCTACAACATCATTATCGAGAAAATGCTGGAAGGCGCGCTGATTGTTCTCAATACCGAGTTCAAGGATTTTATTAAGAGAAATCCGGATATCGCCGATAAGATCATCTATACCGGTCCAATCGACGAGTACTATAATTTCTGCTACGGCAACCTGGAGTACCGCAGCGTAAGGTTCGAGGATGAGCATTATGATACGGACAATTTCCAAGGGAACGCGGTTGTTAATTACACGGAGGCGGAGGTCCCCTACACGAGGATCATCGAGCACAAGCATTTCGCGTTCGGAAATCAGCCGACCACGATCATCTCGAAGGAGTATCCGAGCGAGTGGAAACCGGGCGTAGAGCCGTATTATCCGATCAACGATGAAAAGAATACGAGACTCTTCAAGAAGTATCAGGCTCTGGCCGATAAAGATCCGCATGTGTTCTTCGGCGGCAGGCTCGGAAACTACAGATATTACGATATGGATAAGGTCATCGCTCAGGCTCTGGCGGATGTAAAGAAAGAATTTCATGAAAACTGATATGCGGACTTTGAGGCGGTGATTGTCGGCGGACGCGACTCAATGACTTCCATTGAGATATAGTATTGTCGAGTGCGGTCCTTGGCGGATTGCAGGGAGGAAACAGATTATGGCAGAGTATGAGAATAATTGTTTTATACTGCATGGCGCGGTCGTCTGGAGCGAGGGCTTAAATGATCTGCGGCAGCTCGACGATGGTTACGTAATATGCGATGAAGGTCTGTGCGCGGGCGTATATGAAGAAATTCCGGAAGCTTACCGCGATTTCCCGGTCGAGGATCACTGGGATGGCATCATCATTCCGGGTCTTGTAGACCTTCATGTCCACGCGGCGCAGTATAATAACAGATCTCTTGGTATGGATATGGAGCTGATCGAGTGGCTTGATAAGCTGACATTCCCTGAGGAAGCTCGATTTGCACAGGATCGGGATTATGCGGTTATGTCATATGACGCATTTGCAGAAGATCTCTTTATTGGCGCGACGACGAGGGCGGTCGTGTTTGCAACTGCTGACTATCTGACGACTTTAAAACTCATGGATGCGCTCGAGGACAGAGGTCTTGTCACCTATGTCGGTAAGGTCAACATGGACAGGAATGTGCCGGATTACTACGTGGAAACGACAAAGAAATCTCTGCGTCACACGGAGCGCTGGCTTTCACGGGTGGACGGACGTTATGAAAATACGATGCCGATCCTCACGCCCCGCTTTACGCCGACGTGTACGAGAGAACTTATGGACGGGCTCGGCGAGCTGGCTGCAAGATACGGTCTTCCAGTGCAATCCCACCTGAATGAGAATCCCAGAGAAGTGGAGTGGGTGAGGGAGCTCGAGCCCGATTCCGCAAGCTACTCGGATACATACCTGCGCAGCGGACTTTTTGGCGGCGATGTGCCGACGATTATGGCGCACTGCATTTATAACACGGAGGAGGAAATTGCTCTCATGCGGGACCGCGGTGTCTATGTTGCCCACTGCCCGCAGAGCAACCTGAACATCGCTTCCGGTATCGCGCCTGTGCGCCGATTCCTCGATGAGGGAATCCATGTCGGGCTCGGCACCGATGTTTCGGGCGGGCACTCTGCCTCGATTTTTGAGACGATGAAAGCTGCAATCCAATCATCAAAGATGTACTGGCGCTATGTCGATTCAACAAAGAAGCCTCTCACGTTCCCGGAGGCCTTCTATCTGGGCACTCTTGGCGGTGGTCATTTCTTTGGCCGGTGCGGCACATTCCGTGAAGGATATGAGTTCGACGCGGTGATCCTGGAGGATTCAAACCTTTATACTATGCGCGACCTTACGCCGGCTGAGCGGCTGGAGCGTATTGTATATCTCTCAGATGACCGGAATGTGACAGGAAAGTTTGTGAGAGGAGAGAAGCTGTATTAATGGCAGCATGCGCTGTGTGTCCGGAACCTCACAGATGATTGCCGGGCTGCGATTTTTTCCAGCATATTTGAAGACCGCAGAGATTCGTTTTAGTGTTTCGTCAGCTCACGCAGACATGAATCCCGCGCCAAGTCTCGCGAACGAGACTTG
This sequence comes from uncultured Lachnospiraceae bacterium, assembly GCA_902788035.1. Lineage (GTDB taxonomy): Bacteria > Bacillota > Clostridia > Lachnospirales > Lachnospiraceae > Chordicoccus. Next base: position 39,826 of record CADAIL010000009.1, on the reverse strand, counting down.
AACTTACAGATTTATTGGGATTTGGCTTGAATTTAAATAGGGTTTGACTTGGATGAGGGCTGTCGCCTGGGTGCGATGGCTCTCATTTTGTCTGCCAATATATCTCAGCGTGAGATGACCCCGCCTCTTTAGGCGGTTGGTAACAAACAAACCAGTCTCAGTGGCGGGTGTCAATCTTCCACTGAGATATACGCTCAGCTGCACAAAGCTCCACTGGAGCATTGTTTCGCATGCTTAGGCACGCGAGGGCGCAGAACGTCCGGTGGACGTTCGCTTTTACCCGCAGGGCACATAGGCGCCGACCGTAGCGAAGGAGACCGCAGGGATTCGGTTTGGAAGATGTCAGCTGACGCTGACCCGAATCCCGCGCCAAGTCTCGCGAGCGAGACTTGAATTCAGATAATTTTGTCAACAAGTATTTAGAAAAAGTTCTAAATACTTGTTGACAAAGAGGGACAGTAATAGTAATATCTACTTAGAAAGAATTCTAAATAGAAGACATTCTAATTAGTTGACTTTTATGGAAGGAATTTAGATAAGAGCATGGAGGCTCAGATATGGCATTTGCAGACACTTTTAAAGCACTGTCCGATCCCGTGCGAAGGCAGATATTGGATCTGCTTAAGGAAGGACCAATGTCTGCCGGGGATATCGGATCACATTTTGACATGACCGGTGCAACTATTTCTTATCATCTCAAGATTTTAAAAAAAGCGGATCTCGTTTTTGAGAGCAGGGACAAGAATTTCATCTACTATCAGCTCAACACTACGGTCCTCGAGGAAATCATGCTTTGGATCTCGTCATTAAAAGGAGGCGATTTCGATGCTGAAAGCAAATAAAAAGACACTTATCATCACAAGTATCATCACGATTCTGCCTATCTTTGTCGGTATTTTTTTCTGGAACCGGCTGCCGGATGTGATGGCAACTCATTTCGGTATTGATAATACAGCTGACGGATTCAGCAGCAAACCCTTTGCTGTCTTCGGGCTTCCGCTGTTCTGCCTGGTAATGGATTGGGTGGCAGCTTTTGTTACTTCACATGATCCGCGAAGGAAAAACATCAGCCCTAAGATGTTCACCCTGGTTCTCTGGATAGTTCCGATTATATCAATTTTCTGTGCTGTGATTGTGTATCCGGCAAATCTTGGGTATGAACTGGATATAACACTTTTTGCCGAGATTTTTATGGGTCTGCTTTTCGTCATCATAGGAAATTTTCTTCCTAAAGCGAGGCAAAACTATACGATCGGAATCAAGATTCCGTGGACTCTTGACAACGAGAACAACTGGAATCGGACCCACAGACTGGCCGGTTACCTCTGGATGGTTTGCGGAATGTTCTTCATTATCATGGCTTTGATTGGTCTTGGCAGAACGCCATGGATTCTTGGTATATTTGGCTTGATGGTTCTGATACCCTGCATCTATTCCTATGTGCTTCATGTCAAATACAATATGTGAATAAATCTTATTGATTTTTCGAGGCTGCCGCATTTGCGGTGACCTCTTTTTATTTTGTCGATTATTGTTGTTACGTAGGCAGAAGCAGCAAAATCCTGCTTCCGAGTCGTGTTTGCTGCCTTAGATCTTGGTGAGTTTCTTCGGGTCTTCGTCAGAGGCAGCAAAATCCTGCTACTGGGGCGTGCTTGCTGCCTTTGGACTTGGGGAGCTTCTTCGGGTCTTCATCAGAGGCAGCGAAATCCTGCTACTGGGGCGTGTTTGCTGCCTTTGGACTTGGGGAGCTTCTTCGGGTCTTCGTCAGAGGCAGCAAAATCCTGATTCCGAGGCGTGTTTGCTGCTTTTGGACTTGGAGAGCTTCTTCAGGTCTTCGTCAGAGGCAGCAGAATGCCAGCTCCGAGGCATGTTTGTTGCCTTTGAACTTGGGGAGTTTCATCGGGCCGAAGGCAGAGGCAGCAGAAATCCAGTCCCAAAGGAAAAATGGTTGCCTTTAGCTCTGACTGGCTTCATAGGGATGATAGCAGAAGCAACAGAAACTCAGATTCAAAGACATGATAGCTGCCTGTGGTGATAGAGAGTCTGGGCAACGTTATATAAAGAAATAATAAGTGATTTGTGCTTGCTAACCTTGGCGCGTTAGTGTAAACTAAGCTTGCGGTTAGTGTGTGTTAAGCGCGGCTCGAAGCGATCAATCCGGGAATCACGGCTTCTCTTTATCGCATGATTACTAATCTAACGATTCTATGATTTTACAGCTTTTCTTCGCACCACATCCTGACCGCGCCCTCTCCTGAATTATGATTCTCGAGAGAACTCTGTCAAGAATAAAAGGCAGCTGAACAAGCTTATATCGAGCTCGTCAGCTGCCTTCGTTATCTAAGATTTCATTGTGTGGAGACAGGGGCTGATGAAATAACTACTTCAGTGCCTGAGACCATCGGCTTTACAGTGTAAATATTCTGTCCTTGCCGTTCTGCTCTAGCTTCTTAAGAACCGCCGCCGGATCTTTGAACTTCTCGAGAAGGATCATCGCCGCGATGACATAGGGCTTGAAGGAAGCCTCTTTGTAGAGCGAATCGCGGTATCTGTCGAAGACGGAGGCGTCGACCTCGCCGGCCTCGCAGCTCACGCCGGTGATGTCCGCCGGCAGGCAGTGCAGGTAGAGGGCTTTGCCGTCTTTTGTCGTTGCCATGAGTTCCTCGGAGCAGGTCCAGTCTTTGTGCTCGGCGTTCTGGGCGAGCAGCTCTTTTTCAAGCGCGTCGATGCCGTCGAAATCGCCCCTGCCGTAGAGGTCGGTACGTTTCTCCATGGCTGCGAACGGAGCCCAGCTCTTCGGATACACAATGTCGGCGGCTTTGAAAGCTTCCGCCATGCTGTTCGTCTTTGTGTAGGAACCGCCAGAAGCAGCCGCATTCTTTTTCGCGACCTCCTCGACCTCGGGCATGACGTCGTAGCCTTCGGGGTGAGCAAGGACGACATCGGCGCCCAGCCTTGTGAGAAGACCGATTGCGCCCTGCGGGACGGAGAGCGGCTTTCCGTAGGACGGGGAATAAGCCCACGTCATGGCGATCTTCTTGCCTTTGATATTCTCGATGCCGCCGAACTCATGAATTACGTGGAGGGTGTCAGCCATGAGCTGGGTCGGATGATCGATGTCGCACTGAAGGTTGACAAGGGTCGGCCTCTGCTCGAGAACGCCGGCATCGAAGCCTTCCTGTACGGCTTCGGTCACAGCGTGCATGTAGGCGTTGCCCTTGCCGATGTACATGTCGTCGCGGATGCCGATGACGTCCGCCATGAAGGAAATCATATTTGCCGTCTCGCGGACTGTTTCGCCGTGAGCAATCTGGGACTTCTTTTCGTCGAGATCCTGCACCTCAAGGCCGAGCAGGTTGCAGGCGGAGGCGAAAGAGAAGCGTGTTCTTGTCGAATTGTCGCGGAAAATGCTGATGCCGAGACCCGAATCAAAGACCTTTGTAGAGATGTTGCGGCAGCGAAGATCGCGCAGCGCGTCGGCGACAGTCCATACAGCCTCGATCTCATCATCGGTCTTCTCCCATGTGAGGAAGAAGTCGTTCATGTACATGTTTTCTGTGTCAAGTTCTCTGAGTCTTTTAATCATTCCCTCAAAATCTTTGATCGAATACTTCATATGATGCCTCCTGATTCTGTTTTATCTCAGTGGGGGAAGCCCCCTGCTTCTATAAGCTAATTATTTCACTGCTTCCGGGTTCTGCTCGACATAGGTCATCGGCAGCGCACTAAGGAGGGCTGCGCATGTGACGAGATCCTGCTTATAGGTGACCTCATTCGGCGCGTGGGCCTGGCTCTCGGCGCCCGGTCCGAAGCCGACGCACGGGATCCCGTAACGGCCCTGAATGGATACGCAGTTCGTGGAGAAAGTCCACTTATCGACCAGCGGACGGTCTCTCTTGTCCATGGACTCCGGCGCGCCGATGCGCTTTTCACCGAACAGCGCGTGGTAGGCGTCCGTGATGGCTTTAACATGCGGCGCTGTTTCCTTATTGATCCATGTCGGGAAGTAACAGTCCGTCTCGTAGACTAGATCCGTATAGGAAGGTCTGTCGTACTTGTACATGGAGACAGTGACATCGTCCTTGTACTTTTGGCAAGCCGGAAGCTGCCTGATTTCCTCGAGGCAGGATTCAAATGTCTCGCCGGCTGTCATACGACGGTCGACCGAAATCTGGCAGCTGTCAGCGACCGCGCAGCGGCTCGGCGACGTGAAATAAATCTGGGAGACTGTGCAGGTTCCCTTGCCGAGGAAGCGCGCGTCTTCGTAGTGATCCGGATTGTACTTCGGGTTCAGCATCTTGATGAGGCCTTTGATTTCGGTCTCGTCGGCGTCGTCATTTTCATTCAGAGCTTTGACGTTGCATATGACTTCCGCCATCTTCTCGATCGCGTTGCTCCCGCGCTCCGGCGCGCTGCCGTGGCAGGAGACGCCGTGCATATCGACGCGGATCTCCATCCGGCCTCTGTGTCCGCGGTAGATACCGCCGTCTGTCGGCTCGGTGGAGACGACAAATTCCGGGGTCACGCCATCTTCCTTATGGATGAACTGCCAGCAGAGGCCGTCGCAGTCCTCCTCCTGAACGGTAGCCGTGACAAGAATTGTGACGTCGTCCGGCAGGAGACCGAGGTCTTTCATGATTTTTGCGGCGTATATGGCGGAGGCAATGCCGCCTTCCTGGTCGGAACCGCCGCGCCCGCCGATGAGTGTTTCAGTCTCAAATCCCTCATATGGGTCGAACTCCCAGTTGTCTCGAAGGCCGACGCCCACCGTATCGATGTGACCGTCGAACGCGATCAATCTCGGACCGTGGCCCAAAAAGCCGAGGCAGTTGCCCTGAGCGTCGATCTGCACCTTATCGAAGCCGACCTTTTCCATCTCTTCGGCAATTCTTTTTATGACCAGTTCTTCTTCGCAGCTTTCACTCGGTATCTTTATCATATCCCGGAGGAACGCGGTCATGTCTTTCTGATAGCCCTGTGCTGCCTCTAATACTTTACTGTAATCCATTTTGACCTCCACTAATATTCGTGATGTGTTGGTAATTACTCAGCAGGGGCTCGCATTTTCTGCGAAACAGCTGCAAATTGTACAAAATCAGCCGGGCCGCATCGGTTCTTTCCTGCCGAAGGCCGCCGATGCGGCGTAACTATTAAGGGTGCTGAATAGTTACATGTCCCACTTGTCTCTTAGGGAAAGGCCGGAATCGAAAGTATTGCCGAGGTACGGCGCAGCAACATTTCGATAAGGCATCCTCAGGGTATCGTGACGTGGGAAGGTAAAATTATTTATTGATGTTGACGTAAGAATAAAGCGTATACTTTGAGATACCGAAAAACTTTGAGACTTTATCGCCGGATTTTGTAATCAGAAAAGCGCCGGAATCGTTCAGGAACTGGATGGCCCTGATCTTATCTTCCTTGGTCATATAGGCCACCGGAACGCCGACGAGTTCTACACTCTGGGCGATGAGTTCATCGAGAAGCTGATTGACGTCCATGGGGATGTGGGTGGGAGCAGAGCCCGGCGAATCATTTTCATTTAACGCCGTAAGACTTTTGATCGTGCTCTCAAGCGCAAGAAGATTCGTTATGTCGTAGTTGATTGCAAATACATAGCGGGGTCTTCCATCCTCCCCCTTAATATAGACTGTCGTGGATTTCAGGATCCTGCCGTTATCTGTCCTTGTGAGATAGGCATATTGGTCTTTCAGATCGTCCGGGCTTTTTCGTATGGCCTCGATCACGGCATTGGAAGGACCTCCGCCGAGTTTTCTGCCGGTCACATGACCGTTCTCGATGTGCACGATGGAATTGTCTATATGCTCTTTCGACAGGTCATGGATCACGATTTCGCAATTGCTCCCGAATTGCCCGGCAAGACCCCGGGCTAATTGCTTCAGCGTTGTGAATGTCAGATCTTCCAAGGGTCACTCCTTTCCACTCAGCAGGGATTATTTCGCTACTTATTTATATCATTATTCTATCATACGCAGGGATATTTACAAGCAAATGACTAAAAATATTTTTTTGACTCTAAAAATTTGTGGATGCCAGTTGATAAAATAAACCGTGAATGATAGAATTTTTATGAGTATGAATAGGCAAATGTCTGACAGAGAAGGCCGATTGCAGATACTTTTCATTCTTCATTGCAGGGGAATGAAACTTATGCGAAGCAGGTCGGGACAGCGAGACTTTGCGGAAATTTGCCGTGTGATCTAAGAGCAGTGAATTGTTCAGGAGGACGTAAAATGATCAATCTTAAGATTAACGAACAGGGACTCAAACATAATATCGCGAGAGCCAGAGAGAATAACATTATCATACCGACGATTGCGCAGATGAAGAATCCGGATCTGATCCCGGATGCCATCAAGGAACAGCTGAAAGGCGTCGGCCTCTGGGATGTAAATCCGCTGAACCTCTTCAGAATCACATGGAAGAATGAGCAGAAGGAGAGCGGCGGTCTCTTCCACGGTCCGAATTACATTGTTCTTCCGTCGGAGCTGACGGGAGTAAAAGCGAAGATCATCTGCATGATCGGCAAATGGTTCCCGACCGGCTGCCACAAAGTCGGCGCCTCCTTCGGATGCCTTGCGCCGCGCCTTGTCACCGGCCAGTTCGACTCTGATTACCACAAGGCAGTCTGGCCGTCCACAGGCAATTACTGCCGCGGCGGCGCGTTCAACTCCAAGCTTCTTGACTGTTACTCGGTAGCTATCCTTCCGCAGGGCATGAGCCGCGAGCGCTTTGACTGGCTGAAGACGATTGCCAGCGAGATTATTGCGACACCGGGCTCCGAGTCCAACGTCAAGGAAATTTTCGATAAGACACATGAGCTGTCCCAGCAGCCGGAATGCATGATCTTCAACCAGTTCGAGCAGATGGGAAACTACATGTGGCATTATAACGTCACCGGCAACGCGATCGCTGATGCATTTGAGGAGATGAAGAGCGATGGCATGAGACTTGCAGGTGTGATCTTCACGTCAGGTTCCGCCGGAACGATGGCAGCCGGCGACCGCATCAAGGATCTGTATCCGACAGCCAAGGTCGGTGTCGGCGAAGCTCTCCAGTGCCCGACCCTGCTCGACAACGGCTTCGGCGCGCACCGCATCGAGGGCATCGGCGACAAGCATGTTCCGTGGATCCACAATGTAAAGAATACAGACCTGGTCGTCGACATCGATGATGAAGATTCCCAGAAGCTCCTCCGTCTCTTCAACGAGCCGGTCGGCCGCGATTATCTGAAAGAGCAGGGCGTGGATCCGGCACTTGTAGATCTTCTTGGCTACTTCGGCATTTCCGGTATTGCAAATATGCTCTGCGCCATCAAGATGGCTAAATACTATGAGCTGACAGAGAACGATGTCATCGGCACGGTCATGACAGACTCCGCTCAGATGTATCAGTCGAGAATCAAGGAGCTTCAGGATGAGGACGGCGAGTACACGCACGAGAAGGCAGCGCTCGACTACCATGTCCATATTCTCGGTGAAAAGACAGACAACATGATCGAGCTCCGCTATACAGACAGGAAGCGTATCCACAATCTCAAGTATTACACATGGGTCGAGCAGCAGGGCAAGACCTCCGAGGAACTCAATGCTCTGTGGTATGACACAGAGAATACATGGGATTCTGTCAAGAAGGATGCTGACAGGGTCGACGAGCTGATCAACGCGTTCAATGAGGAGACGGGGCTGCTGAAGAAACTTTAAGATTAGGAGCAATCGCTATGAAGAATGTTATCGGCGCAAAATGTACGATTTGTGGAAAGATGATCGAAGCAACGCCCGATATCACGGTCTGCCCGAGCTGCGGCGGGATCATGGATATCGAGTATGACTATGAGTATATAAAATCAAAACTGACACCTTACGGTTTGATGGACCGCGAGGATCGGACCATGTGGAGATACATGGAATTCCTGCCGGTCGAGGGCAGGGGCAAACTTCCAAAGCTGCGTGTCGGTATGTCACCGTTCTATAAGGCTGAACGGCTGGCGGATACTCTGGGAATCAAAACACTTTATATAAAGGATGACGGCATCAATCCGACGGCTTCACTGAAGGACAGAGCTTCCGCAATGGCGGTCGTCAAGGCGGAGGAAGCAGGCAAGAACATCATTGCGTGCTCATCAACAGGCAACGCTGCCAGTTCTCTGGCAGGCAATGCCGCTGCGGCCGGCATGAAGACATATATCTTCGTGCCGGAGCGCGCTCCCAAGGGAAAGGTAGCCCAGCTCATGATGTTCGGAGCAACCGTTATCTCTGTAAAGGGTACTTACGAGGATACATTCCGTCTGTCGGCGGAAGCTATTGACCGCTGGGGCTGGTATAACAGGAACGCGGCGATCAACCCGTATCTCATGGAAGGCAAGAAGACTGTCGCTCTTGAGATCGCTGAACAACTGAACTTCAAGATGATTGACTATGTAGCTATTTCAGTGGGCGACGGATGCACAATTGCCGGTCTCTGGAAGGGCTTTAAGGATATGTATGCGGCCGGTTTCATCGACAGGCTGCCTCGCATCATCAGTGTCCAGGCTTCAGGGTGCTGCCCGATCAACACGGCTGCAGCTGCGGGAACGGAAGAGTGGTCTCCGCAGCCGGAGAATACAATTGCAGATTCCATCGCGGTCGGCGTACCGAGAAATCCGATCAAGGCCATCAGGGCTATCCGTGAATCGAACGGTATCTGCGTGAATGTATCTGACGAAGAAATCCTTGCGGCAATGAGGCTGCTCGGTCGGACACAGGGAGTATTTGCGGAACCTGCCGGAGCGACGGGAACAGCGGGCATCAAGAAAGCTATCGAGCTCGGACTTATAGAAAAAGACGCCTCGGTCGTCAGTGTTGTCACCGGAAACGGTCTTAAGGACGTCAATAACGCGATCAAGGCAGCCGGGGAGCCAATCTGTATACCGCCGGAGATGGGTCTGCTGCTCAAAGAACTTCCTGAATTGAACTGATATCGACATTTCAATATCGAAAATTTTTCAGATTTAACGTGACAAAGCGCAGTGAAGTGACCTATAATATGTGCTTGACAGTGTAGGCTGGTCAATTAGAGGAGGCACATATTATGATTGAAGGTAGAATTTACAATTTCTCCGCGGGCCCGTCCATCCTTCCGGAGGAGGTCCTGCTCAAAGCACAGGCAGAACTCCTGAACTGCGAAGGTTCCGGCATGTCCGTTCTTGAGATGAGTCACAGATCCAAAGTGTTCGATGATATTATCAAGGCTGCTGAAGCCAACATGAGAAAGATCATGAACATCCCGGACAACTACAAGGTGCTGTTTCTGCAGGGCGGCGCGAGTGGTGTATTTGCATCCCTCCCGATGAATCTGGGAAATAAGAATAAAGTCGCTGACTATATTGTTTCCGGTAATTTCTCCGGAGGTGCGCTGAAGGAAGCGAAGAAATATCTCGACGCAAGAGAAATCGCGACAACTAAAGACATAAACTTCACACGTATTCCGCGCCAGGATGAGCTTAAGCTGAGCCCGGACGCCGACTATGTACATGTGTGCTGGAACAACACGATTTTCGGAACAAAGTACCAGTATATCCCGGACACAGGTGATGTACCGCTCGTAGCGGATATGTCATCCAGCATTCTGTCCGAGCCTGTCGATGTCTCTAAGTTCGGTATGATCTACGCAGGTGTTCAGAAGAATCTGGCTCCGGCAGGAATGGCAATCGTTATCGTGCGTGAGGATCTCATCGGCAACGCGATGCCGATCACTCCGAAGATCTGGGATTACAAGATCATGGCTGACAAAGAGTCCATGCTGAACACACCGCCGTGCTTCCCGATCTATTTCGTGAAGCTTGTCACTGACTATCTGATGGAGCAGGGTGGTCTTGAGGAGATGCAGAGACGCAATGAGGAGAAGGCAAAGATCCTGTACGATTATCTTGATTCTCAGGATTTCTTTAAGGCGGCAGCCTGCAAGGAAGACCGTTCTCTCATGAACGTCACTTTCCGCACGGGTGACGATGCGCTCGACGCCGAGTTCGTCAAAGGTCAGGCAGCTCATGGCTTCTCCAACCTCAAGGGACACAGACTTGTCGGCGGCATGCGCGCATCCATCTACAATGCGATGCCGAAAGATGGTGTTGCGGCACTCGTTGAGTATATGAAGGAGTTTGCTGCTGCGCATCAGTGATGATGTATATCTTGAATTTGTATCGCTGCATCAGAAATAGGGTGCATAAGAAAATTGCGGTGGCACATAAAGATTAATGTGCCACCGTAAAATTTCAAAATTATAAAAGGAGGAGGCAGATATGGCAGTATTTAGACCGTTTACAGCAGTACGGCCCAATGAGCAGGTCGCTGATAAGGTCGCCGCACTTCCGTACGACGTTATGAACAGTGCGGAAGCCAGAGAGATGGTGAAAGATGATCCGTATTCATTCCTGCATGTAGATAAGGCGGAAGTGGATCTTGATCCGGCGATTGACATCTACGACGACAGCGTTTACGCAAAAGCCGCAGAGAATCTTCAGAAGATGCTTGATGACGGCGTGAATATTCGTGATGACAAACCTGCTTATTTCATCTACAGGCAGATCATGAACGGTCGTGCCCAGGCCGGTATTGTCGGTTGTGCCTCTATTGATGATTATCAGAACAATATCATTAAGAAACATGAGCTGACAAGAGCCGACAAGGAGGAAGACCGGGTAAGACACGTTGATACATGCAACGCTAACACAGGACCTATTTTCCTGACTTTCCGCGACAATGGGTTCATCGGACATTTTTCAGCTGATTGGATGGTTTCCCACGACCCGATTTATGATTTTGTGGCTGCGGATGGCATTTCCCACACTGTATGGAAGATTGATGATGATAATATCATTGCGGAACTTGCGGAGTATTTTGATACTGTCCCCGCTTTCTATATCGCTGACGGGCATCATCGCTCAGCTTCTGCGGTCCGCGTAGGTCTAAAGAGAAGAGCGGAGCATCCGGACTATGACGGTACAGAGGAATTCAACTTTTTCCTCTCTGTCCTGTTCCCGAGTGATGTTCTTCACATTTTTGACTATAACCGCGTAGTGCATGATTTGAACGGTCTCACTGAGGAAGAGTTCTTTGCTAAAGTCGGTGTTTCATTTGATATTGCCCCTATGGCGGAGATGCCTTCGGACAAGGCAGCAGATGCAGAATTTCTCGAGCAGTATCGTCCGACTAAGAAGCATGATGTATCCATGTATATCGCAGGCAGGTGGTACAAACTGACGGCCAGAACCGGGACATTTGACGAGAATGATCCGGTCTCGCGCCTGGATGTATCAATCCTGCAGAAAAATCTTCTTACGCCGGTACTTTCGATCGGCGATCCGCGCACGGACAGCAGGATTTCATTCATCGGCGGGATACGAGGACTAAAGGAGCTTGTGAAGCTCGTGGACGGCGGATGTGCCGTGGCATTTGCCATGTATCCGACGACGCTCGATGATCTCATGGACATCGCAGATGCGGGCGAGACAATGCCGCCGAAGTCAACGTGGTTCGAGCCGAAGCTCAGGAGCGGGCTGTTTGTGCACTACCTTGATTAAGGGCCTGTTATTTTAAACAAATAATAATTCATATCAGCTGATAGTCTGAATTAGCTTATAATCTTAGAAGGCATCTATTTACTAATTTATTTGGTAGATAGGTGCTTTTTTGTTTTATTCATAGCACTTAGGGCGGAGGCAGTAACAGGATGAAGATGATGTTTGAGCCGGATGTCGGAACTTAGTAACAGCCTGTCCGTACTGTTACCGAGGCAGCTATAATCAAATATGTTAACAAGTTTCTATGATGACATAGAAGATTTGATGTGATATAGTATAATTGATGAAATTTAAACATAAGTCATCGGTATTTTTGTAAAAAAACACTGTAATCTGTGACAAAATCAGACAGGTGAACAAGCATGGGGCCAATGCGGCCGGGCAGCATATAGCCCGGAGAAAGGACGTGATTATGTATCTGGTAGGAAATGGAATCGTATTCACAAGAGACAATGAGTGTCCTGAAATTCGTGACGGCGCCGTCGTCATAGAGGGAACAAAAATCAAAGCTCTCGGAACTCTTGCGGATATGAAAGCAGCGTACCCGGAAGCAGAATTCATCGATGCCCACGGCGGAGTCATCATGCCGGCTTTTATAAACATGCATGAGCATATCTACAGCGCCATGGCAAGAGGCTTTTCCATCAAGGGATACAACCCGAAAGGGTTCCTCGATATCCTTGACGGTCAGTGGTGGACGATTGACCGCCATCTGACACTCGAGCAGACAAAATACAGCGCTTATGACACATATATTCAGTCCATCAAATGCGGCGTCACCACCGTCTTCGATCACCACGCCAGCTTCGGTCACATCCGTGACTCACTTTTCAAGATTGGTGAGGCTGCAAAGGACCTCGGCATCCGCACCTGCCTCTGCTACGAAATCTCAGACAGGGATGGCATGGATAAAGCGAAAGAGTCTGTGGATGAGAACGTGGCCTGGGCAAAATATGCGCTTGCAGATGATTCCGACATGATTGCAGGCATGATGGGCATGCATGCGCAGTTCACGATCTCGGATCAGACATTTGATTACGCAGCATCTGTGAAGCCGGACGAAATCGGCTATCACATCCATGTCGCTGAAGGTATTGAAGACCTGCATGACTGCCTGAAGAAATACGGAAAGCGTATCATCGACCGCCTCTACGATCACGACATCCTCGGTTCGAAGACGCTTCTCGGCCACTGCATCTACGTCAATGAACACGAGATGCAGCTCATAAAGGACACTGATACGATGATCGTCCACAATCCCGAATCGAACATGGGCAACGCATGCGGCTGCCCGCCGACCATGGAGCAGATGCGTCACGGTATACTGACAGGTCTCGGCACCGACGGCTATACACACGATATGATCGAGTCCTTTAAGGTTGCAAATATTCTTCACAAACACAGCCTCTGCGATCCCAACGCAGCATGGGGCGAGATTCCGCAAATGTTGTTCTACAACAATCCGAAGATGGCCAACCGTTACTTTAAGAGCGAGCTCGGTGTGCTGAAAGAGGGCGCTGCCGCGGATGTCATCGTCATGAAGTATAATCCGCCGACACGTCTCGGAGCGGACAATATCAATGGACATATTCTTTTCGGTATGATGGGACATGACTGCGAGACAACAATCTGCAACGGGAAGATCCTCATGCAGAACTTCGAGCTTAAGACCTGCGACGAGGAGAAGATCTACGCCGAGTGCCGCGCCGAGGCCGATAAGCTTCATTTTAGTATCAATGGATGATCTGTAATATCGCAGCTGCAGATAACGTGGTCTGGATTCCGGAGCACAGGATTTAAATCCATGTTGAAGATTGAAATCAGATAACTGTACTCATAAACACAATAATAAGAGGTGATCAATATGAGTGATATTATGAAATGTATGTCATTTGAACAGCTCCTTTACTGGGTGAGAAGCGAGCATGATGCGCATGGCAGTGTATTCGGTGTCCGCCGTCCATTTGTTGCCGATCCGGCTGACACGCAGGAGATCTTCGGACGCCCGCTCGAGACCGTCATCGGTCCGGCGGCAGGTCCCCACTCCCAGCTGTCTCAGAATATCATCGCCTCCTACTATGCCGGAGCACGATTCTTCGAGCTGAAGACCGTTCAGAAGATGGACGGACGTGAGCTGGCAGCCTGTGTGAATAAGCCCTGTATCAAGGCAGATGACGAGGGTTACAACTGCGAGTGGTCCACAGAGCTGACCGTTCCGGAAGCTCAGCACGAGTATATCAATGCGTGGGTCATGCTTAACTTTATAGCCAAAGAGTACGGTCTCGGCAGCCAGGACGGCTTCCAGTTCAACATCTCTGTCGGCTATGACCTTGCCGGCATCAAGACTCCGAAGATCGACACCTTCATCAACAACATGATGGAGGCCAAGGATACGGAGGAATTTAAGCACGCGATTTCAGTTCTGCGCGATAATCTCGGCGAGTTCAAGAACTTTACAGAGGCAGATCTCGATGCGATCCGCTCTGATATTGTGAACGACGCGACGATATCCACGCTGCACGGATGTCCGCCGCATGAGATCGAAGCCATCGCCACCTATCTCATCAATGAGAAAGGTCTCAACACATTTATCAAATGCAATCCGACCCTGCTCGGGTATGAATTTGCAAGAAGCACCATGGATGCCATGGGATATGACTATCTGGTATTCGGCAGGTTTCATTTCGACGACGACCTGCAGTATGTCGACGCGATCCCGATGCTGAAGAGGTTGATGGCCCTCAGTGATGAGAAAGGCCTTGCTTTCGGCGTCAAGATCACGAATACATTCCCGGTTGATGTCACCCGCGGCGAGCTGCCGAGCAACGAGATGTACATGTCAGGCCGCGCCCTGTACGCGCTCTCAATTAATCTTGCAGCCAAGCTGTCCAGAGACCTCGAGGGCAAGCTTCGCATTTCCTACTCCGGCGGTGCCGATTACTTCAATATTGATAAGATCGTAGAGACAGGTATCTGGCCGGTGACTGTAGCCACAACGCTCTTAAAGACCGGCGGCTATCAGAGATTTAAACAGATGGCGGAGAAGCTTTCGGGAGTCGTGAAGCCGTTTAAGGGAATCGATGTTGATAAGCTGAATGCGCTGGCAGAGTCAGCTGTGACTGACGTTCACCATGTAAAGGCCGCAAAGCCGCTTCCGAACAGAAAGACGGATGAGAAGGTCCCGCTGCTTAACTGCTTCTTTGCTCCGTGCACCGCACACTGCCCGATACACCAGGATGTTTCTTCCTACATGGCATACGCGGAGAAGGGTGATTTTGATGCTGCTATGAAGGTCGTGCTCGATACGAACGCGCTGCCGTTCATGACAGGCAGTCTCTGCGCACATCCGTGTCAGAATGCATGTACAAGAAACTTCTATGAATCCCAGGTGAATATCCGCAACACCAAGCTGACAATTGCCCGCGCCGGCATTGACAAGGCACTTGCGGAGATGAAAGCCAAGGAGCCGTGCGGAATCAGGGCGGCTGTGATCGGCGGCGGTCCCGGCGGTATGGCAGCAGCGTATTTCCTTGCCAGGGAAGGCGCGGAAGTCACTATTTTCGAGAAGAACGAGAAGCTTGGCGGCGTACCGCGCTATGTGATCCCGAAATTCAGAATCGCCGAGGAAGAAATTGAGAAAGATATCGACCTTCTGCGTACACTCGGCGTCAAGATCGAGACGGGACGCGCAGTCTCTGTGCAGGAAGTGAAGAATCTCGGATTTGAGACGATTATTGTCGCAATCGGTGCTCCGGGCGAAGGCCGAATGAAGATCGACGGAATCACACCGAAGAATGCCCTGGCTTTCCTCGCTGAATTCAACGCGACAGACGGACATGCCGATATCGGAAAGAACGTTGTCGTCGTCGGCGGCGGAAATACTGCTATGGATACGGCAAGAGCCGCCCTTAAGAACAGCGGTGTTGAAAAGGTTTCACTTGTATACAGACGCACGAAGCGCTATATGCCGGCTGATGAGGAGGAACTTTACGAGGCAATCGAGGATGGCGTGGAGTTCAGAGAACTCACGAATCCGATCTCCTATAAAGATGGCATCCTGACATGTGCGGTCATGCAGCTGGGCAGCATGGATGAGAGCGGACGCGCTTCCGTTACCGAGACCGACGAGCGGGTGGAAATTCCTGTCGACACAGTGATCATCGCGGTCGGCGAGAGGTGTGATAAGGACTGGTATGACGCCAATGCAATCAACACCGACGCCAAGGGCCGCCCGCTTGTCGATGAGAATCTTCAGTCCTCCATCCCCGGCGTTTACATCGTAGGCGACGGTCTCTACGGTCCTTCCATCATCGTAAAGGCGGAGGCCAATGCCCGCAAGGCTGCAGACGCGATTCTTGGCAAAGTCGAGGGAGATAGGCGCGAGGCAGAAGCTGATATATGCGCAGAAGACCTCTGCGCGAAAAAGGGAATTCTGGCAGAGGCGTGTGACAAGATGAACGATAACGCGCGCTGCCTGCACTGCAACGTGATCTGCGAGAACTGCGTCGATGTATGCCCCAACAGGGCCAACATTGAAGTCAAGGTTCCGGGATGGGATATTCCGCAGATCGTTCATGTCGATTACATGTGCAACGAGTGTGGAAACTGCGCGACATTCTGTCCGTACGCGAGCAAGCCGTATAAAGAGAAATTTACGTTATTTGCAAATGAAGCCGACATGGCCGATTCCACAAATGACGGATTTGTGGTCCTCGATATCACAAAGAAGAAGTATAAAGTGCGCTTCCTTGGCACGGAGAGTGTCATTACCGCAGACAGCCCGGGCAGCGTTCCGGGAGGTATCGTGGAGCTTATGAATGCTGTTATGTACGGACATTGGTATATGCTGCTTAGAAAGTGATTCGGTTTCCTGACAGGATTTGACAACAGCGGTGCCGGGTAGAATTTCCGTCTCACAGATGACTGAGTAAAAGTGATATGAACGAAAACAGCGGCAGGTGGATGCAGATCCACCTGCTGTCTGAATGCAGGCAGAAAAGAGGAACAGCAATGAGAAAAACATGTTTAAAAGGCGGAATCGTAGTTTCCGGCTCAGGAAGCAGGATTGCGGACATCCTTATTGAGGACGAGAAAATAGTACGTGTGGATACAGACATAAGTGACTCGGATGCCGAGGAAATCGACTGCGCAGGCAAATATATCTTCCCCGGTTTTATTGACGCACACACACATTTTAATCTCCATGTCGCGGGCACGGTCACGTCCGACAATTTTGAGACAGGGACAGCGGCTGCAATTGCAGGCGGAACGACGCTCATTATTGATTTCGGCACCCAGTATCATGGCGAGACTTTGAAAGAGGGCCTTCAGAACTGGCATGACATGGCCAATGAAAACGGCCCCAATTCCTGCGACTACAGTTACCATATGTCGATTTCCGAGTGGAATCCACGAATCAGAGATGAAGTAGATGACATGATGGAAGCCGGCATCACGACATTCAAGATCTACATGACCTACCCGGCCATGATGCTTAATGACGGCGAGATTTACGAGGTTCTGAAAAAACTGAAAGAAGTCCATTCCTTCACCGGCTGTCACTGTGAAAACGCACCAGTCATCGATGCTCTTGTTAAGGAGCAGAAGGAACTGGGACATTTCGGACCGTCCGCCCATCCTCGCTCGAGGCCGGACACGATGGAAGCCGAGGCTGTCCACAGGCTCATGGTCATCGCGAAAGAAGCGGATGCGCCAATTATGGTTGTTCACACGACTAACGAAAAAGCTTTGAATGAGATCATTCGTGCGAGGGCGGAAGGAGTCACAGCTTACTCGGAGACATGCCCGCAGTATCTGTTCCTGGACAGAAGCCTGTATGATTTACCCGATTTTGAGGGGGCAAAATATGTATGCGCACCGCCTCTTAGGACAAAACATGATCAGGAAGTGCTTTGGAATGCGATAAAAAGTGGTATAATAGATACCGTCTGCACAGACCACTGCGATTTTACGCTTGAGCAGAGAAAGCTCGGCAAGGATGATTTTACAAAAATTCCCGGCGGACTCCCCGGAGTGGAGACCCGCGGCGACCTGATGTTCTCTGAGGGCGTCGGAAAAGGGAGGATCTCACCGGAGTGCCTCTGCCGTGTACTGTCCGAGAATCAGGCCAAATTGTACGGAGTTTATCCGACAAAAGGCGCGCTTCTTCCCGGCAGTGACGCCGATATCGCAGTCATAGATCCGACAAGGATGAAGATAATCACCGCGAAAGACTGGGTCACGAACTGTGACAACACACCCTACGAGGGCATGCAGCTTAAAGGGTGCGTCGAGAAGGTCTTCCTCCGCGGAAATCTCTGTGTGGATGAAGGTCGTCTTATCCGAAGAGGACTCGGAAAATTTGTAAAAAGAGGCGTACCCAACTATACACATGTGGAAGGATAATAATTATGAGACCAATCGTAGTAAGAGGCGGCGGAGATATTGCAACAGGAACAGTCGTAGCCCTGTCAAAGGCGGGATACCCGGTCATCATTTTAGAGGTTGCCAGACCCACGGCAATAAGACGCAACGTGTCTTTCTGTGACGCGATCTATGAGAGAGACAGATGGTACGGCGAAGGCACGAAAACTGTTGAGGGCGTAACCTGCACACTTACCAGCAATATAGATGACGCTATGCGGCGTGCCCAACCGGGCAGGCCGATGCTTCTCATCGACCCGGAGGGCAAATCTCTTGACAGACTGAAACCGGATGTGCTCATCGACGCGATACTGGCCAAGAAGAACCTCGGAACGAAAATTGATATGGCTCCGCTCACGATTGCTCTCGGACCGGGCTTTACAGCCGGTGTCGATGTTCGCTGCGTTATCGAGACAATGAGGGGGCACGATCTCGGGCGGATCTATTTTACCGGCAGTGCCATGGAGAATACCGGGGTTCCGGGTATGGTGGCCGGTTACAGCCATGAGCGCGTTATTCATGCCCCGGCATCGGGCAGACTTGAGCTTATCTGCGGCATCGGCGAAATTGTCGAAAAGGAAAAGATCATCGCTGTGATCGATACCGGAAAGACCCGTGTCAAGGTTCCGGCATCACTGTCAGGCGTGATCCGCGGCATTTTGCCGGAAAATTTCGAGGTGACAGAGGGTCTCAAGATGGCTGATATCGACCCGCGCGTAGACCAGGTCGAGAACTGCAGTACTGTTTCTGACAAGGCAAGGTGCATCGGCGGAAGTGTGCTTCAGCTTGTCGTTGCATTTGAGAAAGGGCTGCTGTAAAGAAGATTGAGAAGGCCGAAGACCGACCGGCGTACGGGAGGGCTTGCGGCCTTCTTTGACATCGTTCTTTATGTCAGCTGACGCTGGCCCTAATCACACGCCAAGTTTTACGAGCGAGACTTAAATTCATTAGATATGGGATCTTAAAAATGGATCATTATTCTATAGAGAGATTAATTGAGTCCGGTTCGGATTCTGATCGAAAGGTCATTGCATTCTGCGGAGCAGGCGGAAAGACATCCGGCATTCATGCGATAAGAGATTATTGCCTTGCGAAAAACAAGACGGTTCTTGTCACTACGACGACACATATGTTCCTCGAGGAGGGCTGTGTGTCTAATGTGAAGGATATCGTTGAAAAGCTCAATAAAGAAGGGTATGCGTTCGCAGGGATTCCGATGTCTGCTGACAGAACCGGCGCCAAGGCGGCCTCTATCGGCAGTGCTCGCGACCTGTTTATAAAACCTCGCCGGCAGGATAAAATCTCAGCGATTACAAACGATGACAGGCTCTTTGCCGAGATGCACGCTGACGTAACTCTGATTGAGGCTGACGGTGCAAGGTGTCTCCCATTCAAAGTGCCAAAGCCGTGGGAGCCCGTCATTCCGGAAGAAACAACAGATATTGTGCTTGTGATGGGCATGGATGCAGAGGGAAAAAGAATCAGCCGCATATGCTACAATCCTGAAGGAGTTGCTGATGCCCTTGGAGTATCACCTGAAATCTGCCTCACAAAAGAAATGATGATTAAGGCATACATGGAAACATATGTCCCTCTTATCAGGCAGAAATTCAAATCGGCCAGGGTTTTTCTTTATATGAACGATAAGATTCCGGGAAAATCAATTGTAGACAGTGGGCTATTTATGATCTAGATGTAAGTGAGCGAGATTTGAATAAAAAGCTGAAGGATAGTTTCGTTTGAGGAGCGGGACTTGAATCATTCTCATATTGGAGGAACTCTATGAAATTCCACTTTATTTATCTCGCAGCCGGCTATTCCAGGCGCTTTGGCACAAATAAGCTCCTCGCTCCGTATAATGGAACACCCATGTACCGAGTGCTCCTTAGTCGGCTCATTCGTATTCTTGAAACTGATGAGCTTGTGAAAGATATAACGGTCGTAACTCAGTACAGGGAAATAGAAGATGAGGTCAATCAAATCGGCGGGAAGACAGGGCTTCCCGTAAGGTGTGTGATCAACCCGGATCCTTCGAGAGGTATTTCGTCTTCAATAAAGTGCGCAGTCAAGTATCTGATGGAAGCAAACACTGCGTCTCAACCTGTAGACAGTCACAAAAATGACTCCGATAGAGCCTTTATCTTCTTTGTCGCCGACACCCCGCACCTTGCGGAAGAGACGGTACTAAGGTTCATTCATGCATTTGCACAGAGCGAAAAACGGCTCGCATGCATTGGAAGAGATGGCGAGATGGGAAACCCCGGAGGATTCGGGGCGGAATTCATCCCTGAGCTCATGGAACTTGAGGGCGACAGGGGAGGCAAGCGGATCCTGCTGGCCCATAAAGATGACGTTTTTATTTTTTCCGATACAAAGCCCGAAGAACTGGAAGACATCGATTACTCATGCTAAAATGATCTGGGGAACAATTTTGACGGAGGGAAAAATGAAACTTTATATTGCCGGTGGAGCATCTGAACACGGAAGAAATTCCTTTCTTGTGGAGGGAAAATCTGTACGTATACTTGTAGACTGCGGCCTGATGCGAGAGCCCAATGGCAGTTCAAGACCATTTTTGTCTGACGAACAGATCAAAAGTATTGATTACCTATTTCTCACACACTGTCACGCAGACCACGCCGGAGCCGTTATGTGGCTCTATGAGCGAGGGTTCAGGGGGATTGTCGTAGCCAGCAGATTCACGCTGGATACAATGTCGGGACCTGTTCGCGACTGCAGGGTGCTTGAAGAACTGGGTGAGAGAGGGACTAAAATCACATTGGATCACGGTCTCACCGTGACCTGGGGAAGGAGCGGGCACTGCATGGGCAGCGTCTGGCTTCTTTTTTCCGCAGAGGGAAAGAGATTTCTGTTCTCGGGAGACTATGTCGAAAAGTCGGTTGCTTACAAATGTGACAAGATCCGCGACGTCTCTGTCGACCTCGCAGTGATCGACACTGCCTACGGAACGAATGGCAGAAGGTGCGGGGAGAATCTGAAAGCCTTCAGACAATATGTCTCACATGAATACCAATCTCATCACATCAACTTCTATCCGGTCCCATCTCACGGAAGAGGTCTCGATGTCATACGTATCCTCATCGAGAACGGATGTGAGGTATATGCGGACGAGTATCTGATACAGGAACTGCGCGATACGGAGGATCGGAAAAGCTGGCTGAGGAAGGGAATGATCCGGGCTTCGGAGTCGGATCACCTTCATCCGCTCATGCAGTTTCCGATCGGATACGCATGTGTCCTCCGAGCCCGGCAAAGATGGCAGCAGGGAAGCGGAAATTATCTGAAAGTCAAGGAATATTCGGAAAAGAGTATAGTGCCGGGATCCGCGATCGTTGTCCCGGATACCCAGATTGCCAAGGAGTGGAACAGGGATACTGCCCTGCATATTCTCGACGCCGGCGGCAGGGTAGTACTAACCGGAAAACAGATTCCCGGCGGGTGCGCCAGCAGGTTCCTTGAGGCGGGCATGGCAGATTTTATGAGGATATCAGTCCACCAGACAGCAGAGGAGCTTATAAAACTTCGCAGAAAGAATAAATTTGCAAGGATCGTGCCGTTCCATTCGGCGGAGCAGATGTTATTTGCAGAGAAAAATATTACTGTCATGAGGCCGATGGAGACCATTGAGTTTTGACAGCTGCACAAAAGTCGCTTGATATTTGATCTTGATACAGTATATAGCAGTCTGCTTATGCCAATGACCTCAATATCGTGTGGAAGATTGAGCTTCGGCGGATCGCAGAGCTGCGCGAAGGAAGACGCACAGAGTGCGTCGCGCAGCTTGCGGGCAATCAGAGATCGCGATTTACGAAAAACCCCTCAAATAATGCGCATTCTGTGAATAAAGTGGTGGAAAATGCTGAATCTTTGTACTATAATTAAACAGGAATATAGCTTTTCGGCTAAAATAATCGAAACTTTTTCGATTTGTTTGTGCGGTTTTTACAAAACCGATATGAGGGGGCTCTCGTAGACAGTGATCCGCACAGCCGGATGAATCTAAGCATCAAAAGGGGACGCAGTCTCCGAAATAATTTAAACAGTCAAATATGACATTTGAGAGGAGAAAACAATGGCTGCAGCAGAGAATTATGTCGCATATGTCGGCACCTACACTAACGGAAAGAGCAAGGGTATCCATATTTATGACGTAGACGTAGCGGAAGGCCTGCTTCACCTTCGCAAGGTCGTTAAGTGCAACAATTCTTCTTATCTGACAGTATCCAGAAACGGTAAGTATCTGTATTCAATCGCGGATGAGGGAGTTATCGTTTTCGAGATCAGCCCGACCGGTGATCTGAATGCTATCAACCAGATCGACATTGGCGGTATGCGAGGAAATCACCTTTCGACAGACCTGAGCGGCAAGTACCTCTTTGTCGGCGGATACCATGATGGCCGTGTCACTGTTGTTCATACGCATCAGGACGGACGTCTCGGCAGTGTCATGGATGGCGTTTTCCATCGCGGACAGGGCGCGATCAATGAGAGATCCTTCCGCCCGCATGTAACCTGCGTACGTGTTACTCCGGACAATCATTTCCTCTGCGCCGTTGATGAAGCTCTGGATCAGATCGTCCTCTACAGGATCGATCATCGCACGAACACGCTGAAAGAAGTCGACGTTCTCCGTATGGGCAAGCAGGTCGGTCCGAAGAGTATTCACTTCAGCAAGGATGGCTTCTTTGCCTATGTTCTCTGCCAGATCACGAATGAGATCCGTGTATATCAGTATTATATTGATCAGCGCGGACTTCCGACATTCAGAGAGATCCAGGAAGTTTCAACACTTTCCAATGCAAGGGATCCATACGATGCTGCATCCGCTATGCGCCTCTCCTATGACGGCCAGTATATATTCTGTGCCACTTCCGGAGACGACTCCATCGCATGCTTCAAGATCGACCAGTCGAACGGTATCCTTGAAAAGAAATTTGCCCTTCCGATCTCCGGCAACTATCCGAAGGACGTCGCGCTTTTCCCGGATCAGCAGCACATCGCCGTTGTTAACAACGGACAAGGCACGATCACAACATTCAAGATCGACTATGAAAAGAACATTATCATGATGAAGGGCCGCCCGCAGACATTGGATGCTCCGAACTGCATGGCTTTCCATAAGATAGAGGAAGCTCCGGCTGAAGTCCGTGACGTTCCGGAGAGCGAAGCGGAAGCGAACGCTGTATAATAATTGAACAGATATGAAAAGGGCTGTCGCGTAATTAAGCGACAGCCTTTTTTATACAGTCGAAGAGTCGGAGCAGCGGTACAAAAAGCAGGCACTTTGGCAGCCGTCCGAAATCGATAGACGAAATGAGAGACAAAGAAAGTACTAATGAATTTCGGAGTAAAAATCCACGATTCTGTCAGCTCTCGATGTCATATTGATAAGCAGCGCATCCACAAGAACTAACGCGGTCATGCACTCAACTACGACAGCAGCCCGGTTGCCGATCACCGGATCGTGACGGCCATGTATCTCAAGATCGATCTCCTCAAGGTCTTTGTTCACGGTCTGCTGGGGACGTGAGATAGAAGGTGTCGGCTTAAAATAGACAGTCAGATCAATGTCGGAACCGTTTGAAAGTCCGCCGAGAATACCTCCGGCATTATTGGTCGTTGTGATGACTTTGCCGCCTTGTACCCAGAAGGGGTCGTTGTTCTCACTGCCCCGCATGAGCGCAGCTCTGTGTCCGGCTCCGATATCGAGCCCCTTGACGGCACCGATCGAGAACATGGCCTTGGCCAGGTCGGCATCCAGCTTGTCGAATACCGGCTGACCAATCCCCGCAGGCATACCTGTGACTTTGCAGGTCACCGTGGATCCGATCGAATCCTGCTCGTTTCGAACCTTGGATACAAGCTCCTCACATTTTTCTAAATCAGAAACAGGAATATCACCGACTGCGGCGAGCTTCGCGGTAACACTGATACCGAGCATGGACAGCAGTTTCATAGCAACAGCGCCGCCGGCAACGCGGGCAGCCGTCTCACGGGCGGAAGACCTGCCGCCTCCGCGGTAATCCCTTATACCATACTTGAAATCATATCCGAAATCAGCGTGTCCCGGTCGATAAGAATCCTTTATATTGCTGTAATCACGGGAGCGCTGGTCGGTGTTTTTCAGCATCATGGAGATCGGAGTACCTGTCGTTTTCCCTTCGAAAACTCCGGAGAGGATTTCGATCCTATCGGCCTCATTTCTGGCTGTTGACATGTTTCCTCCGTTCGGGCGGCGGCGCTCCATATAGACATTAACATCGTCCTCGGAAAGAGATATGCCGGCAGGGCATCCGTCGACGACAACGCCGAGAGCAGTGCCATGAGATTCGCCCCATGTCGTTATGCGAAAGATTGTGCCAAAAGTAGAGCCGGCCATAGAATTACCTCCATTTGTAACGGCATTGGAACCGTTAGTATATGTATTAATATGCAGTTTTATGCTACATTTAAAATAACCTGCAGAGTGTTTGTCATTACAATTTTCAAGACTGCATATGCTGTAATTATAAAGACAGACGCAGGTTTTGTAAATGAGCAACGTTTTATTTAGAACTGCCCGGAACTGTCTTCGATTCACTGGGAATTTGTGACAGCTCAGACAGACTGAGACAGAGTTTTTGTAGCCGGCACAAACATCATCTTCATCGAAAAACGCAGGTCCTCCTCTGCAAGCTTAGAAGATGCATTCGCATCTTCTGATCTTTCGGTCGGACCTACAATGTTTTTCTCACGAAGATGAATGTTTTGCTGCCGGCAGCCGAACTGTAAGTGCAGTCTGTCTGAACTGCTTCGGACATTTTACGTAAAAAACAGGCGAAACAGACAGTGGCAATTACACTTTTATGATACTAAAAGAATCGTCCCTGATACGTGATATTGACGAAACATTCAATAAAACATATAATATTAATATCTGTATTCAGATATCAAATGGCTAAAAAGTCATTGCCGGCCGGGCGAAATGTGCGACCGATCCGGTCATCTGACAGATAAAAGAAAGGCATTATATGAATAAATTATTGAATAATCTTGAGCGCAAGTTCGGCCGATACGCGATTCCGCGTCTCACTTTCGTTATGATCTGCTGTTATGTCGTCGGTTACATGCTGCAGCTGATCAACCCGAACATTGCTGAATTCATGACCCTCGAACCGGGTCTCATCATGCGGGGAGAAGTATGGAGGATCATCACCTGGATCGTCATACCGCCCGCGAGTCTGGACCTCAGCGGCATCGGTCTCATCTTCACACTGATCATGCTGGTGTTCTACCTGTCCATCGGTAATTCACTTGAGAGAGCGTGGGGAGAGTTCCGATACAATGTTTATATCTTCGGCGGTATGCTCCTGACACTAATAGCTGCTTTTATCTCTTACTTCGTTTTTTCCGCTATCATCGGACAGAACGTCATGGTCGGAAATACATTCAGCACGTACTATATTGTGATGTCGATGTTTCTTGCATTTTCGGCTACATTCCCTGAAGCTCAGGTGTATCTGTACTTCATCATTCCAATCAAAGTAAAATGGCTCGGCATCCTTTACTTCGCCATGATGGTCTATGAAGCCGGAGCAAATGTCAGATACATAATGGCAGGATACATCGCCCACTGGATCCCGATTATCGCCATGGTCGCAGCGCTGCTCAATTTCTTCATTTTCTTCTTCTCGACAAGAGACTTCAGACGCTACTCACCCCAGGAGAGGAAGCGCAGACGCGATTTCCAAAAGGGAATCGAAGAAGGCAGACGCAGGTATGAGAATAATGTGAACAGGGCGAGAGGCAATCAGTCTGCAAATGCAAACTATCGCAACCCATTCCAACAGCGGGCAGCCGGAAGAACGGGATTTGGCCCGCAATCCGGGACGACGGTATTTAAACCTACAAGACACAGATGCGAAATCTGTGGGAGAACCGAGGCGTCCGATCCGGATCTCGAATTCAGATTTTGCTCAAAGTGTGAGGGAAGCCATGAGTACTGCATGGAACACCTCTATACTCATACACATATAATTACATCCAAGCAGACAGCAAGTGATGAGCATCTTCAAGATCAATGAGTTATGTAAGGCCATCTATAAATCAAAGGAGAGCACAGAAATGAAAAAAACCAAAATCGTATGTACTATGGGTCCGCAGGAGGAGAACATCGACCTTCTTGTCAAGCTGATTGAAGCAGGTATGGACGTTGCAAGATTTAACTTCTCCCATGGCACACATGAGGAGCAGCTTCAGCGTATGGAAGCAGTCCGCAAGGCTCGCCAGATTGCAGGCAAACCGATTGCCATGCTGCTTGACACCAAGGGACCGGAAATCCGTGTAGGCAAGCTTGTTGACGGTCAGAAAGTTCTTCTTGAAGAGGGTAAGAAGATTACTCTGACACCGGAAGAAATGCTGGGTACTGCTGAGAAGGTTTCTATCACCTACAAGCTCCTCTGGCAGGATGTAAAGCCGGGTGACAGGATTCTCGTTGACGACGGTCTGATGGAGCTGGTGGTTGATGAAATTGTCGGCGAAGACGTTGTATGTGTGATCAAAGTCGGCGGTTATCTCTCAGAGCGTAAGGGCTGTAACATCCCCGGTGTATCCACACAGCTTCCTGCCATAACAGAACAGGACAGAGAAGACCTCATCTGGGGCGCAGAGAACGAATTTGATCTGGTCGCAGCTTCCTTTATCCGCGACGCCGCCGGTGTACGTGAGATCAAGGCTCTGCTCGCCGAGCACGACTGCAAGATCCCGGTATTCTCCAAAATCGAGTGCACGGAGGCTGTCCAGAATATCGATGAGATCATTGAAGCCTCCGACGGTATCATGGTAGCTCGCGGCGATCTCGGTGTCGAGGTCCCGGCTCATGAGGTTCCGCATATTCAGAAATCTATCATCGCAAAATGCAATAAGGCTTACAAACCGGTCATCACAGCTACTCAGATGCTCGATTCCATGATCCGCAACCCGCGCCCGACACGTGCTGAGGTCACTGACGTTGCAAATGCCATCTACGACGGCACAGACGCCATCATGCTCTCCGGTGAGACCGCAGTAGGTAAGTATCCGGTCGAGGCAGTCACACTGATGTCCCAGATCGCAAGTGACACTGAGAAGTATATGAACGAAGCCCAGTTCACTCACAAGAGAACAATGGAAGATCAGGACGGTGTCTCCAGCTCCGTATGCTACGCGACAGTTCGGACGGCCAAGAACGTGGATGCCAAGGCTATTATCATCCCGACGATTTCAGGAAAGACTGCAAGACTTATGTCCAACTTCCGCCCGGATATTCCGATCTACGCTGTCAGCCCGCTCTACAGAATGTGCAGAAGAATGCAGATATATTGGGGCGTCACACCGCTTAAGGGCAAGCAGGAGAGGAACCAGACACTCCTCATCGACCATGCGATCGAAACTGTAAAGGAGGCAGGTTTCGTCAAACCCGGCGACCGCGTTGTCATAACAGCCGGCGATCCGATCTTCAACGTCTTCGGCGAGGCTGAGTCCTGCGGTGAGACGAACATGATGTATGTCGTAACTGTAGAGGAATAAGTTCAAATTATGAAGATAGTATGATACCGCTCCCCGAAGATCTTTACGAATGAATGATCTTCGGGGAGTTTTTTACTTTAGTGGCGTACGACAATCCCCCCTAAGATTAAAAGCAAATATATGGATGTTGTCATGAGCGTTTTATTTATGTATAATACAGTTTGTCGATTTAAAACGATATAGTGTGCGGCATGTCCCGACGATGTGGCAGGCAATATACTGCTTAAGTGTTTATAAACAGATGCAGTTGCTCTGACATACGGAGACTGCTGTGTTCTTGAAGAGGAGATAGTATTATGTTAAAGAGACCGTTCACGACAAGAGAGAAACTTGAAGAAATCGCCCGTGAAATTCCGACTCCGTTTCACATTTATGATGAGAAGGGTATCCGTGATAATATTCGAGAGATTTACAAGGCATTTTCCTGGAATCCGGGTTTCCGTGAGTATTTCGCTGTAAAGGCTGAGCCGAACCCGGTCATCTTGAAGCTTCTCAAGGAAGAGGGCTGCGGCTGTGACTGTTCATCCCTGACAGAGCTCATGATGTCCAAAGCAATCGGCTGCGGCGGTGAACTTACAATGTTCTCCTCCAACGATACACCGGACGAGGAGTATGTCTATGCCAATGACATGGGCGCAATCATAAATCTTGATGATTTTACTATGATAGAGTCATTTGCCAAAGCGGTGGGAAAATTCCCGAAGACAATGTGCTGCCGCTACAATCCGGGCGGAATTTTCAAAGTCAGCAACGGTATCATGGACAGCCCCGGCGATGCTAAATATGGCATGACGACATCCCAGCTTTACGACGCGTTCAAGATCCTCAAGCAGAACGGTGTGGAGAACTTTGGTATCCACAGCTTCCTTGTCAGCAACGCTGTCACAAACGACTATTATCCGATGCTGGCCAAGCTCCTTTTTGAGCTCGCTGTTGAAGTTCAGCGCGAGACAGGCTGCCATATCACATTCATCAATCTCTCCGGCGGCGTTGGTATTCCCTATAAGCCGGGTCAGGAGAAGAGTGATATCATGGCAATCGGTGAAGGTGTCCGCAAGGCGTACGAAGAGGTCCTCGTGCCGGCAGGCATGGGAGATATTGCAATCTATGCGGAGATGGGCCGCTTTGTCACAGGACCTTACGGCGCGCTGGTTACTCGCGCGATTCACGAGAAGCACACACATAAGGAATACATCGGTGTTGACGCCTGCGCTGTCAATCTGATGAGACCTGCCATGTATGGCGCTTATCATCACATCACTGTCATGGGCAAGGAGGATGCTCCGTTTACGAATATGTACGACGTTACCGGTTCACTCTGTGAGAACAATGATAAGTTCGCTGTAGACCGCATGCTTCCGAAAATCAACATGGGAGACCTGATTTATATCCATGACACAGGAGCTCACGGGTTCGCCATGGGATACAACTACAATGGCAAGCTTCGCTCAGCCGAGGTCCTTCTTCACGAGGACGGCAGCTATGAGCTGATCCGCCGGGCTGAGACGCCGCAGGATTATTTCGCTACGTTCAGTAATCTGCCGGTGTACAAGGAGCTTATGGCCGAGGCTGATGCTCAGCAATCATAATTAAAATGAAACAGATTCAGATTCAAGTCCCGCTCGCGGGACTTGAATCTGCTTTTAAGTGAAATAAGCAGGAGAAACCCCCGATTTTGCTGATATATTCAGCAATTTCGGGGGTTTCACTTACTGCCGGCGGTGGGGATAAAATATCTTTTCGCCGTTGTTTGCGGTTGTTTGTCTATGTTCGAAAATCCTTGTAAATAAGCCAAAAATCAAGATATGTGCGGTTTTGGGCGTTTTTTTATGCCTTTAGCTTGCCCCCGATTTGCCCCCGGTTTTCCCCTGTCCGGGAATGTTTCGGGAGCGATTGCGGAGCCGGTGCGACATAGTTTTTCGTTTGCTCCATGCCTACCAGGAGCAGGGCGGGGGCGGTGGCTTCGATGGATCTGAAAGTATTTTCGAGTTCGATTCGCCTGATTATCCGGGTATTGCCTTCAGGCGTTTCAAATTCATATATGAGATATTCCGGGAGAAATGCGGCGATATTCTCAAAACATTTATCAAGTTGTTTCTGCGTCAAATGTTCGCCTTCTTTCCATTCCTGCATGGAGCCGTATTTCTCAACATGATAATGCACTGGAGCAAGTGCGGATCGGTCCGAACAAGATGCGATTGCTTGAATAAATCCGTTCCAATTAGCGAGCTGCCTTGATACCATTCTATATCCCTTCAGCTCTAACAGGTGAAGGACTGTTATTTCCAGATTTCTTTGCATATCTGATTCGTCAAATACTTGCCGTGCCTCCTTAGATAGGAGTCCATTGTCATTTCTATAATCTACTATTCCCCTTAAATAATCTGCACTCACATAATCGTTTTTCAGGTGGGCGTTTATGGCCTTGGCGAAATCGTCAAACCTCCAATTTGCTGCAGGTCTTTCGGCGGTGCATATGTGACTTATGCATTTAGCGTCTGCATATCCTGTAAGTTCTGCGAGTTGTGCTTGCGTCAAACCGGCCTTTTTATACTCTTCTTTTAGTCTTTCTCCCTGTATTATCGCAATGGTATCATGTTTTTCATTTGATGATATATTTTTCATAATGTCGAGCTCCTATTTAGTGTAATAATCTATCAAAAATTAGTTGTTTTCGGTTGTTTATTATGAAAAGTATATCATTTAATATATCATTGTCAACGATAAACACACAATATTAAGAAAGGGGTGAAAAGCAAATGCGCAAAGCACAGACAAACATTGCGGAGACAGCGCCATGTTTGAGGGTGAAAGATGCCCTGCAGTATTATCCGGTAAGCCGTGTCCAGCTTATGAAGCTTGCTATAAAAGCGAACGCCGTGAGGCATATCGGGCGCACGGTGCTGATATACCGGCCTGCGATGGATGCGTATATTGAGAGCTGCGGCGATGCCGATATGCTTGAGGATAAATGATTGGAAAGGAGAAAAGCCCAAATGAGTACGATGTGCCGAGAGCCTGCGACAAAATAAAATGGAAGGAGCTACCATGAATAAAACAAATGGGCGCAGAAAAGAAACTTAGTTCAAAGAGTAAAAACGGCTCCACATGGTGGTATTACCAATTAAGGGATAATTTTTTTGATGATCCCAATATTCGCAGGCTTCAGAGGATAACAGGCGATACAGGCGTGGTAATATTCCTGCAAATGATTCTCAAATCATTGAGAAGTGAAGGCTATATTGAGCGAGAAGCCGCCGATCTGGGGGAGACCTTTGGCGAAGAGCTAGCATTTGACCTGAATCGAGATGTTGAGCAGGTGGAAGCGGTTTTACAGTGTGCAATGAAGTTGAAAATGCTAATTCCAGATGTTGCGAATACACTGTTTTATTTTCCATGTGTTACCGATAACATCAAGACGCTTACTCGACAAGGGCGTGATAACCGGAGAAAGAGAGCCGAGGAGAAGGCAATGCAACAAAGTTGCGGTAATGCGCAACAAAGTTGCGATAACAATAACAACAATCAAAAACAAGAATCAGAGAAAGAATATAGCAATAGTAATAGCTATATTCTTGAATCTGATGATTGTTTGTTTGATAAATCTGATGTTGAGAGATATGGGGAAACCGCTTCCGGTTCCGGGGGCGAGGCTGAAGCCGCCCCCGGACCGGCGCTTTCCCTGTCTGAGGTGATGGAGCTTTCCGAGAATGGCAACGTGGGATTATCGGAAAAGGGTGCTGAGGAATACCACCGGATTAGCGAAGGCAGCACAATTTGTCCGTGGAACGGTCAACCCTCACAAGGGCACAAAGGACTAAAGACCATGCGAGCATGGGCGAAACGTAACCGGGCGAAACATCCAGAATACTTTACTAATCCGGGAGCTGAAGCCGCCAACACTAAACAGGATCCAGAGGACAAGGAAGGCAAGCCGCTGCCTGTATGGGATTTTGAATCATCGAATTATTGCGGGTATAGTGAAAGCGCATATGATTCGATGATGGAAATTGCATATGACTCCTCTGATGCTAAGTTTGATGAATTGAAGGACATTGGCGAGAGACTTGCAAGGAATAAAGGTTACAAGTGTACGGATGAACGCTATAAGGAATTAGGCGAGAATTATGCCGCCCTGAATATCCTTCTGAAGTATGAAAAGAAAAACCCAGGTGCATTGAGCAACGAGGAAATAGCAGCGGCATTTGATACATTTGAAGGTTATGACAATGCGGACTTCGAAAATTATTTCCGCACACATAGAGCTTAACAGAAAGGAGCTTACACCATGAAGATAGTAAATTTTAATCTGCAGTTATTCGCAATGGATCCGGGCAATATTGAAGCGCTTGACGAGGAGACCACCGAAAGAGTAAATGATCTGAAAGACGATTATGAACTTGAGGACATTCTTTCGGCGTTCCAGATCGCCAATACCACCGATGCAAACAGAGCGGCGACAGCTCTGGAGCGTATTGCCGATGCACTTGAGTGCATTGCAAAATCACATGGAGCTAGTCATGCATGAGATAGTCGTATCAGATCCGGAGACCGGCGAACGGTTCCGAGCTGATGAAAGCGTGAGATACTTCTACGAGGTGCGGTGCGGCTTCCTAGTGGAGCCGCCTGAGAAGTCGCCAGAGCCGCACGACATAGCAGATCGGGAACGAGGCAGGCAGGAACGAGAGCCGCCGGCGAGAATACCACAAGCAAAAGGCGAGGTGATGGACGAAACATGAGCAAAAAGAATATTCATCCTAATAGCCTTGCAAATCTCATACCGAATAGCCAGAGGACGAAAGAGGAGCTGCAGGAGATGGGAAGGAAGGGCGGCAAGGCTTCCGGGAAGGCAAAGCGTGAGAGCATTGTCACAATTTCCATTGATACGGTTCAGGGCGAACGCTATATAGTTCGGGGACGTACACCAGAGAAGGCAGCCGAGGCCGTGGGGGAGCTTGAAGAGGAGCTTTTCCGGTCATGGCATAGGATGCATGACAATGAAGGTGAATAGCATTATCTGACATTTCTGACACTATAAAAAAAGGGGCAATGGTTTTAGCCCGACATAGCCCGATAGAAATGCAAGGTTGACACCATAAAAGGATTTACAGGTAATGACAAATGAGGAACTTGTAACAGAGTATCAAAAATCACGAGCTGAGGCGGCATTATCGGAGATATGCGTTCAAAACAAGGGCCTTGTGTATTCCATAGTGCGGCGATACATTGGAGCCACATGCAGGCATGAGAGGACGAACGCCGCCGCCGTGGTCGGTTCCGATGACCTAATGCAGATGGGGTACATCGGACTTATACAAGCGGCTGAGAGGTGGGATTCTTCAGGCGGTGCAAGCTTCGCAACATTCGCACGGCTCTGGATAAGACAAAGCATAGTCCGAGAGTTGGAGTTATCCGGGTTTACTATTCGGCTGCCTTCTTACCGGTGGCGACAATGCGCACACTATGAGAGGTTTATAACTAGCTATGAGCAGGAACACGGCACAAAGCCCACAAATGCCGAAATAGCGGCGTTTATGGGGGTGAGTGCGGAAATGGTCGAGCAGATTGCTTTTGATGCCTCATTGCGGCGTACGGTGTCGCTAGAAACGCCAATAGTCAATTCAGAGGGTGAAGGCACAACGCTTTCGGACTATATCGGCACAACAGATGAGGCGCTCGAGATGGTCGAGCTTGATGCGGATCGGGAGCGCCTGGCCGAGGTTGTCGCCGGTGTCCTTCAGGCATTACCGGAGAAGCAGCAGCTTGTTTTACATGGTCGATTCTGGAAAGGGCAAACGCTGAAAGAGATCGGTGAAGAAATCGGTTCCAGTGCTGAGACCGTCCGGGAGCATGAGCGCAAAGCCCTGAAGCGATTGGGTCAAGGCCGTGCGGCTGAGGTACTAAGCCCATACTTTGAGAAGGACTATGCAAGGGCATTTTACGGCACACTGGGTAATTTCATTCGAACGCATACCAGTTCAACCGAGAGGCTTGCTATCAAACATTGCGAGATGGAAGATGCCGATATATGGATGAAGAAGCAGCAAAAGAGGCAAATGCGGCGAGAACAATTAGAACAGGAAATGCGTGAGCTATATGAGGCTTGCGGCATGGACTACAACAATAGATTCAAAGGAGTAAATAACAATGGGTAAAGCATTGGAAAACATGACAGATACAGAGCTTATAAGGTTACTTGTGAAAACTGAGGTTGAGGCACAGCTTGAGGAGCGTGAGAAGGCAAGGGCAAGCGAACAGGCTGCAGCTAAACAGGATCCGTTTGCAAAGCGTATGGAGAAGTACGGAAAGAGAGGTTGAACATGAGGAAATTCAAGGAAATCCGAAAAGCGGTTGATGCCGCCATTAGTCAGAATAATGCCGTGGTCGACGAGAAAAGAGCGGCAATGAATGAAGCCGTGGAGCTTGCTGCAGCGGCAAGGGCTGAGGCTGACAGAGCTTTCGATTCCGATGTATCGCCGCTTGATGCGGCGGCGCTTGAAATCACAGCAAAGCGCAATGAGAAGGCTGCAGAGGCCGCAAAGGCTGAATTTGAGAAGGCTGAGAAAATCCCGACGTTTAACAAAGCGCAGTATGATTCACTTATTCGTGAAGCGATCGCTTCGAGGATTGACGAGGCTTCCAAGATCGGTGAAGAGCTGAGGGCAGCTATTATGAACGTGGAAGCCATAACCGCAAAGCTGAAGCGTATTGATTCAGATCTTGCGGAGTTTACCGAGGTCATAAGACGCAATTCTAATATAAGCAAGGAAGAGTTCGATTGTGATGCCTTTAAAACGACATTATTTTCGATATATGGCTATTACTGTTCTCAATCCGTAACAAATGCGGTTAAGGACATTAAGCAGGCATATGAACACAAGATAAAGCCTAATCTGAGGGCATGATTATGATGGGATCTGATAACGCAACACATAGGCGTCCGAGGATGCCGCCTAACGTGTTGATTATATGTCAGCTTTAAAGCGCATATCCCCCGATTTGTAATGCCCTAAAAAAGGGACGAGAAGTTGTCGTTTTTAGTGATCCCAAAAACATAGATTGATATTCAAACTCATAAGAAACAACTCCAAGTCCGGGGCCGCCTGCTATTCTTCCTGATAAATAATGTCATAGTGGGCGGCTCTGGAGATAAGAAAACAATTCAGAAACAATTTGAACAAGTTGAGGCGCAAACGCCTAATCTATTCGTAAAACAAAAGTTTTGCGAAAAGATGACATTCGCCGTCTAGTGTCGTTTTTGGCTTACTTATGCAGAAAATCGACAATTACGCCTGCAAAATGCCATGATACACAATTTCATACAATTCAAATCAAGGCATTTGAGGGCATTTTGTTCTAATTGTTTGTGAATTGTTCGAGGGTTCAAGCCTTCTTATAATCCGGATTTTTCTCCAGATCGGCGGCATATTGTACCACTTTTTTGCGTCCGGTGTCGTTCAATCTGGAATAATGCAAGAGTAGTTCTTCGGTTCCTGCGTCCGGTGCGGCTGCAGGTGATGCGCTTGCTATATCCGGGAGCAATTCAGAAATATCAACATTCAGGGCGGCGGCAATGCGTTGCAAGGTGTCGAGCTTCGGAACGATTCGCCCGGCCTCATATTGTCGGATCTGACTGTCTGGCATGAGACACTTTTCTCCAAGTTCCTTTTGTGTGAGATGCCGTTCTTTCCTGTATTGCCGTATCAGTTGCCCTGTAGTCATATCAATAAACTCCATATCTTTTTATTTGAGAATACCACAAAAAGATATAAAAATATCGGTTTTTAGATTTACAGATATGATTTAATCGGTTATTATAATCAAAGAGATATAAATATATCTATTTCAATATAGAAAGGGGGTGATGAGCAAATGAAGGTCAATGTTATCAAGCTGAAGTTTTTGGCGGCTGAGTGCGATTTGAATGTGCGAGAGCTTGCCGACAAAGCCGATGTGGCATTTGCCACGGTATGCAAGGCAAGAGCCGGGAAACCGGTCTCCGAGCGTGTAATTGTGAAACTGGCAAAGGCACTCAATGTAAGTGCAAATGATTTGATTGACAGTGAAACAAAGTAATATCAAATGATATTGTGATTGTAGCTATATATTGCCGGTGGTGCAAAACACTGGCACAAACAAAGAAAGGAAAGAAAAGTCATGGCAAAGAGAAGGATATACAAGGAAAGTTTTGATTTAGGTTATAAGTGTGGAGTATGGGGAGTGTTCAACGAGCTTGTATCCGAATATTCCGAATATCCCGAATATGGAGAAAACATAATAGATGAACTTCTTCCGGTCGCTGAACGGTTCGGCCTTACCGAGGAAGATCTGAAGAGGGCACTTGGTTGCGAGGGAGCACCAGAAGATTGGTTCAGTGGGAAGAGGAAAGAGAACGCAGGGATCTCCGAGGAAGAAAGCCGTGAGGACAATGATTTGATTGAGGGCGTTTGATGGATCTGGAAACAATGAGGCGGCGTTGCATAGATGCATACGTTGTGAACTACGAAAGACACCTGAAGGTGCTCCATATAAGGCACATAGAGCGATTAACAGAACGCCTGCAAGAATGGAGCGAGAAAGCCATTGACCTGCACACGGCTGAATTTGCAAAAGAGCTGAGAAGCGGCGGCAAAGTTCCCCCGGAAGAGATCGCCGGGAAGGTCGAGCGGTTCCGGGTTCTGGAAGGCAAGAGGCAGGCGCACATATCAAAGCACATGATTGATCGGGTAAAGAAGGAAGGTCAAGCGGAGATTGTGGAGCAGGTCGCACGAATGAAGGCTGTATATGAAAAATCTGAAATAATACTGTTTTAAGAAAGAGAGGTCACGAAATGAGAAAATTTAATTATGAGTTGGAGAACGAGCTTGCATTGATCGAGAGGGAAGCCGGGAAAGCAAAAGCGATGATTGACGACATTCAGAACAATTACCACTTTGACCACACTGATTTTTCGTCACGAGATCTGGAACGGATCGGGGCCGAGCGCAATTCCATAAACTGGAAGCTTGTCATTGCCTTCGATGCTCTTTGCGCTATCAATGACATTATTTCCGGTCTTGATTCAAAGAACAAGGACGGCGCTTTCGGGCAGGATGCGAAAGAGTGATATTGCCCCAGGTAAATTTATAGGCAGCTCTCAGAGGGTTAGTCCGGGGGCTGCCTATGATTGGGATGACGAACAGTCACTGATCGGAGAAAAAGACTTCGAGATAATATGCAAATCTGATACATCGGTATTATACAAGTAATAGAACAAATAATCAAGCGTGAAGTGATTCGGATTTATCAGTATTTTGATAAATCAAGCGGCTCCCGGTGAGCGAGACCGGGAGCCGCCTGCAAAGCTTATGATGACAAATGCACAAACACAAGCAGGTTCATTATATCACGCAAGGGCCTGCGGATTCAATGAACGAAAGGACGAAAAACAATGTGGTGTGAAGAGAGAGGCGGCAAGGTTCGCTATTATGAACGCTATGCAGATCCATTGACCGGTAAGGCGTGTAAGGTTTCATGTTCCATGCCGAAAGCGACAAGGCAGAACGAAAAGAAGGCGGCTGAGATTCTGCAGGCAAAGATTCGGGAAAAGATGTGCGAGAATGCGCCTGAGAGTGTCGATATTACTTTACATGAAATAATCGAAGCCTATCAGAGATATAAGTATCAAATGTTTGTTATGGGTGCCATGAAAGAGGCGACATATGACAAAGTAACGTATATGTACAGACATATCGAAACTGTATTGGGTGGAGATACCAAAGTATCAAAACTCAATGCCAGATTCATAACGAGTGTCTTGCTCGGATCCGGAGAGGATGCGCACAGACTGAATGAGCGTCTTACCAGACTAAAGGCAATGTTGCGATGGGCATATAGCCAAGACCTTGTGAAGGACATAAGCTATATTGAGAAGCTGAAGCCATTCCCGGAAACCGTTTCGGCCCGGGAGAGGATAAGCGAAAAGTATATGGAAGGCTCCGAGCTTGCGGCGGTACTGGATGCCATGAAGGAAGATAGATGGAAGTTGCTCACGAGGTTCCTGTGTCTGTCCGGGCTGCGGATCGGTGAAGCCATTGCCCTGAATGATTCGGATATTGACGGCGAATACATCCACATAACAAAAACATATTCCTTGCCGCTGAGGAAGGTCACAACGCCAAAAACAAATGACAGTAACCGTGATGTATTTATTCAACCGGAGCTTGCCGATTGTATCCGGGAGATAAGAAGGCAGATGAAAAAGCAAATGCTTAATCTGGGGTACAGATCGGAGATATTCTTCCCGGACTATGACGGCGGTTATTTGCACTATGATACATTCCGCATATACTTCGAGCGAGTGACAACACGAACGATAGGCCGCAAGCTTTCGCCCCATGCTTGCCGTCATACGATGGTTAGCTTGTTTGCTGAATCGGGCGTTAGTCTGGATGCTATAAGCCGCCGCCTCGGACATTATGACAGCGCCATAACAAAGGACGTATATTTCCATGTAACCGCCAAAATGGTAGATCGTGACAATGAAGAATTTAAGGCGGTGCGTATTCTCGGATGATTGGCAAATGCGAGAGCTTGTGAAACACAGTTGCCCCCACCTTGCCCCCTAGCCTAAAAATGAGCAAAAAAGAATCCCCGATTTTGTTGATAAATTCAACATTTTCGGGGATTTTATTCTATGCCGGCGGTGGGGCTCGAACCCACACATCCGTACGGATAACAGATTTTGAGTCTGTCTCGTCTGCCAGTTCCGACACGCCGGCTAAGCAACAATTATAATAGCAGATTTATAGGTTATTGTCTACATTTTTCGTTTCTAATGCCGTGAGCAAATCGTTGACTTGCATACAGGCTGCCTGAATCGCTGTGCTTCGAATGAGATGCAATCGAAAGTATTTACCACGTAAATAGCAGGATATTATGGACTTTCAAAAAATCCATTTACATAATATTTCTCATCTGATACTCTTTTATCACCAAATAATACCAATCTAATAAAGCATTCCCGAACAATATTTCCCGATCAATTTTAAAGGCTGAAGACTGACCCGAGGGCTTCGGCAGACGACCGCTCATGGATACCTGTATCCATAAGCTTTATTTCCTATACCCTTTTTTAGCTAAACAGGGGAAGATCATATGAAATTTCTTGAAAAAAAGATCATCTTCCAGGCGATTCTGCTCACTCTGACTCTGAGTATAACAGCCGGAGTATATCTGATCTACCGAGCGTGGGATTACTGGTCTGCTGATCAGGCATATGCAGATATGGAAAAAAACGCTGTGCAGAAAGTGAAGATGGCAGGACAGCCGGACAGATACAGAGAAGATCTCACGACTGACAGCTCCGGGAAGAAAAGTGAAGGCGGACAAGATGGCGGAGAAGCACCGAGTGACAATGCCGGCGAAGAAAGAAAAAAGAGTGCTGATGATACGGACAGGAGCATTGACGGGACAACAATACCGGACAAGCCTGTCATAGATTGGGATGAACTCTCAAAGTCGGGCAGGGACATCGTCGCATGGCTCGATATTCCATCGCTCGGGATAGCCTACCCGGTTGTTCAGGGTAATGACAATGAGTTTTATCTTCATCATCTGCCGAACGGAGAATACAAAAACGCAGGCTCCCTGTTCATGGAAGCAGCCAATAATCCGGATCTTACTGACGTCAATACGGTCATCTACGGACACAACATGGATAACGGCAGCATGTTCGGCAAGTTCAGGAACATGACAGAGGAAGATTATGAAACCCAGCCTTTCCTGTGGCTGTGCACGAAAGAGAAGGACTGTCTCTATAAAATGATCTCACTGCATATTTCCCTCGTTGACGATGAAAGCTACACATTATTCAAATCTAACGGAGAAGTAAACCGTCTGAATTATGAGAATAGTATCGTGACCGGATGGCTGAGGGCTGAAAATCAGAGGTCGTACATACATATGCCTGTTCCGAAGTCAGCGCTTGGCAGAGTGATCACTCTCAGCACCTGCGCTTCATTAAGTGATGAGCGCCGGGTCCTGCAGGCAGTGCTCGTTCGCGAAATAGCGAGACCTCCCTGACAGCGGGACTCGAATAATCTGTCAGGAATCTGCTCTGAAGTGAAAGATAAATACGAAAGGAAAACAGATCATGAGTATAAAAAAGCTATTAAGAAGTCTCCCTATACTGTCAAGTTATATTTCCTTTAAATATAGGCTTTTCAACGTAATACTTTTTCTGAATGAGCCTTCGATATGAGCATCTCTGTGTATCTG
>CADAIL010000008.1 GCA_902788035.1 uncultured Lachnospiraceae bacterium | reverse complement strand
CGTGTGGTGACGGAAGACCGATCGGTATCCGGAGCTAAGCGGATGGCGTATCCGCAGGTGCGTTAGTCCGGCCGCCTAAAGCGGCCCTGCGGCGTGAGCTGCATATGGAAGCACGTGGATTTATCCATGTGAGCTTCACAAGGGTCGTATCGGGAATGTTGAAATTAAGAACCGTCTCGTGATGACCCCAATGGGAACGAATCTGGCAGAGCTTGACGGCACAGCCGGTCCCGCGATGCTTGCCTATTTTGAAGCAAGAGCCAAGGGCGGCTGCGGACTTATTATGCCTGAGATCTGCAAGGTCAATGAGAAGACCGGCGTCGGAATGTTCCGTCAGCTTGCCGCGACAAGCGATCGCCACATTCCTTCACTGGCACGTCTTGCCTCGACAGTCCACAAGTACGGAAGCAAGATCTTTATTCAGCTTCATCACCCCGGCCGTGAAGGTGTGTCCACTTTGATCGGAGGACAGCCCTGTGTTTCCGCTTCGGACCGTATGTGCAACGTCTCTAAGCAGGAGACTCGTCCGATGACGCTGGATGAGATCCACGAGCTGGTAGAGCAGTTCGGTGATGCCGCTCTTCGCTGCAAGAAGGCAGGCATCGATGGCGTGGAGCTCCACTGTGCACATGGATATCTGCTGCAGCAGTTCCTCTCCCCATACACCAACAAGAGAACGGATGAATACGGAGGAAGCTTCGAGAACCGGATGAGGCTGGTACTCGAGATCATTGAGGATATTCGCAAGAAGTGCGGTAAGGACTATGTACTTGGCTGCCGCGTATCAGTTGATGAATTCCTGAATACAATCGGCGTTACGGAAGAATATATCCATATTCAGGACGGCATCCGCATTGTGAAGACGATGGAAGCCGCAGGAATTGACTTTGTCGACGTCAGCTGTGCTCTCTACGAGACATGCCTCATGGCAGTTGAGACGTTCTCGGTTCCTGTCGTAACGCTTTCGGTGTGCCATATCAAGGATCCGACATTTGCAGATAATTACTATGAGACGATCCTCGGCATTTACTGCACATATAAGGGCCAGCTCGGCATGTATCCGATCAGTCTGCTCCTCGGCGGACAGGGCGCTGAGATGGCGACCCAGCTCGGACGCGACAATTCCGCAATCCCGAAGAAACTGGACGCTGAATTTGTCATCAGAAAGAACGGGACAAAAGTTGAGGTCGGCGTTGTGAGAAGAGGTGCGCAGATCGTGAAGATCGAGATGGAACTCGGCAGCTACAATCATCCGCTCACACACGTTCTGTTCCAGGCACCTGCACCGGGCAAGAAGACAGCGGGCAGCGGATATTACTTCCACTTCGACCGTCTGCCGGATGAGAACGGTGTGTGGAGATTCACCAATACCTGCCTGATCAGGAACATCGTAAATTACACGTATGACGCATGGACGCCGGGCTACATCACAAAGCTTGAGATCAACTCCAGCAAGGATGACCCGTGGGGCTGCATCCCCGTTCAGACAATCGTCGGCGGCGCGTACGCAGAGAACAATCTGCTGATCACGGCGCTCCAGAAGCTTGAGGATGTGGACGCTGACAAGCTCATGAAGAAGATCCTGCCGGCATGGTATGACAAGACAACGTTCATGGAGACCGGACGCAAATAATACTTAAGAAGATACTGTGCGGTATAAAGCATAGAGCAGTGAATCCTGCTATATGGGTGCACTGCGATAAATGTCAAGGGGGCTGTCGCATTAGACGGTGTCACCACTATATATGGCGGACATTTGCAAATAACGTCTGCCGTATATAGTGGTGGCGCGACTTAATGCGACAGTCCCTTGATTTATGTCAGCTGGCGCTGACCCGAATCTTGCGCCAAGTCTCGCGAGCGAGACTTGAAACTTACAGGTCAGACCTTCAGTAGATGCAGTGTTCCGCCTCCCGAAAGGTGTGTCTTGCAGAAGCTGGGAACGATTGATATTCTTATATTGTATGTCAGCTGTCGCTGACCAGGATAGAGCCTCAAGTCCCGCATACGGAAAGCAGCACAGGTATCGTCACGGCAGGCTCCCCGGGCAAATCAGCACAATCAAGGAGGCATGTGAAATGGCTATCGATTCTAAGAACGGATGCGTAGATCTTGGCAGTACGGATATGTATTATGTCTCTTTCGGGAGCGGCAAAAGAGTTCTCGTGGTCCTGCCCGGACTGTCGGACGGACTTGCCACGGTAAAGGGTAAGGCTTTTATTCTGGGCTCTCAGTACAGGAAGTACTTTAAAGAGTTTACTGTGTATATGTTCAGCAGGAAGAATAAGATGCCGAAAGGCTACACGATCAGGCAGATGGCCGAGGATCAGGTCACAGCCATGAGGAAGCTGGGTATTGAGAAAGCCTGCGTGATGGGTGTCTCCCAGGGAGGCATGATCGCGCAGTATATGGCGATCGATCATCCTGAGCTCGTTGATCGTCTGGTGCTTGCGGTAACTGCACCCTGGGCAAACGACACAGTGAAGGAGACTGTATCAAGCTGGATCGGGATGGCACAGAAAGGAGACCACACTTTGCTGATGGTCGATACAGCGGAGAAAATGTATTCTGATGCATACCTCGACAAGAACCGCAGGCTTTTCCCGGTCATTGCGAGATTCACGAAGCCAAAGAATTATGAGCGCTTTTATCGGAACGCTGAAGCGATTCTTGAGTTTGACGCGAGGGATGAACTGTCAAAGATTGAATGTCCAACACTTATTATGGCGGGAGATGAGGACAAGACGGTAGGTATAAATGCCGCGGACGAGCTCCACAGCGGAATCGCCGGAAGTGAGCTGTATGTTTTTAAGGGACTGGGCCACGGGGCTTTTGAGGAGAGCAAGGATTTTTATGACATTGTGCTGAAGTTCATAAGCAGCCGTGTTGGACACCTGTGATATCGTGCTGAAGTTCACAAACAGCCACGGTGGACATTGACCCGGATGCAACGGTTCTTAACAAAAGTAGGTATTATATGACAAGTTTGGTTGGTGGAAAGCTCCTATATACCACGATATAATTATGTTAAGAATAATTGCAAAGGTGGTATATGTATGAGAAAATCCTACTTAGATAATATTCGATGGATAACGGTCGTACTTGTTGTTATTTATCACGTGGTCTATATGTACAACGCGGAGGGGATCCCAGGTGTGGTCGGCCGGATTACAGATGCAGATCCGCAGTATGTCGATCTCTACATGTATGCAGTTTACCCGTGGTTCATGTCGATCCTCTTCATAGTTTCGGGCATGTGCGCAAGGTACAGCTTGAATACTCGCAGCGAGAAGGAGTTCATTCGCAGCCGTACAAGACGGTATCTGGTGCCCTCCACGATTGGTCTGGCTGCCTTTCAGTTCATTCAGGGCTATGTGAATATGGCGATCGGCGGCGCGTTCGATACGATGGGCCATGTCCCCAAAGCAGCACTTTTCGGCATTATGATGCTCTCCGGAACCGGAGCCCTCTGGTATATTCAGGTCCTGTGGCTGCTCTCAATGATCCTGATCCCTGTTCGCAGGATTGAGAAAGAAAGGCTGTGGAAGGCAGGCGGAAAGACCAACATGCCGGTGCTTGTGGCTATGACAGCGGTATGCTGGGCATTTGCACAGATCCTGAACACACCGATCATTGCGGTTTATCGTTTCGGACTCTACGCGTTCATGTTTTTCCTCGGATACTACGTGTTCTCTCATGATGAGGTGATCGAGCTTCTTAAAAAATGGTTCCTTCCACTTTTATTTATAGCATGTATCCTTGGAATCGCATTCTGCATCGTATATTTCGAGGAGAATTACGCAATCGCACCTGTCAACCGCACACCGCTTTTCACATCCTACTGCTGGTTCATGTGTATGGCGGTTCTGGGAGGAATGGCAAAGTACGGGGACTTTGAGAACCGCTTTACCAAA
Source organism: uncultured Lachnospiraceae bacterium (assembly GCA_902788035.1). Classification (GTDB taxonomy): domain Bacteria; phylum Bacillota; class Clostridia; order Lachnospirales; family Lachnospiraceae; genus Chordicoccus. Next base: position 90,615 of record CADAIL010000008.1, on the reverse strand, counting down.
TGGATGGGACGGCAGAGCTTCGGCCTGTATGTGTTCCATTATCTGGGGATATCGATATTTGCACTTTACGTGGCAAAGAAGAGAATCATGCCGGCGCCGGCAGCATACCTGCTGACCCTGATCTGCGGATTCCTTGCGGGCTATCTGCTGTATGCCGTGATTTCAAGGATCCCGTTCTTCCGCTGGGCAGTGCTGGGTATCGGGAAGGAGAAGAAAAATGTTCAAGGATAATATGCTGCAGCTTCGGAAGCTTCACAACCTGACCCAGGAAGATGTCGCGGAGAAGGTCGGTGTCTCGAGACAGGCGGTTGCCAAGTGGGAATCCGGTGAGACGATGCCCGACCTTGAAAAAAGCAGGCTTCTGGCAGAGACGTTTGGCGTGTCTCTGGATGATCTTGCCAATTTTGAGCCGGACAAAAATCTGAATGTCAGCGTCCCGCCGAAAGGGAAGCATCTGTTTGGCGTGGTGACAATCGGCGAAAAAGGGCAGATCGTCATACCGGCAAAGGCAAGAAAGATATTCAATCTCAAAGCCGGTGACCAGCTGGTGGTCCTTGGCGATGAGACACAGGGGCTCGCGCTTATGAAGACGGAAGGCTTTCTTTCTATTGCCGAGATTATTCGAAATCCCGGCAAATGAAGCCGCCCTGAATCATTGGTTCATGTTCTGTGAGTGAGACATGACCTTAAGCGGGAGGAAGGTTCCTGTCATCGCCCTTTATCGGGAGTTCCTTGCGGAACTTCCGATAAGGTTAATTAAGGTTACGTTAAGGTTAAGCATGTTTGCCTGAAAGATAGAGATGATATTCTTGTGCCAACAAAGGAAAAGCAACGCAGCTGATTCATATAAAGGAGGCGTAAGTTATGTGGACAAGAAAAGAGCTTAAAGAAAAAGGCAAACTCTCATTTAAAAGAAATTACTGGAAGGCAGTATTAGTCAGCCTGCTTCTCGTGTTCATGGTGCGCGGCGCCGTGAATTTCGGATTCGGAGGAAGAGGCGGCAGTAATGAGAGCGATGCAAACGCAGTAACGACTCAGGCAGAGCAGAGCGAAACTGTAGGTCAGGATCAGGACATCATAGAGCTTCCCGAGATAGTCTTAAACCCGAGTGATCTGATAAGTTCCGACGACCCCGATTCTATTCCCGTGGGATTCTCGGATTTTCTGATCGAGCTTAGGAATACGATTGGAGGAATAGGAATACTTGCACTTGTGGTCGGAGGTATCCTTCTCTTCATCGTACTGTTTATTGTGATAGCCGCTATCCACGCCTTTCTGTTCAATCCGCTGGAAGCCGGCACAGCCAGATTTTTCGTGAGGAACCTCAATGATAAGGCAGAGATCAGAGAACTCGCCTATTGCTATGACCATGGTTACCTGAATGTGGTAAAGACAGTGTTCCTGAGGGACCTGTATATCGTCCTTTGGGGTCTCCTCCTTATCATTCCGGGCATCATCAAGTCATATGAGTACAGGATGGTAAATTATATTCTCGCTGAGAATCCCGAGATGTGTACGAAGGAAGTTTTCGCAATGAGCAGGGATATGATGAGGGGAAACAAGTGGAGAGCATTTGTGCTTGACCTGTCCTTCATAGGCTGGCACCTGCTGTCGCTGATTACTATCGGGCTTGTCGGCATTTTCTACGTGTTCCCGTATAAGAATATGACAAATGCAGCTCTGTATGAATTTTTAAGATACGGACGAAATGAAGGAGACGTTGTAGTATGGACAGAATCCTGATTGCAGACGACGAGAGTGAAATCCGCAGCCTGCTCCGGCTCTACCTGGAAAATGCCGGGTATGCCGTGGAAGAGGCTTCGGATGGCGAAGAAGCAGTGAAAATACTGGCAGGCGGAGATTTTCATCTCTGCCTGCTTGACATCATGATGCCGAAGATGGATGGGTTTCATGTCCTTCGCAAGGTCAGGGAGACGAGCAATATCCCGGTGATTATCATCTCGGCCAAGGACACGGATCCGGAGAAGATCCTAGGACTCGATCTCGGAGCGGATGATTATATTGTGAAGCCGTTCAACCCGCTCGAGGCAGTTGCCCGTGTGCGCTCCAACCTGAGACGGTATCATGAACTTCACGGGGAGAAGAAAAGGGACGCGAAGCATGATGTCCTGACCCACAGAGACCTGGCGCTTGACCTCGATGAGTGCTGTCTCTATAAGGATGGCGTCCGGATCGATCTTACGTCTGTGGAATTCAAGATACTCTCCATGTTCATGGAACACCCCGGGAAAGTGTTTACCCGCCAGCAGATATATGAGCGGGGCTGGGGCGAGGAATACGCTGTGGCCGACAACAATATCATGGTGTGTATAAGCAAGCTGAGAGCTAAGCTCTCGGAGGATCCTTCGGCTTATATTCGCACGATCCGGGGGCTTGGATACAGGCTTGAGCGGTAGACAGCTGCGTTTTGCCGGTGAGACTTTGGACGGGAGGATGTAATGGACAATCTTAAATCGTACCTGATCACCAGGCTGCTGGCGGTCATGGGGGCTGTTGCTGTAATTGAGATAATTGTTCTCACCCCTGTCAGGCGGATTCTTCTGCCGATTGCGGCTCATGTAGCGCAGATGGAATCCGCTTCGAACAGCCTGAGGCTTCAGGATATTTTTAGCCTCATATATATCGCGTTTTTCGGCAGAGGAGAGGGAGCTGTTCTGAGTGTTCTCGGCAGATCTCAGATTTTTCTGCTGCTTCTGGCTATCTTTGCGATTATACTGGCTCCGCTCGCTGCAGGGGTAATGGTCTACGCGTGGCTCGTTGCGCGGCGTGTGAATGAACTGGAAGAGCAGCGCGAGAAGGAGAGGGATGCCTATGCCGCAAAGAGGAATCGGATGTTCTCGGATTTTGCCCATGACCTTCGGACCCCGATTACCACGATCGCCGGATATGCGGGAGCTCTAAGTGACGGTATGGTGAAGGAACCTGCCCAGCAGAAAGAGTATCTGGAAGCCATTCGCAGAAAATCCGAGCGCATGAGTGAGCTCATCAATCTTCTTTTTGACTATGTAAAGCTCGGAAGCACAGACTATAAGCTGAATAAAAAAGACTGCGATGTCAACGAACTTGTCGCTGAAATCGCAGCCTCTCTGTACACGGATGTGGAGGAGGCCGGTATGGAGCTAATCGCTGACATTCCGGAGACTCCCTTCGTTGTGAGTTTGGACAGGTCGCAGGCAGGCCGTCTCATCAATAATCTTCTCGTAAACGCGATGCGCCACAATCCTTCGGGAACGAAAATAGCAGTATCTGTGAAGCGCATAGCCGGCGCTGAGCTCCTGGCTGTGGCGGACAGCGGCGTTCCCATAGAAGGTCAGGCCGCAAAGCTTTTCGAACCCTTTGTGAAGGGGGATAAATCGAGGAGCGGGGATAGAGGCAGCGGCCTTGGGCTTTCCATTTGCAAAATGATTGCCGATATGCACGGGTGGTCTATCGGACTGGCTCAGCCTTACGAGGGCTATTCGAAGGCGTTCGTGGTGAAGATTACTGAGAGTTGAGCCCGTGCCGGAATACATCTGTGAAGCAATCAGCGCTGCAGGCATTATTAACGCTTTTTATCAAGAGTGTTTTTACGCTCCATATCAAGAAGCCAGGTCTTTTTGTCGAGCCCTCCCGCGTAGCCGGTGAGGGCTCCGTTTGTTCCGATAACTCGGTGACAGGGGATGATGAGCGAGACCGGGTTGTGAGCGACCGCGCCGCCGACGGCCTGCGCAGACATTGAATTGTTGCCCCGCCGGTCGGCAAGTATTTTCGCAATTTCACCGTAGGTCATAGTCTTCCCGAACGGGATGGTGAGAAGAATCTGCCAGACTTCCTTCCTGAACGCGGTGCCATTCATGCGGATTGGAGGCCTGAAATCCGGATCCGTTCCGCTGAAATATAAATCAAGCCATTTATCTGTTCTGCGAAAGACGTCAAGATCCTTTTCTTCGTGCTGCGCAGGGAGAGTGTCCGCGAAGTATTTTTGACCGTCGAACCAGAGTCCTGTGAGGCATTCTCCGTCGGAGGCCATTGTGATTCCGCCGAGAGGGGATGAGTAGTGGTGTGTGAAATCCATGGTGCGAGCTCCTTTGCTTATGGGCGATCATTGTTGGAGGCAGTTCCTGGTCATTGAGGTAATATTGTCGCAAGAAGATCCTGATTGCTGGGCGGCGTGATCTGCCGTTGATTGCCTTTATTATAATACTATTGTCTAAATGCGTGAAGATTATCAGGGAGCTTTACGTGCGGAGTGAGACACAGGCTGTAATGGCGTGCAAATAATGTCAGCTGAAACGATTGCAGATTGACGTTTACGCGCAGAACGGGACACAAATTCTAATTGCGCGTAAAATTATGTTAACCACAAAGGCTGGCAGTCAGCCATTTACGCGCCAAAAGTCAAACAAGCCTGATATGTGCGTAATTTGGTCGGGAGCCATTACGCGCAAAAATGCCGGGGAAACGAACAGTAAAGCTGTCTGAACTGATGCAATCAGCGGATTAAAAATCTGTAAAGTATGTAAAGTTAGCTTGACATGAACTGACTTATATGATAATTTATAGGTGTAAAGTAAACTTTACATTTTCGGCGATGAAAAACTATATAGTTTAGGATGAGAATGAGAGAAAAACATGATAATTCGATGAGAGACATGTGTGAAGAAGATAGTTAGAAGGTGATGCAATGAAGAACCGAATAGAAGAAATAAGAAATGCGAAGGGCATCAGGCAGGATGAACTCGCAAAGCTGATGGGGGTCTCACGGCAGACGATCAGCTCGCTTGAAAATGGGCGATACAACCCTTCAATCATGTTAGCTTACAAGATTTCGCGATATTTTGGGATGACAATCGAAGAAGTATTCATATTTGACGAGGAGGAATGATTATGTATTACGATAATAAAAGGCTGGCGCTCAGTATTTTCTGGACGATTCTTGGCATTACTCTTATAATATTGTCGATCACAGAGGTATTGCAATCTTCCCTGTACGGCGGCATGGGCGGCGGCCTTACCGTTGTAGGTGTATTTCAGATCATCAGGAACCTCAGATATAGAAAAGACGCTGAATACAAAGAGAAAATCGACACTGAAGCAAGCGATGAGCGCAACAGCTTCCTGCGCATGAAGAGCTGGTCCTGGGCAGGCTACATAACAGTACTTGTCGAAGCGATAGGGGCAGTCATCGCAATGATCAGGGGGCAGGAGACGATTCAGATGGTGCTTTCCTTCTCTGTAGCCCTTATCGTATTTGTTTACTGGCTTATGTATATGATTCTCAGCAGAAAGTATTGAGACTGGGAACCAGGAATAAAAGAGTGACTCTGTGGGAAGACCTCGGCTTACACAAGCGGTGGGTGAGTCGATATCGCACATATACAAGCCTGAGAAATGATGTAAAACAAAATAAAATGTGAGTCGGGAGGGCTGTCGCAATAGAAGTTGCGGCAGCCCTCTTATCGATGTCGCGCTGTGACTGCCGCCAACATTACTTAATATCCCATAAATGCACCTCATTCCAATATGGTGTCCGGCGGACAAAGAATATAAAATAGAGACAACAAGCAAATAACCCCCAAATATTCGATGAGGTATGAATTATGGCAATTGTATTTAATGAGAATAAGAGAACTTTTTCACTGCATACAGCTAAGACGACTTACCAGCTTAAAATCGGAAATTTGAATTATGTAAAGCACTTGTATTACGGCACGACCATTGAGGATGAGGACCTCATATATCTGATCCGCCGCTATGACCGCGGATTCTCCGGAAATCCCTACGATTCCCTGAAGGAGCGCACCTTCTCACTGGATGCCCAGCCGCAGGAATTCACAACACAGCAGCAGGGCGACTTCAGAATTAACTCTATAGAAGTCCAGAACGGCGACGGCAGCTTTTCTTTTAACGGAAGATATGTATCTCACAAAATGTACAGCGGACCGTTCACACTGAATGGGCTTCCCACTGCCTACGCAACCGAAGATGACACCGTTGACACCCTCGAACTTGTCATCGAGGATGCCATCACAAAAGTCCAGGTGACCCTGCTCTACTCAGTCTTCGAGGAGAAGGACATCATCATGCGTGCAGCACGGGTCCATAATGGAGGCACGGAGACCATTCGCCTTAAAAGAATCATGTCCATCAATATGGATTATATGAACGGAAAGAATCTGGACATCGTTTCCCTGCCGGGCAGATACGGACAGGAGAGGCAGGTCGAACGCCAGCCGCTGACTCACCATGTCTACAAGGTACGCAGCGGCCGCGGCATTTCCTCCCACCAGCAGAATCCGTTCATCGCGCTGGTGGACAGATCTGCAAATGAATTATACGGCTCATGCTACGGTTTCGCCCTGATGTACTCCGGCAGCTTTATCGCTGAGGTGGAGCTCGATCAGTATGATCAGTGCAGACTTGTCATGGGTGTCAATGACAGACTGTTCAGTTATGCTGTCGCTCCGGGAGAAGATTTTGATACTCCGGCAGTACTCATGACCTACACTCACAAAGGTCTGTCCAGAATGAGCAACAATTATCATCATTTCATCCGCCACAACCTGAACAGGAGCAAGTTCGTCAGGGAGGTCAGAAGACCGGTGCTCATCAATACATGGGAGGCTGCCTTCTTTGATTTCGACGATAAAAAAATTGTTGAGATTGCTAAGGCAGCGAAAAATATGGGCGTAGAGATGATCGTCATGGATGATGGCTGGTTCGGAAAGCGTGATGATGACAACTCAAGTCTTGGCGATTGGCACGTCAACGAGAAAAAGATCAAATGCGGCCTCCCGGCGCTGGTACAGCAGATCAACGACCTCGGTCTGAAATTCGGTATCTGGTTCGAGCCTGAGATGGTCAGCGAGGATTCTGATCTCTACAGAGCACATCCGGACTGGGCGATGGAGATTCCGGGCAGACGTGCTGTCAGAAGCCGTAATCAGCTTGCCCTCGACGTCTCAAGGCGCGAGGTACAGGACTACCTTATCGAAAGCATAAATAAGATTCTTGACAGCGCAAATATCTATTATGTGAAGTGGGATATCAACCGCGCGATCACAGACCTCTGGTCCAATGTGCTGCCGTCCGACAGACAGGGGGAAGTGTCACACCGCTATGTGCTCGGTCTTTACAGGATCATGGACGGAATCATTAAGACACATCCGGACATCATGTTCGAAGGCTGTGCAGGCGGAGGCGGCCGCTTTGATACGGCTATGCTGACCTACTTTGTACAGTACTGGAGCTCTGACAATACAAAGCCGCTCGACAACCTGAAGCTGCACTACGGATCATCCTTCATTTATCCGGTAAGCACGATGGGCGCTCATGTGTCGGCAGCGAGCCCGATGGTTCCGATCGAGACGAAGGCGGCAATCGCCATGTGCGGCACATTCGGCTACGAGCTCGACGCGACGAAGTTGGATAAAGACCAGATCGAATCATGCAGGAAGATGAGCGAGCTCTATCACAAGTACTATGACCTCAACTTCTACGGTGATTATTACAGGCTTGCAAATCCATTCGAGCAGGTCAATCTTGTCGCCTGGGAGTGCCTTGCAAGGGATAAGAGCGAAGCCCTTGTGACTGTCATCACCGTCAACCTGACAGTGAATGGTCCGCAGGAATATATCAAGTGCAGGGGGCTCGATCCAAAGAAGAAATATCGTATTGAGGGAGACGGCAACAACCTTGTCGCGTCCGGCATGGCTCTCATGCATGCCGGAATCCCGATTCCGCGTGAAATCCCCGAGTTTACAGCATTCCTGTATCATCTTAAGGCAGTGGAGTGACAGCTTTTGAGACAGCGGAGTGATACCTGCTTCACGGCAGCAGAGTGACAACAGAATAATACATGAATAGATCGCCGGGAGCGCCTTAACGACATAAGGCAGCTTCCGGCGAGTTTCTTTAATAATTAATTTTTTTGTGATAGAATAGTGCACAGTGAAGACGGTTATTACCATGCGCGCGTATCTGGATTTGTTTCACGAGTACTGCGCGATGAAGAATAAAGACTATCAAGGAGAAAACGGAAATATGTATTACACGAATGTTTTGGATCTGATCGGAAACACACCGCTCATCAGCCTGGAGGAGACGACCGGACTTCAGATTTTTGCCAAAGCGGAGTTCCTGAATCCGGGCGGCAGCATCAAAGACCGAATCGCGCTTAATATGATAGAGCAGGCAGAGAAGGACGGAAAACTGAGACCCGGGATGACGATCATAGAACCTACTTCCGGAAATACAGGAATCGGACTTGCGTTTTGCGGTGTCCGCAAAGGCTACCGCGTGATCATTGTCATGCCGGAGAACATGAGTGAGGAGCGAAAGAAAATCATCCGCGCGCTCGGAGCGGAGCTCGTGCTGACAGACCCTGAACTGAGTATCGCCGGCTCCGTGGACAAGGCTCTGGAAATTGCCGCCTCGTCCCCGGATTACTATGTGCCTCAGCAGTTCCAGAATCCTGCAAATCCCGATATGCACTATAGAACGACAGCAGTCGAACTGACAGAGCAGCTGGGTAAGAAAATTGATGTCTATGTATCGGGTGTAGGCAGCGGCGGCACCCTGCAGGGAGTAGCCAAGTATCTTCTGGAGCAGAACCCGGACTGCAAGATCGTTGCGGCTGAGCCGAAGAATGTCTCCGCCCTGCTTGGGCAGGAGCCGGGACTCCATCAGATACAGGGAATCGGTGACGGCTTTATTCCGGATATCCTTGACACTTCTATTATCACAGACATTGTTGAGGTCTCGGATGAAGACGCTATTAATACTGCACGTGAACTGGCAAGAGTCCAGGGGCTGCTCGTCGGAACTTCCTCCGGTGCAAATGTATGGGCAGCGAAGCAGATGGCTAAAAAATACGGAAAAGATAAGGTCATCGCAACGATACTGGCTGACCGCGCGGAGAGGTATTTCAGTACGGCGCTGATCTGACATTTGCAATGTGCCTGTTCTGATCATAAGATGGTCCGGCAAATCCTCCGGGCAGGAAGAGAAGACCTGCTTCCGGTTCAAAATTAATATAACGGCATTCATATTTAATCTGTTTTTAATGTTCCTCACAGGACATCTTCATCTTGAAGCGGTATTCTTTAGCTACATCAAAGGAAACGACCGGAGATGAAAAAAGAGTCAGACACAAGATGTGGAGGTAAATACTATGGAAATGATCGAAAAAGTTGAGCGTCTCAGAGAGAGAGCAGATGTGACTTATGAAGAAGCCAAAGCAGCGCTGGAAGAGGCCGGCGGAGACCTTCTCGACGCGATGGTGATCCTGGAGCGTATGGGAAAGGTCAGAGGACCTGCCCGGAGTTCTTACTCAACGGAGTATGACGAACAGAAGGATTATATCCGGGTCAGAGATAAGGTGGAGCAGCAGAAGAAGTCTGCGCCGAGTTTTACCCACACTTTCAGACGGCTCATAAAGACCTTCTTCTCATTTATCAGGCATACCGTGTTCATCGTTACAAAAGAGGACAGCATCATCTTTACGATGCCGAGCTGGGTGCTCGTGCTCCTTCTTTTCTTCTTCTGGGAGGCAATCGTGCCGGTCATGGTGATAGCGCTTTTCTTTAAAGTGAACTACTCCTTTGACGGAGCCCAGAACGTGAAGAGGGCCAATGATATTCTCGTCAAGGCCGGCGAATTCGCCGAGGATGTCCGGAACGAGTTTACTGCAAATGATGCTTCCCGTGAGGATACCGAAGTCGAAGAAGCTGCTTACGAGGCTGATGTCGAGTATGAGACGGATGCCCGTGATGGAAGCTTTTCGGAGGAATAAAGCGGATACAAACGGATGCCTGCCGCGGCTGCTTTCCGGATAAGTGCTGGATCGGATGAGTTCTCCCATAGAAATGAATTTTAAGAGGTGTAAGGATGGCAGCAACAATTCTTCTTGTGGAAGATGAAGAAAAACTTGCCAGGTTCGTTGAACTGGAACTTGTGCATGAGGGATACACGGTCGAGAAATCCGGTAACGGAAGGCAGGCGCTGGACATGGCGCTTCAGAACAACTATGATCTCATCCTTCTGGATATCATGCTTCCGGGGCTTAACGGGCTGGAAGTGCTGAGACGGCTTCTGAGAGAGAAAGAAGTACCGGTGATCCTTCTCACCGCCAGGGACGCGGTGATGGACAAAGTATCGGGACTTGACGCGGGAGCAGTCGATTACATCACGAAACCATTTGCAATAGAAGAACTGCTGGCAAGGATCCGCGTGGCTCTGAAACTCCACGCGGGACATCCGGCGGGTAAAAACGGATATAGCAGCAGTGAAGATGAGGAGGGCGTCTGCCGGTGGCATGACCTTGTGCTCGATGACCGACGCCATCGTGTTCTCTATGCCGGGCATGAGATCACTCTCACCAACAGGGAGTTCCTGATGTTGAAAACGCTTCTCGAAAATCAGGATATCGTGCTGTCAAGAGAGACACTTCTCAATAAAGTCTGCGGATATGACTATGTGGGAGAGACAAATGTCGTCGACGTATATATACGTTATTTGCGATCCAAGATAGACGATGCGTTCGGGGTCAAAATGATCCGGACGGTCAGGGGGGTCGGCTATGTCATTAAGTCAGAAACAGAATAATAAAGGGCAGAACGTTAATACTTATACGAAAAAGAAGCGGGGAGAATCCCATGATGAGCAGCGGCGCATGACGTCAATCACCAGAAAAATGCACTGGTATATGCTCAGAGGGAAAATCGCCCGCTTTTTGGGCACGGATTTCCTGCTGGCTTTTTTTCTTACGACCGGCTGGTGCGCGGAACAGGAATACGTGACCGCGGGAAGCGTTCTTTTAGTGAACAATCGGGCATTTGACCTTGTAACTACGGCAGTGGGAACGGATCTGATCTACAGAGTTGTCTCCAATACCGGAAGGCTGATCGTATCTGTTTCATGTCTGGTCCCATTTATTGTCATCGGCAGTCTGGTCGGCGCGCTGTTTATTCTGCAGTTCCTGGGAATCCTCTTTTCCTATTTCCGTGAGGACCGGGCGATCAGAAGAATTTTGGAACCGATCAATGAGATCGCTCTCAAGGCGGATGAGCTGTCGAGGCTTTCATTTTCTGAGGATAAATACCAGGTAATCGAGGATGCGCTTGAGCATATAAGGCCGGAACAGGCGGAGCAGGATGGCCCTCTCTCGTTCGGAGATTCCGACCTGATTGGCGTTGAGGCTGCAATGAATAACCTGCTTCTTCGCATGCGGGATACACTGAGACAGCAGTCACGCTTTGTAAATGATGCATCCCACGAGCTTCGAACCCCCATAGCGGTGATCCAGGGCTACGCGAACATGCTGGACCGCTGGGGAAAGACAGATGAAAAAATCCTGGAGGAGAGCATCACCGCAATCAGGAATGAGGCGGACCACATGAATTATCTGGTGGAGCAGCTCCTGTTCCTTGCGAGGGGAGACAGCGGGAAGACCACGCTGAACCTTCAGCCGGTCATGACGGCCGATCTTATGCGGGAGATCTATGAAGAGTCGCTGATGATTGATGAAAAGCACAGGTATCGCCTGGCGGACGGCGGTGAGAGTGCTGAAGTCAGGATTGATTCCGGCCTCATGAAACAGGCGGTGAGGATCCTGATAGATAATTCGGCAAAGTATACCCCGGAAGGGGAGGAAATTCAGTTGTCTTACGGCAGAACGGAAAAGGGTGCTCCGTATCTTCAGGTGCAGGATCTGGGGCAGGGAATCAGCGAGTCCGAGCTGCCGCATATATTTGAACGCTTCTTCAGGGCGGACGAGGCGCGCGGGAGCGCAGGAACGGGGCTTGGCCTCTCGATCGCGAAGTGGATTGTGGACAAGCACGGCGGCCACTTTGAGGTCCTTTCAAGAACTGAACTCGGAACAAGAATCCGGATCGTACTATAGTGCGATCCGGATTTTTTGACTGCGTAGGCCTGGGATTAGGACAGCAGTTCAGACAGGCTGCAGCGAAGCTTCATACTACGGCGCAAGCATCATCTTCATCGAAAAGCGCATATCCTTCCTTCCGAGCTAGCAACATGCTGCGCATGTTTCGATCTCTCAGTCGGATATGCAATGCTTTTCTCACGAAGATGGATGCGTTGCTGCCGGAAACGAAATGCAGGGGCAGCCTGTCGGAACTGCTACGAACCGGAAGCCCGAATTCAAGAACGTCTTGGCGTTCTTTTTCGCTGTCCTTGACAATTATTCCGGGAATGGAAGATAATAGGTTTGATCGTATGAAGGTTCAACTGCCTGCGGGGCGATGAACTTCAATAGACAACTACTAAACAACGGAGCTGAAATGACACTAAAAGAATTAGGAATTAAAGATACCGCCGTTATTACAAATGTCGGCGGTGAGGGAGCACTCAGACAGCATTTTCTGGATATGGGAGTCATTCCGGGCGCGGAAGTCACGGTCGTGAAGTTCGCTCCGATGGGGGATCCCGTTGAACTCATGATTCACGGTTACAAACTGACGCTCAGACTCGATGACGCGGCCAAGATCGAGGTCAGACCGGCTGAATCACAGTCAGTGAAAGAAGAGGTAGCGAGAAAGAAAAAGAAACGAGAGCATCCGGGACTTGGTGAGGGCGGCAAGTTCCATCCGAAAGGGAGCGGGGATCCGCTGCCGGATGGGACGCTGCTTACATTTGCTCTTGTAGGAAACCAGAATAGCGGCAAGACGACGCTTTTCAACCGCCTGACGGGCACGAACCAGCACGTCGGAAATTTTCCGGGCGTGACTGTAGACAGGAAGGACGGACCGATCCAGGAACATAAAAATACGCTGGTCACTGACCTTCCCGGCATCTATTCGATGTCCCCGTACAGCAGCGAGGAAATCGTGTCCAGAAATTTTGTTCTTGATGAGAAGCCGAGAGCTATTATCAACATTGTTGATGCTACAAATATCGGACGGAACCTCTATCTCACCATGCAGCTTCTCGAGATGGGTATCCCCATGGTCGTTGCCCTCAATATGATGGACGAAGTCGTGGGCAACGGCGGTTCCATTGATGTGAACGCGATGGAAGAGCTGCTCGGTGTGCCTGTCCTGCCGATTTCCGCGTCGAAGAACGAGGGTGTCGCCGAGCTCGTTGACCATGCAATCCATGTCGCCCACTATCAGGAAAAACCGCAGAGACAGGATTTCTGTGATGAGAGCGACCACGGCGGTGCGGTTCACAGATGTCTTCACGCTATCGCCCATCTTATTGAAGATCATGCGCGCAGGGCGGATATCCCGGTCAGATTTGCAGCAAGCAAAGTGATCGAGGGCGATCCGCTGATCATATCCCAACTGGGACTTGATCAGAACGAGACCGAGACTATGGAGCACATTGTCAGGCAGATGGAAAATGAGCGCGGACTCGACCGCAGCGCCGCCATCGCGGACATGCGATATTCCTTTATTCAGAGAGTATGTGATGAGACAGTCACGAAACCGAAGGAGAGCCGCGAGAGGCTGCGCAGCGAGAAAATTGACCGGTATCTGACGGGCAAATACACTGCGATTCCCTTCTTCATCGGTATCATGGGCCTGGTCTTCTGGCTGACCTTCAGTGTCATCGGGGCCTGGCTTCAGGGGGTGCTTGAAACAGGTATTGACGCACTCAGTGGGATTGCTGATGAAGCCATGACGGCAGCCGGAGTCAACGAGGTGATCCATGGTCTTATTATCGACGGTATATTTGCAGGCGTCGGCAGTGTTCTCAGTTTCCTTCCGATCATCGTCACCCTGTTCTTTTTCCTGTCAATGCTCGAGGACAGCGGCTATATCGCCCGCGTCGCATTCTTCATGGACAAGCTGCTCCGGCGGATCGGTCTCAGCGGACGAAGTATTGTCCCTATGCTGATCGGTTTTGGATGTACGGTCCCCGCCGTTATGGCGACGAGGACACTGCCGAGTGAGAGAGACAGGAAGATGACGATCCTGCTGACACCGTTCATGAGCTGCACAGCCAAGGTGCCGATCTACTCCTTCTTTATTGCGGCGTTTTTCCCGCAATACGGCTGGCTCATTATGACAGGCCTGTATCTGCTCGGCATTTTGACCGCAATCGTGATCGCGTATCTTTACCGCGGCACCATGTTTCGGGGAAAAGCGGCCCCGTTCGTAATGGAGCTGCCGGATTACAGAATGCCGGGTGCCAGAAATGTTGCCCAGCTTCTCTGGGAAAAAGCCAAGGACTTCCTGCAGAGGGCCTTTTCAATTATTATGATCGCGACCATTGTCGTGTGGTTCCTGCAGAGTTTTGATTTCACGTTTAATCTGGTATCAGATTCACAGAGCAGTATACTGGCAATGATTTCCGGACTGGTGGCCCCGATCATGCGGCCGATCGGGCTGGGAGACTGGCGTATCTGCACTTCCCTCATCAGCGGATTTATGGCCAAGGAGAGTGTGGTGTCCACGATTCAGATCCTGTTCGGTGGCAGCATAAGTTCTGTGATGGCACCCATCACGGCTGCGACACTGCTCGTATTCAGCCTGCTGTACACTCCGTGTGTGGCAGCGGTAGCCTCCATAAAGCGTGAAATGGGCATGAAGTGGGCAGTGAATGTTGTCATCTGGCAGTGCATTATTGCCTGGATCGTTGCTTTCATTGTGAGGCTGGTACTGATAACTGTGATTTAAGCGAGTCACCGACTGCGTGTCTAATGCCCGATGAGGCGGCAGGCACGCAGTCGGTGAGCTTTGTAAGAGTACATCTGACAACGGAAAATGCTGCATTTGCATAAAAAGATGACAAAAAGTTAATATTGACTAACTGCAATAGACGAAAGAAAAAAAGTAAGCAGGGAAATATGTGTTTTTAAATTAGTTAAATATAGCTAACTTTTGTGAAAACAGGGTTGGGCATTACTAACTTTTGAGAACTTATAATCACTTTGTCAAGAATGTCGAAAAAACACGCATAATATGTGGTTTTGTTTATAAAAATAGTTGCGATTTATATGCTTACATGATATATTATTTATGATATTTCACCAAATATTATGTGAAAAGGAGGGACTTTGACACATGCAATACACAAAGGAAGTTGAAGAAATGGTTTGTGTCGCTAAAGGACCGAACCATGGCCCCGCTCCGATCCCTGAAGAAGGAAAATGGATTCAGGCTAAGGAGATCAAGGACATTTCCGGTTATACCCATGGTATCGGTTGGTGCGCACCGCAGCAGGGTGGCTGCAAGCTCAGCCTGAACGTAAAGGACGGCATCATCGAGGAAGCATTGGTAGAAACTATCGGATGTTCCGGTATGACACATTCAGCTGCTATGGCCAGTGAAATTCTTCCTGGCAAGACTCTGCTGGAAGCACTGAATACCGACCTGGTATGCGATGCAATTAACACAGCTATGCGTGAGCTGTTCCTGCAGATCGTTTACGGTCGTACACAGTCTGCATTCTCAGAGAACGGTCTGCGCGTCGGCGCCGGTCTGGAAGACCTTGGCAAGGGTCTGCGCTCCATGGTAGGTACTATGTACGGTACACGTGCTAAGGGTGTGCGCTATCTGGAAATGACAGAAGGCTATTGCGTAAAGATGGCTCTCGACAAGGACGATCAGGTCTGCGGTTATCAGTTCCTGAGCCTTGGCAAGATGATGGACGACATCAAGAAAGGCCTTTCCGCACAGGAAGCTTATGACAAGAACCTGGGCACATATGGTCGTTTCAAAGCAGAAGATGGAGCGGTCAAGTGGATTGACCCGCGTAAAGAGTAAAGGAGGCGCAGCACATGGCTTTGTTTGAGAATTATGAAGGACGTATGCCGCAGCTGCAGCCCGTCCTCGACAAGTATGGTTTCAAGGATTTTGAAGAAGTAAAGGCTTACACAAACGGAAAAGGTGTAGACGCATACACTATCGTTGAAGGCACACAGCCCATCTGCTTCGAGAATGTAAAGTGGGCTTATGAATTAGGCGCAGCCATCGCTATGAAGGAAGGCGCTACGACAGCAGCCGAAGCTGCTAAATGGATCGGCGTAGGTCTTCAGGCTTTCTGTATCCCGGGTTCTGTCGCTGATCAGCGTCAGGTAGGTATCGGACATGGCAACCTTGGCGCTATGCTTCTGGATGAAGGCACAGAGTGCTTCGCATTCCTTGCCGGCCATGAGTCTTTCGCAGCCGCTGAAGGCGCTATCAAGATTGCTCTGAACGCTAACAAGGTTCGTACGAAACCGCTCCGCGTCATCCTTAACGGACTTGGCAAAGATGCAGCTATGATCATCAGCCGTATCAATGGTTTCACCTATGTTCAGACCAAGTATGACTATCTGTCAGCAGATGTCAAGGAAGATCACGCTCTGACAATCGTCAGCAAGACAGCTTACTCCGATGGCCCGAGAGCTGCTGTTAACTGCTATGGCGCAGATGATGTCCGTGAAGGCGTTGCTATCATGTGGCATGAAGATGCTGATGTTTCCATCACAGGTAACTCCACGAACCCGACACGTTTCCAGCATCCGGTAGCAGGTACATATAAGAAAGAGCGTATCGAAGCTGGTCGTAAGTATTTCTCAGTAGCTTCCGGTGGCGGCACAGGCCGTACACTGCATCCGGACAACATGGCAGCTGGTCCGGCTTCCTATGGTATGACCGATACTCTTGGTCGTATGCATTCCGATGCGCAGTTCGCTGGTTCTTCCTCCGTTCCTGCACACGTAGAAATGATGGGCTTCCTGGGCGCCGGCAACAACCCGATGGTTGGTATGACAGTTGCTGTAGCTGTTGCGGTTCAGCAGGCTATGAACAAGTAAATTCATTTAACAACCACAGGCTCCCGAGGGAAACTTCGGGAGCTTTTTTCATCGGATGACCTATGCTGCAGGATGCGGTTACAGGAGCAGACGATGAGGCGCTATTGTTATGTGAGACAGCACTTGCCGAAGAAGGAGACATTAATATGGACCACGGAGAAGAAGCGAGACGGCTATTCATGATGGGGTACAACTGTGCTCAGTCAGTTTTTTGCGCTTTCCGCGATGAAACAGGTCTGTCGCTTGAAGAATCGGCTAGGCTTGCTTCTTCCTTTGGAGGCGGCATGGGCAGGCTGAGAGAAGTGTGCGGCGGTGTCAGCGGAGCACTTCTGGCTCTCGGAGCAATCTGCGGTTATGATGCACCTCGCGATCAGGAGGCTAAGAAAGCCCACTATAAGCTGGTGCAGACATTTGCAGGGCGCTTTAAAGAAAAGAACGGGACCATTATATGCAGGGAATTGCTGAAAAATGTGCCTGTCACTCCCGGCGGTGTGCCTGAAGAGCGAACAAAGGAGTACTATTCAAGGCGGCCATGTCCGCTGCTGGTAAGGGATGCCGCAGCCATTTTGGATGAGATGCTTAGTGAGATGCGACAACAGGAATCTTCCGAAAACTGAACCCGGATTGCCTCGGCGCTCCGTCAGAGGTCGGACTGAGCAGGAAATTGTGACACGACCATGAGCCTGCGAATCTGCACGATAATTCTGCCTGATTGGGTAATCGGCAGGATTGCCGTGCTTTTTTACATAATGAAACGGTTTACCTATATGTGAAGAATTATGAATATTTGGGATATTGTTTTAGTACTAATTATTATTGCCGCAGTCACGCTTGCTGTAATTCATATAGTACGCTCAAAGCGCCGTGGACAGTGTTCGTGCGGCAGCTGTGCGGGATGCAGTGCGCCCTGCCGGAAGGAGAAGGATGAAAAGTAATTATCAGAAATTCCCTGAAACTGTCGTAAAAGGTTTCGATGGTCAGGTCTTTTCGGAGGGGATGATTAAGGATTTCTTTGCAGACCTCAGTGATAAAAAGAACCACATTTTGGTCGTCGAGTGTTACCCCGGAGTCGATGCAGAGGTCAGACAGCTGATTCTTGAAAGTTACGCACCGGACACTATGATAGACAGTGAAGACATTTTCTTTGACGGCGAAAAGCTTACGGAGATGATGGCGCCTCATATAACAGAGGACAGAGTGAGGGGAATTATGTACTATGGCCGGATGGAGGACTTTATCGACCCCTTTGCCCTGATAAGGATAAGAGAACAGGTCCCGTCTGCCGGCAGGACCTGCATTTTTGGAGTCGGAGCAGGTCTTATCCATCCGGGAGATACGCTCATCTACTGCGACCTTGCCCGCTGGGAGATTCAGCTCCGTATGAGGCGGGGGATGCCGAACTTTAAACAGAAGAACTATAAAGAGGACACGCTGCGGAAGATAAAGCGCGGCTATTTTGTCGAATGGCGGATTGCAGATAAGAGGAAGATGGAGATTTTTGACAGCGTCGATTATTTCCTGGATTCCAATGAGACGGGAAATCCGAAGATGGTCTCCGGTGCTGCCCTGCGCATGGGGCTTGATCAGATCGCAAGACAGCCGTTCCGGCTCGTTCCGTACTTTGACCCGGGGGTCTGGGGAGGACAGTGGATGAAGGAAGTCTGCGACCTGCCCAAAGATGCCCCTAATTACGCATGGAGCTTTGACGGGGTGCCGGAGGAGAACAGCCTGTACCTCCGATTCGGAGATGTCCGCATCGAGATTCCGGCAATGGATCTTGTCCTCTACAGGCCGGTCGAGCTCCTAGGCATGAAGAACTACTGCCGCTTCGGGGCGGAGTTCCCGATCAGGTTCGATTTCCTTGACACGATGGGAGGCCAGAATCTCTCGCTCCAGGTCCACCCGATGACGGAGTACATCCGGTCCCGCTTCGGCATGACTTACACGCAGGATGAGAGTTACTATATTCTTGACGCAAAGAAGAATTCAGGTGTCTATCTGGGGCTTCGCGAGGGGATCGATATGCAAATGATGGCCGACGATCTCCGTGCTGCCGAGGCCGGAAAGATTTCTTTCCCGGCAGAAAAGTATGTGAATTTCTTCCCATGTAAAAAACATGACCATTTTCTTATACCGGCAGGGACGATCCACTGCTCAGCGGCAGATACGATGGTCCTCGAGATTAGCGCTACACCCTACAATTTCACCTTCAAGCTCTGGGACTGGGACCGCGTCGGTCTTGACGGACTTCCGCGGCCGATTCACATTGAGGATGGGCTCGCAAATATCCAGTGGAACAGGACGACAGAGTGGGTGCGGGAGAACCTTGTCAATCAGTTCGAGACCCTTAGTCAGACAGAAGATGTCATGGAAGAGCGCACCGGTCTTCACGAGTTCGAATTCATCGAGACAAGGCGGTTTACACAGACCGGAAAATCTTACCACGATGCCGGGGACGGGTTCCATATATGCAATCTGATCGACGGAAGGGAGGCTGTGATAGAGAGTGAGGAGGGAGCATTTGCACCCTACACTGTCCACTACGCTGAGACTTTCATCATACCCGCGGCAGCCGGAAAATACACTGTGAGACCGGCCGCACCCGGAGAGAAGATCGTATTTATAAAGGCTTATGTGAGAAATCGCTGACAGCCGCGATGTGCCGGGACAGTATCGACAAGTAACAGTTCAGACAGGCTGTGCGCGCACCGGAATGCGGCGCAAACATCATCTTCATCGAAAAACGCAAGTCCTTCCCTGCGAGCCAAAAAAGCTAAAGCTTTTTGGTCTCTCAGTCGGACTCGCAATGTTTTTCTCACGAAGATGGATGCTTTGCTCCGCTTGCGAACTGTGAGAACAGCCTGTCTGAACTGTTACACCACAAACCGGCGAAAATGCGCTTTGGTTCAGAACACCTTTGTTTTTCTGACAGTTTGTGTTAAATTGTTAACATGCGGTATACTGAGCGTATCCTCGCGTGCCTAAGCATGCGAAGCAATGCTCCAGCGGAGCTTTGTGCAGCTGAGATAAAACGGAGACACTCAAATGGCTATTGATTATATGCGGAAAGTGATCATGGATCCTTCGGATTTCGTGGTACTTGCGGATTTTGTGCCGGGAATCATTCAGGAGATCCGTTATTATTCGACCTACAATTTCATCGGCGACAGAATTGACGGATATGAGGAGCCGTGCGCCCTTTTGACCAGGGAGGCGGCAAGAGCCTTAAAGAGCGTGAGCAACGAGATGAATGTGCGCGGTTACAGGCTCAAGATATTTGACACGTACCGTCCGGCGAGGGCAGTTAAGCACTTCGTTCTGTGGGGAATCGAGGATCTGGACCTTCGAATGAAGCCGTATTTCTACCCTGACCTTGAAAAGCAGGAGCTGTTTGCCAAAGGCTATATAGCAAGCCAGTCCAGCCACAGCAGGGGATCCACTGTCGACCTGACACTGCTTGATATGGCCACCGGGAAGGAAGTCGACATGGGCAGCCCGTTCGACATGTTCAGCGAAGTCTCACACCCGGATTACAGGGGCATTACCGAGCAGCAGTATGACAACAGGATGATTCTGCAGCAGGTCATGGTCCGCAACGGTTTCAGCCCGATCGACTGTGAGTGGTGGCATTTCACTCTGAATGACGAGCCGTTCCCCGACACGTATTTTGATTTTCCGGTATCCGCCGGGTATCTGAAGCGCTGAACCGATTGGCTGAATCTGTCGGACGAATACTGCGATCCGCCGGGAATCATAGCGCGGAGTGCAAACCGGCATGAAATTTCATGTAATTAGAAAGGCAGCGTTATGCAATACAGAGACGACAAATACGGCAATAAATTGTCGATACTGGGTTACGGCTGCATGCGTTTTACTAAAAAGGGAAACAGTATAGATATTGCCAGGGCGGAGAAAGAAATTATGGCCGCCTACAAAGCGGGCGTCAATTATTATGACACCGCCTACATTTATCCGGGCAGCGAGGAAGCCATCGGCGAGATTTTTGAGAGGAACCGCATCCGCGAGAAAATTAACATCGCGACAAAGCTTCCCCAGTACATGGTCGGGAGCAGAAAGCAACTGGATAAGTATTTTAACGAGGAGCTCACAAGGCTCAGGACAACATACATTGACTACTATCTGATGCACCATGTGACGGACGTGGCTATGTGGGAGAAGCTGAAGAAAGTAGGTATCGTTGACTGGATCACGGAGAAGAAGGCGAGCGGAGAGATCCGGAATATTGGATTTTCTTATCACGGCAATACCGAGAATTTTCTCAAGGTTTTGAACGACTATGACTGGGACTTCTGCCAGATCCAGTATAATTATCTTGACGAGGTCTCCCAGGCGGGCGTCAGGGGACTTCGCGCTGCGGCTGAAAAAGGAATACCGGTCATCATCATGGAGCCGCTTCGGGGAGGCAAGCTCGTAAACATGCTTCCGAAGGGAGCACTCTCGGCTATGAAAAAGAGCGGACGCGGCTGGTCGCCGGCCGAGTGGGGACTTCGATGGTTGTATAATCAGAAAGAGGTCACAGTCGTCCTGTCGGGTATGAATTCACTTGATATGGTGAAGGAGAACTGCCGCATCGCCTCTGAGGCAGAGGAAGGTCATCTCACGGAGGCTGATTTTGCGACCTATGAGGCCATTAAAAAGAGCATTCGGGCAAATGAAAAAGTCGGCTGCACCGGATGCCGCTACTGCATGCCATGTCCCAAGGGGGTCGATATCCCCGGAATCTTCCGCTGCTACAACACGATGTATATAGAGTCAAAGAGCGAGGGAAGATTCCAGTTCGCGCAGACGGTGGGGATGACGAAGGAACCGGCATTTGCGACTCAGTGCATAAAGTGCGGCAAATGCGAAAAGCACTGTCCGCAGAATATTCCGATTCGTAAAAAACTTGTAGAGGCAGATAAGGCCCTGCGGCCGCTGCCCTATAAGATCGGAATCAATGCGGCCAGGATGTTCATGTTCCGAAAGACGAAGTGATGATAATCCCCGGGAGCGGCACGAGCAGAGTATGGCAGCAGGAGGACTGTAATGGATATAAGACTGACAGCTGAAGAAGAGGCACGTATCATTGATTTCAGGCACGACATGCACATGTACCCGGAGCTTTCACACAGAGAGCTTCGAACGAGCGGGAATATCAAATCGTTCCTGTCATCCCTGGAGGGGATAGAGATCCTGGAGCTCCCAAAGGAGACGACGGGTGTCGTCGCGCGCCTTGTCGGCGGAAAGCCAGGATGTGAGATCGGTCTTCGGGCCGATATCGATGCCATCTGTCAGACGGAGGATAACGATCTGCCCTGGAAATCGCGGGAAGCCGGCATCATGCATGCCTGCGGCCACGACTTTCACACAGCGGGACTTCTCGGAGCGGCAATAATTCTTTCAAGAAATCGTAGCGAGGTGCTGGGAACGGTCGATTTTCTTTTTCAGGAAGCCGAGGAGACAACAGACGGAGCCAGGAAGATGATCGATGCCGGGCTCTTTGAGGTCATCCATCCGGCTGCTTTCTTCGGTGAGCACAACAGGCCTGAAGTCCCTGTCGGCAAGGTCGTATGCAAGAACGGAGCTCTCATGGCGGCAAAGACCAATTTTGTCATCAGGATCTTCGGGCGTGGAGGACACGGTTCCATGCCGCACTTGTGTGTCGATCCGATCGTCGCGTCAGCTGCAATCATCCAGTCCCTGCAGACGATCGTGAGCAGAAATACAGATCCGCTGGAGAGTGTCGTTCTGTCCGTCGGGTCGATTCACGGAGGCAGCATCGAAAATCTTGTCGTTGACAAGGTGGAGATGACAGCCAGCATAAGGGCTCTGTCAGTAGAGGCCAGGGAGAGGGCGGTCCGGAGGATGGAGAATGTGGTGAGGAGTACTGCGGAAGCCTACGAGTGCAGGGCGGAGATCGAGTACAGGGAGATACTCCCGCTTACGTTCAACAGTGAGAAGATGTACAAAATCGCCGTCCGGGCAGCCGAGGCAGCAGTAGGAAGTGAGAATGTTATCGATGTGCCGCCGACGCTGGCAAGCGAGGACTTTTCTATTATCATGGATAAGGTCCCTTCGTTCTTTTACTGGATCGGCAGCGGAACTCATGGCGAGACGGCTTACGCCTGGCATCAGAGCCGCTTTAAGGCGGATGATGCGGGTATCAGGGTGGCAGCCGAAGTGATGGCCTCAGCATGTTTTGCATTTGCTTCAGAGACAGAAGCTGAGATTTACGAAAGGTGATCCGTAATGAGTGGTATAGTACGTAAAATCCGCTCCAGCATGGCAGCCAATATCATAGGCGCAATTGTTTTGATGCTGTTCGTTTTCGGCGCGTTTGTCTGTACGACGGGTTTTTTCAATTTTACAGATTCGTTCAAAAGAGAATATGAGACTTCTACCTATCATATTGCGGATACGGCAACGACGCTGGTCAATGGGGATCATCTGGATGAGTATCTCCGCGGAGAAGAACTTGATGAGTATGAGCAGTCCAGACGGTATCTTAATGCGTATACCAAGCGGATCGGCGTTTCGATAATCTATGTCATTATGGTCGATCGGACTGATTACGGAAGATTTGTCTCTGTTTTTAATCTGATCAATAATGATGTCGATAAAACGAATTATACGGAGTGGGAGCTTGGACATAAGCGCGACACGACAAATGAAGAATATCGGCAGAAATACAGAGCTATCTATGAGCAGAGAGCTGTCCATGAGACTGTCTACCGCATGAGACCGAATGATGGGTCGCACCCTCATGTGACCACGATGGTGCCTCTTAAAAATTCTAACGGTGAAGTCGCTGCGATTCTCTGCATACAGCGGCCTATCATGGAAATGGTCAGGGCAAGACGTCCGTACCTCATTAAGATTATTATTTCGACGCTGGTGATGTCTGTTCTCGCGGCGATTTTTATCACTGTCTTTGTAAGAAAACAGATCTTGGTCCCGGTGACAGTTGTCTCGGAGGAGGCGGCGAGATTTGCAAGAGAAAATACAAAAAGCAAAGAAATCGGTGAAATAAGCAAATACGCCGAGCTCCGTAATCTCGCGGCATCCATCAATACGATGGAGACGGACATGGTCCGGTATATTGAGAATCTGACAACTGCTACGGCGGAGAAAGAGAGAATCGGGACCGAGCTGGCATTTGCAAGAGCGATCCAGGAAGGCTCGATCCCGAACGAGTACCCCGCATTTCCGGACCGGTCGGACTTTGACATTTACGGCTTCATGCTGCCTGCCAAGGAGGTCGGAGGCGATTTCTACAACTTTTTCCTGATCGATGACGATCATCTGGGAATCGTGATCGGCGATGTCTCGGGCAAGGGAATTCCGGCAGCCCTGTTCATGATGGTCATCAATATCCTGATTGTCAATAGAGCGCGCGTGGGCGGAACCCCGGCGGATATCCTGGATTATGTCAACAAAGATGCCACGGAACACAATACGTCGGGTATGTTCGTCACCGTATGGCTGGGTATTCTTGAATTGTCCACAGGCAAGGTCATTGCGGCAAATGCCGGACACGACGATGCGCTCATCTGTCACCGGAACGGTGAGACTGCCCCCATGAAGTCCAGACACAACATCGTGCTCGCTGCTTTTGAGGAATCCCGCTACAAGGATTTCGAATTCGTGCTCGAGAAAGGGGATAAGATGTTACTGTACACGGACGGGCTCACGGAGGCAACGGATATCCATGATCAGCTGTTCGGAAGAGAGCGGGCGATACAGGCATTTGACGCGTATAAAGACAGAGATCCGCAGGGAATCATCGAGGGGGTCAGGAGTCGTGTCGATGAATTCGTTGGCGAAGCACCGCAGTTCGACGACTTGACCATGCTGTGCCTGGAATTGCGTGATGTGTAAAAATATGTGGGAAACGCAATATCATTGTTCTGGCAATGACCATATAAGGGCCGCACTTTCAGAGGAATTGTTGATTCCTGCACGGAAAATACGGTCACAGTCATTCTCGAGGACAATGTGAAGTGCATGTTCAACTTTGAGAAAGCTCACATTGACAAAGCACAGCTTGCGCCCGGCGCTAATGTGAAGGTCATTGCCGATTTCACCGACATAAAGCCGGAGGACAATGTCTATAAGGCTGTGAAGATTGAAATTGAGCCGTGATGGCTGGCTGTTAAATACCTGACTCAACACAAAAAGCGCCGCACTAAGTGATTAGTGCGGCGCTTTTTGTAGCACCAACCCGGCAGAACGGGCCGTGCTCGCGACGTAAGTCTACAATGAATGCGCATAGTGTATCTTCACTTTGCCTCACCGGAACGGTTGCTGAAGATCCGCCCCCGATATCTTGCAAGCAGCGTTAGCAGGATCTCGCCGAGCACGTAGCAGCTGATGATCTCCCCGATTGCGATGAAGAGCATGAGCAGCGGGATCGGAAGGATGACTCCATATCCGAATCTCAGGACGAGCGGAACAATGATAGTGTTTGAGATGATCGGTGGAAGCGGGACGAGCCACCTGTTATTTCTAAGCTTATAGGTTCCTATGGCTCCAATCAGGGTCGCGACGCTGCCGAATATGATGTCCCATATGATGGCTCCGCCTGTTATGTTTGCAATCAGGCATCCGATGAAAAGCCCCGGAACTGCGGCCGGTGTGAAAAACGGCAGGATCGTGAGTGATTCGGAAATGCGGACCTGTACTTCCCCGTATGAGATTGGGGCAAATACCAGTGTCAGAACGACATATACAGCCGCAATCGCGGCAGCGCATGTGATAAACGCGGGTCTTGACAGTTTCATTTTTTTCTCCTTAGTTTTATTTTACGCGAGGATGGTTTCGAACTCGCGGAGCGAACTCACTCTGATATCTCAGAGGATGGTTTCGAACTTGCGCAGCATCCTTCCCGGTAGTTCACCCGCATCTGTGGACATCAGGCTGCCAGAAAGCGGTTATCATAATAGCATTTTGAGGATTCCGTGTAAAGACTGATTGCATGCACACGTAACTGCTGCAGAAAACTATGGAGAACAAACATGTTCGAAACGAAATAAGTGTGCCCGTTAGGAGCAATTACTTCTTAGCACTTACATTTTTATGGAACTAAGTTAGTGCCTGTATGGTCCTCATGTGATATTATATAATATACGAGTTTTATTCTTCATCGCGCATTGATGAAGGTGCTTCGCACTTTACGGGGCGCGGCAAGAACACCGAGGCGTTCTTGATACAGAAACATTTATGCCCTCAAAGAAGAGAGCACACAAGAAATAAAGGAGACATAATAATGCTGTTAAAAGAATACAATAAGGGTGATATCGTTTTCAGAGAAGGTGACAGGGACAGCTGCATGTACAGGATTATTGAGGGAGCTGTGGATGTCTTTATCACATCCAAAACAGAGGGCGAGATCGTGCTGACAACGCTGGGTCAGGACCGGATCTTCGGCGAGATGGCAGCCATCGATGCATGGCCGAGATCCGCGTCGATCCGCGTCCGCGAGGACGGGACGAAGCTGCTTGAGATCGAGCGCGACGAGCTCATAGACTTCTTCAGGGAAGATCCCTATCAGGTCAGGTCTATTATGGAAAATCTGAGCCATCGCCTGAGAGGACTGACCGATGACTATCTGGAAGTCTGTGCCACTGTTCGTGATATGAAGTCGACCGTCGGACAGAAAAGAAGCGAAGGCCTTCTTCGAAAAATCAGCAGATTTATCTCTGCCTACAGCCGCACGGTGCGCTATCTGACGACAAATGAAGAGTCAAGCGGCATTCCGCTGCCCGGCGGTAAGGATGTAAGCGGGGAAAGCAGTGTCAATTACAGGAAGAATACAGTTATCTTCCGACAGGGTGACGATGGAGACTGTATGTACTACATACAGCTCGGCAGCATCGGAATTTATACAGATTATGGCACTGATAAAGAAAAGCAGCTGGTCCTGCTTGAGGAGGATGCGTTCTTTGGCGAGATGGGTCTTATCGAGAAACTCCCGCGCAGCGCGACAGCAGTGGTAATCGAAGATGACACTGTTCTTCGCAAAATAACAGAAGAAGAACTGGAGGAGCTCTTTAAGACTTCGCCTTCTCTGGTCGTACGCTGCATCGAGCATCTGTCCCGCAGACTTCGCCGCCTGACAAAGGATTACCTTGAAGCCTGCGAGATGGTCACGAAAATGGATGAGGCCGAAAAGACGGATACATCACTCTCATACGCTGAGGAGGCTCTGATCAGGGAACTGGCTGACGCAGCGGGCAGGTACGATGCCTGGATGTGATATAACACATGGGAGATATATATGAAGAAGATTAGAAACCTGGTCATTGGCGGTCTCGAGCAGAAAATTTTTAATCTGGTCTTGTTTTCAATTATCCTGATCGTCCTTGCGTTCATGGGTGTTGCGGTATATCAGACCAGGAGCCTGTCCTCGCTTTTCCAGAAGACAAGCGAAGAGCAGAAGACTGCAGTCACAGACAGTACGACTGCGATCATGGAAGGAGTCATCGATACGACAATGACCCGTGAAGCCTCTCTTGAGGCTTATATAGCCGACTCCATGTTCAGGGAGGTAGCCGCTCCGGTCATTACGCTTGCGGATATTACCCGGGACCTCTATGCCAATCCGGACGGTCTGCGCGAGGTTCCGTCCTATGCTCCGGATCCGCAGAAGCAGGGCAGCCCCAGCGTGCAGCTTATCACTGCGGCGGGAGTGGATACAGAAAATCCGGAGATTGCGCGCGAAATAGGACTTCTGGGCAATCTCCAGGTGGCAATGAGTTCTATTTACAAGACAATAGATCAGGCCAATTCCTGTTTTGTCGCGACGCCCGATGGGATCATACTCATAGCTGACAGCGACCCACTGGGCAAGATCAGAGATGACGGAACTGTGATGAACATACCGGTGACTGAGCGCGAATGGTATAAAGGTGCTGTGAGGAACAGGGGAATATACTTTACAGGGCTGCAGCAGGATATTTTTACCGGAAGAAAAGAAATCGTGTGCGCGTATCCTGTTTACCTTGACGGAAAGCTCGTCGCGGTCGCAGGCGCAGACCTTTTCCTGGAAGCCATGGAAAAAGCTATCATGGAAACAGGCGAAACCGCCGGATTTGTATGTATTGTTGACCAGGACGGCCGCGTGATCTTTTCACCTCAGAGAAGCGGGACATTTGCACCGGTACTGGCGGACTCGGCTGTCGATTTGAGAAAGTCTGCAAATGCGGAACTTGCCGCATTCGCTCAAAAAGCCATGACGGTTAACACGGATGTCGAGCGCATACAGGTCGACGGAATAGATTATTATATGACAGGCTCACCTATCGGCTCGATCGGATGGTCACTCTTCTCCGTCATAGATGCGGCAACAGTCCATGAGCCTGTCGACATAATGGCAGCAACGCACGATGAAATCGTCGGCGAGGCTGCGGGGACGGCTGAGAAGAATGCCGGGCGCAGTCAGGTTTTCCTGATAGTTTTCCTTCTCGTGGCTATGGCCCTTGCGCTCGCGGGATCCCTGTCGCTGGCTAAGAGAATTGTTGCGCCGATCAATGAAATGGCGAGGGAGGTGGCCTCGCTGAATGACAGCAATCCTCTGTTCAAGATGAAGAACGAATATCGGACAGATGATGAGATCGAGGTACTTGCCGAGTCATTTGCGGATATATCAGCCAAAACACAAACATATATTAAGCACATTACAGAAATTACTGCTGAGAAGGAGCGTATCGGGACAGAACTTGAGCTTGCGACAAAAATTCAGGCGGATATGCTGCCGAATATATTCCCGCCATTCCCCGGAAGAAAAGAGCTTGACATCTTCGCTACGATGGAACCGGCCAAGGAGGTCGGCGGCGATTTCTATGATTTCTTCCTCATTGATGATGACCATCTGGCTATGGTCATGGCCGATGTGTCAGGCAAAGGTGTTCCTGCAGCTCTCTTCATGATGATGTCGAAGATCCTTGTCAACAACAATACTATGCTCTGCGACTTTCCAAATGAGGTCCTTGAGCGGGTCAATGACCAGATCTGCAAGAATAACGAGGAGGATATGTTTGTTACCGTGTGGCTGGGCATCCTGACGATTTCGACAGGCCACGTTGTCGCGTCCAATGCAGGCCATGAATATCCGGTCATCAGGAAGAAGAACGGAGAATTCGAGCTTCTGAAGGACAGACATAGCTTTGTTATCGGCGGTATGCCGGATATAACCTACAGGAAATATGAGTTCGTGCTCGAGCACGGCGGCACTCTCTTCCTTTATACTGACGGAGTTCCGGAGACGACGGATTCTGACAATGTGATGTTCGGAACAGACCGTATGCTCGAGGTCCTGAATCGTGAACCGGAAGCCGACGCTTCGCAGGTCATTCATAATGTGTACGAGGCTGTTAAGGAATTTGCCGGTGATGCACCGCAGTTCGATGACATCACTATGATGGCTGTCAAGCTGAGGTAGTATATGGATCGGATGGTATCTATAACAAAAAGTGTCATCGCCGATATGTCTGAGGGCGTGATGGCTATAAGCCACAAAGGTATTATAGAGCTTGTGAACGGAGCTGCCCTGACTATACTCGGCAGGGAAGAAGGTGAGCTGGTCGGACAACTATTTGCTCTCAGCTTCTTTGACGAGGAAGGCAACGACGAATTCACGGAGACTGTACTCGACGCGATACGTAACCGAAGAATGCGGCAGGAGAGATATGTCCCCTATGTCTGCGGCAAGTCCGAAAAGAGGCTTAGAGTTGTCTCCTCGTGTCTCCATGATAACGGTCTGGTCAAAGGTATCGTTCTGGTCATAAGCGATGTGACCGAATTATTTGATCTGCGTGATGCCATGAAAGCCATGAGCGAGATCAGGGCACTCAATGCCAAACTGGAGATCCGCAATAAGCTGATCACGGAGACCTTCGGCAGGTATCTGTCGGATGACATAGTCAGAGAGATACTGGATACGCCGGATGGCATGAAGATGGGCGGAAGCAGGCGATGCGTCACGATTCTGATGAGCGACCTTCGGGGCTTTACCATGCTGTGCGAGAGAACTGAGCCCAAAGCCCTTATTACCATGCTCAATCATTATTTTGAGGAGATGTACGAGGAGATCAGCCGGTATAAGGGAACGATCATTGAGTTCCTTGGGGACGGGATGTTCATTCTCTTCGGAGCTCCGTCCGTGACGGCAAGTCACGCGGACGATGCCGTCGCCTGCGCGATTGCTATGCAGAACCGGATGCGCGCGGTAAATGAGTGGAATATCGCAAGAGGCTATGAACCTCTGTCAATGGGTATCGGAATTAATACAGGGGATGTTATCCTCGGCAATATAGGGTCGGAAAAGCGCACTAAATACGGGGTCATGGGCCCGATGGTCAACATGGCAGGAAGAATTGAAAGCCTGACAACGGGCGGCATGATATTGATTTCGTCCGGAACGCGGAGGGCAGTATCGGAGGAACTTGATATCGAGGATTCTTTTAGCTGCAGGATGAAAGGCGTTCACGGCGAAACGCAGATATTTCATGTGATCGGAATCGGCGGTGAATATGACCTGCATCTTGAGAACGTACAGGATGAGCTCACGGAGCTTGACGAACCTGTCCGCGTGAAAGTTCATATCCTGAAGGACAAATCCGTAAGCGGAAAGACAGCTGATTGCGAAATCACAGCGGTGTCCGCAAGTCAGGTCGAAGTGCATACGAACGGAGCTCTTCAGATTTATGACAATCTGATGATCGACTCCGGATTTGATCTGTATGCCAAGGTCGTAAGAACGGACAGCGGCAATACGTTTACCCTTGCCTTTACCGCTAAGGGAGAAGGATTTGATGAGTGGCTCAGGAATCTTTATTCGGAATGCTGAACCAAATTGCGGATTATTTCACGTCGGGAGAAATGGGGACGGCTATACAGTTGACAATATTTGCCGGAGTCTGTTATAAATAATATATCACAGTGTGAGATGCTCCCGGCTCTACAGACGGAGGGCAGCGTGACTTGAACTTATAGTAAGCTGCAAAGCAGATCCCGGATTCGTACGGACATGAGAGGCCGGAATCGGTCCTCAAAGTATGAGAAGAGATTCTGTTTTAGGAGGCATGATCTTCAACGGACGGATCTCATGCGGAAAGGAAAAGCATGTGAAAGAACTGGTAATTGGTGCCAGAACTGAAAATCTGGACCAGGTAATCGCGTTTGTGGATGAGAATCTGGAAGAGGCAGATTGCTCCATGAAAGCACAGATGCAGATCGATGTGGCGGTGGAAGAGATTTTTGTCAATATCGCACAATATGCATATACTCCCGCAGAAGGGGAGGCGGTGATACGGCTGGATACAGAAAAAAATCCCGGAGCTGTGACTATTACATTTATAGACAGCGGGGTTCCTTTCAACCCTCTTGCGGTTGCGGAGCCGGATGTCACCCTTTCCGCCAAAGACCGCAAGGTCGGAGGACTCGGCATCTTTATGGTGAAGAGGAGTATGGATGACGTTTCATATGAATATGCGGATAATAAGAACATTTTGACAATTAAGAAAAATATTTAATTTGTGTGGAGGAAGCTATGCTTAAGATTGAACAGAAAGCTAATGGATCAGAACTTACTTTTGCTCTTGAAGGCAGACTTGATACGACTACGGCACCGCAGCTGGAGAATGAGCTGAGGAAGAGCCTTTCAGGCGTGGAATCCCTTATATTTGAATTTGAGGCATTAGAGTACATTTCTTCTGCAGGTCTTCGTGTATTGCTTTCATCCCAGAAGCAGATGAATAAGCAGGGCGAGATGGTGATCAGGAACGTAAGACCTGAGATCATGGAGATATTTGACGTCACAGGTTTCTCCGATATTCTGACTATTGAATAAAAAAGCAAAGCCGGTCTTCGGACCGGTTTTTTCATACTTAAAGGGATATGCACCTGGAGAAGTTTGAGGATGAATGAGATGGATGTAATCGAAAGCTTAAAAGAAAGAAAAGAGACGGTCTGGCTGAATCCCGGACTTAATAAGTGTGAACCGAGGAGTGAGATCCTCGGCTATAAATTCGTACATGTGAAGGCTGCTCAGAACCGCTTTATGCGGTTCCTGCCGTATATCGCCTCCGCATTTCCGGAGACAGCAGACAAAAAGGGAGTCATTGAATCCGGGCTTATCTCGATTCCTGCCATGAAAGAGAAGATGAACGAAGAAGGAGCGGGAATCAAAGGCACGGTATTCCTGAAGGATGACGCCAGACTTCCGATTGCGGGTTCGGTGAAAGCCAGAGGCGGTATTCATGAAGTTCTGAAGATAGCGGAGACCCTCGCTCAGAAGGCCAGCATGCTGTGGCCGACGGACAACTACCAAAAGATTGATTCGGACGAATTCCGGTCTTTTTTCAGTCAGTACACGATTCAGGTCGGTTCTACGGGAAATCTCGGAATCAGTATCGGCCGGATGGCAGCAAAACTCGGCTTTAAGGCAATTGTGCATATGTCGTGTGACGCCAGACAGTGGAAGAAGGATCTTCTTCGCAGCGAGGGTGTTATCGTTAAAGAGTACGAGGGGGACTACGGTCAGGCAGTTGCGAGCGGACGCAGGGAGTCTTTAACTGACGAAAAGAGCTTTTTTATCGATGATGAGAACTCTGAAGACCTCTTTTTCGGCTATTCCACAGCCGCGCTCAGAGTGCAGGTGCAGCTTCGGAAAGCGGGAATTGCTGTCGATGAGACTCACCCGCTGTTCCTGTATCTGCCCTGCGGGGTAGGAGGAGCTCCCGGAGGAATCACATTCGGCTTTAAGGAACTTTTCGGAGACAATGTCCACTGTTTCTTTGCTGAGCCGGTGGAAGCTCCCTGTTTTCTTCTGGGAATGGCGACAGGAGAACATGACAGGATCTGCGTGCAGGATATCGGCCTCAGCGGACGCACGATCGCGGACGGGCTTGCGGTCGGGAAGCCGTCCGGCTTTGTGTGCGGAATGATGGAGCACCTTGTCTCCGGAGCTTTTACTGTTTCGGATGAAAAGCTGCCTGTTTATCAGAAGATGCTCATGGATCTCGAGAATATCCGCGTCGAGCCGTCCGCATGTGCAGGCTTTAAGGGGCTTTCCGAGATCTGCCGCGGAGGAAACGAGTGGGAGAAGTATATCAAAGAGCACGGTCTTTATGAGCATATGGATCAGGCGGTGCACATCGTGTGGGCTACAGGTGGAGGCCTTCTGCCCGATAATGAATAGCTGCCGGCACTTAATATTCCGCGAACCGGCTTACCTCGGAATAAAAATGGTCGCACAGGTACCCTTTCCGATTTCGGATTCAATGGTAAGGGTACCCTTTGCCATGCTCTCAAGGCGGGTCCTGACATTTGCAATACCCACGTGAAGACGCCCGTCATTGCCGATGTCCCCGACATCGAATCCGGCTCCGTTGTCCTCGACTTTTATCTCATAGCCTGCCTCAGTCTCATCAGTGCTGATTTTCACATATCCGCCGTTTTCATTCTGGCTGATACCGTGCTTCACCGCGTTTTCCACTATCGGTTCGACTGAAAGAGCCGGCACATCAAAATTGAGGGCTTTAACGTCATAGATGACTTCCAGTTCATCCTGAAACCGCATTTCCTCGAGCCGGAGGTAACTCTTTACATGCTTCATCTCCTGCGAGATTGGAATCAGCGCTGTGTGCTCCAAAGCTTCCATGTTGCCGCGAAGATAATCTGAAAAGCTGTCAATGGCGGCCTGTGCCTGCATGGGAGATTTTTCTATGAGATAGTAGATCGCGTTCAGGGCATTGAAGAGAAAATGAGGCTTGACCTGCGACAGAACAAGGCGTATCTTCATGTCATTTATGAGCTCTCGCTCCTCGATCAGCTTCCTCTCGCTTGCAATGAGCTCCTCGGCCTGCTCACTGATTCTCCTTCTCTGATACAGAAGCATGACAGTGAGATTGAGAAAGAGCGCAGCTGAGATGGCGATATTCAGCAGTGGAATGCCATAGTAAAAGGACTGAATGACCATGGCCAGAGAAGGCAGGACAATATAGGTTATGAGGACGAGCGTCCTCAGGTTGACCAGCTTCTGTCTGCGAATGAATATATGTATGCCAAGACACACTGTTCCTATCAGACCAAGACTCTGCGAAAGAACGAACCAGTTCGTTCTGTGATATACATTTGAAGCATCTATGTAGTACATGAAGTGGGTAAACAGATTGATGAACGTCAGCAGCATACCGACATGGGCAATCACGTAAACTGCATTTGCCATTGGCCCGGGTCCTAAAAGACATGTCACGTATCTTGTGAAAAGTCTTAAGATCTCATATCCCATAATGTAGACCAGAAAGTTCGAGATAATGAGGACATCGTAGGCACCTTTGCCCGGCGCTTTGTTAAAAATCCAGGTGAAGGCATCGCTGGTCAGCAGGACACCGGTAGCGAGAAGGAGCCGCAACATCCAGCGTTCCTCGTCAATACGGCGATTTCCGACGAAATAAATACATATTGCAAGCAGAATAACGAAGAGCGATCCCCATAATTCCAGTGCGATAAATACTTGAAGAGATGTTGGCATACAGTTCTCCCTGACAGATATTCAGAGCGTGTAACAATCGCGCTGTCACGCCCTGCAATGCGGCATCTGTATGTATTATATCATTTTAAAGCCATTTGTATATAAACTGAAGCGAACATTGTACTATGAAAAGGCTGTTGATTTTTCCCCGGACAAATTTATTTGCCAAAAATTCTCCGCGGTTGTATAGTATGTACTATGGATAAGATGAACAACAATACACTAAGAATAACGACCGGAGCGATGATCCTCGCGATCTTCGCCATGCTTCTCCTTCTGAACCGCCAGACCGGCGGTGTGTTCGAGGGCTTTTTTATTTACATACTCCCCGTTCCCATGGTCGTTTACTCGGCCAAATTCGACTGGAAGAGCGGGCTTATGGTATTTGCCGGCATGTGCGCGTTCTCGCTCTTTTTCGGAACAGTGACGTCCATTTTTTACGCGGTGTCATCTGCCCTCCTCGGTCTGATTTTCGGTGCGTGTCTCTTCAAAAAGGTCGATATGACAATCACCATGTTCATTGTCATGGGCATAGCGGGAGTACTCAGTGTGATCAGTAACGTCGCGCTGGCTTCAGTCTTCGGTTACAACCTGGCCGAGGATATAGCGCTTATGCAGAATTCGATGGTGGAGGCACTTGCCAAGGCCAATGTCGACGCGGCCAGCGGTCCGTATGCGATCATTTTCAGCGACAGCTCCATGCTGCAGCTCTTTATTATCAGCATGGTCCTCGCAGGCCTTTTGGACGGATTTATCGTATATCAGCTGAGCATCATGATACTGAAGAGGCTGCATTATTCAATCGAGAAACCAAGGCCGGTCTCTGCGATATATCCGCCCAAGTGGACAGGTGTTGCTGCGGTCATCGCCTATGTTTACGGCTCGACTGTCTTCCTGAACCCGAATTCGACGCAGGCCGCTCAGAGCGTGGGTCAGATACTCTGGGTCGTGGGATACCTGTATCTTGCGGCTTTCGGTATCATAGCTGCAGCACTTTTCATGAAAAGAAGGCTTCGCTTTAACAGGTTCGCCGCAACACTGCTCTGCATATTATGTATGTTCATATTCCCTCAGGCGCTGATCATACTGGGACTCATGTATATCTCTTTCAGTCTGCATGACCGCATACTTGAACCTGTCAGGACTCGTTAGGATAGTTCAGACAGTCTGTTATAGAGATCAGGAATTCGGCGCAAATATCATCTCTTTTAAAAAACATTGCCGAAAGTGTGCAAATCAGTCTAAATTAATGGTATACTTAGTGCAGAATTCCGGTCATTGGAATTAAGAATTATCAGAAAATGAGGCAAGGATATGTCTGAGAAAAAAATACCTGTAATTACAATCAATCGTCAGTATGCAGCGTACGGAAGGACGATTGCAGCAAAAGTTTCGGAGAAACTCGGTATTCCGTATTATGACAAGGATTTTGTAAAGAAGACTGTCGCGGAGAGCGGATATGATATTGACGC
Organism: uncultured Lachnospiraceae bacterium; assembly: GCA_902788035.1. Classification (GTDB taxonomy): domain Bacteria; phylum Bacillota; class Clostridia; order Lachnospirales; family Lachnospiraceae; genus Chordicoccus. The sequence continues at coordinate 54,845 of CADAIL010000008.1, read as the reverse complement.
GATCCTGAAGGACGGAGAGGATATCACGTCCAGGAGCAGGTTTGTGAACGCGATCATGAATATTGCTGTCGGGAGCTATCCGGATTACGTCAAGAAGATTTATGAAGCCGAGAAAGAAGTCATTCTGGAGCTTGCGAAGTCACCGTGCATCATCGTCGGCCGCTGTGCCAACTATGTGCTGCAGGAAGCGGGAATCCCTTCGTTCGACGTATTCTGCTATGGCGATCTCGAAAAGAGAAAAGTTCATGCGGCTGAGCTCGATGAGGCACAGGGAAAGGATATCTCCAAGTACATAGAGCAGCGCGATACGTACAGGAACAATTTCTACAAGACATTTGTGGGAACGGACATTGCTGACTGCACGCGTTATACGATCTGTCTCGACACGTGCACGATATCTCCGGATGTGTGTGCGGATATTATCGTCAGGCTGGTCACTGAGTAAAGAACCCGACAGGTAGTTTCTGCTGGGCGATAATATTGAAATAGAGGTGGGGGGCATCTCATATTTAAAAAAGGCTGTCGCGCAGATTTGGCGGCAGCTTTTTTTTGCAGTACAAACCCGACATAGCGGGTAATGCGCGTATTAAAGCGCTCCTGCGGCATTGAATGCACAACATAAAAAGCAGAGTGCTTGTGTGCGAAAATCGAGGAGAAATTTTCATTCTCGATTGCAGATGTTGTATCCGGTCTTAGTCAGCAATTTGGCAGGCTGCTTGTGAATTTCGTTGCCGGGAGCAAAGCATCCATCTTCGTGAGAAAAACATTGCAGGTCCGACCGAGAGATCAAAAAAGCGTTAGCTTTTTTAAGCTCACAGGGTAGGACCTGCGTTTTTCGATGAAGATGATGTTTGCTGCCGGTTTCAGGATCTTCGCTGCAGCCTGCCGGCTTCAAATGTTTTGCAGCAGCCTGCCGGTTTCAGGATCTTCGCTGCAGCCTGCCGTGTTGTTTATACGATGAAGTTGTCCTCGACAGACGGCTTCAGCGTCCAGATCTTTACGCTGCCGTTGTCTGTGATAGTGTAGTTATGCTCATCAGCTTCCGGATAGATGTGAGCCGTGAAGGTCTCCTCGCCGTCATTGGCGAAAATCTCGAAGGAGCATCTGTCGATCATGATGCGCAGCTTCCTCAAATCGCTGGTCAGCGGCATGTCGAGTGTCTCACCGACGTTTTCGTTGAAGCGCTTGTTCATGCCGGACTTGCATACAGTGATGACCTTGGCTGCTGCGTCATAGTGGAGTGTAACACCGCCTGTGCCGTCAGCTTTCGTGAAGAGATTGAAGTCGGCGTCGCCGCCTGTAAAGTTGGCCTCGACCTCGCAGAATGCCGGAAGCTTGCCTTCCGCTGCGATCTCCTCATCACGGAGGGATGTGATTTCCGGAATCGGGTTCTGGATCAGGCGGTCACCGCTAAGGCGTACCTCACGCATAAGGCTCATGCTGCCTTCCCACTCTTCCGGCTCTGTGCAGTAATGGTTGTCCGGGAGACCGATCCATCCGACAAGGATGGCTTTTTCCGGATCGCCGACATTTGCAGCGAACTGAGCTGCGTAGAAGTCGAAACCGAAGTCGAGATACTGATAACCGGATTCCGGTGTGAAGGTCAGGGTATCGTAATCCATCTTGCCGACGATGTATACGTTGTGGTTCGTGCTCTCTGCACGGCCCGGAAGTTTTGTATACTGCGGTGAGAAGATCAGGACATCCTTGCCGCTGATATTGACGATGCACGGGCATTCCCACATACCGCCGAAATCTTCAAATCCCGGTACGTTCAGCTGGCCGGCGAATTTCCATCCCTCAAGGAGCTTGTCGGATTCATAGATCAGAGCTGTGCCCTTCTTGTCGAGGGTCTGAGCGCCGATAAAGATAAAGTATTTTTTCTTTTCCGGAACATAGATGACCTTCGGGTCTCTCTGATGCTCGCTGTAGTCGTCGCGCGGTCCGAAGAGCGGCTCCGGAAGCTTCTTCGGCTGGCCGTCCGGTCCGAGAATAGCGGCGCATGTGTAAGGTGTTCTCACCCAGTTCTCATCTCTGTGATTACCTGTGTAGAACATGTAGAGATCTTCACCGTCAGAAATAGCGGAGCCTGAATGGCAGCCTTTGTTGTCATAGATCGTGTCCGGCCACATGCCGACACCGGCATTCTTCCAGTGGACAAGGTCTGTAGAGACTGCGTGATACCAGTACTTAAGTCCATGTACCGCACCCCACGGGCACCACTGATAGTACAGATGCCATGTTCCCTTGTAATAAGCGAAACCGTTCGGGTCACTGGAAAGACCGGTCATCGGCTGTACATGGTATTTCTGGCGGTAGTTAGATGTCTGGATACGATCATAGAGATCTTTGATTTCATCCGCGCTCTGCAACACTCTGTAGCGCTCTTCGAGAGTCCATTGTTTCAAGGTAGCCACCTCCTAAGGATATTTTTTTACGTACGCGTTCAAGGACAGCTGTTTATGCGGTCCTGCTATCTTATATTTTATATGAGTATGGCAAAAATGACAATAAAAACAGTTTAAAAACGGCTGGATTTGTGGAAAAAGACATGGTAAAAAGAGACACTTTTAAGGTTTTTTGAGAATAAATACAGTTCTTTGATTGAAATTCTTCAGTTCTTATACGATAATGGAATAGAGAATAACACTTAAACGCAGAAGTGTATTCATCATATAGTTGAGAGAGGGGTTCACTATGATAATAAGCGAGAGAATTTTTCAGGTCCTGAAGGAGAAGGGAATATCCCAGAAAGACTTTGCAATGGCGACGGGCATCCCGCAGAGCACGATCAGCGATTGGAAAGGCAAGCATGTTAACCCGGCAGCGGATAAGATCATGATCATCTGTGACGTTCTCGACATAAGTCCGTCAGAGCTTTTGACGGGGACTGATGACAGCAGTAAGTGGAAAGTCGATTTCGTCGTACTGAGGCGCGACTCTGCTGAGTACAGGCTTCTTCGTGACATTAATGAGCTTCCCTCGCACTACCGCGAACGAGTGGTAGGCTATGTTGACGCATTGAAAATGACAGCGGAAGAATAATTCGGAGATTTTAATGGCAACGCAAAAAAGAAGAAAGAAAAAAAAGAAGAACCTGACCGGCGGAGAGTTATTGGCGTTCAGGGTACTTATGACTGCCTGCGCAGTGCTTCTATGCGTTTCGACAGTCCGAAATCTGACGGCGGGTGGGGCAAAAAAAGCCGCCGGCAGCGTATCGGAGGAGACAGAGCTTTCAGGCAATGTTATGACAGGAGCGGATGCGGCATCGGCGCAGTTGGAAGCAGGGGACGCGTCTTCTGCTTCTGCAGTGACTCCGGAGCCGACTGCCACGCCGACTCCCGACCCCTATGCCGATAAGCCTGATATAGATATCAATAGCTGGGAATATGTGCTTGCAAATCCATGGAATTCGATAGAGGACTATTGTCCCGATGTTGTCCCGATCGAGGATATCGAGGTCGATTACCGGATTTATGACGCAATGGAGGCCTTCGTGTCGGACTGCCGGGATGCGGGTAATACAGTCTACCTGTCATCCGGCTACCGCAGCTACGATCTGCAGAAGTATCTCTTTGAGAAGAAATGCGAGGAGTATGACGAGGAGACTGCCGCAACGATTGTCGCACGCCCCGGCACGTCGGAGCACCAGACCGGACTTGCGGCTGACATAACCGAAGAGTACTACGAGTATAAGAGCGCAATACTCGAAGATACGGCAATGTACCAGTGGATGGAAGCTCACTGCCAGGATTACGGTTTCATCGTCAGATTCCCGGATGGGAAAGAAGATATTACGGGTATCATATATGAGCCGTGGCATTTCCGTTATGTCGGCGTTGAGGCAGCGACCTATATTATGGAGCACAATCTGACCCTGGAGGAGTTCGTTGCTCTGTACAAGGATGATGTTGCAGGAGCCACTGATACGAATGACGCCGGAGAAACTGACAGTTCGGACTCTGCTGACGAGGCTGGATCCTCCGATTCGGCAAATGACGCTGATGCCGTTCAAGATTCTGTATCTGAAAGTTAAAAATTTTCTAAAGAAAATAAATAATTAGTAATAATAGATAAAATTCTGTGAACGTTTTAAGAAATAATTGCTAATTTTACGTGAAAGGTATTCCTTTTTTATAGATTTCAGATATACTTTGATTTAGGGTTTTTTGCATTTGCATTTTTATCTATGTGGAGAAAGGCAGGTAACAAAATGAAATTAAAGGACGGTTTGAGAACAATTTTTCTTGCAGGCGTAGGCGCAGTTGCTATCACAGGAGAGAAGGCTTCCGTCATCATCGATGACCTTGTAAAGAAGGGTGAGCTCACAGTGGAAGAGGGCAAGGTCCTCAATGAAGAGTTCAAGAAAAAAGCAAAAGAGAACCTGAATCCGGATAATATCCAGAAGAATGTCAAGGAAGTGATCGCTTCTATCGACGAGATGACGAAGGAGCAGCGTGACGCGATCCGCTCTATGCTTGACCGCCTTGACAAGAAGGAAAAGGAAGAGGCCAAGGAAGAGGCTGAAGAAGTCGTTGATGCTATCGTTGAAGATGCAGTTGGGGATGACACAGTCGATGCTCCTGATGCCGAGATCGATCAGCCCGTCGTTGACGCTGTAGCTGAGGGCGATGCTGAAGCTCTGGCAGATGCGCTTGAGACTGTTGATGAAATCGTAGAGGAAGCTGTCGCTGACGATGTCGTTGCTCCGGCAGAAGATGTAGACCTTGAGAAGCCGGTCGCTGATGCAGTCGCTGAAGAATAATACGATATAATCTGACTTAAATTGATCCTATAACCGCTGCCTGCGGTCCGACCATTGATATGGTCTGACCGCAGGCAGCTTTTTTGCGCCGGATTCTGAGACACAGATGCCGCCCGTCTCTTCTGTTACGGCCATGAGGGAACGAGACTTATTAATAAAGTATGAAGTGCTTGACAAAAATTACCTTTGATGCAATAATAGCACTCATACAAGCAGAGTGCTAACAAAGGAGGTGAAACCATGGCAGTAGTACCGGTTTACAACAGCATTCTTGTGCCCGAGAGCACATTTGTATTGCAGACAGATTATTATAAGAAGATGACAGGCAAAGTGCCGAATCAGGGTGAAAAGGTCACTGTGATCCTGTGCCGCGAGAACCTGCCGCGTGAGGAGCTTACCGAAGACAGCTTTTATCCGATCGGTGTGCAGGGTTCTATCTCCGAAGTTAATCAGAACGGATACATAGTGATTCGCACGGGCAGTCGTGTAAATCTAAATGAGATCACGATTTATAATGACCACAGTATAGATCTTGATATAACTAAGAGAAAGGATATCGACGACCTCGACCCTGATGTGGCGGAGGAGAGACTGAAGAAGCTCAAGCGTCAACTGTTCAAGTACGCAGAGAATTTTGAGAATGTTCAGATATCGAGGGCATTTATTGCTCAGTGGCACTCGGTCGGAGAAATCGTCTCCGCGATGGGTCCATGGCTCATGAACTCGAGCAAGGAGCGCTATGCTGTTCTCGCAGAAGACAGCAGGGCAGCGCGCCAGGAACTCATGGAGAACATGATCTATGAGAACTTTGAAGCTTACAAGATCAACAACGAGGCGGAGAATGCTCAGGAGGAAGAACACAAAAAGATCTACCGCGAGGCCGCAATAAAGAAGCAGATGGAATATCTGCAGAAAGAGCTGGATGAGATGCATCCCGAGGAAGTGACCGAGCTGCGCAAGTTCGAGATCAGGATCCGGGAATCCGGAATGAATGAGACTGCGCGCAAGGAAGCGGAGAAGGTCCTGAATCGCCTGAAGCAGGAAGGTCAGGCGGGCCCTGAATCCGGAATGCTCTATGATTATCTCGATTTCCTCCTCAGCCTTTCATGGGTGAAGGAGAAAGCCGTAAATATTGACCTTGACGAGGCGGAAGCCATACTCAACGAGACTCACTACGGTCTGCAAAAAGTCAAGTCAAGAATACTTCAGCAGATTGCTGTCATGAACCTTAAGAGGCAGCAGTCGGGTTCGATCCTGTGCTTTGTCGGAGCTCCCGGCAGCGGCAAGACGTCTATAGGTCAGGGTATTGCAAATGCACTTGGCCGCAAGTATGTCAGAGTCAGCCTCGGCGGTGCCCGCGATGAGGCTGATATCCGCGGTCACAGAAGAACGTACATCGGAGCTATGCCGGGGCGTATCATGGACGGCATAGCCAAGAGCGGTGTATCCAACCCGGTCATGGTGCTCGATGAAATTGACAAGCTCGGGGTTTCCTATAACGGAGACCCGGCCAGTGCTCTTCTCGAGGTTCTTGACCCGGAGCAGAACAACACGTTCACGGATCATTATATGAATGTACCGTATGACCTTTCGAATGTTCTCTTTATCTGCACGGCCAACACCCTCGATACGATTCCTGCGCCGCTTCTCGACCGTATGGAAGTCATTCAGTTCCAGGGGTATACTCCGACTGAGAAATATGAGATCGCGAGAAGACATCTTCTGCCCAAGGCAATGCGCGCGGTCGGAATCCGCGAGGAGAGCCTTTCTGTCACCGACGATGCCCTGAATGAAATCATTAGCGATTATACAAGGGAAGCAGGTGTGCGAGGATTAAAGAAGAGACTTGACACTCTGTGCAGAATGGCAGCGGTCGATATTGTCCGCGGGAAAGATGAGGGGCTTGTGATCGACACAGATAATCTGAGGGATTATCTGGATATGCACCCGATCCGCCACGGTCTTGTGAAAAATGAGGCCAGACCGGGCGTTGTGACAGGTCTCGCCTGGACCCAGGTGGGAGGCGAGGTTCTGTTCATTGAGACATTGTTCACCAGAGGAAGCGGTAAGACTGTTGTCACCGGTCAGCTGGGAGATGTCATGAAGGAGTCAGCTCAAATCGCGGTGAGCCTTGTGAAGTCAATATTCCCTGAGAAGACTGAACTCTTCAAGGAGAGTGATCTTCATATTCACGTACCGGACGGAGCGACGCCGAAGGACGGACCGTCTGCAGGCATTACTCTGACAACAGCGCTTTCATCGCTGGTCACAGGTGTGCCGGTAAGCCCGCAGGTTGCTATGACGGGTGAGGTATCCCTGCAGGGCGACGTGAAACCGATCGGCGGACTGCCGGAGAAGCTCATGGCGGCACAGAGGGCAGGGGCAACGCATGTCTTTATTCCTAAAGACAATGTTGAAGATCTCAGAGATGTGGCCGAGGAGGTCAAGTTCGTGCTTGAGATTACACCTGTCAGCACGGTGGAAGAGGTGCTTCAGGCTCTTGGAATTCTGAATGACGTCATTGAGAATGTCAGTTGATAAATGAAAAATGACACAGACGTAGGGCTGCTGCATTAAATTGCGGCAGCTCTTCTTTATTGTGCTCAGGTCGGAACGGAGACGCCTGTGGCTTTTGGTCGTACATACATTATTCGATATCGGAGGCTGACATATTAATTGACACTGCGAACGTTAGTTCGTATAATGATGTTCAGGGATTCTGTCAGTAAATATGTCATTGCGCACTGATTCCCGCGGTCTTAAGACAAGGAAGCGGGTAAAAAAATCGGGGGATTTATGGAAGAATTAAAAGGACTCAGTCAGAGCCAGCGGGAGGCGGTGACCTCCACAGAGGGATTTATAAGAGTGATCGCCGGTGCAGGAAGCGGCAAGACGCGTGCTCTCTCGCACAGGTTCGCGTTCCTTGTAAATGAAATCGGCGTTCTGCCGTCCAATATTCTGTGTGTGACCTTTACCAACAAAGCCGCCAATGAAATGCGTTCCCGCATCCGGCAGCTGACCCGGGATAATGACACCGGTTATATAAGCACATTTCACAGCTTCTGTGTATCTGTTCTGCAGGAAGATTCCCACGCGATCCAGTATCCGGAGAGCTTTCTGGTGCTCGATAATTCTGATATAGATGCCATGCTGCAGATCATCTACAGCGAGAGGAACCTGACACTTCGGGACAAGACTTTCAAGGATGCCAGGGATATGTTCGAGATGAGGAAGTGCAAGTTCGAGCCTGAGTACTATCGCGATATGATTGCTATGCCGATCGACCTTCTTAGGCAGAAGTATCTGAAGGCGGAGAAGGTGGACGACATACTGTTTTACGGGTACCTTTACCAGCAGAAAAAATGCTTCGGACTCGACTACAATGACCTTATCAAGTTCGTCCTCTACATATTTGAGAGCAGTGAGGAAATAAAACTCAAGTGGCAGAAAAGACTCGAATACATCATGATCGATGAGTTTCAGGATATAGATGACCTTCAGTACAGACTGATGGCTGTCCTGTGCGACTATCATAAGAATCTTTTTGTCGTCGGAGACCCCGATCAGACGATTTATACCTGGAGAGGAGCCAATATTCGCTACCTGCTCGATTTCGACAAGAATTTTCCGAATACAAAAACCATCATGATGATGGATAATTACAGATCCACCGAGTCTGTACTGAGCGCCGCCAATTCCCTGATATCTAAAAATGTGAACCGCATGAAAAAGGATTTGCTGCCGACTCTGGATGTGGGAGAAAAACCCGTCTGGCACCATGCGGGAAATGCCCGTGACGAGGCGGAGTGGGTCGCCGGGAAGGTGCTGGAACTGGAGAAGAGCGGTGTACAGCCCTCCGATATCACGATTCTCTACAGGTCTCATTTCGTCACACGGACTTTTGAGGAGGTCTTCCTCAAAAAGGAGATCCCGTATATGCTCTACTCAGGAGTGCAGTTCTACAACAGGGCGGAAATCAAGGATGTCCTGTCGTACCTGAGGCTGATCGCGTTTCGGGATGATCTGTCATTTGCAAGAATCGTCAACCAGCCGAAACGAAATATCGGCGAGCAGAGGATGCGGTTCCTCAGGGAGTACGCGGAAAAGAATAACTGCCTGCTCATCGACGCGCTCATACAGACTGCGGACCAGGAACTTTTCAGAAGGACCGGAGCCCGGAAATTCCTCGACATGATGGCGGATTTCGAAAAGCGATGCCACGAAATGACGATCTCGGAGCTTGTCGCAGCGGTTCTCGAAGAGAGCGGCTACGAGGAAGCTCTGCGGACGGAGGGCAGCCAGGAGCGGCTTGATAATCTTGCGGAGCTTCGGCAGTCGATTTATGAGTACGAGACGACATGCGGGGAGGAAGCTCTGCTGGCTGATTACCTGAACCATGTCGCGCTGTTTTCCAATGCCGACACGGCCGCAAGCCGCAAAGCCGTCAAGTTCATGACAGTTCACACTGCCAAGGGCCTTGAATTTCCGCATATCTTTCTGGTGTCCATGGAGGAGGGGGTGTTCCCGGCCAAAAAGACAGCCACCAGAGAGGCTATGGAGGAAGAGCGGCGCCTTGCATTTGTCGCAGTCACGAGGGCTGAGCGAGGCCTCTACTTCACTGACTCTGAGGGAAGGAACTTAGATGGATCTTTCCGCTACCCATCGCGGTTCATTCTCGAGATTGATAAAAGGTTTGTTGACTGGGAAAATGAGCCTGCACCTGATCTGGTGAAAAAAGCATGGAGAGATATCAGCTGGAGCGAGGATTATCTGCGGTCCATGGCGGAGGAAAAGCTGCCGGAGGGAACGCGTGTCATGCACGGTGTGTTCGGGGAGGGCAGTATCCTGCGTTACATTGAGGAGAGGAACGCCTATGAGATCAAGTTCGATGCGCACGAGACATCCAGACTGATTTCTGCCAGGGTGAAGCTCACATGCATATGACGTTTTCCGACCGGAAATATCGGTCGTAGAAGACCGAGGCGTTCCTGATAGATTCTAACGGGCGCAAAATCCGTACTTCGTTTTGCGGTGGAATCGTCAGGATTTTCCCGGCTGAACGCTTTGACACTCAAAAATTCGTTAATCTGTCGATATATTTTCCGTGCTGTGACAATGTTTTATTGAAATCAACAGTTCTGAAATTTACTGAATACGAAACAGAAAACTTTTGATATAATGTACGCGTTTATTGGATAGATTAAGAGAAAACAGCGAGTTTTGAATAACTTGAAGAAACGGAGAGCATATGGGAGGATTTTTCGCATCAGCACAGACAGAAGACTGCGTTTTTGATTTGTTTTTCGGTACAGACTATCATTCGCATCTGGGAACCAGAAGAGCCGGCATGGTGGTCTACGATGAAAAAGACGGTTTCAACAGAGCGATACACAACATTGAGAACAGTCCCTTCAGAACAAAGTTCGAGCGAGATGTAAATGAGATGCATGGCTGCATGGGTATCGGATCCATTTCCGACTATGAGCCGCAGCCGCTTCTCATCCGTTCTCACCACGGCGCGTATGCAATCACGACGGTCGGACGTATCAATAATAAAGATGCGCTGATCGATAAGATCCTGAATCAGAAAAATATACACTTTATGGAGATGAGCGGCGGTGAAATCAACTCAACGGAGCTTGTTGCTGCCCTCATCAACACCAAAGATAATCTTATTGAAGGCATCCGCTACGCGCAGGAAGTCATTGAGGGTTCAATGTCATTCATGCTTCTCACTGCTAAAGGAATCTACTGTGCGAGAGATAAAGTCGGCAGAACTCCGCTCGTCATAGGCAAAAAGGAGACAGGTTACTGCGCAAGCCTTGAGTCATTTGCCTACCTCAATCTTGGATATACTGATTACAAGGAACTCGGACCGGGCGAGGTGTGCGTCATCACAGCTGATGGTGTCACAACACTTGCGGCACCGGGAAAGAAGATGCGTATCTGCACTTTCCTGTGGGTCTATTACGGATATCCGACATCCAGCTACGAGGGCGTCTCGGTCGAGGGCATGCGCGTGCGGTGCGGAAAACTCCTCGCAAAGCGCGACGGAATGACGAAAAATGAAGTCGATGCGGTCGCCGGTGTACCGGATTCAGGTACTGCCCATGCGGTGGGATACGCCAATGAATCCGGCGTCCCATTCTCACGCCCATTCATCAAGTACACGCCGACGTGGCCGCGATCCTTTATGCCGACCATGCAGTCAAAGCGTGATCTGATTGCTAAGATGAAGCTTATTCCGGTTAAAGAACTGATTGAGAACCGGAGACTTCTCCTTATTGACGATTCAATTGTCCGCGGCACACAGCTTCGCGAGACGACAGAATTCCTCTACAGGAGCGGAGCCAAAGAAGTTCATGTGCGACCTGCCTGCCCGCCGATCCTTTTCGGCTGCAAGTTTATTAATTTCTCAAGGTCTACTTCCGAGATGGAGCTGATAGCGAGAAGAGTTATTGCAAAACTCGAGGGAACGACGGATGTTCCGCCCGAAATTATAGCTGAGTATACCAATCCGGATTCAGAGAGATATAAAGCGATGCAGCAGGGAATCTGCGAGGACATGGGCTTTACATCTCTGAGATTCAACCGGCTTGACGATATGTGCGAGGCTACGGGAATCCCGCGCGAGAATCTCTGCACATACTGCTGGGACGGCAGGGAATAAGTATGCATAGAAAAACGGACACTTGTTTTGTTACTTATGTCCTGATTGGGCTTAATGCCGCTGCTTTTCTCCTGAGTGAAGTGATAGGCGGGAGTCAGGATCAGGGAGTTATGCTGAAGCTTGGAGCCGCCTACACGCCCTATATCCTGGATGGGCAGGTCTGGAGGCTCTTTACCAGCATGTTCCTTCATTTCGGAATCACGCACTTGACCAGCAACATGATCGTCCTTGCGGCTCTCGGGGAGAACCTCGAGAAGATGCTGGGGCATGTGAGATACCTTGTTCTTTATCTCATCGGAGGGCTTTGCGGAAATGTGTGCAGCCTTATAGCAGACATCGCAAGCGGGTCGTCCAGTGTCTCTGCCGGGGCATCCGGAGCGGTATTTGCTCTTTTGGGAGCTATCGTTATCCTTTATCTATTTCGCAGAGATATCTTCAGGATTCCTGTCACCAGGGTCATTTTCGGTCTGGCTCTTGCTCTGCTTCCGGGGTTTTACACAGAGGGAATCGATCTGGTCGCCCATGTGGGAGGTCTCGTGGCAGGCGCGATTCTTATGCTGCCCATGTCACGCAGAATATAGACAGGTGAGTGCGGAAGAGCGTATTAAGCAATTGTAATAACATTAATTAAGGGGCTGTCGCATTAGACGGTGTCACCACTATATATGGCAGACATTTGCAAATAACGTCTGCCATATATGTGGTGACTCGTCTTAATGCGACAGCCCTTTTAGTGTGCAATTATAAGCTTATAAATACTGCTGCGTGTTCACATCAATGATGCCGCGAGTAGTGAGTCTCAGCTCCGGGATGACCGGCAGAGACATGAAGCTCAAGGTCATGAACGGGTCGATGCCGTGGGAGACGCCCAGCTTGTAGGCCGCATCTTTCGCGTTCTCCAGATCATCATTGACCTCGGTCAGCTTGCGGTCACTCATGAGACCGGCGATCTCAAGCACAACATCCGCGATCGGCTCATTGTCCGCAACGACTGTGATGCCGCCGTGAATATCGACGATCCTGTTGACGGCAAGGGCGATATCCTCCTCGCTTACGCCCACTGCTATGATATTGTGGGAGTCGTGAGAGAAGCTGGTGGCTACAGCACCCTTTTTGAGCCCATAGCCCTTGATATATCCTATACCGATATGCCTTGTATTTCTGTGGCGTTCAATGACACAAATCTTCAGAATATCTTTTTCGGTGTCGACGTGATCTGCATAGCCCTCGTCTGTGGTGATGATTTCACCGGGGACCATACCTATGACGCCGCGCGGCCGTTTGTCCATAAAATCTTTTGCACTGAGTTTTCCGCCGACATGGAAAGTGTTCATGGCGCGTTCCTTCAGGAAGGAGTCGATCTTCGGCTCCGGGAACGGGAGCACTTCTCCGTCAGCGTAGCGCAGTACACCGCGTTTATATACGCTGTGAATTTTGAAGCTCTCAAGATCGTCGACGACGACGAAGTCCGCCAGATAGCCGGGCGCGATCGCTCCCTTATTATTCAGAAGGAAATAGCGGGCCGCATTGTGGCTGGCTGTCTTGACTGCGATGATCGGATCGACTCCGGCAGCTATTGCTCTGCGGATGTGGAAGTCCATGTGACCGATTTCCAGCAGATCATTCGGATGTTTATCGTCTGTCGCGAACATACATCTTGAATAGTACTTCGGTACAAGGAGCGGAATCAGCTTATCAAGATTGTGGGCAGCTGTGCCGTCGCGGATCATGATGAACTGACCTTTGCGAAGTTTTTCCATCGCTTCTTCGACCTCCGCGCACTCGTGGTCAGAGTATACTCCCGCGGCTATATATGCATTCAGGTCACAGCCGGTAAGACCGGGGGCATGACCGTCAATCTTTTTGTGATGAGATTGGGAGCCGGCTATTTTTTCCAGACAATTGGCATCGCCGTTGATGATTCCGATATAATTCATCATTTCGGCAAGACCGAGGACACGAGGATGATCGTAGAAAGAATCAATGGCCCTGTAATCGAGATTAGCCCCGGCCTCGTCCACCGGGCTTGCAGGAACACAGGACGGAAGCATGAAATGCACATCGACCGGGAGTCCTTCTGTTGCCTCTAACATGTATTCAATGCCGTCGGTACCCATGACATTTGCAATCTCGTGAGGATCTGTTATGACTGTGGTCGTGCCGTGGGGCAGGACAGCCTTGGCAAATTCATAAGGTGACACAAGCGAGCTTTCAAGATGGATGTGTGCGTCGAGAAGTCCGGGTGTGATGACTTTCCCGGACATGTCAATTTCATTCGGACCGCTGTAGGTTCCCATGCCGACGAACAGACCGTCCGCTATGGCGATATCGCCCGTACACAGTTCGTTCGAGAACACATTCAGATATGTCGCATTTTTCAGAATGAGGTCAGCGGGGATCCTCCCGGCGGCAACAGCTACTATGTGCTGTTTTCTCTGAACTTTTCGGTTGATTTTAGCTGAGTAGCTCTCTGTATAGGTGGGCATAATGATTCTCCTTTCTGCGTGCATAGTTACAGGCAGTCAGTGCTTCCCGTGTATTCGGTTAAGTCGGACAGATTTCCGGCAGATCATATAGTGCATAATCGCAGTATATAATGCATGATGCATATTCCGAGTTGTTTATCTTGTAAACAAATATATCACTTTTGATGCTAAATATCAATCTAATGCTGCCAAACAACGAAAATGTCAGAAAATATTATATGGGAAAAGTTCAGGTTTCTGGGGTTCATTTCCGACTGCAAGGCATCCATTTTACTGATTTGACGAATTAAAGCGTGAAAATGCTCGATTTGAAGAAAGTTCTGTAGTACAATATCACAGGAACCGCTGCGCGAACCCTGTAATCATAATACGGGCGATTTCATCGCCCTTTTATCGGAAGTTCCGCGGGGCAGGATCCCGTCAGGAAGCGGAACAGGTGAAGAGCAGTTAAAGATGTTGCCCTTAAGAGACAGTTTTAAAGAGGAGTAAATTATGAATATTCGCGAAGAAGCCCACAAAATGAAGCTGGCATCCCCTTTCCTTGCAGCGACGACAGGAGAGCAGAGGAACGCTGCCCTTGCGGCTATGGCTGAAGCACTGTGTGCCAACAAGGATGAGATTTTTGCCGCTAATAAAATTGATCTCGCAAATGCGGAAAAGAATAACATTCAGGGAGCCGTTATTAAACGACTGAAATTTGACGAGGGAAAACTTCGGTCGGTCATCGACGGCATTCATCAGCTGATTTCTCTGCCGGACCCGATCGGCAGAAAGCAGATCATGCGAGAGATGGATGAGGGGCTCGTTCTCACACGGGTAAGCTGCCCGATCGGCGTAATCGGAGTTATTTTTGAAGCAAGACCGGATGCACTCGTGCAGATATCTTCTCTTCTTATAAAGTCAGGCAATTGTGCGATCCTGAAAGGCGGAAAGGAGACCGCTGAGACGAATCGGGCTCTGTTTTCTGTCATCTACAAGAGTGTAGTGGAAGCAGGCCTGCCGGAGGGATGTCTGCTTCAGGCAGAACAGCACAATGAAATCAGTGAGCTACTTATGTGCGACAGAGACGTGGATCTTCTTATTCCGCGCGGCTCAAATGCATTTGTAAGATACATCATGGACAACACAAAGATACCGGTCATGGGACATGCGGACGGCATCTGCCATATTTACGCGGACAAAGACTGTGATATGGCCAAAGCTCTTCCGGTTATCGTTGACGCCAAATGCCAGTACACGGCGGCCTGCAATGCTGTCGAGACGCTTCTTGTTGATCGATCGATTGCCGGCACATTCCTGCCTGAAGTAAGGAAAGTTCTGGAGGATGCCGGTGTTAAGATCCGTGGCACAAAAGAGGTTTCGGAGATCATCCCCTGTGAGATTATGGGCGAGGACGATTTCCGTACAGAATATCTGGAACTCATCATCTCCGTGAAGCTTGTGGACGGTGTGAAGGAGGCTGTGGATCACATCAACCGGTTCGGGTCCCACCACACTGACGCCATTCTCACAGAGAATCCGGAGACAGCAGAGTACTTCATGCAGATGGTTGACTCGGCAGGCGTTTACCAAAATTGCTCCACGCGTTTTGCGGACGGATTCCGTTACGGATTCGGCGCAGAGGTCGGTATCTCAACAAGCAAGATCCATGCTCGCGGTCCCGTCGGTCTTGAAGGTCTTATGACCTATAAGTACAGGATCAACGGCTGCGGCCAGATCGTCGGTGATTACGCAGAGGGGAGATCACAGTTCCACTTTAAAGACCTGATCTGAGATAAAAAAAGAGGGGCTGTCGCATAAGAAGGTGCCACCACTATGTATGGCAGACATTTGCAAATAACGTCTGCCATACATAGTGCTGGCACGCCTTAAGCGACAGCCTCCTTTTATTCTATAACAGAGAGGAAGCCCCGGTCGAAGGCTTGCGGGTACATGAAGGAGCGTTCCTTATCGACAAAGCGTACTGTGATGAGACCCTTGTCGTTATCGACTGAGGTGATATAGCCCTTGCCGAAATTGCGATGCATTACGACCAGCCCCAGCACGGGATCAGAGGGCGCGTCAGTAAGCTCTCCGGCAGCCTTCCTTGCGGCGATTTCTTCCTCCAGCCTACGATTAAGCTCAGCCCTTCGGCGCTGTTCCTCCTCCTTTTCGAGAGCGGTCTTCATCTGCTTCATGAAAGGTGACTCTTTGCCGGAGCAGAGGATGTAGAGCGCGTTTTTGGCCCGCGTCATGGCTACATAGAGAAGACGGCGCTCCTCCTCGACCTGGGCCATGGACTCAAGTGTGTTCTTGTGGGGGACGATATCTTCATTTACATCTATGACGAACACGGTATCCCACTCAAGGCCCTTGGCCTTATGCATTGTAGTGATCTGAATGCCTGTCCGGTCTTTTTTGCGGGATACCTCGCGGATATGAATGCTCTCGGACCTTGCGTGACGGAGCCATTCTTCAATCGTGTCAAAGGCGGAGGCTTCTTTCCGAAGAGCTTGAAACTCTTCTTTGGTCTCCTTCTCATCAAAGTTCCGGAACTTGGCATAGGAGAGGACGTATTCATCATAATCGATGCCGAGCGGGTCCGCCAGTTTCTCGAATACCTTGTCGGGGTGATCTGTCATAGTCAGTGTCCCCGGTCCGAAATTTCTCATCCAGGTCCGAATGTTCTTTTCCGCAGCCTGATACTTCCAGGCAGCGTCTTTTTTCAGATAACCTGCTGCCGCAAGCATACTTTTTGCGGTATATTCGCATGATGCAAATGCACTCTCCGCAAGGAAACGATTCGGCCTGTTCAGCACATAGAGGAGATCATCTCGGGACCCTGTGCCAGTGGCAAGACGGATATAGGCTGCAATACCCCGGAACATCCAGCCATCGTAGACGGAACTCACAGCCTCTGTCGTGTAGAAAGGAAGCTCATTTTTGGCCAGCTCCGAGACAGGAAGTCCTGCCTGTCTGTTGGTCCGGAAAATGACAGCCATTTCGCTGTATGGGACACCTTTCTCATGACGTTTCTTTATGGTCTTTAGTACAAAATCCATCTGCGCCCCGTGGGTCTTGAATTTTTTGTAGACCGCGAGGCCATCAGTTCCGTTCTGCCCGCGCTCAGAGATAAAGTCTTTGGGGAAGCGGTGCCGGTTCATCGCGATGAGCCTTGAGGCCATATCGACAATGGCCTGGCCTGAGCGGTAGTTCGTGCTCATGGAGATGGAGGATGCATTTGCGTAATCTTCAGGGAACTGCAGCATGATCTCCGGAAGCGCGCCGCGGAACATGTAGATTGACTGATCATCGTCACCGACGACGCAGAGGTTCCTGTGCCTGCCGGCAAGCAGATACAGAATATCCCGCTGAATACGGTTGGTGTCCTGATACTCGTCGCACTGAATGTAGTCGAAGCGGTCCTGCCAGCGGTCCCGTATCCTCACATCGCTCTCAAGGAGCTCGAGGCATTTTAACAGCATATCATCGAAATCAATCTTACCCAGTGTCTCTTTGTGCTTTTCATAGCTGCCCATGATTTTTCTGAATACCTGTTTATCACAGCTCGTCGGGATATAGGTATCAGGATCTATATAGTTGTTTTTAATGATGGAGATCTCGGTCATGATGGACTGGGAAAGTTCCCAGGCGTCGTTGACCCAGCTCAGCTTCTTTAGACCGCGCATGAAATAGTCGCGCTTTTCCTGCTCGGAGTAGAGGGAGTCCATTGAGTACGCTCCCTCCATGCGGAGAATGTTGAAGCAGAGAGAGTGGATGGTCATCATCGGTACGGAGGGTGCGCTGCCCCCGAACAGCTTCTGATATTTGACTTTCATTTCGGCGGCTGCGGCGTTGGTGAATGTGACCATGAGGATTCGGTCCGGATCGACGCCGGATTCTATCAAATGGTGAATCCGGCGGACAAGCGTGGTCGTCTTACCGGAACCGGGACAGCTGATCAGAATGACAGGTCCTTTCAGGGTCTCTATCGCCTTTTCCTGAGCTTCATTGGGTTTTAATAAGTTCATGTGTGACTTTCCTTGTCAAAAGAAAATGTTTGAGATCCAGATTTCCAGTCCGATGCCGATCAGGATAAGTCCGCCGAGAATGGATGCCTTGCCTTCGAGCTTATCCGCAGCCTTTTTGCCGATTTTGATGCCGCCGAGGCATATGGCAAGAGTGACGGCGGCTATGATCAATGAGGCTGTAAATGCCATCAGTGTATTATACTCAGCAATCGCGAAACCGACAGAGAGGGCATCAATAGATGTTGCAACTGCCTGAAGAACAAGAGTGTGAGTGGACAGGTATGCAGGTGCGCTATCCGAAACAGGACACTCCTTCCCGTCTCTCGGACATAGTCTGCGGGTCTTCGGACAGAGATATCCGTCTTTCGGGCACTCGACCTTTTCCGCCTCGTCCGGGTGAAGGCCTTCACGGAGCATGTTTCCGCCGATAATGGAGAGGAGGATCAGTGCAATCCAGGGTATGAATGCCTGAAACGAGTTGAACATCTGCACAATCGTGTGAACACAGATCCATCCGATCATGGGCATGAGGAACTGGAAGAAGGCGAAAGCCCCGGCTATACGCCATCTCTCCCTCCGATTCATATCGGGATTGGCCAGGGAGTTGGCAATCGAGACCGAAAAGGCATCCATAGCCAGTCCGGCTCCGAGCAGGATACTGTTAAATACAAAAATGAAAATTGAAGACATAAGCTCCTCCGCTAATGAGACAAAAAAACAGGTACGCGATCGCCGTACCTGGTCAAAAAATCGTATAAAACGAGCCATGTACAGCGTCAATGCTTATACATGAGTCTCGCAATTTAATGCAAGCCAGACCTTGCGGTCAGTATGTTGACTTGCAGCGCCGGGCGCCTGCTACTCCCTCAATCAATAAAAGTATAAGAAGGATACAAATGGTTAGTCAACCCTAATAAAGTTCGGCTTTACTATTTTATATTTTGTGATATAATTCGAAAACAGTTTCTAAGGTAGCATGAAGCAGGAGATAGAACATGGCACAGCTCACATGTACGAATTTAACACTCAGATACGGAGAAAATGTACTTGTCCGGGGGCTCTCCTTTGAGGTCAACGCGGGGGATTACCTCTGCATTGTCGGAGAGAACGGATCGGGAAAGTCTACATTGGTGCGGACATTGCTGCATTTGCAGGCACCTGCTGAAGGAAAAATAGAGGCTGGCGATGGCCTTCGAGCCAATGAAATAGGCTATCTTCCCCAGCAGACCCTCGTACAGAGAGATTTTCCGGCTTCCGTCAGGGAGATCGTTCTGTCCGGATGCCAGTCCAGAATGGGGCTTCGTCCTTTTTATAATAATGAGGAGAAGGCCCTTGCAGATGAGAATATGGAAAAGATGGATATCACACATCTGGCTGATCGCTGCTATCGGGAATTGTCCGGTGGCCAGCAGCAGCGTGTTCTGCTTGCGAGAGCGCTGTGCGCGACCAGAAAGCTGCTGTTCCTCGATGAGCCGGTGTCAGGCCTTGATCCCAAAGCGACAGCCGAGATGTACGAGCTGATTGAGCGCTTGAACCGCAAGGAACATATAACGATTATCATGGTATCCCATGATATCCATGCTGCTTTAAGGTATGCCACCCATATCCTGCATATCGAGGAGAACGTATTCTTTGGAACAAAATACGACTATATGAAGAGTCCAATCGGCAGATACTTTATGAAGCTTCATCACGGTAAGATGGATATCCGCAGCGGCAAGTCTGATAAGGAGAAGGATCTCTCAAGGATTCCGGCTATGAACACGAACATGATAAAGGGGGGAGAGTAATGGGTTTTTTCGAGACACTTGCTTCATATCTGGCTTTCCCGTTCGTTCGGTACGCACTCGTCGTAGGCGTACTGACAGCTTTGTGCTCGTCACTTTTGGGGGTGACTCTGGTACTGAAACGTTTCTCATTCATCGGTGACGGATTGTCCCACGTCGCTTTCGGGGCAATAGCGATAGCGTCGGTCCTTAACCTGAGTAACGAGATGCTGTTCGTTCTGCCGGCCACTGTCGCATGCGCAGTGCTTCTGCTTCGGACAGGGAGCAACACGAAGATCAAGGGCGATGCCGCGATTGCAATGATCTCAGTAGGGGCGCTTGCCATAGGTTATCTGCTTATGCATCTGTTTTCGACTTCAACCAACCTTTCGGGCGATGTCTGCAGCACATTGTTCGGCTCTACATCGATCCTGACATTGACACTGGGTGAGGTTATTCTCTGCGTGATCCTTTCAATCACAGTCATCTGCGTGTTCATTGTTTTTTACCATAAAATATTTGCCGTAACTTTCGATGAGAATTTCGCCATGGCTGTCGGAACAAATGTAGGTGGATACAACCTGATGATTGCTGTTATCATTGCAGTCATTATTGTCCTCGCGATGAACCTTGTCGGTTCGCTGCTGATCTCTGCTCTGGTCATTTTCCCGGCACTGTCCGCAATGCGTATTTTCAAGAGTTTTTTCACTGTCACAGTATGTTCGGCGGTCCTGTCCGTGGTATGCACACTGGTCGGTATGATTATTTCTATCATGGGCGGAACACCTGTGGGATCCACAATTGTTGCGGTGGACATAGCTGCTTTTTTGATATTTGCCCTTATCGGAAAGGCTAAGGGGGAGTAAAAAGCTCAAGAAATTGTATTGATATAGATACAAATATTGGCGATTCTGCTATAATATTTATGGATTATTCTCAAAGGTGAGATTCAATTTCATCGCGGATCAGGCTAAAAGCCGGAGAAGAATTCTCGTTTCACGAAAAAACTATAGTTCGGAGGAAACAATATGAAAGTAGGATGCGTTAAAGAAATTAAGAATAATGAATTTCGGGTCGGCCTTACACCGGACAATGTGAAGGCGTATGTGGCAGCAGGACACGAGGTCGTTATCGAGAGAGGAGCCGGTCTCGGTTCCGGATTTACAGATGAAGAGTATGAAGCAGCCGGTGCCGAGCTTTTTGAGGCAGCAGAGGCTGTGTGGGATGTGTGCGACATGATGGTTAAGGTCAAGGAGCCTCTCCCTGACGAGTACAATTCATTCCATGAGGGCATAATTCTTTTTACTTACCTGCACCTGGCGGCTGATCAGGAGCAGCTCGACGCGCTCCTTCGCGGCAAGGTCAAGGGCGTTGCCTATGAGACCCTGATCGAGAAGGATGGGAGCATACCGCTCCTTGCGCCGATGAGCCAGATTGCCGGCCGCCTGTCCATCCAGGAAGGCGCTAAGTATCTTGAGAAGAGATTCGGAGGAGAGGGCGTCCTGCTTGCCGGTGTTCCGGGAACTCCGAAGGCCAATATAGTTATTCTCGGCGCTGGCACTGTCGGTATGAACGCATGCAAGATCGCAGTGGGTATGGGTGCAAATGTCACCATCATCGACATCAATCTGAAACGCCTTGCTTATATCGACGACATAATGGGATCACGCGTACAGACTCTGGTCTCGACGGATGCCAACATTGAGAAGGCAGTTAAGGATGCTGACCTGGTCATCGGATCGGTTCTTATCCCCGGCGGGACGACCCCGAAGCTCTTTAAGAAGAAATATCTTAAGGAGATGAAAGACGGTGCGGTCTTTGTCGACGTCGCAATCGATCAGGGCGGCTGCGGAGAGGCTTCCCATGTGACGACGCATGACGACCCGATTTACAAGGTCGACAATGTAATTCATTACTGTGTCGGCAATATGCCCGGAGCAGTTCCGAGGACCTCGACAATCGCCCTGACCAACGCAACTTTGGCTTACGGTCTCCAGATCGCGAATCTCGGTCTTGAAGGAGCCTGCAAGGCCAACAAGGCCATCTATTCCGGTATCAATACCTATGACGGAAAAGTCGTATGCAAGAAGGTCGCCGAAGCGTTTGAAGGCCAGTACGAATATTATAATATAGAGGATCTCTTCTGATTCACAGGAGAATGACTTTTGTTCGGGTCTTCCCATAAAAGATTCTGTCCTGAGAATAGTAAGACATAAGTAAAAGGCTGTCGAATTCGACAGCCTTTCTTAGCGGCACAAACCCGGCAGAGCGAGTAATGATTGCATTAAAGCGCTCTTGCCACACGTATATACTGCGATTATGCATCCCGCTTTCTCTGCTGGAAATCAGGAATCTCGGGCATAAGCTCGGTGGAAATGATTTTGAACATATTGTCCAATTCTTCCAGCTGGGCTTCTGAGAACCTGCCCTCAAGACGTTCAAGAACCTTGTGCATATATGAATTCTTAATATCCAGATAATCGATATACTTGTCGGTCGCTTCAAGGAAATATTCACGTTTGTCTTTCTGAGATCTGACTTTCCGGAGAAAACCCTTGCGGATCAGATTATTGACTTTGTAGGCCGCATTGGGCTGTGAAATTCTGATAAAATTGGCGAATTCGTTGATCGTCGGACGCTGCATGGCATAAATTACTTCCATGCAAAATGTCTCGACAGTCGTCAAAGTAGCCTCTCGCATTGTCCAATTGCCAAAGATCTCTCTGTAAAAATGCAGTTTGAACTTCGTATAAATGGTTTGAAAGTCGCCTTCAAATGACATGTTAATCCCCCACGCATCCAGCGCAATTAGTGATTAATTAATTATACCACACTTTAGCGAAAACTTCACTAGAAGAAAACGTTGAATAATTTATTGGTAAAAATGCACAATTAACGCTCAATCAAATCTTTTACGACTTCAGATGCTATGATGAGCCCTGCTGTGGAAGGTACAAATGCGGTCGAGCCGGGGACTGCCTTCCTTCTTCCGGCATGCTCCTGCTGAGATTCCGAAGATGTCTCGGAATCGTTCGCATAAGTTCCGACTTCCCCGGGCTTTAACGCAGGTTCCTCCGAGTAGACGACCTTCAGTTTTTTTATCCCTCTTTTTTTGAGCTCCCGCCGCATGACCTTGGCGAGAGGACAGACAGAGGTGCTGTAAATGTCGGCGACTTTGAGCTTTGTCGGATCCAGTTTATTGCCGCATCCCATACTGGAGATGACGGGGACTCCCGCCTCTTCGGCCTGCATGATGATTTGGATCTTGCCTGTGACCGTATCGATTGCGTCAATAACATAGTCATATTCGGAAAAATCGAATCTGTCAGCGGTCTCCGGCAGATAGAAGCACTTGTGAGGAGTGACTTTAATGGAAGGATTGATATCAAGGAGACGTTCTTTTACCACGTCTACCTTGTCCCTGCCCAATGTGCTGTGCAGGGCTATGATCTGCCTGTTGATATTGGAGAGGGCGACCGTGTCATTGTCAACTATGTCTATCTGACCGATTCCGCTTCTTGCGAGACCTTCAGCAACGTATCCTCCGACTCCGCCAACGCCGAAGATAATTACCCGGCTTTTGTATAGCTTTATCATGCTCGTTTCTCCGAGCAGAAGCTCGGTGCGTGAAAATTCATTCTTCATTTAAATCTCATATCCTTTCAGCTCAGAACTTGCGCTTGCTGCAGACAACGGTTTATTGCGGCTTTATGCATTCAGCCCTCAAGAAGGGCTGACCATCAAGTGAAAAGCTTTGCTGTTATCAGTTAGTATACCACAGTATATGGCGGGCAACTCAAAAAGAAAAGCTTTGCTGCCATGTAAGGTTGTGCTATTATGTCTTATCGGACTAAGCGAAGCGCTCTTAAATTTTAATTTAAGAAATTTGATGCGAGATGGATATTTTTCTGGAACGGACGGCAGATATGAATAAAAGGCGGGAAATAATATGCACACTGGTCCTCATTGTAACAGCCCTCATCTGGGGCTGCGCATTTGCAGCACAGAGCATTGGGGCCGGCTTTGTAGGGCCTTTCACCTTCCTCACTGCAAGGACGTGGATCGCTTTTTTTGCCCTGCTCCCTGTTATTGCGGTGCGGGAACAGGTGCTTATAAGAATGGGAGACCGGGTTAAGAAGACTGCCGGACAGTCAAAGATGCTCATACTTGGCGGTGCGGTCTGCGGCTTTTTCCTGTTTACGGCCAGCGCGTCACAGCAGATCGGCATCAGCTTTACAACGACAGCCAAGGCCGGTTTTATCACTGCTCTCTATGTAGTGCTCGTTCCGGTTCTGTCATTTTTTTTGCACCGGAGCGTGAACAGGAAGGTGTGGGGATGCGTCATGCTGGCGGTCATAGGTCTGTATCTTCTGTGCATGGGGGAAAGCTTTACACTGTCGGCAGGGGACAGCTGGATGCTGTTGTGCGCTTTTCTTTTCAGTCTGCAGATTCTGTCGGTCAACTATTTTGTAAAGTACACGGATCCGGTAAAGCTTGCAGCTCTGGAGTTCCTGTTTGAAGGAATATTTGCAGGTATATGTATGCTGGTCTTTGAGCCGTTCAATGCGGAAGGTGTTATGGCAGCGCTGCCGACGATTCTCTATGCGGGATTTATGAGCAGCGCGGTGGGGTATACTCTTCAGATTGTAGCCCAGGACGGGCTTGACCCTGCCGTCGCATCGATCGCGATGAGTTTCGAGAGTGTGTTCGCAGCCCTTGCGGGGTGGGTCGTCCTGCACGAGGCTATGTCTGCGAGGGAGATCCTTGGGTGTGTGCTCATGTTTGCGGCAATCGTGATTTCTCAGTTATAATTTCGTCGGACTGCGCTGACCGGAACTCCACTGCGGATTTTCCGGATAGGGTATGAGTTTTGCCGGGCATCGGACATGAGTAACGTTATAATATGTACAAAAATTAAAACATAAGGAAAAAAACGTCATTTTTTATTGAGAAAACTTTACTTTTTGGGATTTAAGGAGTATATATATTGTATGCGGAGAGAAAAAGCCTTATTTTGGGCTGTAAATCTTTCTGGGGAGTTGCATTTAGTAATATTTATGTAAAAATTGAAGGGTCGATTGACTTTTTTGAAGTATAGAAGTATACTTTGAGAAGCAATACAAAAAAATAGGGAGGTATTTGCAATGATGAAATGGGAAGCACCGGTAGTCAAGGAACTCAACGTTCAGGAGACAGCAGGCGGCCAGTCCGATATGCCGATCGAGTGCTACTGCGGTTGTCCTTGCAAGGGTGGCCAGTCATAATCAGACAATTCGAGGGGGAGTAAGTCTCCTATGCAATTTCTGCACTAAATTGTGGTGATTGCATTTCAATGTCTATTTGATGAAGTCATCGATTTTGTGCGGATAATTTGTAATTTAAAGGAGGATTAAGCCTTGGAGAAGTGGGAAGTTCCGACAATTCTTGAAATGAATGTCGAAGAGACCGCTGGCGGCAAGTATCAGGACGTAATGGAAGATTACTGCGCACATGCTCAGTCATAATAGCGGTTGAATTAAGAAAGATTGAGGCACCACACATATGTGGTGCCTTTTATCGTGTTGCACAAACCCGACAGGACGAGTAGGCGGGATTTTCGTTACCTGCTCGATTTATTGGAGATGAAAATATGAACTGGGATATAGCTACACTTAAGGGCATGGCTAAAAATGCCCTCACAGGGTCTTACTGGAAATCCGTTCTGGTCGGATTTCTCCTGATGCTCTGCACGGCTACGGCTTCTTCGGGAACGGCGCGCGGAGCAGAACAGTTTGAATCGACAACGGACATCGAAATTTTTGAACAATTGAATAATAATCCGTATTTCGGCGTAATCGCCATGGTGATAGCTGCAGTTGCGCTGCTTGCGGGAATCGCGGGTCTGGCGCTTCGAATCCTTGTGATGAACCCGCTTGAGATCGGCATTCGAAGATATTTCATGGAAGATCTGTATGCGCCGTGTGAGCTGGACAGACTTACTTACGGCTTTAAAATGAATTATGCGAATGGGATTATCACCATGCTTCTGAGAACAGTATTCACTGCACTCTGGACGCTGCTCCTAATCATACCGGGTATTATTAAAAGCTATGAATACAGGATGATACCGTATATCCTTGCCGAGAACCCGGATCTTGAGTGGCGTGAAGTATTTTCAATATCAAGACGTATGATGGACGGAGAGAAGTGGAATGCGTTCATTCTTGATCTGTCTTTCCTCGGGTGGGCGTTCCTTTCGGCCATCACACTTGGGCTTGTCGGCATTTTCTATGTGAACCCCTATAAAGGTCTCACGGATGCCGCTCTCTATATGGCTCTGCGTGAGAAAATCTCGCTTGATCCGCAGGGTGTATGACCGAAAACGGTTGAGATAATTATACTTTGAGACCCTGACAGGGCCGTCGCAGTTCATACCTTGCGGCGGTCCTTTTTTTGCGCTAAATAAGAAGCTTTTGTCATGAGGAACGCTATCCCCGGCTTCGAACCCGCATATGATATGTAGTAAGTCAAAATCGAAAAAACTACCTAAGTAATCCGTCTTATGCTATAATCACTTCATATGACGTTTGCACTGTGTGAAGTCCAGGCAGTACGCGTTCCGCACGGATGACGAAGCGGCTGTGGAATGGACGAAACTGGTTCGGTGTCTGACTTGCATAATGACCTTGAAGAGGGCGTAAAACGCACTGTCAGATACTGCTTAAGGTACTTGGAGGAGATTGTGGCAGATGATGTAAAGAAATCAGAGGTCATCACGGAACCGGCAGAAGGAGCCGGAGGGGAGCCCAAAGTGACCGATGATATGCCGGACAGCGTGAAGTCCGGTTCTGTACAGAAAAAGAAAAAAGTTCGGAAGAGACCGGCCAGTGGGGAGCAGGGAGCCGGCAGAACAAAGGCTGAGCCGCAGACCGGAAGTGAGAGTAAGGGGAAGAAAACGCGGAAAGTCCGCAAAAAGCGGGCTGAGTCCGGTGAGATTACGGACGTGCTTGCTGAGGACGGGGCCGAGCTGAAAAAGAAGAAGGTCCACATAAAGAAAGCCGATCCCGTCATGGACGGACAAGAGAGTGCCAACGATGCAGAAAAGCAGGAGCCTAAGAAGCGGGTAAGGAAGAGAGCCAGGCCGGAATCGGGCAGCAGCGAGGAGAGCAGGAAGAAAGTCAGACAGGAATCGGACAGCAGTGAGGAGAGCAGGAAGAAAGTCAGGCCCAGAAAAAAAGTAAGGCCTCGGACGAACGACAGTGAGGAAATCGGTAAAAAAGCCGGGTCTCAGACTGACGAAAGCGCGGAGACTGCCAATGCAGAAACTCCGCCCGCTGGGTCTAAAGAGAAATTCGATATCAAGGCTAAAGCGGGAACGGCATTTGCAGCATTTTGCGCATTTGTCAAAAAACTCTTCACCGGGATTCCGGAAAAAAACAGGAAAAAGATTCTCGGTATCCTTGGCGCGGTCCTGGGCGTCTATCTGGTGTTTGCCTTCGTGTTTTCCTTCATTTTCATGCCGAGGACAACTCTGAACGGAACCAAAGTCGGACTAAAATCATATGCTTCCGCCAGTAAGATGATAAAACCGATGATCAATGACTATATTCTTACTGTGCGCAATCTGGACGGCTCGCAGGATCATATAGAAGGATCCGCTGTGAACCTTAAGTATGAGAGCATGCAGTGGATCAAGGAAGCTTTGAAGGGGCAGAATCAGTTTGCGTGGCCGATTTCGTTCTTCAGAAAGAATGAGATTGTGATAGAGGAGAATGTAAGCTATGATGAGGCTGCATTTGCCGATATTCTGAAGAAAATGCCCGGCTTCAAGACGACGACCATGGTCGAGCCCCAGGACGCACATGTGGCTATGGATGAGACCGGCAACTATGTCATATTTACGGAAGTTCTGGGTACAACGATTGACGTGGACGCAGCCAAAGCCCAGGCATTGGAATGTATGCTCACGGGCAATGATACTCTGAACCTTGAGGATTATCACATTCTGCCGAAGGTCTACAGCTCGGATGAGAAGCTGAGCGAACGGCTCCATGAGTGGAATGAGTACATGAAATCCGCGGGGCTTACCTACATTTTCTGGGATACTCCCGAGGTCCTGACCAGAGAAATCATCAACGGTCTGATATCAGAGGGAAAAGACGGGCTATATGTCGATGAGGATAAGGTCATGAACCTGATGTCCGAGTGGAGAGAAAAACACGATTCGCTCGGAAGATCCTTTAAATTCACGACGTATGACGGGATCGAAGTGGATATCACCCCCGGCGGCGATTACGGCTACGAGCTCAACGAGGAGGCTGTCGGAGAGGATATCATAGAGAAACTCAATGCTCACGACACGGGCAGCTATGAGGTCAGTTACTGGAGAAAGCCTCTCTATACGACCAATAACGGTCTCGGGGACACGTATATCGAAATCAGCATTGCCGACCAGCACCTCTGGATGTATAAGGACGGTGAGCTTCTCATCGATACCAATGTCGTCACGGGTATGCCGACGGACGAAGAAGACCGCATCACGCATAAGGGCTGCTATTCGGTCGACTGGCATGAAGAACATGTAGTTCTTGGAACGATCGAGACCCACGGATACGAACAGCTTGTGGACTACTGGATCGCGTTCAATCAGTCGGAAGGAATTCATGACGCGCAGTGGAGGGAAGACTCGGAGTATACTCAGGAGATGTACCTGTATGACGGCTCCCACGGCTGTGTCAATACGCCCCTTGCGGCTATGAAAGTCATATTCGAGAATGTCATAGACGGCGAGGCGGTCGTTATATACTAAATGAACGAGAATGCGGGGCTGCACGGCCCTGCTTCTTTTAATCGAATCAGAAAAACCGGAGCGGACAGGGCGGTCGGCTATCATGAAAAGGAGAAAGAAATGGGAATTATCAATGAGATCCATCAGCAGACAAAAAACAGATTCCTCAATATGTACGAGCTTGTAACTACGAGAAAGACAGGAAAGACGAGCAAATATTTTGTTGCCTCACGCGCTGAGAAGCCGGAAGATCTTATGTGTGTCACGCACGTGAATAAACCTGACGGAGTCATTATTTACGCAATCACCGAGGATAGGCAGAAAGTGCTTGTGATCCGTCAGTACCGCTATCCTATTGACGGATTTATTTATGAGTTCCCCGCAGGACTTGTAGATGAGGGCGAGTCCTACAGGGAGGCGGCTGTCCGGGAGGTCCATGAAGAGACGGGACTGACTCTCACACCGATCGATGTTGATCCCATGTTCGAAGCGCCGCGGTTTACCACTGTCGGCATGACAGATGAGAGCTGTGCCTGTGTCTACGGATATATAAGCGGGGAGACTTCCAAAAAGTATCTGGAGGAGAACGAGGAGATCGAGGCACTTCTTATTGACCGCAAGGAGGCAAGAAGGATTCTTAAAGAGGAGACCGTTGCGGCTCAGCTGGCTTACCATATTGAGCGCTTTATGTCGGAAGAAGATCCATTTGCATATTTATTTAACTGACGGTATTCTTGATTTTGGCTTTTCTTTTGGTTATACTATCACGCAGACATGCGTATGAGATTGCTTTCGTACGCAATTGACCGTTGCCTTGGGCACGTGAAGTCGGTCGATACCCATTTAGGCTCTGGCTAAGTATCAAGGGGGATGCCCCCGAATATGAGCCTCGGAGCATGGAGACTACACATAGAGGAGAAAAAACGATGCAGATTTATGAAGAACTGAAGGCAAGAGGCCTGCTCGCCCAGGTGACCGATGAGGAACAGGTGAGAGAACTGATCAATTCCGGCAAGGCCACTTTCTATATCGGCTTTGACCCGACAGCGGACAGCCTTCATGTAGGCCATTTTATGGCTCTCTGCCTCATGAAGAGACTTCAGATGGCAGGCAACAAGCCGATCGCCCTCCTTGGAGGCGGCACAGGCATGATCGGTGACCCGTCCGGAAGGCAGGACCTTCGAAAGGTCCTCACTAAGGAGACGATCCAGCACAATATCGACTGTTTCAAGGTCCAGATGAGCCGTTTTATCGATTTTTCCGACGACAAGGCCATCATGGTGAACAATGCGGACTGGCTGCTTGATCTCAACTATATTGACTTCCTGCGCGAAGTCGGAGCCCACTTCTCCGTCAATCGCATGCTTACGGCTGAGTGCTACAAGCAGAGAATGGAAAAGGGCCTTACATTCCTTGAATTTAACTACATGATCATGCAGGCTTATGACTTCTTCAGACTGTACCAGGATTACGGCTGCAATTTCCAGTTCGGCGGTGATGATCAGTGGTCCAATATGCTGGCGGGCACAGAGCTCATCCGCAGAAAACTCGGCAAGGATGCTCATGCCATGACAATCACACTTCTGCTGAACTCAGAGGGAAAGAAGATGGGCAAGACAGCCAGCGGCGCCGTTTGGCTCGATCCTGCCAAGACCTCTCCGTATGAGTTCTATCAGTACTGGAGAAATGTCGCCGACAGCGATGTATTAAAGTGCATCCGTATGCTCACATTCCTTCCGCTTGAGGAAATCGACGCGATGGATAAGTGGGAAGGAGCAGAGCTCAACAAGGCCAAGGAGATACTCGCGTTCGAGCTGACAAAGCTTGTCCACGGCGAGGAGGAAGCACAGAAAGCCCAGGATGCCGCGAGAGCCCTTTTCGGCGGCGGAGCCAAGGCTGAAATACCGACTACAGTCCTTCACGACGATGACTTTGAAAACGGTGAGATCGGAATGATCGCCCTGCTTGTCAAGGCAGGCCTTGTGACATCTAACGGCGAAGCCCGCCGGGCAATCTCCCAGAACGGTGTCGCTGTCAACGATGCCAAAGTGACCGATGTTTTCGCTAAGTTTACTAAAGATGACATCACGGGCGAAGATTTCATTGTGCGCCGCGGCAAGAAGAACTTCAGAAAGATCGTTGTGGAATAAACAGGAGGCTTTATTATGATATCTGAGAAGATGAAGGGTTACGTGAAGAACAGCTCGGTCATACGCGCTATGTTCGAGGAAGGCAAGAAGATGGCAGCTATTTACGGAGCTGATCATGTATACGATTTCAGCCTCGGAAACCCCAATGTTCCGGCTCCGGCAAAAGTCAAAGAGGCTGTCTATGATATTCTCGAGAATGAGGATTCACTGATGGTCCACGGTTATATGAGCAACTCCGGCTATGAGGATGTACGTGGGACGATTGCTGAGCATCTTAACGGTCTTTACGGAACATCCTACAGCGCTGAGAATCTCCTTATGATCGTCGGTGCCGCCGGCGGTATGAACGTCTTTATGAAGACGATCCTGAACCCGGGCGATGAAGTCATTACATTCAGCCCTTACTTTACGGAGTATCGCGCCTATGTGACCAATTATGACGGAAAACTTGTTGAGATCCCTTGTGACGCTGAGACATTCCAGCCGGATGTGGAGGCACTTGCTGCCAGTGTGAACGAGAGGACGAAAGCTGTCATTATCAACTCACCGAACAATCCCACAGGCGTTGTGTATTCGAGGGAGTCTCTCATGGCGGTGGCCAGGGTACTTTCGGAAAAGGAGAAAGAATTCGGTCATCCGATCTTCATTTTCTCCGATGAACCGTACCGTGAGATCGTCTACGGTGATTACGAAGTTCCGTGGATCCCGGATCTGTACAAAAATACAGTCGTCGGCTACTCCTACAGCAAGTCGCTGTCCCTGCCGGGCGAGCGTATCGGATGGCTCTGCTTCCCGTCGGAGATCGATGATTTCTCAGATATGATTGCGGGTGCAAATGTCGCTAACCGCATCCTCGGCTTCGTCAACGCTCCGTCCCTCATGCAGAGGGTCGTCGCAAGATGCCTTGATGAGAAGACAGATGTGGCTTACTATGCAGAGAACAGAAGTGTATTGATGGAAGGCCTCTCAAAAGCCGGATTTACATTTGTAGAGCCGCAGGGAGCTTTCTATCTCTGGCTCAAATCTCCGGAAGACGATGAGAAGGCTTTTGTGGCAAAAGCCAAGGAAAAACAGATCCTGATCGTGCCCGGTTCGAGCTTCGGCAAGTCCGGCTGGACCCGCCTTGCCTACTGCGTATCCCATGAGACAGTGAAGAATTCACTTCCGGGCTTTGCGGAACTCGCGAAGGAGTATGGCCTATGAGCTGGGAGAACAATGTTCGAAGGGTAGTGCCTTATGTTCCGGGTGAGCAGCCGAAAGAGCAGGACATTGTCAAGCTGAACACCAACGAGAACCCGTACGCGCCGTCTCCCATGGTCACGAAAGCTCTGCGGGAAATGAGGGCAAGACCGCTCAGACTCTACCCGGATCCGAAGGCCGATATGCTTGTATCCGCAATCGCGAAAGAATACGGGCTGTCAAATGATATGGTCTTTGCGGGAATCGGTTCGGACGATGTGCTGGCTATGCTGTTCATGACCTTCTTTAATTCCGCGAAGCCGGTCCTCTTCCCGGATATAACATACAGCTTTTATGACGTCTGGGCAGAGATGCTGAGGATACCCTATGAGACCCAGCCGCTTGATGAGAATTTCCACATTGTGCCGGAAGACTATATGAAGGAAAACGGCGGCATTGTGATCGCCAATCCGAATGCTCCGACCGGCGTAGCCATTCCGGTCGCCACGATTGAAATGATCGTTAAGGCCAATCCCGATTCAATCATCATCGTCGATGAGGCATATGTCGATTTCGGCGCGGAGAGCGCTCTGCCGCTCGTTCATAAGTATGACAACGTGATCATCACACAGACCTTCTCCAAGTCGAGAAGTCTGGCCGGTCTCCGCATCGGCTACGCGATGGCCGCCCCGGGGACGATTCGGTACCTTAATGATGTCAAGTACAGCTTTAATTCCTATACGATGAATTATCCGTCGATCGTGCTCGGTACCGCCGCACTTTCCGACAAAGAGCATTTTGAGCGGACCTGCGCGAAAGTCTGCGCGACACGGAAATGGGTCATGAAGCGTTTCCGTGATCTGGGATTTAAGTTCGAGGAATCATCCGCGAATTTCCTGTTCGTGACACATCCGGATGTACAAGCCCGGGATATTTATGATTATCTTCGCGCTAACGGAGTGTATGTGCGCTGGTTCGATAAGCCGAGGATCCGCAATTATTTAAGGATCACGATCGGAAAGGACGCTCAGATGGACAGGCTGTTCGAGTGTCTGGAAGATATGGGGATAAAATAAGGAGGTTTATCATTGACTGTTGTTGCTGAGTGGGTCGCTGCCCACCTTTCATTCCTGCCGCCGCAGGCAATTGTCGCGGTCGTTTCTATGCTGCCGCTCATTGAACTGCGCGGAGGCATACCGGTCGCGCGTCTTCTTATGCTTCCGATGTCGGAGGCGATTCTCTTCTCCGTCATAGGCAATATTATACCGATCCCCTTCATTCTGCTCTTTATCACGAAGATATTTGACTGGCTGAGACCGACGAAGCTCTTTGGAGGTATCGTCAGAAAGCTCGAAAAGCGGGCGCTGGGCAAGTCTGAGGGCATTCAGAAGGCGGAGTTCTGGGGGCTTACGCTGTTCGTGGGCATTCCGCTTCCGGGTACCGGGGGATGGACGGGCGCGCTTGCGGCTTCACTTCTCAAGATCGATATTAAGAAGGCCTCTCTCGCGATTCTTCTCGGCATCGCGATCGCGGCTACCATCATGACCTTCATTTCGTACGGGGTCTTTCATATGTGATATGTCAATGTCAGGGGCTGCCGCTTTGCGGCGGCCCCTTTTGTCGCTTTTGTCGCAGTATCAGGTCAGGCAGGCTGTTTCTGGGTTTATAAGCCCGGCAGCAGAGTATCATCTTCATCGAAAAACGCATATCCTTCCTTACGAGCTTGCAAAATGCTTCGCATTTTGCGATCTCTCAGTCGGATACGCAATGTTTTTCTCACGAAGATGGATACTCTGCTGCCGGACACGTAATACTACAACAGCCCGCCTGATCTGCTGCTGCTCGTCAAAGCCGGAACAAACATAACCTTTGCCTCACATCGCAAGCAGTCGTACCAACAATGTTTTTCTCACGAAGATGGATACTCTGCTGCCGGACACGTAATACTACAACAGCCCGCCTGATCTGCTGCTGCTCGTCAAAGCCGGAACAACCCGCCCGATCTGTTATTCCACACGCACTAATCATCGAAAAAAGGGTGATTCTATGATATAATTATTCCATATATATTTCGGACAGATATCTAAACCCCATGCCGTCTTATATTTAGGCGTGAATGATCTATTATGACGTGAAAGGATGACGGAACCATGAGTTACAGAATTATTGGCAGCATCACTGCCGGCGCCGCCGCAATGATCGCGGGAGGCACGATAGCAGCAGCATACAATGTTTTCAAGGGCTTTCTCCTCCGACACGGGACCTACGATGATGACCCGCCCGGAGACAAGGAATACACCACCCCCGAACTGCAGGATCGCTATCTTGAGGAGATCCACTGGAACGAAGCTCAGGATTTTTCGGATGTGAGCATTACCTCGGGCGACGGTCTTCGCCTCATGGGCAGCTTCCTGCCGGCTGAGGAGGAAGCAGTGAGGAATGTGATCCTCGTCCATGGTTATCACAGCACAGGCTATAAGGATTTTGCGGGAATTCTGAGATATTATCACAGAGATTCCAACGTGCTCATGATCGAGCAGAGAGCTCACAGAAGAAGTGAAGGGAAGTACATCACGATGGGAATCAGGGAGAGCGAGGACCTTGCTCTCTGGTGTGCCTTCATGAATGAAAAAGCGGGCAGCCATCTGCCGATGTACCTGCACGGCGTCTCCATGGGCGGGGCAACAGTCGCTATGGCTGAAGGCGAGAAACTGCCGGAGAATGTTAAGGGCATTATCTGCGACTGTGGTTTTACGAACCCGCACGACATTGCGGTTCATGTTTCGAAAACCTATATGAACGGAATGACAGTTCCGCTGATGCCCATGGTCAACAGATATGCCAGATGGCTGGCAGGCATTGACCTCAAGGAGAAGAATGCGCCGGATATCCTTCGGAACGCGAAAGTCCCGATCTTATTTGTCCACGGCACCTGGGATAGGTTCGTTCCGCCGCATATGAGTGTACGCAACTATGAGGCCTGCAGCGCCCCCAAGAAAATCTGCCTCGTAGAGGAGGCGACACATGCTATGTCTTTCCTGAAGGACACGGACAAATATGTAGCCGCGATGGAGGATTTTTTCGCAGGATTCTAAGCTGTGTGCGGATCATCTGAATTGCTGATGCGGATTCTCCCGATGCAGAGATCCGCAATTTCATTCTTCAACGCAGGATACTCGTGACTTTAGTCATGAGAGGAATGAGTAAATCAAACTCGTCTTCAACATGGGTGTAAAGCCTGCGTTGAAGAATGAGCCTCAGCTACACAATGCTCCACTGGAGCATTGTTACGCATGCTTGGCACGGCGGATCGCAGTGCTGCGCAGAGGAAAACGCACAAGTACGTTGCGCAGCTCGCGCGCGATCAGAGATCGCGATTTACAAACAGACTGATTAATGAAAGGAGATGCTTATGGCTGAAAACAAAGTGAGACATCTGGGTGTTATCATGGACGGAAACCGCAGGTGGGCGAAGAAGCATATGTTTACATCCGTCATGCGGGGCCATGAGAAGGGACTGGATGCTTTTATGGACACGTGTACATGGTGTCAGGATGAGGGAATTCCGTATCTCACTGTTTATGCGTTCTCAACGGAGAACTGGGAGAGGAGCCGTGAGGAGGTTTCCAGCCTCTTCAAGCTGATGGGTAAATTTTTCCGTGATGAGATTGATACATGTATAAACAGAGATATTCGAATCAAGGTCATCGGCGACCTGTCAAGGCTGGACGATGAGTCTATGGAGACAGTGCGTAAGGCGGAGAGCATGACAGCCCACTGCAGGAATCTACTTGTTCAGATTGCCATTTCCTACGGCGGCAGGGATGAAATTGTCCGCGCGATCAAGGCGTACGCGGAGAAGGCAGCCCGAGGAGAGGTCGATCCGGAAAATCTCACCGAGAAGGAGTTCGAAAGTTATCTTGACACTGCCGGCGTCCCGGATATAGATCTGGTCATTCGGACCGGAGGCAACCGCAGACTGTCAAACTTTTTCCCGTGGCAGACGGTCTATTCGGAAATCTGGTTCACGGATGTGCTCTGGCCGGATTTTTCGAAGGCAGACATGAAAGCGGCTCTTGACTATTATGAGACTATCAAGATCAACAAAGGAAAATAAGCGATGAGAAAAGACAGAAATCTGGAAACCTTCAGAAAGTTTTATGAGGAGACATATAAGAGACTCGAAAAGAAAACGCACGCCTATAACAGGTCTCTCAAAAAGGATGACAATCCGATCATACGGCCGTTCATGGAGGACCTTGCGGACCTTAATCAGGGCGGGAAAATGCTGCGCGGCATGCTTGTCGTGTTCGGTTATCAGATTGCGCGGCATGCACGCGGAGCTTCAGATATTGATCTGCCGGTCAGCGACGCGCTTGCGCAGACATTTGAAATGTTCCAGACGGGGGTGCTTGTCCACGATGATGTTATAGACAATGCTGCCCAGAGAAGAGGAAAAATTACGGTCCACAGGCGCTATGAGCACCGGCTCGACGTGCGAGATATCCGAATGGTATCCGGCATTGAAAGACCTCAGGAAATAGCGAAATCTGTCGGCATATGTGTGGGTGATCTCGGTATTTATTATGCAAATAAACTTCTGGCCGACTCCTACGGCTCCGACCCTGCCCTGGGACAGCTGATCTCTTATTTTGATGACATTGTCATTCAGACACTCAGGGGCGAACTCCTGGACGTGGTCCTGCCCTACGAGATCCAGGATCCCGGCATCGGGGAGGAGGAAAGAGCAAAACTCCTCGAAAAGTCCATTTATGATATTTACTTCCTTAAGACAGCCGGCTACTCGGTGATCGGACCGCTCCATCTGGGCATGATCCTCGGCGGCGCGGAACCAAAGGAGATGGCAGCCCTTGACAGGTGCGCGCGGGACATTGGTATCGCGTATCAGATCATGGATGACATTCTGGGAGTATTTGCAGATCCGAAGATCCTCGGGAAGGATGTCGGATCGGATGTGGCTGAGTACAAGCAGACGATCCTCTATATGTATGTGCGTACTATGAAGCCCGAATTTGCGGAAGAACTTCTTCAGTATTACGGCAAGAAGCATGTGACCAGCAGAGATATAGAGCAGGTTCAGAGAATATTTGAGGAATCCGGCGCT
Organism: uncultured Lachnospiraceae bacterium; assembly: GCA_902788035.1. Lineage (GTDB taxonomy): Bacteria > Bacillota > Clostridia > Lachnospirales > Lachnospiraceae > Chordicoccus. Next base: position 17,927 of record CADAIL010000008.1, on the reverse strand, counting down.
CTGGCGTACGCCCGGAGTGTACTTGCGGATCACTTCGAGAGTGCGGAGAGAAAAATCAGCCGCATGAAATTCATGGATGCCGAGGATAAGAAGATCCTGCGCGGCTTCATTTCCTACTGCAAGGGACGGCGGAAATAAGGTGCGTCCGAAACTCTGTGTTGCCATGTATGGTTTTTATGTTATAATTTTTTAAGTTTAGCCTCGGGATCTGTCATGGAGACGGCGGATCCCGCGCTGTCAGAGATTAGAACCCTGACAGCTTTGGAGCAAATAAGTGGACGGAGGAACAATATGCACTTTACGAAGATGCACGGAATCGGCAATGATTATGTGTACGTTGACTGTACAAAAGAGACCGTGGAGGATCCGGTCGCGGTCGCGGTAAGTGTGAGCGATCGGCATTTCGGAATCGGCTCCGACGGACTTATCCTGATCAAGCCGTCTGATATTGCGGATTTTGAGATGGATATGTACAATGCGGACGGCAGCCGGGGTAAAATGTGCGGCAACGGTATCCGCTGCGTGGGAAAGTATGTCTATGATCATGGCCTCACTGACAAGACGACCGTCAGGATCGCAACCGGATCCGGCGTTAAGATTCTCGCTCTCGAGACAGCAGACGGCAAGGTGAAGAATGTCCGTGTTGATATGGGAGAAGCCATTCTTGAGCCTGAGATGATTCCTGTGAGGATGTCTGACAAGGTGATAGCCTCCTCAAGACCGATGGCGGAGGGCAGCTTCGGCAGGACTGCTGTGAATGTGCCGCTCAGGGTCCTCGGTCATACATATAAAGTGACCTGCGTTTCCATGGGCAATCCGCACTGCATCGTGTTCATGGATTCACCGGAGGATGTGGAAAGTCTGCAGATCGAGAGCGTCGGACCGCATTTTGAGCATCACGAAGCTTTTCCGGACCGTGTGAATACTGAATTTGCAGCTATGCAGGGAGAGCATGATATAAGAATGCGAGTATGGGAGAGAGGTTCCGGTGAGACATGGGCATGTGGGACCGGAGCATGCGCGACAGCCGTTGCAGCCATATTGAACGGGTTCGGTCAGAGTCCTGTCAGACTGCATCTGAACGGAGGAGACCTCCGGATCGAGTGGGACCGCGATACCAATCATGTGTTTATGACCGGTCCGGCCGAAGAAGTGTTTGAAGGGGAGTGGAAGTTATGAAGAGATCAAGAACCTTGCTTGCCCTCATCGTTACCGCAGTGATGCTGGTATGTGGCTGCGGGCGCGCCGCCAGTGATAACGGCGTACCTGCAGATTCGGTTATATCCGCAAATGCAGTTGTAACGGGCAGCCAAGCCGTGACCGACAGCATTCCGGGTGACAGCACAGTAGCCTCAGCTGTAGAGAGTTCGGTGCTGACAGCCCCGGAGAAGCGGAATGTGCCTGCCATATATCTGATTATTTCATCAGAGACGGGGTTGTCTGCCCAGATGGAGGACATAATCCTTAAGGGGGCGCGGAGGGCAGGTTACGATGTCATCGTAAAGACTCATGACGGCGTGGCGGAAAAACAGTCAAAGGCCTTCGGCGAAGCAGTTTCTAATAAGGCTTGCGCAGTCATCTGTGACAATATTGCAGGTGATGGAATCGAGTCTGACGCACAGACTGCTAAAGACGCGGGCATTCCGGTCTTTCTTGTGAATCGCGGTGTTCCAGATGAAGGTGTCTGCGACGGACAGGTCAGAACAGACAGGAATTCCGCAATGACGACACTTGCTGAGATATTTGCGAGACACCATCGGCTGCGTGAGACATACGCGCTGATTTATAACGCCAATAACAGTTTCGAAAACCTATATGTCGCTTCTTTCAGAAGGGGACTGAATGAATTTGCAAATATGAAGGAGGCAACTGAAGCAGGCCTTGCGGATCTGGACAGTGAGAATGTGCAGGGCGTAATAAGGAGCGTGCTCGACTCGAATTCATCCGTCGACACATTTGTCTGCGGAAACGGCGAGGAAGCCCTTGCAGTCATCGAAGCTCTTAATGCGCTGGACATTGAAAAAGAGGTCATATGCCTGGACGGTGACAATGACCAGCTGACAGTAAGCGTTCGTGAGGGATCTGTATATGCGACAGTCGTCAAGCCCGCCCGGGAACTGGCAGAAAAGATACTGGAGGTCGTTCTTTCTTATCTGCAGAACGGGGAGACGCAGGCTGAAACAGCCTATGTGCCGGGCGTTGTCATCTCCAATGATGAGCCTGCAAGTCTTGACGATATAAACCGGGAGATAGCACTGGAGAATGCCCCCACCCCGACGCCGAGACCTTCGTATGATTATGACGAAGATGAATATGACGATTATAATTATAATTACAACAATTATGATTATGACGATTATGATGATTATGACAACGATGACTATGACGACGGCGGATCAGGATCGGACAGCGGGAATACAGACAGCGGTTCGGGAAGCGGTTCGGATAGTGGTTCGGAAAGCAGCTCCGGCGGGAATGATGGCGGCAGCGGCTCGGACAGCAGTTCCGGCGGCAGCTCTGAAGGCGAATCGGCGGGAGGCTCTGACGCAGGCGGTGCCGGCGGAAGCGAAAGCGGCACAGGCGCGGAAGCCGGAAACTGATGCGTCATGGGCAGCAGCGAGACTTGAATGCACGACCGCTGCGCGCGGAATTGTGCAGGCACCGGTAACGCTTATACACGAAAGGAATGTATTATGAAGATATCATCAATCGGATGCGGAAACATGGCAAGCGCTATTATAGGCGGTATTATAAAGAACGGTGCTGCGGCTGCTTCTGAGATCAAGGCTGCGGATAAGTTTGAAACGGCAAGAAAGAAAGCCGGAGATTCGTTCGGAATCGAGACATTCGAAGATAATGCGGAATGCATAAAAGGCGCCGACATAGTTCTCCTTGCGGTCAAGCCGAATGTATTTCCGGTCGTGGCAGCGGACATCAGGGATTCTCTCACATCTGACCAGGTGGTCCTCTCAATCATGGCCGGCAAGTCGATCGCGGATCTTGAAGCCGGTCTTGGCAGCGATAAAAAAATCGTCCGCGCTATGCCGAATACACCGGCCCTTGTAGGCGCGGGCATCACAGGCTATTGCCCGAACTCACGCGTTTCAGATGAGGAACTGCAGTCAGTAAGAAACATTATCGCGTCATTCAGCGAGGCCGAGCAGGTCCCAGAGAGCCTTATGGCGGTCGTGACATCCCTTAGCGGAAGTTCACCGGCATACGTCTATATGTTTATTGAGGCTATGGCGGATGCCGCGGTCGCGGACGGTATGCCGCGGGCTCAGGCTTACCATTTTGCTGCCCAGACAGTGCTGGGAAGCGCCAAAATGGTGCTTGAGACCGGAAAGCATCCGGGAGAATTGAAGGATATGGTCACATCACCGGCCGGCACAACGATTGAAGGTGTTGTCGCGCTCGAAAAATACGGGATGCGCAGTGCTGTGATTGAAGCGGTGAGAGCCTGCACGGATAAGGCGAGGAATATGTGACAGTAATAAAGAGTGAAACAACTAGAAGGGCTGCCGCGAATTTATGCGGCAGCCCTTTTAATCTCTGACGTAGAATTCTCGTGACGTGAATCTGCGATGAATGCGCAAAATGAAACTTGCGAGATTGGGCACAGGATCCGAATCAGCGTCTGTGACCGTAGACGATGCCTGCGGCGACCTTTTCTGCCTCGTCCCTGCCTTTTAGAATTTCGATGAGACGGAGAGCGAAGGGGATTGAAGTGCCTGCGCCGCGGCTTGTCGTGATGTTCCCATCGGTGACGACCCGCTGGTCAGTGACAACAGAAGCTCCGGTAAGCCGATCCTCCAGACCGGGGTAGCATGTGGCACATTTGCCGTTCACGATGCCGAGCGCACCGAAAATCGTCGGGGCGGCGCAGATTGCTGCCAGAAGCTTTCCTTCATCGGCATATTTCTTAAGGAGAGATGTGAGTCCTTCGTGGGCTCCGAGATTTTTCACACCCGGCTGGCCGCCCGGGAGGACGAGCATATCAGCGGTGTCCGCCTGCGCGTCTGCCCAGAGGGCGTCCGCGACGACGGTGATCTGGCTCCTGCCTGTTACCTCCGGTGCCTCATTCATTGAAACAGTGACAACTTCGATGCCGGCGCGGCGAAGCAGGTCGACCGGAGTTAATGCCTCGACTTCTTCAAATCCGTCCGCCAGAAAAATACACACTCTGCTCATATTTACCTCCATAAAAAAATATAATTACCGTTTGTTTCGCTGTACAGTCAGTCATGCCTGTGAACCTCCACCCCATGCGGTGCGGCGGCTCCTATGGACGTGGTACTCTGCTGCTACGCTTCATAGAGTAATGTGATCGGAATCGCTTCGCTGACCCCTGTAATCGAATTGAGGCTGACAAATCGCCTTTTATCGGGATTTTCGTACGGAACTTCCGATAAGATCCATTATATATTAAAATGCTTATTTGTGCTATGATGTAGCGGGAATATTACCGTTACTTGAAGCTGCTGAGCCCTGTAATCGGGTATTTCACACTGAGATAGTCTAATCTCTGACGAAGAATTTTAGATATATGAAAGGAGCGACCATATGGAAATAGAAAGAAAATGGCTCATCAAGGAGCCTCCCCGTGACCTGGAGTCATATCCGCACCATGTCATTGAACAGGGTTACCTCAATACACGCCCTGTCGTCCGCATCCGCCGTCAGGATAATGACTACATCCTGACATACAAAGGAGGCGGTCTTATGGCCCGCGAGGAGTACAATCTGCCGTTGGACAGAAAGTCCTATGAGCATCTTCGGGAGAAAATCGACGGTCGACTGATCTCGAAGGTGCGCTATGTCATTCCGATAGAAAACGGTCTCGTTGTCGAGCTCGATCATTTTGAGTCGCCCCACAAGGGCCTCTATCTGGCAGAGATTGAGTTCTCATCAGTGGAGGAGGCGGAGGCGTTTCCGGGCCTGCCGTGGTTCGACAAAGATGTGACTTATGACGTGAACTATCATAACTCAGTTATGTCCGGTATAAAATAATATGGAAAGTGGGGGTGCCAACGCCTTCATTCTTCAACGCAGGATACGGAATGCGTAAATCAAACTCGTCTTCAACATGGGTGTAAAGCCTGCGTTGAAGAATGAGCCTCCGGCGGATCGCAGAGCTGCGCAGAGGAAAACGCACACGTGCGTTGCGCAGCTCGCGCGCGATCAGAGATCGCGATTTACCTCGCGTCATGCACTCGAAGTCGGGCGGGCTGCTTAATGAACCCGTTTCCGGCAGCAAAGCATCCATCTTCGTGAGAAAAACATTGCAGGTCCGACTGAGAGATCAGCAATGCGTATGCATTGCTAAGCTCGCAGGGAAGGACCTGCGTTTTTCGATGAAGATGATGCGTGCGCCGGTCTTGGAGCTTCGATGCAGCCCGTTATAAAGTGTGCGCCGGTCTTGGAGCTTCGATGCAGCCCGTCATAATCCTTGCGCCGGTCTTGGAGCTTCGATGCAGCCCGTCATAATCCTTGCGCCGGTCCCGGAGCTTCGGTGCAGCCCGTCTTACTGTATGGACGGCTGAAAAAGTTTTTTAAAAGGGATTGAGATTTCACATAACCCTGTGCTATACTGTCTAAATGTCTGTAGAAATGTGAATAAAGACAACATGATCCGATTTACGAGGAGGAACTATAAAGATATGAGCGTAAAGATCGAAAAGGTTGAGAACGGCATGGCAACACTGACTGTCACAGTACCGGCAGCTGACTTCAATAAGGCAATCACATCGGCTTACAACAGAACAAAAAGCCGTTTCAATATCCCGGGATTCCGCAAAGGCAAAGCGTCTCAGTATATTATTGAGAAAATGTACGGACCGGGCGTCTTCTATGAGGATGCTGCCAATGAATGCATAAACAAGTCCTATCCGAACGCTGTCGATGAAGCAGAGCTCGAAGTCGTCGCTTATCCGGAAATCATGCCGGTCCAGATGGAGAAGGGCAAGGACTTCATCTATACAGTAGAAGTAGCTGTTAAGCCGGAAGTCAAGCTCGGCAACTATATGGCAGTGGAAGTTTCCAAGCAGGAAGTCACTGTCACTGACGAGGATGTCGAAAAAGAGCTTCAGAGCGAGCAGAAGAAGAATGCCCGCAAGGTAGATATCACAGACAGACCGGTAGCTGACGGCGATACAATCAACCTTGATTACGCAGGAACAGTGGACGGCGTCGCTTTTGATGGCGGCACAGCCAAGGGTCAGAGCCTCAGAATCGGTTCCGGCACATTTATTCCGGGATTCGAAGAGCAGCTCATCGGCGTCTCCGCAGGCGAGTCCAAGGATGTCGTTGTGACATTCCCGGAGGAGTATCATGCACCGGATCTGGCAGGCAAGGAAGCAACATTTGCATGCACAGTTAATTCTATCCAGGCCGAAGAACTTCCGGAGATCGATGATGAGTTTGCACAGGATGTCTCCGAGACAGCTAACACAGTAGATGAACTGAAAGAAGAGCTCAGAAAGGTCATCTTTGACAGAAAGTCTGAAGCAGCAAAGACAGCGAAGGAAAACGAGGCTGTCGAGAAGGCTGTTGCAGCATCCGAGATCGAGATTCTTGATGTATATAAGAAGGCAGAGGCCGAGAATATCTTCGAGGACTATGCACGTCAGCTGCAGAGCCAGGGTATTCCGGTTGATGAGTTCCTGAAATATCAGGGTTCTGACAGAGAGAAGTTCATCGAGACACTTCTTCCGGAAGCTGAGAGAAGAATTCGCTCCCGCCTGACACTTGAGGCTATCGCAAAGGCTGAGAACCTTGAGATTACCGACGAGGAGGTCGAGGCTGAAATCACCAAGATGTCAGAGCAGTACGGCATGACAGCTGATCAGATCCGTTCCGCACTCGGTGAGAGCGGTATCGAGCAGCTGCGTAAAGACAGCGCTATGCAGAAGGCAATCTCTCTGATCGCTGACAACGCAATCGAGGTATAATTTCTGACACTTGCCGGACATAAGTTTGGAGGTAACAGTATGAATAATGTTCTTGTACCATATGTCATTGAACAGACACCGCAGGGAGAAAGAAGCTACGATATCTACTCCCGCCTTCTGAAGGAGAGAATTATTTTCCTCGGGGATGAGGTGAATGACGCGACAGCTTCTATTGTAGTCGCGCAGCTTCTGTTCCTTGAAGCGGAGGATCCGTCCAAGGACATCAGCCTTTACATTAACAGCCCCGGCGGCTCCGTGACAGCAGGCTGGGCGATTTATGACACAATGCAGTATATCAAATGTGATGTGGCCACCATCTGCATCGGCATGGCAGCGAGCATGGGTGCATTCCTTCTCGCGGGCGGCGCTAAGGGAAAGAGACAGGCACTGCCGAACGCGGAGATCATGATCCATCAGCCGTCGGGCGGCACGAGAGGCCAGGCTTCCGATATCAGAATTGAAGCGGACCATATCCTGAAGATCAAGAGACGACTGAACGAAGAGCTTGCAGCCAACACGAATCAGCCGATCGAAGTGATCGAGAGAGATACTGACCGCGATAACTGGATGTCAGCTGATGAGGCAGTAGCTTACGGACTGATTGACAGCGTTGTCAGAAATCGATAATGAGTAACACTAAGACTCCTGTCAGCTATGCGTGCAGGAGTCTTTTTTGAAAAAGGAGATCAAATGGCAGGAAAAATGACAAGCAAAGTTCGCTGCAGTTTCTGCGGCAAAACTGAGAATCAGGTCAGAAAGCTGATTTCCGGACCGGCAGGTATTTATATCTGTGATGAGTGCATTGAGATCTGTTCGGAGATCATTGCTGAGGAGAATGACCTCCTTCTTGACGAGCCGGCGGATAATACAGGAATTAACCTTAAGAAGCCGGAAGAAATCAAAGCCTTTCTGGATGAGTATGTGATTGGACAGGACGATGCGAAAAAGGTTCTTTCTGTCGCGGTCTACAATCATTATAAGAGACTGCAGGCACCGAAGAACCTCGATGTTGAACTTGCCAAGTCCAACATAATGTTGCTGGGTCCGACAGGATGCGGCAAGACCCTGCTTGCGCAGACGCTTGCCCAGATTCTGAATGTGCCCTTTGCCATCGCCGACGCTACGACATTGACTGAGGCGGGCTATGTCGGTGAGGACGTCGAGAACATTCTTCTCCGTCTGATCCAGGCGGCTGATTTTGATATTAAGCGCGCGGAGAAGGGCATCATTTACATTGATGAGATCGATAAGATCGGCAGAAAATCTGAGAATGCATCCATCACCCGCGACGTGTCCGGTGAAGGTGTTCAGCAGGCTCTCCTTAAGATCGTCGAGGGAACAATTGCTTCTGTGCCGCCGCAGGGCGGACGCAAGCATCCGCATCAGGAGATGATCCAGATGGATACATCGAATATCCTTTTCATCTGCGGAGGCGCTTTTGTCGGAATTGAGAAGCAGATCCAGAAGCGCATGGAGAAGAAATCGATCGGTTTCGGAGCTGAGATCAAACAGGCAGCGAAAGACAAGAATGTCGGCGAAATCCTGAAGGAAGTCATGCCGGAGGATTTTGTCAAGTTCGGTCTAATTCCGGAGCTCATCGGCCGTATTCCGGTCGTCACATCGCTTGATAACCTGGATGAGGAAGCCCTTATCCGGATCCTTAAGGAGCCGAAGAATGCTCTTCTCAAGCAGTACACCGCTCTCTTCGAGATGGACGGAGTTAAGCTTACAGTCGAGGATGAAGCGCTGAATGAGATTGCGCACCTCGCTGTCGTCAGAAAGACCGGTGCGAGAGGTCTGCGCGCAATTATGGAAAAAACTGTCACAGATGCCATGTACCATGTGCCGTCTGACAGCTCGATCGTTGAATGCATTATCACGAAAGAATCCGTCGACGGGAAAGCCCCGATGACTTACGTGCACCGTGAGGATGCAGGTGAGGCTTCTGCGGAAATGAAGGCTGCTGAATAGTATATACCGGTGTCTGATCGGGAAGCCCGCAAGGGGCTTTGATGGCTTAGTGATACGAGAGAATAAATAAAAAGGTGGATTACCATTTGAAAAATATTGGAGCAGATATCATGTATCTTCCGGCTGTGCCCCTCCGGGGAACAAGCATCCTGCCGGGAATGATTGTTCATTTTGATGTGAGCCGTGACAGGTCGAGAGCATCCCTTGAGAGGGCGATGAGGGAGGACCAGAGGGTATTTCTGGTCACGCAGCACGACCCGAATACGGAAGATCCCGACATCAATGATGTCTGGGATGTCGGCGTGATCGCATTTGTCAAGCAGGTCAACCGCCTGCCGAGAAATATGGTCCGCGTTCTCGTTGAGGGGATGGAGAGAGCGGTCGTCGGATCATTTGAAAAGACCGAAGATTATATTCTCGCGGGAGTCACGCCCACCGGGAATGAATCAATGGACATATTTCCGGCTTCCATGAAGGAGGCCATGCTTCGCAGTATAAAAGATCTTTTTACTTCATACTTTACCCAGGATCACAATATAAGCCGGGATGTCGCAGTGCAGATCATGGAGTCGGATGATCTTGAGTACGTGCTCAGCCAGATCGCTATCAACATGCCGCTGCCCTATGAGAGGAGACAGATCATCCTCGAAGCCATATCGGTGGAGGAGCAGTATGAAGCTCTCGGCATTCTTCTCACCAATGAGACCGAAGTCATGGCGATCCGCAAGGAACTGCAGGAAAAAATCAGAGAGCGTGTCGACCAGAACCAGAAGGAATATTTGCTGCGAGAGCAGCTCAAAGTGATCCGTGAGGAGCTCGGCGAGGATACAACGCTGAGCGATATCGACAACTTCAGGGAGGCCACTAAGAAACTCAAGGCGCCGAAGGAAGTCAAGGATAAGCTGTATGAGGAAATCAAACGCTTCCAGAATCTTCCGGGCCAGTCTCCGGAGAGCGCTGTTCTCCGAGGCTACATTGAGACGCTTCTCGCTCTTCCCTGGGATAAGGCCAGCCGCGACAGGCATGACCTGATCCGCGCGAAGCAGATCCTCGACCGCGATCATTACGGTCTGACCAAGGTCAAGGATAGAGTTCTCGAGTTCCTTGCTGTGAGACAGCTGACAGGCAACGGAGCGGGACCAATCCTCTGCCTTGTGGGACCTCCAGGGACCGGCAAGACGTCGATCGGACACTCTATTGCCGAAGCTCTGAATAAGAAGTATATAAGGCTGTCCCTCGGCGGCGTGCGAGATGAGGCTGAGATCCGCGGACACAGACGCACCTATGTCGGAGCAATGCCGGGCAGGATTGTAAATGGCCTGAAGAAAGCCGGTGTGCGAAATCCTCTTATGATGCTGGATGAGATCGACAAGGTCAGCAGCGACTATAAGGGAGATACTGCATCTGCTCTGCTTGAGGTCCTGGATTCGGAACAGAACAGTCACTTTGAAGATCACTACATTGAGATCCCGGTGGACCTTTCGGATGTTCTGTTTATCGCGACTGCCAATGATCTGCAGACGATTCCGAAGCCGCTTCTTGACAGGATGGAAGTCATTGAGATTACTTCCTATACCGAGAATGAGAAGCTTCACATAGCTAAGGATCATCTGATTCCGAAGCAGGTTGAGAAGAACGGATTGAAAAAGCGCCAGCTGGTCATCACGGACGAAGCAATCGCCGATATTATAGCGAAGTATACGCGCGAGGCCGGCGTGCGCTCTCTTGAACGGGAGATCGCTGAAATCTGCAGAAAATCTGCCCGGAAGATTCTTGAAGAAGGCCAAAAGAAGATTACCGTAACTTCTGAAAATCTTGAGGACTTCCTGGGGTACGAGCGATACAGTATCAATCCGGTCAATGATGAGGACGAGGTCGGTATCGTCAGAGGTCTTGCATGGACTTCTGTCGGCGGCGTAACGCTCCAGGTCGAGGTGAATATTATGCCCGGCAAGGGCGAGTTCAAGCTCACCGGTCAGATCGGTGACGTCATGAAAGAATCAGCTCAGGCCGGTATAAGCTATATTCGCTCAGTAGCGGATGCTTACGGAATTCAGGAAGACTTCTTCCGCAACAATGATATTCATATCCATATTCCGGAAGGTGCCGTCCCGAAGGATGGGCCATCTGCAGGCGTGACTATGGCAACAGCCATTCTGTCCGCAATCACAGGGCGCAAAGTCCGCGCGGATGTGGCGATGACCGGTGAGATCACCCTCCGGGGTCGTGTGCTTCCGATCGGAGGGCTCAAGGAGAAGCTGTTGGCCGCCAAGAAGGCCGGAATTAAGACTGTCCTTGTGCCGGAGAAGAACCGGAATGATATGAAGGAAGTGGAGACTGAGATTACCGACGGTCTTGAAATCGTCTACGCATCCACGATGGAGGATGTACTCGGTACAGCCCTTGTTTCCTGATCCGGTATCCGGGCAAAGACATGTGAAATCGAATTCATCAGCGGGCATTGCCCGCTGATCCGTGAGGTTAATAAATGTCAAAAATCAGAAATGTGAATCTCGAGACGGTCATCGGTGTGACGAGCGCGGTGCCGGAGAAGGATCGGATCGAGGTGGCATTTGCAGGAAAATCCAATGTCGGAAAGAGCTCCCTCATCAACACGCTCATTCAGCGGAAATCCCTTGCGAGGACTTCGAGCCAGCCGGGCAAAACGCAGACAATCAATTACTACCGCGTGAATGAGGGGACGCCGGCTGAGGACACGCAGCTTGAGGATCCGTTCGCGCCGGATTGCTATCTGGTCGATCTCCCGGGCTACGGCTATGCCAATGCCAGTGTCGAAGTGAAAGCTAAATGGGGAAAAATGATCGAGCGGTATCTCAGACAATCAAAAATGCTGCGCGCGGTATTTCTTCTGGTAGATATACGCCATGCTCCGTCAGCAAATGACAAGCTCATGCACAGATGGATCGTTGAAAATGCCATGGAGCCGGTCATTATCGCGACAAAAAAAGATAAACTAAAGAAATCTCAGGTAGAGAAAGCTCTAAGGACGATCCGCCAGGAGCTCGGGACAGCGCCCGGCACTCCGGTCATCGCCTTTTCGGCTGAAACCAAGGAAGGCCGGGAGGAAATCTGGACCATAATCAGGAACCTTATCTAAAAAATTAGGAGACGCGAATGGGAATCATTAAAGCTGTAAAGCTGTGCTTTGACTATATGAAATACGGAGAGGATGACAGCAAGGTCGAAAGAGTCCGGGCAATCGATGATGTGACCCTTGATATTAAGAAAGGTGATTTCATTGCGATCCTCGGACACAACGGTTCCGGCAAATCTACTCTGGCCAAGCACATGAACGCGCTGCTCGTGCCCACGGAGGGGACGATGTGGGTCGACGAGATTGATACCTCCGGGGAGGAAGAGATATGGAAAATCCGCCAGAAGGCGGGTATGGTTTTCCAAAATCCGGACAACCAGATCATCGGAACGGTGGTCGAGGAGGATGTCGGGTTCGGTCCGGAGAACATCGGAGTTCCTACAGATGAAATCTGGGCGAGAGTGGATGACAGTCTGACCAAGGTCGGAATGCTGAAGCATCGCAAGAAGTCTCCCAACAGGCTGTCGGGCGGTCAGAAGCAGAGAGTGGCGATTGCGGGTGTCATAGCCATGCAGCCGGAATGTATCATCATGGATGAGCCGACAGCCATGCTGGATCCGACCGGACGAAAGAGTGTACTTCGGACTGTCCACGAGCTTAATGAGAAGCTGGGAATTACGGTCATCCTTATTACGCATTATATGGAGGAAGTCATTGACGCTGACCATGTTTTCGTCATGGATTCCGGACATATCGTGATGCAGGGAACACCGCGTGAGATTTTCTCCGAGGTCGAAAAGCTCAAGAAATACAGGCTGGATGTGCCGCAGGTCACAGAGCTGGCCTACGAACTCAAAAAGAGCGGAATTGATATTCCGGCAGGCATTCTGACGAGAGATGAACTTGTGGAGGCACTGGCAGAAAAATATGCAGTTAGAGCTTAAAAACGTTTCTTATACATACGGAAAGGGCACGGTCTTCGAGGTAAATGCTCTTTCAGATATCAATCTGGCGATTGAGGAAGGCCAGTTCATAGGCGTCATCGGACATACAGGAAGCGGCAAATCAACCCTGATCCAGCACTTTAACGCCCTCATGCAGCCTACAGAGGGAAAAGTCCTGTTCGAGGGGGAAGATATCTGGGGTGAAAAGTATGACAGGAGGGCACTGCGCTCCAAGGTCGGTCTTGTTTTTCAGTACCCGGAGCATCAGCTTTTCGAGGCGGATGTTCTCTCAGACGCCGCTTTCGGGCCAAAGAACCAGGGCCTTTCTAAAGAGGAGGCCGAAGCGAGAGCAAGGGAAGCCCTTGCACAGGTAGGTTTTCCTGAGAAGTTTTACGGACACTCTCCGTTTGAACTGTCCGGCGGACAGAAGAGGAGAGTAGCCATCGCAGGTGTCCTGGCTATGAACCCCAAAGTTCTTATTCTTGATGAGCCGACAGCCGGACTTGACCCGAAGGGAAGGGACGAGATACTGGATCAGATCAGTTATTTACACGAAAAGCGAGGAATAACCATTATCCTCGTCTCCCACAGTATGGAGGACGTAGCCAGATATGCAGACCGCCTGATCGTTGTGAACGACGGTAAGATCCCATATGACGGTACGCCAAGGGAAGTTTTTACTCACTACGAAGAACTTGAAAAAATCGGTCTCGCAGCCCCTCAGATTACATATATCATGCATGATCTTGCGGCCAAAGGGATTGCTGTGGATGTACATGCGACAACTGTCGATGAGGCAAAGAAGAGCATCCTGGAAGCTCTGGCCGGAAAGGGGGTCTGCAGATGAGAAATATCACGATCGGACAGTATTATCCGGCGGATTCGATCCTCCATAAGCTGGATCCCCGGGTCAAATTTCTCGGTACGCTGGTCTTCATTGTTTCTCTGTTTCTGATCAAAGGCCTGGCCGGCTACGCGTTCGTCACGGTTGTTCTCGTGACCCTTGTAAAACTCTCGAAAGTTCCGTTCGGCATGATGCTGAAGGGAATGAAGGCCATCATTTTTATTCTGATCATCACAGTCTTTTTTAACATGCTGTTCACGCCGGGCGAAGTTATCTTCACGTTCTGGCGGCTGACCATCACGAAGGAAGGCGTTTTTCAGGCCTTCCGAATGGCAGTCCGTCTGTCCTATCTTATCATCGGATCTTCGATCATGACGCTGACGACGACGCCGAACCAGCTCACTGACGCAATGGAGAACTTGTTCAGCCCACTCAAAGTTATCAAGGTTCCTGTTCACGAGATATCCATGATGATGTCGATCGCGCTGCGCTTTATTCCGATTCTGATGGAGGAAACGGATAAAATCATGAAGGCTCAGATCGCGAGAGGGGCGGACTTTGAATCCGGCAATCTCATAAAGCGCGTGACCAATATGATACCGCTTCTGGTCCCGCTGTTCGTTTCTGCTTTTCAGCGTGCAAATGATCTTGCCATGGCTATGGAAGCCCGCTGCTATCACGGCGGAGAGGGACGGACCCAGATGAAACCGCTTCGATATGAAAAGCGCGACTTTGTTGCTTATATCCTGATGCTGGCATTTGCCGCGGCAGCTGTCTGCTTCTGCATATTCGGCGGGGGATGGATCTGAGAAGATTTTTGCAGAATGTCTGACAAGAGCCGCCGCCTTCGGGAGGCGGTCTTCTTCCACTTGGATAAAGGAACCGATAACTATGCGCGTAAAACTTACTGTCGCCTATGACGGGACGAATTATCACGGATATCAGAGTCAGGTGAACGGCGCGGCTGTGCAGGATGTCCTCGAGGATGCGATCGAGCATCTCTTCGGGGAGCGCATCCGCACAATGGGCGCCAGCCGCACGGATGCGGGGGTCCACGCCCTCGGGAATGTCGTGTGCTTTGACGTGGAGTCGAGGATCGATCCGACGAAGATCGCATTTGCACTGAACGCGAGACTTCCGGAGGATATCCGGATCATGGATTCATGTAAGGTGCCGGAATCCTTTCACCCGAGATTCCAGGATACCGTCAAGACCTACGAGTACCATGTGATCAACCGGAAATTTCCGGATCCGCTTGCCCGCAATACTGAGATGCATTATTATTACCCGCTCGACGCGGACAGGATGAACACCGCCGCAGGGATGCTTGTGGGCGAACATGATTTTGCTTCGTTTGCGGCCTCCGGTTTTTCGTCGAAGACGACTGTGAGAACTATTTATGAGGCCAGTGTGATAAGGACCGGTGACCGGGTCACGTTCAGAATCACCGGAAACGGTTTTTTATATAACATGGTGAGAATTATCGCCGGGACGCTTCTCGAAATAGGAGGAGGCAAGTATCCGCCGGAGCATATGAGGGAGGTCCTTGAGGCCAGGAACCGGAGCAAGGCGGGGCCCACCGCGATCGCCAAGGGACTTGTCCTCTGCGAGATCCGCTATCCGGAGTATGAGACAGTCAGCTCTTATTGTGAGTGACAGTTCGGACATGCTGTCATTCGCTTCGCTGCCGGCAGCAAATCATTCATCTTCGTGAGAAAAACATTGCAGGTCCTTCACTGAGAGATCAGCAATGCGAAGGCATTGCTAAGCTCTCAGATAGGACCTGCGTTTTTCGATGAAGATGATGTTTGCGACGGTTTAAGGCAGCTCGTTACAGCATGTCTGAACTTTGCCGCGGCTTGCGGACCGGCCCAGACACAATTTCGGATAAGCATAAAGATGAGTGCGGATTTTTGATTTTATCTTGCGCACAGGTCGTGCAAAAGGTAAAATTAATATGTCTTACATCGTATGTGTAGTGACGGCTTCTGCCGTCATTTGCATTTTCTGACATCTACTTTGGAGAGGAGCAACTAGAAAGATGGCTAAAGATCAGATCAGCAGAAGAGACTTTATTAAGGGTATTGCAGCCGGTGCCGCGGGTATGGTCGCGCTTGGTGCAATCGAGTTTGCCGATTCGGCAACAAAGGGATCGGGTTCGGCGAGCGTTGCCGCAGGCAGCGATGTAGTGGCCAGTGGCCTTACGTTTAAACCCGGTACTTATACCGCTACAGAGCAGGGTCTCGCAAGCCCTGTAACTGTCACAATGACGTTCGATGAGACTATGATCACGGATGTTTCAATCGACTGCGCAGGTGAGACACCGGATATCGGCGCCGTAATCGGTCCCGAGATGGCACAGAAAATTGTCAGCGCACAGAGTGCTGATGTCGACGCGGTTTCCGGCGCGACGATCACCTCGGACGCGATCCGCAAGGCGGCTGTTAACTGTATTTCTCAGGCGGCAGGTCAGGAGATCACTCTCGGAGCCCATGAAGAGAAGGCTAACGAGTGGCTCGGCGAAGCCCCGGAAATCGACGAAGCCAGCATCACAGAGACGATCGATACAGAATGCCTTATTGTGGGTCTTGGAACCGGTGGCTGGATCGCTGCTCTGACTGCGGCCGAGGAAGGCCTTAAGACTCTGGTCATCGAAAAGAAAGAGACCCCGACAACAATTCGTGAGGATATCGGTTCTATCGATTCCAAGATCCAGCAGGAAGAGATCCAGAAAATGCCGGAGCTTGCTATCGACAAGATGGAAGCTCTGCAGGAACTCGTCCGCTACAGCGGCGGCTACATTGACAGCGATCTGGTCAAAGTGTGGATCAATGAGTCCGGACCTATGGTCGACTGGCTGACAGGTATCTTTGAGGGCAGCGGCAAGTACTACATGAGCCTTGAAGGCGGTGTCGGAAATATTAATGATCCCGGCCGTGACAAAGCGTACGCGACAGGCCACAGCCCGCATAAGAAGGATGAGTACGCCAGCGACGATACAGTCACGATCAACAGCATTTTCATGGAGCATATCGAGTCCTACGGCAATACCGAATTCCGCTACAGCCTGCCGCTCATCAAGCTCGAGCAGGACGCGGACGGCAAGGTCACAGGCGCTATCGCTCAGGATGCAACAGATAATCACTTTGTCCGCATCAACGCATCCAAGGGCGTTCTCGTGTGTTCCGGCGGCTACGCAACGAACACAGCTATGATGAAGGCTCTTCAGCCGATGACTCTCGACATGAAGGTCGTCTACACACTCGGATCCACCGGCGACGGTTCCGGAATCAAGGCTATGCTGTGGGCAGGCGCGGCGCTCGACCCGACACACTGCTCCATGATGTTCAACCGCTGCTGTGTAAAGCCGGATGAGACCGCCGGTTATGAGACAGTAGGAAAGTGGTTCTGGTTCGGCGAGCAGCCCTTCCTCAAGGTCAATCTGAATGGAAAGCGCTTCTGCAACGAGTCAGGCCCGTACGAATTCATGCTTCATTCCATGGAGATGCAGCCGTATCATACGTATGTAGACGTATTTGACGCCAACAATGAGAAATACTGCGAACAGTTCGACGAAGTCGGCTGCTGCCGTCTGTTCCCGTTCCCGAACGGCGCACTCTCCAACATGCCGTATTCGTTCGTGTGGGGCAAGATCGAGGAGCTCATCGAGGCCGGCTATGTCCAGAAGGCCGATACTCTTGAAGAGCTGGCTGAGAAGCTGAATATCCCGGCTGACAACTTTGTAGCCACCGTCAACCGCTACAACGAGCTCTGTGCCAAGGGCGTTGATGAGGATTACGGCAAGGAAGCTCACCGTATGACACCGGTCGACACACCGCCTTACTACGGTGTACGCACTTGCGCATGGCATCTGACGACTCTGAACGGCTGCCGCATCAATACAGATATGCAGGTCATCAAGGAGGATGGCGAGCCGATCGAAGGTCTCTATGCTACCGGCGACTGCTCAGGCGGTTTCTTCTCCCAGACCTATCCGAACCTCATGACGGGTCTTGCGTGCGGCAGAACGATGACATTTGCCCACAAGGCGATCAAGAATATCGCGCTGAAGTGAAAAGTTTATTTCCACTCTGAATAACGGTTTTTGAGCAGTGGCATTAACTCTTACAGAAACGAGAAATGTCACTGTTTCTCTTTGCAAG
>CADAIL010000007.1 GCA_902788035.1 uncultured Lachnospiraceae bacterium | reverse complement strand
TGCGACCCCACGGAAGTTACACCGACAAAATGTAGGAGTTATTGCAACGAACTACAGGGGAGTCGCAAGCCACGTACCTTTAGGTGCGTGGTAGTTGACGGATTAAACGATACAGAAATGGGGGTGTCACATGCTGTGACAGCTCCTTAAACTCTAACAAGGAGTATTCGCTTTTAGGTGGAGGTGGATGTGTATGGCAACCCTGCTGGTCAAAAATGTTGGATATCTGGTCACATGCGATGATGATGACCGAATACTCAAAAATGCAAATGTGTTCGTCCGTGACGGAGTTATTGAGTATATCGGAAATGAGGCAATAGCAGCCGATGAAGTGATAGACGGTACCGGCATGGTCATGTACCCGGGTCTCATCAATACACATCATCATCTGTATCAGACATTCAGCCGAAATCTGCCTGAGGTCCAGAACATGGAATTGTTTCCGTGGCTCAAGTACCTTTATGAAATATGGAAGAATTTGGATGAGAAGGTTGTTTATTACAGCTCGCTCACTGGTATGGGAGAGCTCCTTAAGACGGGCTGCACAACATGCCTTGACCATCACTATGTGTTCCCGGAGGGAACCGGTGACCGGCTCATGGACGCCCAGTTTTCGGCAGCAGATACGCTTGGTATGCGCTTTCACGCCACCCGGGGCAGCATGGACCTCAGCGTGAAGGACGGGGGACTCCCGCCAGACAGTGTAGTACAGACTGTCGATGAGATTCTCCGTTCATCGGAGAGGACTGTCAGCAGATTCCATGACCCGGATGAGTACTCGATGCATCAGGTCGCCCTTGCCCCCTGCTCTCCGTTCAGCGTGAGCGCGGACCTGCTCCGGGAATCCGCAAAACTTGCCCGCAGCCTCGGCGTTCGCCTTCACACGCATCTGGCTGAGACTAAAGATGAGGAGGCGTACACTACAGAGCATTTCCACATGAGACCGCTTGAATACATGGAAAGCCTCGGTTGGACCGGGCCGGACGTGTGGTACGCGCACGGCATTCATTTTAACGATGAGGAGCTCCGCTTCCTCGCTGAGACCGGTACCGGTGTCGCGCACTGCCCGGTCTCCAATATGAAGCTGTCTTCCGGTATTGCGAGGATACCGGAGATGCTGAAACTTGGAGTGCCGGTCGGACTTGCGGTCGACGGTTCTGCAAGTAACGACGGATCGAGCCTTATCGAGGAGATGAGAGTCGCCTATCTGCTCCATCGTCTGAGCAGCAGCAACGAGGCTCCGAGCGGTTACGACATACTAAAGATGGCAACCAGGGGCAGCGCAAAGATCCTTGGCCGCGATAAGCTCGGGCAAATTGCCTGCGGTATGGCGGCGGATTTCTTTATGATCAGGCAGAACCGTCTTGCACTCGTCGGAACTCAGATGGACGTTGGCTCCATGCTGGCAACCGTCGGCTTCAGAGAGAGCGTAGATATAACCGTCGTAAACGGAAAAGTGGTGGTTCGAGACGGAAAACTGCTGAACGTCGATGAGGAGCGCATCGCACACGAAGCAGATCAGATTTGGCGCTCTTATCTGCAGAAGTGATTTGTTTGCACCGTATGCATCTGCGGATGGACCGGGTGTGAGAGTGCCATACACTGGTACATACGGCGCATCTTAAGAAAATGATGAGCCGCGGCTTATATCAGTGCATCCACAGATAATCCATGAAAATCGGGATCTGCTTCTCCCAGTCCGCCTCACAGTGATGACCGCCGATCTGACAGTACATCATGGCTGACGCTCCTGCTTTTTCTATGCGGTCGGCGATGGCTTTGTTGCACTTGTAAGCGTAACTGGAGACATCTTCTATATCGGGGTTCGTGACTCCGCGTGCTTCACAGGTTCCCCATGAGAGGTAGACCCTGGTGTCGGGATCCAAAGACTTGTGGTCGAATTCCGATAACATCTGCCGCAGACAGAACACGATGGAGCTTGAAACGCAGGCAGCCTTTGAGAATACCTCGTTGTAGCGGATCACGGCGTATGCGGACATGAGGCCTCCCATGCTGGACCCTGCGATCGCTGTACATTCGCGGCCGGGCAGTGTGCGGTATTCAGAGTCGATCATCGGCTTGATTTCATCTATGATCCACCGCATCGTGACGTCACCGAGTGCCTCATAGCGGCTGAGAAACCCGGTCTTTGTCCGGTAGGGGCTGTATTCTCCCAGGCGCTCGTCACCGTCATGGCCGCATTCGATGCCGACAATGATGATGTCTTTGGGCCAGTCACTGAGAAACTCGAAAAGTCCCCAGCTCTTCCCGAAGGTGGCATCCTCATTGAAGAAGAGGTTGTGGCCGTCGAAGAAGTACATGACGGGGTAGCGGTCTTCTGATTCATTGTAGTTTTCAGGGAGCCAGATGTGGAGCATTCTGTTCTTTCCCTTCGGCGTATATATAAAGTCTCTTTTGATTACCATAGTCTTCCTCCATGTTACATTTTAGTTCCTGCACGGATGACAACACATATGTGAACTGTACTTAGGAACGCCTTGGCGTCCAAAAGAATGAAATATCACTTTGAACGGCAGGCAGCATTCTTCTGCAGGACTATACTATTATAACACAAAATAATTTGTATTCATAAAAAATAAATTAGGACATAAGAAAGCGCGTCTTGTTAAGCATAATGTTCAATGTTATCTTAGTATTAAGGTACAGGAAGCGGGGAGACGATGTCCTGTCCACGCGGGATTGTAGGTATGATCCCGTTCCAGATTAATGAACCCGGGAGGGATATCATGCAGCAGATTACCAAAATCGTTATAACTGGCGGTCCCTGCGCAGGCAAGACAACTGCCATGAGCTGGATCCAGAACTCCTTTACAAGGAGGGGCTATGTAGTGCTTTTCGTGCCGGAAACGGCGACAGAACTCATCAGCGGCGGAGTAGCGCCGTGGACCTGCGGAACCAATTTTGACTACCAGGTCTGTCAGTGCGCCCTGCAGATGGAGAAGGAGAGGATTTTTAAGAAGGCCGCGAGGACTATGCCGCAGGAGAAAATCCTGATTGTCTGCGACAGGGGCATGTTTGACAATAAGGCTTATATGACCGACAAAGAATTTAATGAGATCATAAGCCGCATGGGACTTACCCTTGACGAAGTGACTAACCAGTATGGTGCGGTTTTTCATCTGATGACGGCTGCCAAGGGTGCGGAAGAGTACTATACGACAGCCAACAACAGCGCGAGGACAGAAACAGTCGAGCAGGCTATTGCGTTGGATGACACGATCATTCACTGCTGGAAGGACCATCCGCATTTCAGAGTTATTGACAATTCAACGGATTTTGAGGGCAAGATGGTCAGGCTGATTTCCGAGATATCAGAATTTCTCGGAGTGCACCTGCCTTATCGCACAAAGCGCAAGTTCCTCATCGAGTATCCGGATATCAATATTCTTGAAGCGGATAATGAGTGCCATAAAGTTGAAGTTGTCCGGACGTATCTTCTGTCGAACCCGGGAGAAGAAATCCGCATCCGCAAGAGAGGAACGGGCAACTATTTCACATACTTCCTCAACACAAGAATCACGGCTTCGACCGGAGAAATAATCGAGACAGAGAAGCAGCTAACTTCGGATGAATATCAGGTGCTTGAGCTGCAGGCGGATCCGGAGATGAGAAAGATCAGTAAAAAGCGATACTGCTTCACGTTTGAGAAGCAGTATTTCGAGCTTGACTTATACTCTCTGTGGAACGATCAGGCTATCGTAGAGGTGGAGACCAGCGAAATTGAAAAGCCGATACACTTCCCGGAATTTGTGAAAGTCATAAGGGAACTCACAGGAGTCGAGAGTTACAGAAATGCAGTTCTCGCAAGAAAATAAAAAAGCTGCCTTCCCGCATACGGGTAAAAGAACAGCAGCAAATGTTGAAAAGCAGTCGCATCAGCGCAGTACAACCGCCTGATGCGGCTTTTTTTGTTGCCTCTAATTAGCACTACCGTAATAGCACTGGATAGAATAGGCAAATCATTTTACAAAATAATAGTTGAAAAGAGTTAAAAATATGAAGAAATTAAGAAGAATTAATTTTGATTTAAGAGTTAGAAATAACTATTGAAAAAGGAAATAAGTTAGAGTATACTACCTTAAAGAAATCAGACGAGGTCTGTGATCAGTGAACCATGTTCGTCCGCCGGTATTATGTTAATGGCTTAAATATTGACAGGCTGCATGTGAAAGACATAAGAGGAGGTGTATCTATATGCCACTTCAGTTGGCAGATCTGGAAAAAGAATATGAGATCATCAGGTTAGGCGGGAGCCCTGACGTGAAACAGCATCTTGCAGATATGGGGTTTCATGTCGGAGCAAAAGTGATGGTCGTATCCCGCTCCGGCTCGAGCGTGATCGTAAGTATTAAGGGCGTACGTGTAGCGGTCGGGAAAGAGCTGGCCAATAAGATTTTTGTCTGATAAGAGGAAGGAGAACAGTATGACACTTAAAGATGTGCGTGTAGGACAGACAGTAAAAGTGACGAAAATCATAGGTATGGGACCGGTCAAACGCCGGATCATGGATATGGGAATCACGAAAGGCGTGGAGATTTTTGTGCGCAAGGTCGCTCCGCTCGGTGATCCGATGGAACTTAAAGTCCGCGGATACGAGCTTTCTGTCAGGAAAGCGGATGCGGAGATGATCGAGGTCGAATGACGTATCAGATGATGTATTGAGGGTGACATAAGACAACGAAAAGGAGGGCTTTTTATGGCCATTAAAATTGCGCTCGCAGGAAACCCGAACTGCGGCAAGACAACATTATTTAATTCTCTTACGGGTTCCAATCAGTACGTCGGCAACTGGCCGGGCGTCACTGTCGAGAAGAAGGAAGGAAAGCTGAAGGACAATAAAGATGTCATAATCCAGGACCTTCCGGGTATTTATTCTCTGTCTCCGTACACGCTTGAGGAAGTTGTATCGAGAACGTATCTTGTGACCGAGAGGCCGGACGCGATTCTGGACATTATTGACGGTACAAATATCGAACGCAACCTGTACCTCACGACTCAGCTCATGGAGCTCGGCATTCCGGTAGTCGTGGCAGTCAATATGATGGATCTGGTCAGAAAGAACGGCGATCAGATCAACACAGCGGAACTTGGCAAAATGCTCGGCTGCCCCGTATATGAGATCAGCGCTCTGAAGAACGAGGGCGTGAAAGAGGTTACTGCCCGCGTGATCGAGGAGGGCAGAAACAGCCAGTCGGGAAATGTCTCCGTAAAGGCAGCGACTTTTGCTGCAAATGTTGAGAAAGCAATCGGAACGATCGCAAACGAGCTGCGCAGCTCCGTCGATGAGAAGCTTCTTCGCTGGTATTCGGTCAAGGTCTTTGAGAGGGATGAGAAAGCTCTCGAATCTCTGACCCTTACCGATGCGCAGAAGTCAAAAATGGAATCTGTCATCGAAGCGTGCGAGAAGGAGTGCGACGACGATTCCGAGAGCATCATCACCAACGAGCGCTACAACTACATAGCCGGAATTGTCACCAAAGCTGTGACAAAGGCAGTTTCAAGTGACAATATGACAACTTCCGACAGAGTCGACAAAATCGTCACGAACCGAGTTCTCGGTCTTCCGATATTTGCAGCTGTCATGTTCCTTATATACGCGATTGCTATGGGAGGCTGGACGATATCGATCGGCACCAGGGCAACGGACTTTGCAAATGACGTCATCTTCGGTGAATGGGTCCCCGGCCTCTTCGACACGATCCTCGGAGCCATCGGCGTAGCTGAAGGTACATGGCTCTACGGCCTCATTCAGGATGGTATTGTCGCCGGTGTCGGCGCGGTCCTCGGCTTTGTCCCGCAGATGCTGGTCCTCTTCCTGCTGCTGGCTATCGTTGAGGATATCGGTTATATGTCCCGCGTCGCTTTCGTTATGGACAGGATCTTCCGCCAGTTCGGTCTCTCCGGAAAGAGCTTTATCCCGGTCCTGGTAGCGACCGGCTGCGGTGTTCCGGGTATCATGGCATCCCGTACGATTGAGAATGACCGCGACCGCAAGATGACCATCATGACAACGACTTTCATTCCGTGCGGAGCCAAGCTTCCGATCATCGGACTCATTGCCGGCGCTCTGTTCGGAGGATCTGCAGCAATCGGCGTATCTGCCTACTTTATCGGAATCGGATCCATTATCGTTTCCGGTATCATACTGAAGAAATTTAAGGCATTTGCAGGCGAACCCGCTCCGTTCGTCATGGAGCTTCCGCCTTATCATGTACCGTCCGTATCGAACGTCCTTCGGGCTACATGGGAACGCGGCTGGTCCTTTATCAAGAAGGCCGGCACAGTCATCGTGCTTTCGTCTGTCGTTATCTGGTTCCTCTCCAGCTTCGGTACAGTGAATGGAAAGTTTGGCATGGTCGACAACATGTTTGAGGATGAGACGATTGTCACAGAGAATGTTGTCTCTGACATCGCGTATCGCATGAATGTCCCGGAAGAGGAAGTCACCCCGATGGACGCATCACTTCTTGCCGGCGTGGGCAACACGGCGTCTGTTATCTTCAGACCGCTCGGCTTCGGCACATGGAAGCCGACAGTAGCGACGGTCACAGGCCTTGTCGCCAAGGAGGAAGTTGTCGGCACGTTCGGCGTTCTCTACAACTACGATGAGGAGGCTGCAGGCGAGGAGCTAGGCGATAACGGCGAGGGAATCTGGAGCCGTGTGGCGGCTGACTTTACACCGCTGGCAGCTTTCGCATTCATGATCTTTAACCTGTTGTGCGCTCCGTGCTTTGCGGCGATGGGCGCGATCAAGCGCGAGATGAACAACGCGAAGTGGACGTGGGCGGCAATCGGCTACATGTGCCTGTGGGCATATGTGCTTGCCCTGATCGTTTATCAGCTCGGCTCACTGCTCACCGGCGGCACCTTCGGTCTCGGTACGATCGTTGCGATAGCGCTTCTTGCCGGTATTATCTACCTGCTCTTCCGCAGGGGTTATCAGCCCGGTGAGAAGATGGTGACACTTACGAGCGTTGCGGCTGCCAAGTAAGCTGAGACTACTGAGCTGTTGCCCTGCGAAATGCAGCAGAGCAAGGACCTTGTGGAGGTGTTTCGATGAACATAGGTTATGTGATATGCATCTTTGCTGTGGCGTTGGTGCTCTTTCTCTGCGTGCGCAGCATAGTCAGAGACCATCGCCGGGAGAGCGGCTCATCATGCTCCGGATGCAGCGGTTCATGCGGATCATCCTGTGCGGGCTGCAGCGGCTGTGGAAATGACGGAGATATTATCATTACAGTTAAGCGAAAGAAGGTGTGACAGTTCCGTCAGGCTGCTCTTGCACTTCGTCCTCGTCGCAGGATATCCATCTTCGTGAGAAAAACATTGCATATCCGACTGAGAGATCAAAAATGCTATTGCATTTTTAAGCTCGAGGGAAGGATATGCGTTTTTCGATGAAGATGATACCTGCGCCGGCTATGGAGCTTCGCGGCAGCCTGCCCGACCTGCGATAGGAGAATAGAACTAGAGGGGCGGTAATAATAACATGATAATGACAACGGCAAAAATAGATGGTATGATGTGTTCAATGTGTGAATCACATGTAAACGACATGATCAGGAAAAACTTCAAAGTCCGAAAAGTGACGTCTTCCCACCGAAAGAACGAGGCATACATTGTAAGCGAAGAACCGCTCACTAAGGAACAGCTGGATAAAGTGCTTGAGACCATGGGGTATC
Organism: uncultured Lachnospiraceae bacterium; assembly: GCA_902788035.1. GTDB lineage: Bacteria > Bacillota > Clostridia > Lachnospirales > Lachnospiraceae > Chordicoccus. The sequence goes on along the minus strand of CADAIL010000007.1, from coordinate 185,204 downwards.
GCTGCCTGAGTGTCAGGATCGAGCCGGCAAAAAAATCATTTTTCGGCCTGTTCTGAAAGAATGGAGGTTGATATGCCGGGACATTCAAAGATTGTATATGCCACGGATATTGTGGCAGTGTCTTATACCGGGAGCGAGATCCCGGTATTTGAGCGCAGCGAGGCGTTCTGGATCTATGCTGTCGATGAGACGAAAGTTGTCCGTATGCAGATACTTTCTGTGTACTCGGGCAAAGTGGAGGACATGCTGCGGGAACTTAAACTCTGCAGAGTGGATGCAGTCATCTCCGGAAACTTCGGGCCGAAAGCCATGAGCCTGCTTAGGAAAGCCGGAATAAAGCTGTATACATTTGACGGCGGCGCGAAGGCAGCTGTGACGTCATACGCGGCGGGAAAACTCAGGGAGCTTTGAACAAGGCCTGATCTTTGATAAAGAGGATGGGCAGTCATGAAGAAATCTCTCGCAGAGTTTATAACGGATAAGACGCGGCTTCTAAGAGCCACAATGGCAATAAAATATATATGCTCCGCATTACTTGCCCTGCTTGCAGTGGGCGGAAGCGGAGAATCAGGCGGTCTGGTTGCTGCGTATGCGGAACTTGCCGCCATTTTCTGTGTCTCGAACATGATACTTAAGAAGTGGAATAAACAGGGGCTTATCGTGAACGGTGTCCTTCTGCTCCTCTAAACTGATCAAGGGGCTGTCGCGACAGCCTCTTTTTCAGCCCTTAGATTTGCCACTAACTAATTCTTTACATTTATGTCCGATTGCGTTATGATTATTTCATAATGTATTGTGCAAATAGCAGTAAACTGTTGTAAAAATTGCACAAAGGGAATAGGAGGAAAGTATGAAAAAAGCATTGGCATTATTACTCACCGGCTTCATGGCAATGAGTCTTGCTGCCTGCGGCGGATCCGGACAGGACGCTGCGGCCCCCGCGGCTCCTCAGGAAGGAACTGAGAGCTCGGCGTCGGCTGACAGTGATCTTGTTACTGCCGCTAAAGAAGAGGGAACACTTGTCGTTTACGGCTCATGCGAGGAAGATTATCTTGCGGCTGCATGCGAGAACTTCGAAAAGCTCTACGGCATCAAAGTTCAGTATCAGAGACTTTCCACAGGTGAAGTTCAGTCCAAGATCGAGGAAGAAGCGGGAAATCCGTCCGGCGATGTATGGTTCGGCGGCACGACAGACCCGTATAATGTTGCTGCAAGTGAAGGTCTTCTTGAGCCCTATGAGGCAGAGAACGCAAGCCATCTGATCAGCGACACATACCGTGATGCTGACGGTCAGTGGTACGGCATCTACAAGGGTATCCTCGGATTCATGGTCAACCAGGACGAGCTCGACCGAATGGGCATTGAAGCTCCGAAGGACTGGGCAGATCTTCTTGATCCGAAGTATAAGGATCTCATCTGGCTGTCCAACTATAATACAGCAGGTACGGCCAAACTGGTCGTCAATACAATGATCCAGAAATACGGACATGACGAAGGTATCCAGTATCTCGTAGATCTTGACAAGAACATCCAGGTCTATACAAAGTCCGGCTCCGGCCCGTCCAAGAACGTAGGTACAGGCGAGTGCGTCATCGGCATCGGCTTCCTGCATGACGGCATCACTCAGATCGAGGACAACGGCTACGGCAATATCTCCCTGATCATCCCGAGCTCCGGCACATCCTTCGAGATCGGTGCTACGGCAATCTTCAAGGGCTGCAAGCATCCGAACGCAGCCAAGCTCTGGATCGAGTACGCTCTCAGCCCGGACTGCGTTGAACTTGCCGCACAGAACGGCTCCTATCAGTTCCTGGTCATCGACAATGCCGAGCAGCCGGCAGTCGCCGCGGAGTTCGGGCTTGATCCGGACAACGTCATGGAGTATGACTTTGAGGACGCAAAAGAGAATACTACACAGTATGTAGAGGACGTCATGAACGCTCTCGGCAGCGCTGCTGACGATCGTTTCCAGACTGAATAACCGCACGGCTTCTGCTCTGTACATGAATGATATGAGGGGTGCCGCTGTCTGACTGGTCAGCGGCACCTTTTAAGATGAAAGCACTTGCAGTATTTCTTTCATTTGACAAGGAGGAAAAGAAATGGCTAAAAATCAGAGTGCCAGCCTGGACCGCAAGAAATTCTTTGCCGATCCGATCATGGTCACTACGATTGTTGCCCTGATCGCCTTCCTGACATTATTCATTCTCTATCCGCTGGCGATTCTTCTGGTCGACAGTTTTGTGACCGACGAGGGAATCGGTTTTTCTGTTTTCCAACGGATACTGAAAATGTCCAATTTCCGAAGGGCTATCACCAACACGCTGAAAGTAGGCTTCCTTGTAGGCATCGCGTCCGCGCTCATCGGACTTCTGTTCGCCTACGTTGAAGTGTATGTAAAACTTAAGACACGCTTTATGGAAGGACTCTTTAAGGTCGTCTCCATGCTGCCGGTCGTCTCCCCGCCGTTCGTGCTGTCACTGTCCATGATCATGCTGTTCGGCAAAGCCGGTATCATTACCCGCTTCCTGCTGCATATCTATGACAATAACGTTTACGGCTTCTGGGGCATCGCCATTGTCCAGACACTGACTTTCTTCCCGGTCTGCTACATGATGATGCGAGGCCTTCTCAAGAATATCGATCCTTCCCTTGAGGAAGCTGCCCGCGATATGGGAGCGACCCGCTGGAAGGTTTTTATGACAGTCACGCTTCCGCTGATCCTCCCGGGACTTGGCAATGCGTTCCTGGTCACTTTCATCGAGTCGATCGCCGACTTCGCGAACCCGATGATCATCGGCGGTTCCTACGATACACTGGCGACGACGATCTACCTGCAGATCACCGGTGCCTACGATAAGGAAGGCGCGTCCGCAATGGCTGTCGTCCTCCTCGGCATCACGCTCCTTATGTTCATCGTGCAGAAGTATTACCTCGAAGCCAAGAGCACAGCAACTCTGTCCGGCAAGGCGTCCCGCCAGAGAATGCTGATCGAGGACCGCAGCGTCACGATTCCTCTGACGATTCTCTGCTCGCTGCTTGCCCTCTTCGTAGTTATGATGTATATCTGCGTACCGTTCGGCGCCATGTTCAAGACGTGGGGCTATGACTTCCACCTGACTACAAAATGGTTCCGGCAGGTATTCACCAAGTATAAAGGCTTCAAAGCCTTCAAGGACTCCTTCGTCCTGTCGCTCATCGCCTCCCCGATTACAGCCCTCCTGTCCATGATCATCTCGTATCTGGTCGTCAAGAGGAAGTTCAAGGCCAAAGGCTTCATCGAGGCGGTCTCCATGCTGGCCATGGCTGTTCCGGGTACTGTTCTCGGTATCGGATATATCCGCGGTTTCTCCGCCGGTGTATTCAGAACCGGATTCCTTCAGGGGCTTTACGGAACAGGAGCGATCCTGGTCATCGTCTTCATTGTACGAAGTCTTCCTACAGGTACAAGAAGCGGTATCTCGGCTCTGCGCCAGATTGACAAGAGCATTGAGGAGTCCGCGTACGATATGGGCGCGGACAGCCTGACAGTCTTTATGACAGTCACGCTGCCTCTCATCAAGGACAGCTTCCTCAGCGGTCTTGTCACAGCATTTGTGCGAAGTATCACCGCTATCAGCGCGATCATCCTTCTCGTTACGCCGCAGTATCTGCTCATCACAGTCCAGATCAATGAGTTCGCGGAGAAGGGTGCCTACGGTATCGCATGCGCATTTGCATCGATTCTTATCATCATCACGTACAGCGCGGTCCTTCTGATGAATCTCGTCATTAAATACTTCGGAACGAGCCGCAATTACAGGGAGGAATAAGCAATGGCAAAAGAGAAAAAAGGCGTGCGCCTTGAACATATTTCGAAGATATATCAGGATCCGAAAACAAAAAAGAATTTTTATGCGGTCAAAGATACATCACTGGATATTGAGCCTGGCAGCTTCGTCACACTGCTCGGACCGTCCGGCTGCGGCAAGACAACCACGCTCCGCATGATCGCCGGCTTTGAGAGCCCGGATGAGGGTGAGATTTATCTGGGCGGAGAGCCGATCAACGCCCTCACCCCGAATAAGCGCGACACGGCCATGGTTTTCCAGAGCTACGCGCTGCTTCCGCACTATAACATTTTCGATAACGTCGCTTACGGCCTCAAGCTCCGCAAGATGGATAAGGCGACCATAAAGACCAAAGTCACGAATATCCTGAAGCTCGTCGGCCTTGAAGGAATGGAAGCCCGCATGACCAATCAGCTGTCCGGCGGTCAGCAGCAGCGTGTCGCGCTTGCCCGCGCGCTGGTTCTTGAGCCGGGCGTGCTGCTTTTCGACGAGCCGCTGTCCAACCTGGATGCCAAGCTCCGCGTCTCCATGAGAACCGAGATCCGCCGTATCCAGCAGGAAGCCGGAATTACTGCCATATATGTTACCCACGATCAGAGTGAAGCCATGGCGATCTCAGATAAGATTATCATCATGGAGAAGGGCATCGTCGCGCAGATGGGGTCACCGCAGGAGATCTACTATCATCCGAAGAGTGAATTTGTCGCAGACTTCATCGGCGAGGCCAACTTCCTCAAAGGACCTCTGAAATCAAAGAACGGAAGCGACGGCGTGGTCGATATCTCCGGCACGAAGGTCGATGTCAAAGAAATTTCGAATTTCGGCGTCGGCGATACCTGCACACTGGTCCTGAGACCTGAGTCCGCTGTTCTCGCTGATTCCGGTCAGCTGCCATGCAGAGTCATTCTGAGCTGCTTCATGGGAAGCTATCAGAACTATCATGTTATGGTCGGCGACAATCTTGTCAAGATCACAGATTTTAATCCGAAGAACAAGAAGATTTACAATGTCGGCGACAAGGCATATGTGAAGTTCGATCCGGCAAATGTTCATGTTCTGTAATTTCTGCATTTTCATCTCTTCCCGGACATGCCTATAAATTGAAATGCGACTGCGAAAGTCTAATTGGCCGGGGAAATTTTGAAGCAATACGAAGAAAGGCTGTCACTGTTGTGACGGCCTTTTTTAATAATTGCGGCAAGGCGATAAAATAACCTAAAAAGGACCCTTCGGAAATTACACCGAAGGGTCTCTGTGCATCATTCTTCCGGTATGGGGAATCTTTATCAGTCAAATCGGTACACAGTCGGCCCTGCGGACTCCGCCTTTTTCGCGGCAGCCTGCGCAGCAGGCATGTAGGCGATCCTCATGACCTCCCGGCTCTGGGTCTCCAGATAGATATCGCTCGCAGTCGTGAGCTTTTTATGGCGCAGGGTCGCAGTGATCCTCGCGCAGAGCTTCTCTATCTTTTCATCAATGGCGGGGTCGGCGGGATTCGTCTTCATGATGGACTCCAGATTGACCCGGAGCTCCGGCAGAAGCGTGAATCTGTCGATGCCCCTCATACGCCACTTGTAGTAGGGCATATACTGTCTGTTGATCAGGTAGCCGACCTGACAGGCTGCCTCACAGAATTCGGAGAGAGTGAAGTACATCATGCCGACATCGCCTCTGCGTCTCGCGCGGGGCAGATTGTACTGGCCTGCCTGGGCCGCAACGTGCAGGGAATTGGCAAGCTTGATAAGGCGGATCTCCTCCGGATAGTATTCGAAGGCTCTCCTAAGCATCGTGAACAGTCCGAGCGGATCCTCGAATATCTGTCCGGCCATCAGCGTTGCCAGCTTCGTCTCGTCGACTTTCCACCAATCGTCAAATGTTTTGGGAGCCTTATCACAGCCGGATATCCTTCGGATAAAGTCGCTGATACGGAAGACACCGACGCGCTGCCCGGTCTCCATTTTGGAATTGCGGGCAGGAAAGCCTCTGAAGGTTTTTGGCAGATTCGTATAGTCTTCAGCCAGCGCAGCCCCGATCTCCCTGTAGTCTTCATCCGTCAGCCACAGGCAGAATGCCGGACCGAAATCATGGTCAGTCGAATAGCGGTCATCGAAGCCAAAGCACTCTGATCCCTCACCGATGAGACCGGCTGCAATGCGGTCCTTGTACAGGGGATATTTTTCTTCAATGAGCGGCTTGCCGCATTCTTCGTAATATGCTCTGCACAGATCCAGCCCTTTCAAGTTCTCATTTCTGTAATCATCCTGCCGCTTTTTTAGATCCCGGATATAATTCAGATTCCGCTGTATTGTCTTAGAACTCTCGCTGCCCGGGGACTGATTATTAACGATAGTCAGCGCTTCACCCATATACCGTTCAGCCCTGTCGTAGTTCTTCTCGGTGAGGAAGGTCTCGGAAAGACTGATCAGGGCGGAGAGGCAGCGGGGATCAGACATTATTCCGCTGCGCCTTGCGCTGCCTATTCCCATCTCGAGCCAGCGGGTTCCCTCATGAGTCTCCTGAAGCGCAAAGCAGGCATCTCCCAGGTTGATATACGTTGACGCGAGTTCCCGGATGACCGCTTCCCGGTCCTCGGCCTGTTTCAGAATATTCAGTGCGGCAAATGCCTCCGCGCGCGCTTTCTGAGCTCTGCGGGTCTCCAGATAGAGCTGTGATATATTGTTGTGCAGAGCGGCTATGCGGGGGTCCTTCGGAGAGAGAAGATCAGCGTAGACAGATGCTGTCTTTCTGTAATATCGTTCCGCAATGTCGTAATGCAGTGCCTGGCGGGCTCCCTCAGCTATATTGATATACGTCGCGGCAGCGGCAGCGGTCTTATGTATGGACAGAGCCTCTATGACAGCGTCCGCATCGGGAATCAGTGATAACAGTTCCTCATGTCTCCCCTGGCTGCGCAGAAGGGCCATGTACTCATTGAGTATGGGAAGCTGTGAGTTAATGTCATTCTGGTCCTTAGCTGCCCTAAGGCTGTCTGTCATGTATCTTTCGGCTCCATCATAGTTTGATTTTTCGTACAGCTGATCGAGTCCAGCGTAAAAGTCATTCATATTTATCATCGGATCTACCCCCATGGAGTTATTATAACAGACAATCCACAGATAGGGAGATGTTTCTCAATAACAGTTCAGACAGGCTGCCCCTTAGGTTTGGAATCCGGCGCAAACATCATCTTCATCGAAAAGCGTAAGTCCTTCTCTGCGAGCTTAGGAAACGCCTGCGCGTTTCCTGATCTCTCGGTCGGACTTACAATGCTTTTCTCACGAAGATGGATGTTCGCACCGTTAACGGACTATGATAACAGCCTGTCTGAACTGCTATGCTTCCTTGGCGAATTCACAGTGCTTTTCTCACGATGATGGGTGATTTGCCGCCGGAAAAATGGTACAATGACATGAGGAATCTGCTGCATATAAGATGAGACATCGGACCGCTATGATAAGGCGCGGTGTCCGGAAAGGATATGACATGAAAAAGAATCTGCTGGTTGCTCAGTCAGGAGGACCCACTGCTGCGATAAACGCGACACTTGCCGGCGTGATCAGGGCTGCCAATGAGAGTGAGGAAATCGACACTGTCTACGGTGCTCTGTACGGAATTCAGGGCGTCCTTCAGGAGAAGTTTATTAATCTTAATCAGATCGTCGACACAGAGGAAAAACTCGATAAGCTCCGCGTCACCCCCGCCGCAGCGCTTGGTTCATGCCGCTTCAAGCTGACTCCCATCGAGAAGGATGACAGTCAGTACAGGCAGATCGTCGATATCTTTCACAAAAATAATATTGGCTACTTTGTTTATATCGGCGGCAACGATTCAATGGATACAGTTGCCAAGCTGGCAAAATACTGCAGCGATAACTGTATCGATGACATTCAGGTGATTGGCGGACCGAAGACGATCGACAATGACCTGGTAGGCATTGACCACTGTCCGGGATTCGGCAGCGCGGCAAAATATATCGCCGCGGTATTTGCGGAACTCGAACAGGAGATGTGTGTGTATGACACAAAGAGTGTCATTGTCGTTGAGATGATGGGACGCCACGCGGGCTGGCTGACGGCGGCAGCGGCGCTTGCGGATGTTGCAAATGTCGATGTCCCCTATCTCATCTATCTCGAGGAAAGACCTTTTTCCATTGACCGCTTTATAGATGACCTGAACGCAAAACTGAAGGACTATGATGCTGTGATGATTGCAGTGAGTGAAGGTGTTCACGATGAGAACGGCGTCTTTATCTGCGAGTCCGTCGCCGCGAGTAAGGGAGTTGACGTGTTCGGCCACGTTCAGCTGTCCGGTACGGGCAAGATCCTCGAGAACGCGATCAGGGACAGGATTGGCTGCAAGGTCCGTTCAATCGAACTGAACCTGCTCCAGCGCTGCGCGTCGCATATTCTCTCAGCTACTGATATTGAGGAGTCCATGCTGCTCGGAGAAAATGCTGTAAAACTGGCTGTGAGCAGACAGAGCGGCCTTATGTCCTCGCTTCGAAGAGTCTCTGATTCACCATACAGAGTCGTCTACGAGGGCGTTGACATTCAGAAGGTCGCCAATGCCGAAAAGAAGATTCCTCAGAACTGGATCAACAAAGCCGGCAACAATGTCACCCAGGAGTGCATCAATTACCTGAGGCCGCTGGTGGCAGGTGAGATGACCTGTAAATTCAAGGACGGTGTTCCGGACTACATGATCCTTAAATAATAGCCTTATGAATTACTAAACACGACATCAATGATTACTTGTGCCGTGACTGCTTCCCGGAGAACATAACATGAAACTGGATTTTGACTTGAGAGAGAGAGCAGGCCGTGTCACGCAGCATCTGCTGGCGAGCTTTAAGTGGGTCCTGTTCGGCATACTTGTCGGACTGGTGGTCGGCTTCTGCGCATCAGTATTTGCCAAAACGATACTGCTCGCTACATCTTTTCGGCTCTCCCATACCTGGATTATCTTCCTGATGCCTGCAGCCGGAATAATAATCGTATATCTTTATCATCTGGCAGGCTCTGCCGGAGTTGGCGGCACGAACCTCATTCTGGCTTCGATCCGCAAGGGTGAGGAAGTTCCCGCTGCCCTTGCCCCGCTGATTTTTGCGGCTACATCGCTGACCCACCTGACCGGCGGCTCTGCCGGTCGTGAGGGTGCTGCTCTGCAGATGGGCGGCAGCATGAGTTCAGCCATCGCAAGACTGCTGCATTTTCCGGAGGAGGATAGGAGGCAGGTCATCATGTGCGGCATGAGCGCCGCGTTTTCCGCCCTTTTCGGCACGCCTCTGGCGGCAGCTGTTCTTCCGATGGAAATCAGCACTGTCGGTATTATGTACCATTCAGCCTTTGTGCCGTGTGTCATCTCTTCCCTGACCGCGCATTTTGTCGCTGGTTGGCTTGGCCTTGGATCGGAGCAGATGCTGTTGACCAATGTACCTTCATTCGATGTGATCGATATGGGGCAGGTCGCTGTATTTGCGATACTGTGTGCACTCGTCGCAATTCTTTTCTGCGCGACCATGCACAGGACAGAACATATTCTTGGCCAAAAGGTCCCCAATGACTATGTTAAGGTCGTTGGTGCCGGCGCAATTATTATTGTACTTACGCTTCTCGTCGGAGACCAGACTTACAACGGTGCCGGCAGCAATATCATTGAGGCCTGCGTCGTAGAGCCCGGCTTCAGGGTCCCGTGGTACGCTTTCCTGCTCAAGATCATTTTTACAGTCATCACGCTGTCAGGCGAGTATAAGGGCGGTGAAATCGTACCGTCGCTTTTTATCGGCGCGACATTCGGCAATTTCTTCGCATCTCTGACCGGGTTCGATCCGGGGCTCTGCGCCGCAGTGGGCATGGCTTCCGTGTTCTGCGGGGTCACGAACTGCCCGATCGCTTCGCTGCTAATAAGCTTTGAGCTCTTTGGTTTTGAAGCAATGCCGTTCTTCCTGCTTGCCGTTGCGATGGCGTATCTCTTTTCAGGAAATTACGGTCTGTATCACGGCCAGATGATCCGATACTCCAAGGTCGGAGTAAGGCGTATAGATCAGCATACGCGGTGAAAAACAGAGGGGCTGCTGCACTAAGCGGTGCCGCCACTGTACTTGGCAGACATTTGCAAATATCGTCTGCCAAGTACAGTGGCGGCGCGCCTTAGAGCGGCAGCCCTTCTTTTAACCTGTTTACTGCCATCTCGTATTCCGAGATTGATTTGGCTTTCTTTATCTTTTTTAATGCTCTGTCGGCTCCCGGGAAAAGATCACCCGCGTACCACCAGAGCTCCTTCATCTTTGCCAGAACAGGCGCCTCCCCGTACATTTCCTCCTCATAGCCTTTTTGGACCTCTCGGAAGAATGCGAACAGCTCATCAGGAGTGAGAGCGGGTCCGCCCTGGATTTCACGCACGAGAGCCGGATTTCTGAGCAGTCCGCGGCCGATCATGACTGCCCGTTCATGCGGGAAAGCATCCATATCTGATGGCTTTACTATGTTGCCGTTATAGCAGAGGGGATGCTTTGACATGCGCCTTATTTCCTCATATACGTCTCTATGGGTTTCTCCCTGATACATCTCTTTCGTGGTCCTTGGATGGACGATGACCTCCCGGATGGGATAGCGGTTGAATACCTCATAAATGGGTATGGCTTCGTCTGTACTTGAAACTCCTATGCGGCTTTTTACGGATATGCCGGTACTTAGATGCTCTGATTCCATAAGCTCGAATGTTCTGTCAAAAAATCTGTCAAGAGCGTCTGTATTTCCGAGCATGGCGGAGCCTTTTCCTTTAGTCGTCACCGTCGGGACAGGGCAGCCGAGATTGAGATTGACTTCGGTGTACCCCATTTCACTGAGGACCCGGACCGAGTAAACAAAATCTTCGGGTACTTTTGTGAGGACCTGCGGAATACAGTTATATAGAGCGTTGTTGGCAGGGGCCACATCTTTTTTCTCCCGGGTCTTCATTTTATGGGTCTGATTGGCCGCAATGAACGGAGTGTAGTATCTGTCTAAACCGGGGAAATACTTAGCGTGGGCGCTGCGGTAGATCCAGCCTGTGATGCCCTCGAGGGGAGCGAAATAGTATTCCATCTGGTGCCCTTTCTGTCTGTTATCTGTCCATCTTGTTATCAGTGGGATTGCTTAAAAAGATGTTTCGCATTTTGAACGGCGCGGTAAGAACAGCCCGACGTTCTTGATTGGCTAGGTCAGGCTATTCACGCAATCCACTGCAGGCGAAAAGCATTCATCTTCGTGAGAAAAACATTGTCGGTCCGACCGGAGAAATCGGAAAAGGCGAAGCCTTTTACTAGTTCGATGGAAGGAGCGACGTTTTTCGATGAAGATGATGCGTGCGCCGGAAGCGGATTGCGTGAGCAGCCCGTCCGGATTATAAAAGTTTATCCCGAAGGCCTAATATGTGCAAGCTTGTATTTGTAAATTGTCGCATAATTTGATACACTTATGAACGAGAGATGAAAACAGACGGCACGATCAGAGGAACTGGCGCAGTCTCGGTCTTAAGTTTTTCCGGCGGGATAAAACGCGGGATCTGTGTCAGCCGGGTCAATGTTTCGTAAAAATAAGGAGGTGCACACATGCCAGAGAACAGGCCTCGCGGCAGAGAGAAAAAAGTAACGCAGAGCAGCACCGGTGTCCATCGCAGAGGCAGCGGTACCGGTCAGGGTCCGGTAGGATCCCCGAACGGTTACAGCGGAAAGGGCTCCGGCGGAAAATCCGGCGGAGGCATCACCCGCGCGGGAGGACTGAGCCTTCCGGTCATTATACTAGCGGTCATCGCCTATTTTCTCTTCGGCGGCGGTGGGGGAGGTACGAGTACCGTATCCAGTACCGGCCAGAGCAATAATTACGGACAGTCATCCTACACTTCCCAGGGCGCCGCGTCCGGCGGATATTCTTCAACGTCCGGTCAGACAGTGAACACATGGGTCGACAATACAGGTACTTCTGAGACTCTTAATACGTCGGTCTCTTCCGGCGCCCGCGAAAAGTATACGAAGCTTCTCGGCAGCGGAAAAGACACAGTCACTTTGATGGTCTATATGTGCGGAACCGACCTTGAGTCCCGGAGCGGAATGGCGACGAACGACCTTCAGGAGATGGCTGCGGCGACCCTCGGCGACAAGATCAATCTGCTTGTGTATACCGGCGGCTGCAAGCGCTGGAACAATAATATCATTGACAACAATGTGAATCAGATCTATCAGATCACATCGAACGGCATGCGGCGTCTGGTCAGCAATGACGGCAAGAAAGCCATGACGGATCCGTCCACACTCAGCGCCTACATCAAATGGTGCAAAGCCAATTATCCGGCTACCCGCTACGGTCTTATTCTCTGGGATCACGGCGGCGGATCGATCAGCGGCTATGGTTACGACGAGAAAATCACTTCCAGCGCATCTATGGATCTTGCCGGCATCAATAAAGCTCTGAAGGACGGCGGAACACAGTTCGACTTTGTCGGCTTTGACGCCTGCCTCATGGCGACTGCCGAGACAGCCCTTATGCTCGATCCCTATGCGGATTATCTGATTGCCTCAGAGGAGACAGAACCCGGTATCGGCTGGTATTACACCAACTGGCTGACGGATCTGGGAAGAAATACCTCGATGGCAACGACATCTCTCGGCAAGGAGATCGTCGATGACTTTGTTACCACCTGCGCAAGCAAGTGCCGCGGCCAGCAGACAACACTTTCTGTCATCGACCTCGCTGAATTTGCAGATACGGTCCCGGACAAGCTGAGCTCCTTCTCAGAGTCGGTAAGTTCGCTGATCACAAATAATAATTATAAGACGGTTTCGAATGCCCGCTATTCCACAAGAGAATTTGCGGCGAGCACAAAGATCGATCAGGTCGACCTCGCGCATCTTGCTCTCAATATGGGGACATCCGAGGGCAAGGAGCTGACGGAAGCCATCCGCTCCGCGGTCAAGTATAACAGGACCTCGACGAATATGACTAACGCGTACGGTGTTTCCATTTACTTCCCGTACCGCAGAGCGACATATGTCGATAAGGTTTGCAATACATATTCGCAGATCGGCATGAACTCGAGCTATGCGAAGTGCATTCAGGATTTTGCAGCCCTCTCATCGAGCGGACAGGTGGCGACAGGAGGCTCGAACGGATCCTTCAGTTCCCTCTTTGACAGCCTTGGCGGTTATTCGAGCGGCTACACGACGGGGTCCTCCAGCAGCTACTCCGGAAGCCAGGATGAGATTTCCGCCCTGCTGAACGCGTTCCTCGGCGGAGGATACGGATCTATCAGCGGCCTTACGGGCTCGAACACCGGTTATCTGTCCGGAAGATCCATGAGCACTGAGGATACAGTTGAGTATATTTCGGACAACTTCTTCGGATCTGCGTCTCTCGTGTGGAATCAGAATTCCGAAGGCGGCTATACAATGAGCCTCAGCGAAGACCAGTGGAGTCTGGTCCATGAGCTCGATCTCAACATGTTCTATGACGACGGTCAGGGCTATGTGGATCTCGGACTTGACAATATTTACAGCTTCGACGAGAACGGCAGCCTTGTGGCTGACACAGCGCGCGACTGGCTCGCGATCAACGGACAGCCTGTGGCATACTATCACATTGATACGATCGATGACGGCGAAAACTACACGATCACCGGACGCGTTCCGGCAATGCTGAACGGCGAGCGAGTTGAGCTGATTCTGGTGTTTGACAACGATAATCCATACGGATTTGTGGCAGGCGCCTCGAAGCAGTACAATGAAGAGACCGAGACCATGACCATAGCGAAGAACCTGGTGGAAATAAGTAACGGTGACAAGATCGATTTCCTGTGCGATTTCTATTCTTACAGCGGAGAGTTCCAGGACAGCTATTATCTCGGTGAGCAAATGACGGTTGACGGAGACCTTGAGATCTCTAACGTCGATATCGGTGAGGGTGACGCAGTCATCACTTACAGATTTACTGATATCTACAACCAGGAATACTGGTCTGATTCTATCAGAATAGCAAAATAATTTTCCCCGGTGACTGCCACGTGTCATAAGGCGCGTGGCAGCCTGACTATTCAGAGCCCGCGCCAAGTCTCGCGAGCGAGACTTGAAACAAGGAGGAACACTATGTCGGGAAAGAGTACTATTTCAGATGAATACAGTGGGTGGCTGAATAACATCGGTCTCTCCGGTTCGATTCAAAACAATATGGACTACGACGAGATACCGGGCTTCGTCAATGCAAGCGTTTTCGGACGATTTTCTCTGGACGATCTTGACTTCGGCGATGACCTCACAAAAGGTCGGATCGATTTTGACGATGAGTATCTCCTTAAATCGCCGTCTCCCGGTTCAGTAGCATTTTCAGAGAGCAGTATTGCTAAGACCGAGACGAGAGACAGTTATCCGAAGCGGGATTCTTCGGGCGGCTATTATCATCCGCCTCATGGGTCCGTAAAGGCAGCGGAAAGGCGGGTGCCTTCCTATGCGGATACGCCAAAGAAGACTCACGAATCCATAATAAGGCAAATGCCGACTGTCGGCAGGACAATCCAGGAGCGTGTGTTTGAAGGCTTAGAAGAAGTTGCGGGTGATCTGAGCGCGGATTCGAAGTTTCTCGAAAGCGCAAAGAACTTTATGGATAAGGCTCCGACAAAATGGAAGCTGTTCGAGGAGCAGAGAAGATCCTCTGCTATAGACAGGAAGCAGAGCGTCCGGAATCATCAGGTTTCTCCGGAAAGTGTGACTGTCACGGAGACTCAGGCAGCTCTGGCGAGGGAAGCTGCGTCTGCAGTAAAACCGCGTCCGGCGAGGAAGCCCGGGAGATCGGCCGGTACCGGGAGGAATACAGGCATTGGCCGGCGAGTCAGTCCGATCGCGGTCATATTCATCATGCTGCTGATCGTGAGGCTTGTGGCTTTCCTGTTCCAGGCTTCGACGCATCACATTAATATAACTCATACTGAACCGGATCCGAAGCCGGGAGGAACTATTCTTATAGGCGGGGGAGATGACGATAAAAAGGATGAGATGCCCGAAGAAATCGCGGAAGAGTTCAGCGAGCTTTTCAACGATATTGAGATATGGCGGTCAGATAACCCGTATCTGCCCTGGATGGGTCTTTCAGCCGAAGAGACAGCGGCGCTCATGAAAGAGGCTGGCTGGGCAAATGCTGAAGTCACTGAGAATGACGAAATAACGGGAGTCGAGGCCGAATTGGTTCAGGGGCATTCTGAGGCATATATCCATGTAGACAGCGAATCCATAGGAACTTCATTCTACTGGAATACACCTGAATACTCGGACGGGCAGGCAGAAGATGAAATTCAAGCGGCATGGGGAAATCTGCTCCCGGAAGATTCCGGGATATATCCGGGCATGCAGCTCTCAGAATTACGTATCACGGATGAGATGCTTCAGGCACTCAGGGACTGCGGTGAAAAGGATAATTACGGGGATATTGAAGAGAGCAGTTTATCAGTGAATGGGCTGTTCATCGCGCTCTTTGAAAGTGAAAATGAGTGGAGCCTTTATGTCAACGGAGATGACACCTACATTCAGTTACAAACTGACAGTGAGGGAAAATATCTGGCCAGCGTATACATCTCGGGTGAGACGAATACCTGGTTCGCGTAAGAAAATCTTTAGAAAAAACCCTGAAAAATCGCGTAATTACGCGATTTTTCAGGGTTTTATGGTATACTTAATATAATCAATAATCCCCAACGCGGATCAATGGGATTCTGCAGATGAAAAGGAGGAAGTAAGATATGAAGATTGCTATGGCGAACGATCATGCCGGCACGAACATGAAGAACGAGATCAAAGCTCTCCTTGAGAGTATGGGTCACGAAGTCGTCGATTTCGGCACATATGACAATAATCCGGCAGACCTCCCGGATTATGTGTATCCGGCAGCTCTGGCTGTGGCTAAGGGCGAGTGCGACCGCGGCATCTTTGTCGACGGCGTAGGCTATGGCTCAGCCATGATCGCTAACAAGATCAACGGTATTTACGCAGCTGTCTGCCAGGACCCGCTCTGTGCAGCCCTTTCACGTCAGCACAATGACACGAACGTGCTCTGCCTCGGCGCAAAAATCATCGGCACGCTTATCTCCACCGAGATCGTAAAGACATGGATGACAACAGATGCATTCACAGCAGAAAAGTATGTTAACCGTGTACAGAAGGTCAAGGACATCAACGACAGACACTGTGTGCCGGTAAAGTAATCAGTCAGAAGAAGGTCTTTTCCTGTTGACCGCTATCATGCGGTTGTGTTCGCGGAACTGCTTGGGCGTCATGCGGAAGTGCTCGCGGAAAGCGCGGTTAAATGTTCTCTGGCTTCCGAAACCAGCATTCTCATATGCCTCGGTGATCGACTGGTCAGTATACTCGAGAAGATAGCGCACATATTCAAGTCGGGTGTTGTTCAGGTATTTGTTAAAGTTCGTATGAAAAGTACCTGAGAATACACGTGACAGCGCAAATGGGCTCACGAACAGATCGTGGGCCATTTTTGTTAATGTCAGATTTTCCTCCGCATAGTGCTCGGCAATGTAGGAGACCGTCCGGCTGACAAGATCATCACTGTCATTCGTATGGAGCTCCTCGAGGGTGAGCAGAGGCAGCACGCGGGCAAGGATAATCATCAGGTAGGCCTGATGCAGGATATCGTCCTGATCACTGCCATCGTGCAGTTCAAGTGTCTCCAGGGCATAGTAGATGTCGGGATGCACATCTTTGGCCTTGATGATCGGGTTTTCCGGGACCAGAGTGGTGATTGTCTGCATATATGGTCCGGTCATGGAGGGGAGTCCGAGCAGGTACTGAACCCTGCCGGGCTCGGTGCCGTAATGCTGATAGTGGTGGATCTGTTCAGGGAAGATGACAGCAATGTCACCTTTTTCCATGTTGTACAGCTTTGTGCCGATACCGCAGACAAGCGTCCCTTCAAGCACATAGGTGAATTCGATGTTCTTGTGGAGATGCGGCGGAATATGTGTACTGTCAATATCATAAAGCTCAAAATCGTTTTTTTCTTTATAGAACAGTGAATACATAATCGTCTCCTGTGTAATGGATTTCCATCATCTGCTTACATAGCCGGTTTCTGAGTGCGGAATCTGATTTCAGCTTATCGAGCAGAACCTGATGCAGGAATCGGGCAGCGTCAGCATGAAATGTCTGTATACAAGTAATGCATACATGCATAAGTTACGATAATAATAAACGTGAGATAGAGAGATTTGCAAGCATTTTTTGGCTTAAAAGGCTATAAATCGCTCAAAAATTGACTAAAAGGGCATTATATGACTATTATTAGATATCAAAAGAATGTGACAAATGTCATTTTTGCGATATTTACAAGGGAAATATTTCATGCCTATTTCAAATATTGCAATATTTGGCTAAATGTTCTAATAGATTTGTCGTGCATCGAGGCGTATAATGCTTTATTATACAGTTCAGCAGGGAACAAGAACAAAAACACAGAAGACCCTGATAAAACGACAAACAGGCAGAAATGCCTTTCTTATATCTGCATAGTCATCTTTCAGCAAAGGGAAAGCCTCCGGAGTGATCCGGAGGCTTTCCTGATTTAGATCTCCGATATGTGCCTGCCGCCTCCTGCCTTGACAAGTACGAGTGATTTCACGTAAGATACGATTATTGCATAATACTTTTTACTGGACAGGTTATATATATGAAAAGGAAAATAATTGCGGCGGCTCTTGCGGGAATGCTGATCTTTACGGGCTGCAGCGCTGAGTATTCAGTGAACGGGACAGCCGGCGGGAGCGCCGGTGACTCCTCTAAGTCTTCGGATATGGCAGCAAAAGATGCCGATCCGATGGCTGACCAGGCTTTTGACAGAGTCATTTATGATGCCATGACAGTCCCATATATGTCACTGCGGGCTTACGGGCAGCATGCAGAGGATGCGCTCATTGCCGGCGAAGTTGAAATCCGAAGATTAGATGATCTTCTCTCGACAGGAAAATCGGGCAGTGATACCGCGAAGATCAATGCTAACGGAGGTGGAGTTCTCACCCCGGATACCGCATACCTGACCGAGGTCTCACTGGACCTGCATGACAGCACCGGCGGGGCGTTCGACATTTCTGTTTATCCGCTCATGGAACTGTGGGGATTCACATCACAGTTCGAGGATGAGGCCGGCAATACAGGAACTGTCAGAAGGGAAGCCCCTGCGGAAAAAGATATCGCGGATATTTTGACCAGGGTCGACGCGTCGAAGATAGAATATGATGCGGATAAAGGTTCTGTAGTTCTTCCGGATCAGATGAGAATTGATTTCGGAGGGATTGCGAAAGGCTATACATCTCAGTGCATTGCGGATATTTTCCGCTCGAACGGGGTGACCAGTGCGCTGATCGATCTCGGCGGTAATATTCAGACTGTCGGCGGTAAGCCTGACGGCAGCCCATGGAAGGTCGCGCTGAATGACAGGAACAGAGGGACGTTCCTCGGGGTCGTCCAGGTGAAAGACATGGCGGTGATATCCTCAGGAGGCTACGAGCGAAATTTTACCGCGTCGGACGGAAAAGTGTATCACCATATCATTGACCCTGCGACCGGATATCCGGCAGACAACGGTTTTTCTGTGGATGCTTCGGTCTCGATTATATGCAGTGATGGGACGATGGCGGACGGCCTGTCAACTTCGCTGTATGTCATGGGACCCGAGAAGGCAATTGAATACTGGCGTGCTCACAGCGATGAATTTGACTTTGTTCTAATGACAGATGATGATAAGATGTATGTGTCGGAGGGAATTGAAGATTGTTTCAGTTCAGACACGTATAAATATGAGATAGTACGAAGATGAATTGATCAGCGGCACGCTGCCAGTTGCTTTCGGGAGAGAAGGCACCATGTCCCGGCAGATGCGAATTGATTGCATGGTGTATTATTTGCCAAATTTCAATAAAACGGTATGGAGAGATGAATATATGATTAATTTGAGAAAAATCTCTGTCTGGATCATTATGGGTACACTTACTCTTTCGGTGTTGACCGGCTGCAGCGGGGTGTCCGGTGTTGGCGGACTTGCTCCGACTCCGGCACCGACGAACGCTGCGGAACTCGCCGGATACGTGGCGGATGCCCTCGGCGAAGTCACGTCCATGGAATATGACTCCGTGATTAATATGACCGCTGTGATGAGCATGGGCGATATGATGAGTGAGGATGAATCAGGTGAAGATCTCAGCACAGAGATGAAGGTTGAGGCAAGTATGACCTGCAAAGCGACCGGCGAACCGGTCGCAGCCTACACGACCGGTTCCGTGTCCGTCACTGTATTTGATGAGAACAATGTTCAGGATGTCGAATCATATGTCGTCCGCGAGGATGATAAGTTCGTAACCTACATGAATGACGGCAGCGAGACGTGGACGAAGTCTGACTCTGACGTTCCGGAGATGGATGATCTGTATAATCTCTCAATGTTCGAAGGGGTGAGAGACGGTCAGATCGAAGCTTCATTGGCCGATTCTACAGAGACGATAGGTGAGCAGACCGTATATCGCATGGACATCACGCTTTCCGGTGATGCGATCGAGGAATATCTCGGCAGTTCACTGGAAACGATGTCATCCGTATTTGGCGATGATTATGATTCAGTCCTGTCAGACATGACAATTCCGGTCGCAATGTACATTGCCGAAGGCACGAATCTTCCTGTTCGTATGGAATTCGACGGAACGGAACTCGGCAATAAGATTATGTCATACGTGCAGTCATTTATCACAGTGAATGTGTCGGCGTTCAAGGTCTCGTCGGAATACAAGAATTTCAATGAGATTCCGGAAATTGTTGTTCCCGAGGATGTCATTGCAAATGCAGTTCCCGCCGCCGATAGTGATTCTGATGAGTCGGCCGATGAGGAGCTCCCGGATGAGGCTGCGGGAGATGCCGACCCGGAGTACGAGGTCCCGGAGCCGGACGAGAACGGAAGATATGCAATCACATCAACCGCGACCGGCAGCACAGCAAAATTTGCGCTTCCCGAAGATCAGATAGTGAATTACTCTGTGGGAGACGCCCTGTTCACCCTGTGCACGAATGAAGGCCTGCCCTATTCACAGTACATCTACAGCTTCCTTGATGACATGACACCTGAGAAGGTGGAGGAGACAGCCAGGAGTGATGAATGGTACGGAGATGTGGATCCAAAGGATGTCAGCGAAGATTATACCAGTGAAACACATGTCATAGACGTTAACGGAATGACTGTCAGCTACGCGCAGAAATCCTGCGTCCTGTATGCGGGTACGGAGAATGTATCGTATAATTCTGAGATCACAGGCTGGACTGTGCTTGACGGGACTGTCTTCATCATCTCCTATGACTATTATGACGATGCTGGCAGCTCATCGGATGACGATATCGATTACGAGCAGCTGATCAGAAGTGCTTTTGAGAAGGTTACTTTTGAATAATTATAGAGGTGAAAATGGCCAATAAGGATTTTGATATTAAACGAGCTTACGAAAAATGGGTGGAACAAGGCCAACCGGTCGACTCAGATTCGAAGAAAGAAAGCAGAAAGTATGCGGGAAAGAATAATGACCATAGAAGTAAAGGGCAAGAGGTAAAGAACGGTGACCGCAGAAGTAAAGGGCAAGAGGCAAAGAACGGTGACCGCAGAGCTAAAGGTCACGAAATAACCGGCAGAAGCCACAGACCGTCCGAAGATCGCATTGGGACAGGCGGGATAAAGAGCAGCCCACGCCCCGCCGATGAAGAGAAGCAGTACAGACCGAAATTTGTAGCTGACCCGGATGCCCCGCAGTGTCCGCACAGACGCCGATGCGGTGGGTGTGAATATATCGGTCGGAATTATAAGTGGACGCTTGCCCAGAAGGAGAAGAAAACATTTGCTCTTCTTAAGCCTTACGTGAAGCTTTCCGGAATCGTCGGCATGGATGACCCGTATCATTACAGAAATAAGGTGACATCTACATTTGCACACATAAAGGACGGCAGAAAAGAGCGCAACATCTGCGGCATCTACGAGCAGGGGACCCACAAAGTCGTGTCAATTGACAGCTGTCTTATCGAGAATGAGAAGGCCGATGCCATTATCAGGGACATCCTTGATATGCTGAAGAGCTTTAAAATCAAGGTATATGATGAGGATTCAGGCTACGGTCTCCTTCGGCATGTGCTTGTGAGATGTGCCCGTGTGACCGGTCAGATCATGGTTGTCCTCGTGCTGTCCTCTAAGGTCCTGCCCGGCAAGAATAACTTTGTCAAGGAGCTTCTGCGCCGCCACCCCGAGATCACGACGATCATTGTGAATGAGAATGCCGAGCGGACATCGATGGTCCTCGGGGAGAAGGAGACGGTGATCTACGGCAAGGGTTATATCGAGGATAAGCTCTGCGGAAACACATTCAGGATCTCTTCGAAGTCCTTCTACCAGGTGAACTCCGTGCAGACGGAGAAGCTGTACCGTCAGGCAATAAAGTATGCCAACCTGACAGGCCGCGAGCGCGTGATCGACGCCTACTGCGGGATCGGGACAATCGGCATCACCGCCGCCGCGAAGGCCGGTGAGGTCATCGGCGTGGAGCTTAATAACGACGCGGTGCGCGACGCGATCCGTAACGCGAAGGCCAATGACATAAAAAATATCCGCTTCTATAACAATGATGCCGGAGAGTTCATGCGCGGTATGGCAGAGCAGCGCGAGAAAGCGGATGTTGTCTTTATGGATCCGCCCCGCACGGGCTCCACGGAGGCATTCATGAGCGCGGCGGTCTCCATGTCCCCGGGACGCATCATTTATATATCCTGCGAGCCGGAGACGCTGGCAAGAGACCTTAAGTGGCTCACGAGTCACGGCTATAAGGCGAGAGAGGCTGTTGCGTATGATATGTTCCCGTTTACGGAGAATGTCGAGACTATAGTTTTGATGACGAAGCAGAGTTGATGTTAAATTGAAATAGCGCCAATATAAGGGATTTTCGTGTAGCGGGGAAGGAGATGCTCCAGGACGCGGATATCCCTTTTAATCTGTTTTTAATGTAAATTGCCTTATATTTTTATTTTCCCGGAGTAAAGTGTACTCATCAAAAGAAAACAAAACCTGCTAAAAAAGGAAGGGAAATAAAAATGAAGAGACTTATGAGAAGCGAAACAGACAAGGTTATTTTTGGTGTATGCGGAGGAATCGCAGAGTATTTCGGAATCGACTCAACACTGGTAAGACTCGGGTTTGCGGCATTTTCACTGATGTGCGGCAGCGGTGTTCTGGCTTACCTGATTGCCGCAGTTATCATGCCTCAGAGCTCAGATATGATCCAGATGTAATAATTGGAGAAGGGACTGTAGAATAAGCCATTAGAAACGGGGCTGTCGCATTAAGGCGCGCCATCATTATATATGTCAGACGTTATTTGCAAATGTCTGCCATATACAGTGGTGACACCGCCTGATGCGACAGCTCCTTTGCGTAAGAGTGAACCTTGACTTTACCGGGTTTACCATATATCATATATATATGATAAAGGAGGGCGCTGTATGGCAACAAAGGCTATGAATATTAAGATGGACGAAGAAAGGCTGGCAGATATTAAAAGTGTTGCAGCTGTATTTCATATGTCAATTACTGATGTTGTGATGGATGCGTTGGACGAGTATCTCCCCAAGATGAAGAATGATCCTTTCTATCGCCTCACAGCGAACGTGGAAGAAGCGTCGGAAGAAGAAACACAAGAGATATTAGGAGAGCTGGAATCTTTATCAGACGATGATCTGAAAATTGCGTCTGTAAAGCACTTTTCTGTATGACCGGAGGTATGGATGACTAAAGTATCAGGATTTTCGTATGATATCCAATATACAAAGGCAGCAGAGAAATTTTTCAGGAAGCATGAGGACATCAGAACCGAGTACGAGAGCTCGATAAAGGAGCTTATGGTTGGAGAGTTCCCGGAGAAAGTTGATGTTAAGCGAATTAAAGGGAAGCACAGCAACTATTATCGGATTAGACTTGGCGGTTATCGTGTGGTGTATACGATAATCAATGGAACAATAGTTGTAGTCAGTACGCTTCTGGCCGGTTCCCGAGGTGATGTCTACAAAAAAATGAGCGGACTGAAATAATCAGAATCACAGGAGGTCAAAATGAAAGAGTTCTTTATTGACAGTGACGGAACCCGTCTGCACGCAAAGCTTGATCGCCCGAAAGGACTGACAAAAGGACCGCTCTGCATTCTGATCCACGGTTTCACGGGAGATATGGAGGAAGAGCACCTCATTGCTGCCAGGAACGCCATGATGGAAGCAGGTGTTGCTGTTCTCCGCGCGGAAATGTACGGTCACGGCGGGAGTGATGGCGAGTTCAGGAAGCACACTCTGTACAAATGGGTGACAAACGCCATCGATGTCGTAAATTACGCTAAGTCTTTGGACTTTGTGACGGACCTGTACCTCAGCGGCCATTCGCAGGGCGGTCTTCTGACCATGCTGGTCGGAGGCATGTTCCCTGATGACTTTAAGGCAATTATTCCGTTATCTCCGGCATGGATGATCCCGGAGAACGCCAGAGAGGGGATTATACTGGGAATGACATTTGATCCGGAGCATATTCCGGAGAGCATTGCATTTGATAATTGGGAGTTATCCGGAGACTATATCCGTGTAGCCCAGACTATACATGTTGAGGATGAGATCGCAAGGTACGAAGGACCGGTCCTCATCGTACATGGCGATGAGGATGAATCTGTTCCGTTCTTCTATGCGGAGAAGGCTGAAAGACTCTATAAAAACGCAAAACTGGTGCCGATTCCCGGAGATGACCACTGCTTTAACAATCATGTGGATATGATGGCGGAGGCGATCAAAGACTTTCTTATCAGCCTCTGAAAAAGAACGGCTGGTTCAGGTTTTCCGAAATATGAGATATCATTAAAGAACCCCCGCATGGCGCTAAAGACGCCTTGCGGGGGTTCTTTTCCATGGTGATATATGTGGCAAATGCAGCGCGGACAAGCTTTTGCCAATTAAAGCTTGCTTACGATTTCAGCCATCTTAGTTCCGTCGTCCACCCAGAGTTCTCTGAGCTTCTTGAACTCGTCTCCGAGGGAGAAGTCACGGACACCAAGGTCAATATAGTACTGGAGCTCTTCCGGTTTCAGGACTTCACATCTCGGACGGACGCCGAATTTGAGTGCAGTCTTTACGAAATTGCCGGTTGCCCCGATCGCCTCTGTGTAGAACGGCCAGGTGCTTCATATTCTTGTTGAAGTGGTGCATTTGTTTTCTTTGAGCAGCTGTCTTATTTTATTTTCTTTCATTGCGGTTATTCTCCTTTCTGTGACAATTTAAGTATCGCTCGCGAGACCATTAATGCCTCACCCCGGGAACATCATTTGATATATGAAGATGATCAGAGGCATGGTTATAACACACAGTAGTGTCGTCATTACGTTATAGATGCTGGCTTTGGCAGCGTTTTTATTATGCAGGACAGCAATCTGAACAATCGAGCTTGCGGACGGCGCGCCCGCTCCGAGTATGACGACCATGAAGACCGGCCGAAGCTCCGGGTGGCGTGTGAGAAATCCAGTCGCGAAGAGTATGAGCATGGAAAGAATGGGGATAACCAGGAGCCTGCCGAACGATATAAGGTAGGCTTTTTTGTATGTGAATACGGTCCTTATATCTATTCCCGCGATGACCATGCCTACAAGCAGCATCGATGAGGCGGCGACCATATCATTGAAGCCTTTGGCAGCCGCGTCGATAACGGATGGGACAGTCGTTCTGGTGACCAGAAGGATAATTCCGATATATAGGGCAATCAGATTCGGGTTTGCCAGAAGCTTTTTTATGTTGACAGTCTTATCGCCCTTGATGATTGAGTAACCATGTGTCCAGAGCAGCAAGTTGAACGGGATCTGGAAGGAACTGCAATAAAAGACCATCTCATCGCCCAGTGCCATGCTGACGAGAGGCAGGAGAAGGTTGCCTACATTTGCGTAAATGATCGTTGACCGGTCGACCGCGTCCAAATCGATCGGCTTCATAAAAAGTCTCGCAAGAAGCATTGATAGCAGTATTGTCACGGTTGCAAAGATTGTGCCGTATACGAAACCGTGCACGCGCTCCGGCGTCAGGTCGATCTGAAACGCGCGGGCTATGAGGCAGGGCTGCAGTACATAGACAAGCAGAACGGAGATGACACGGGTGTCGCTCTCCCGAAGAAGCTTGAACCTGACCAGCGCGAAGCCGACAATTGCCATGATCATCATGGCGACCAACTTGTTGAATAAAATCAGACTGAATTCCATAGAAGTATTTCCTTTGATGTATTTTCGGGCTTAATCATACATCAGGAAGCAGATTTATGCCAGTGCGAATTTATGACGCTGCAGTTTGGACAGGCACACCTCACAGTTCGCTTTTTATGCCAATAGAAGAGCATTCTGTGGTATACTCATAGAATAGCAGCATATATAAGGTATTCACCTTTATACATCGAAACGAAACGCGAGAAGTCTTTAGCAGTCACCTTCAAAATGAGAGGACACTAGCATGAAAATATTTCATCTGTCAGACCTGCATATTGGTTTAAAGCTGTATAACCGTGACCTTCTGGAAGACCAGAAGTATGTTTTTGACCAGATCATAAAATATGCGAAGGAGGAGGCCCCGGATGTCATCCTCATCGCGGGTGATATCTATGACAAGGCAGTCCCCTCCGCAGAGGCGGTCGAGGTCTTCGATGACTTTATCGCTGTGCTTGCAAATGAAACCTCATCCACCGTCATGACCATCAGCGGAAATCACGACAGCGCGCCGCGCGTGGATACATACAGGAGGGTTCTGGCAAAACAGAAGCTCTTCATGATCGGCAAGCCGCCGGTCATGCCGGATGAATATATTGAAAAAGTGACATTGACTGATGAGTTCGGACCGGTGAACTTTTATCTGCTCCCGTTCGTCAAGCCTTCCATGGTGAAGCTGATCACCGGGACTGACGCGGATGGCAGGAACCTCAGCTATAACGAAGCGATGCATGCTCTGATCGCCCGTGAAAATATCGATCCTGATGAGCGCAACGTTTTTGTGAGCCATCAGTTCTACCTGCCGGTGGGAAAGACCGCCGACGATGTCGAGCGCATGGAGTCAGAAATCAGGACCGTCGGCAACATTGATGAGATCTCGGCGGATGTCCTTGCTCCCTTCGACTATGTCGCTCTCGGACATATTCATAAACCGATGACCGTCGGTGATGACCGGTTCCGCTACTCCGGGACTCCGATGCCCTATTCCGTGAGCGAGGCCGGCCAGAAGAAGGGGGTTGTTATGGTTACGCTGCGAGAAAAAGGAAGTGCTCCGTCTATCACCGTCCTGCCCCTTGAGCCGCTTCACGAGGTAAGAGTCATAGAAGATACACTCGAAGAGATACTGAAGCAGGGCTGCGACGACTACGTGACAGCAGTTCTCACAGACAAAGTGGAATTCGATATTTTTGATATGCAGGCCAGACTCAGAGCCGCATTTCCCAATCTGCTCGAGATCCGCAGGGTCAACACGCAACGCGCGGATTACTCCAGAAAAATTCAGGCAGATGAGGAACTTGATCCCTATGAACTGTGTTGTTCATTCCTGAAGGATATTGATGAGGACTCATTGGCCATCATCCGGGATATCATCAATTCGATCGAAAGCAGTGGAGAAGAGGATACATAATAAACGAGTAGTTCACAGGAGGTATACCATGAGACCACTGACACTCACGCTGCAGGCATTTGGATCCTACGGACAGCGGACTGTTATAGATTTCACCGAACCTAATCAGAACCTCTTTCTCATCACCGGAGATACGGGTGCGGGGAAGACGACAATATTCGACGCGATCGTATTTGCACTGTACGGCGAGGCCAGCTCATCAAGAAATGTGAAAAACGGCACAGAGCTTCAGAGCCAGTTCGCCGCTTTGGGCACGGAACCATATGTCGAATTGACATTTTCCGACGGCAGCTTCGAGGGGGCGGACGTGTACACAGTGCGCCGAAATCCGAGATACATGCGCGCAAAGAAAAAAGGAACGGGAGTGATCCCCGAGGCAGAGAAAGTCTCGCTCATCATGCCGGACGGCACCGAATATCCGAGCAAGGAGACCAATGTAAAATTGCTCGAGATTGTAGGGCTTTCCAAGGAGCAGTTCATGCAGGTCGGCATGATTGCCCAGGGCGAATTCATGGAGCTTCTTCGGGCTAAATCCGCCGACAAAAAAGAAATTTACCGCAGACTTTTCGGCACCGAGCTGTACCAGCAGATCGGCGATGAGCTGGATCGCAGGAAGAAGGAGAAGGAAAAGGAACTCGGACATATACGCACAGTCTGCCAGACCGAGGCGTCCCATATCGTGATTCCGGACAACTATGAGAATGCTGAGGAAGTGAGAGAGCTCATAAAGCGGATCATGGAGGCGGACCGTCTCAATGTTGCAAATATGGACTCGCTCATCGAAGTCCTAAGGGAACTCACAGATTACCTGACCAAGGAAAAGGTCAGATCTGACGCGGAGCTTGCGGCTGCCGTTAAAGAGCGCGATGAAAAGCGGGATATCTATA
The DNA here is from genome assembly GCA_902788035.1 of uncultured Lachnospiraceae bacterium. Taxonomy (GTDB): domain Bacteria; phylum Bacillota; class Clostridia; order Lachnospirales; family Lachnospiraceae; genus Chordicoccus. Next base: position 157,764 of record CADAIL010000007.1, on the reverse strand, counting down.
CAAGGACAGAGAACCTGCTGAAGTCTTTCCGCCAGCAGGATGAGGCTGAGAAGCAGCTTGCTGAATGTGCTGCAAATGAAGCCCATATCAAAGAGCTTGAGCGCCTCGGCGTGCAGCTTGCGGCAGCCTACGAAGTGCAGGCTGTCTACACGCGATATGAAGACGGGGTAAAGAGACTCGCGGAGACCATGCGAAGACTTGAGCAGCAGAAAGCGCTCATGCCCGGTCTCGAGGAAAAAGTTAAGAAGGCCAATGCCGAACTTGAGAGGACAAGGCAGGTCCTTGAAGAAGAGCAGGACAACGCTATCAAAGTCAAGACTCGGGTCGAGAAGGACAGGCAGCATGTAAAGGCGATCAAGGCAGCGGACAACGAGATGACTGCTGCTCTGCAGGTCCTTAGAAAGGAGGAGGCTGCGTATGCGGCTGCCACAAAGCAGCAGAACGAGCTCATTGAACAGACGGCTGTGTGGCAGCGGGAATCCGAGGAATTAAAGGATGCCGGCGCAAGACTGGGTCTTCTGAACGAGCAGATCGTGGCGGTGGATTCGCTTCTTGACGATGCGGTGAAAGCAATCGGCCTACGCAGTGACGCTGAAAAACAGAAGAGACTTGTCGATGCCGCCCAAAAAGCCTATGAAAAGGCCTCAGCTGACTACCGCGCAAAGAAATTTGAATATGACGGTCTGAGACAGGCATTCTTTGATGCGCAGGCAGGTCTGCTCGCCAGAACTCTCGTGCCGGGACGTCCCTGTCCGGTATGCGGATCGACAGAACATCCGTCACCGTGTCCAATCAATACAGAGTTTTCCGATGTTACACGGGATATGGTGGAGAGTGTCGGAAGAGAAGTTGAGGAACTTCGTGAAAAACAGGAAGCTCAGGCGGCCAGATCCAGATCGGCAAAGGATGTATATGACGAAAAATACGAGAGTGTTTTAAGAGCAAGGGATGCCCTCGTTTCGAAAATGAAGAAGAGCATTACGAACGTGCCGGATGACATCGTCCTTGCCAGAGCCAAAACGCTTATTGAAGCCCGCGGAGAGGAACTCCGCCGCGCGATGTCGGCAGCCAAAGGTGATGTGGATCATTACCAGGCGGTCATGGAGAAGCTGAAAGGTGTCGATGAAGAAAAAGAGCGCCTGAAAAACCTTGTTGCCGCGGCCAGTGAAAGGGTTACTCAGGCGACGAGCGAACACGCCGCCAAGCTTTCCGCCCTGGATACACTTAAAGCCCAGAGGTTCTACGCTTCCACCGAGGAGGCGGATAACGACTTGAAGCAGGCGGAGGGGAAGAAGCTCCTTGCAGGTCATGCCTTCAAAAATGCAGACAGGGATCTGAAGGAAGCGACATCCGTAAGGCAGAAGGCGGAGAATCTGATTGCCGAGTACGGTGGCAATATCCCTGAGGAGGAGCAGGTCATTGCGGAGAGAAGGACAGCCTACGATTCCATTCTTGACGAGAAGGACCTCGCGGAACATGAGTGGAAGGAACTTGTCCTGAAATATCCGAGGACCGAAGGCGAACACATGCAAATGGAGGTTGCCAGCCACTATAAAAAGAGGGCTGGCGCGGAGAGCATGCTCGCGTCCGCAAAGGAACTCATCGGAGACCTCGTCCGCCCGTCAGACGGGACCGCAAGAGAAAACATGCTGAAGGCTCAGGCTGTGTATGAGAGCAAGGCTGAAGAGAACGGAATCATCAGGGAGCAGCTCAAGTCCGACAGAGATGCGCTTAATGCATTGCTGCCGAAGATGGACGAGCGCAGGAAGACAGTGGATGACCACACAAAGCTTGACAACCTGTACAGACTTGTGACGGGCAAAGTTGCCGGATCCCGAATGGACCTTGAGACCTATGTCCAGCGTTATTATCTGGAGCGGATCCTCTACGCAGCCAACCTTCGCTTCTCAGAGATGTCGGCAGGTCAGTTCGAGCTTCGCATGTACGATCTCGATAAGGCAGGCGAGGGCAAGAACAAGGGACTTGACCTCATGGTATATTCATCCGTCACAGGGAAGGAGCGGGAAGTTCGGACACTGTCCGGAGGCGAGTCCTTTATGGCTGCGCTGTCGCTGGCCCTCGGCATGGCGGATCAGATCCAGGAGAGATCCGCGGCGGTCAACCTTGACGTCATGTTCATCGATGAGGGCTTCGGTTCCCTGGATGATCACTCCAGAAATCAGGCGGTACGCGTGCTCATGAATATGGCGGGAGGTTCCAAGCTCATAGGAATCATCTCCCATGTCACCGAGCTCAAGCAGGAGATAGACAACCAGCTGGTCGTCACCAAGGATGACGAGGGAAGCCATGTCAGATGGCAAATCAGTTAACGCGTGAAAGGAGAGAACAATGAGAGCAATTCTAATGTGGGGCCTTGTCCCGCCGTTACTTCTTATGATGTATATGTACAGGATTGATAAAGTCGATAAAGAACCGGTAGGTCTCATTTGCAAGACGTTCATATTCGGTATGATCTCTGTTATACCCGCAATTATCCTTGAGCTTGGCCTCGGCTTTGTTCTGGACATGGTCTATCCCGGTTACACGCAGGGAACTGTCTACAATCTGATCTACTTCTTCCTGGTCGTAGGCTTCTCTGAAGAATTCTCCAAGAGGCTCATGGCCACTATCTCAGTGTGGAAGTCACCGGAATTCAATTACCACTTCGACGCGATTATTTATTACGCGACTTCGGCTCTTGGCTTTGCGGCTCTTGAGAACATTATGTATATGACACAGTTCGGAGCCGAGATAGCAATCTCCAGACTGATTCCGGTCCACGTCGTATGCGGTATCTTCATGGGCTATTACATGGGATGGGCGAAGACAGCAGAGCTTGATGGGTGGACAAAGTTATGTAAGAGAAGAAAGATGATCGGTCTGCTCATCCCCATCCTCATTCACGGAACGTGGGATTTCTGTCTGACTACGGAGAGTGATGCCGCCATATATTTCGTTCTGGTCATGATTATTGTTCTCACGATCATTGCGTTCAGGATGATACACAGAGAGGCTGAAAAGGATACACTGATGTGATGATTTCGGTCGGTAAGGTGTCGGAGTTGTTGTCTGCTGAGGGTTTAGAAATATGAAGAGACTCATAAAGAAGATATTTGAACCGGCAGGCTTTGTCGTCCGTGTCATAGGCAAGTCGACGGATGATCAGGTCGGGGCTTACGCAGCGCAATCAGCTTTCTTCATACTGATGTCGCTGTTCCCGTTCCTGATCCTGCTTCTGCAGCTCATGAAGTACGCGCCGGTCAGTCAGGAGGACCTGCTCTTTGCGGTCGATTCCATTTTCCCGGACTATCTGCTGCCGGCCCTGCATGACATCTTGCAGGAGCTGTATTCCTCATCTTTTGGATATATCGGAATCTCATCTGTCACGACGCTGTGGGCTGCTTCGAAATCCATGCACGCGCTGTCGACCGGGCTTGACCGGATCGCGGGAATAACGGAACTCAAGAACTGGTTCATTATAAGACTCTGGGCATTGCTATATACGATCTGCCTTGCGATTCTGCTCATGTTCGCCGCAGCGATGACGGTCTTCTGGAGGAATGTGAGGACCTTCCTCCTGCATATGAGGCCGAAGGGAGTACCTCTTTATCTGTATTCCACCGCCATGCGCACGGTCTACGTCATATTCCTCATGACTTTGGGAATCTCGCTCATGTACAGGTGGTTCCCGCACAAGAAGCTGAAGTTTTCAGAGCAGCTGCCCGGGGCTTTTGTGGCTACGATCGGCTGGATGGCGTTTTCCCTGTTCGTAACGGTTTATCTCGGCGCGTTCCATGCGTTTTCTATGTATGGTTCGCTTACGACGCTGGCCATAGTCATGTTCTGGTTGTATTTCAGCATGTATATCATTATGATTGGCGCGGAAGTCAATGAGGTGATGCGGCAGGATAGGGAAAATAAGGATTCGTAGGAGGAAGTAATGGATTATCAAAGAGTGGTAGAAGAAAGAAACGCGGTCAATAGATTTCCTGTCAGCAACGGAATAACTCTGATTGAAATGTCGGAGGGTTATGCCAGGGCAGCCTTAGCAGTTACAGAGAATCATACGAACCCTATCGGATCTGTTCATGGAGGATGTCTGTTCACACTGGCGGACGTCGCTGCAGGAGCAGCGGCAGCCTCCTATGGAGACAAAATTACGACAGCGGATGCTTCTTACCACTATCTTCGTCCCGCACTGAATATTGACCGTATTTATGCGGAAGCCTGCGTCATTAAAAGAGGGCGCAGGCTTACTACTGTGGAAGTGAACGTTATGTCTGAGGAAAATGTTGTTTTAGGCAGAGCGATATTCACCTGCATCCCGCTCTGAAATCCAAATCGATGTTTCACTCTCAGCACCGAATCATTTTTCCGGTTCATAGACGGAATAGGGAATATACAACTTGTGCTCGATTTTGTTCTTGGTATCTCTCGCATAATCTTCTGTTCCGTCAAGGAGATCTTTCCCCTCATTTACATTCGATGTCAGCAGGCTGATACAGTGTGCCATGCCCTGGGCATCCTGGACGACTGTGCCTGCCATCTTACCTTCTGAAATCAGCTGTCGGCCTGCCGGAGAGGCGTCGACGCCGAAGACGGGAATTGTCGTTGCTGTTTCATCCCCGGTGTTATAGCCGAAAGCCTGAAGGGCGCGAATTGCTCCCTCCGCCATGGTGTCGCTGTTGCAGATCACAAGCTCGATCATGTTTTTACTGGTCTCGTTGTACTGACCGAGGTTGGTCATCATGTAGTCTCTGACTGCGTCCATGGACCATTTGCCTGTCAGATCCAGCTGGAATTCGTCTACGCTCGAAGGGTTGAAATAGCTGAGGGCAGGCTTCCCGTTAGCCCTGAGTATGTGGTTGGTATCCTCAACGGAGTACAGTGTGCGGTAGATAGCCTCGGCGTTCTTGGCTTCGCCCTTAAAGGAAGCGTAGCTGATGACACCGTCACCGTTGAGATCGCATCTGTCATAGTTTTCGATAAGATAATGCCCGATCATCTGGCCCTGCAGGTGTCCTGCCTCCGCAGGGTCTGTCCCGACAAAGGCCACATTGCTGTAGAAGTCGAGGATGACACCCTCGTCTCCCTCTGCTTCGACGGAGCGGTTGAAGAAGACGACCGGAACGTGGGCAACGTATGCCTTGAGGCATATGGAGTCAGCGATATCTGTTGAACCGGAACTGACAATATTGACCAGCAGCATGCTTGCGCCGTGGGCGAGGGCGTTGTCGATCTGGGAGTTCTGCGTCGCCTGGTTGGAAGCGGCGTCATACTCGGTGTAGGGTATGCCGCTGTCGGTCAGATCCTTGTTCAGGGCTGTGCGCACCGCGGATATATACGCGTCGGCGTAGTCAAAGTAGAAGACAGCCACATTGAAATGCTCTGCCGTTTCCACAGTCGTCGACTGGTCGGAGGTGGGTTCGACTATGCCGGTACAGGCGGACAGACAGGCTGCCATTATTAGGCACAGGACATATGCGGTAAGTTTTTTTATTCTCATATCTGTCTCCAATCTGATTGCTCAAAGCCGGTAATATATCTTATCGGAAGTTACGCAAGGAACTCCCGATAAAAGGGCGATGAAATCGCCCGAATTATGATTATCGGGTTCGCGAAGCGGTTCCGATAATATTGTAGCATGCCAATTCATGAAACGGTAAATCGCAATCTCTGATCTCGCGCGAGCTGAGTGATGCGCTTGTGTGTCTAAATTCAGGCAGCAACTGCTTTCATCAAACTTACGGCTTGGCTTTCGCCGCGAAATAGTCCATGAGGACAGGTTCGAGCAGGCGTAGTTCTTCTTTCGTCAGCTCCCGGATCTGTCCGTTTTTTGTTGTCAGCTGGTAGGTCGCGTCGAAGAAAATGGTGTCGTATTTCCCGGAAGGCCCGAAAAGAGACGTCCCAAGGAAATAATTCGGAGCGCTGACATCCAGATAGTCGAGCAGGGTGGGGACCATGCACAGGGTATTTCGTCCGCATGCATCGACGTTTTCCGGACGGACATTTTTGTGGTGGATGAAGAGGGGCATTTCGTCACAGTCGACATTTGCACGCTTATAGTACGGATAAGCTCCGCGATAAAAAAAGTCTCCGTATGCGCAGTGGTCACCCGTCATCACGATAATGGTGTCGTCCGCCATGTCACTTGCTTCGAATTTCTCCATGAAACGGCCGAACTGTATATCAAGATTATACATTTTGTTCAGCGTCGTGTCCTTACCGTTTCCGTATTTCTCATCCGGCGAGTCAAATGAGATATGCGAGCCGAATGTGTAGATCACGGTGAGATGCGGGGTGCCTTTAGCGTGATTCTCCTTAGCGGCGTCGAAGAGGAGCTCGTAGGCCTGTCGGTCGGAGAGGCTGTGGGCCTCGCCCTGAAGGTCAGTGATCTCGGATCCCCTCACCTCATCAAATCCCATTCCGCCCAGATAAGCTGTAAAGAGCTTGTTTCGCGGCTCTGTGTTGATCACGGTCGTGTGATAGCCGCGGCCTTTCAGAATCCCCTGCAGTGACGTCAGGCTGCTTTGGTCGTAATTGTTAAGTTGATAGCCGCTTGTCAGCTGGCCGATCAGGGCGCAGTAGGTCGCGTAGGTGTGGTTGTAATAGTTAGTGAAGTTCAGCGACTTTTTCTGGTAAGCCTGAAAGTTCGGCATGATGTTCCGTTTGTCGGAAATCATGTGCTGGGAGAGTCCTTCCGTGAAGATCAGAATAATGCTCGGATTCTCGGGCAGACTCTTCGGCTTTTCCCTGTAATCATCGATGAGGTCTTTGGCAAATTTCTCTTTTGCGTCGGGGAGCCTCTGCACAAGCTTTGTGCGGCGTATGTTCAGCACTACAGTTCGGATCAGGTCATAGAGACCATATGTCGGAGAGTACTGCGCGCCAAATACGACCAGGAAAACAATATCAGCGGCGATGACCACAGGCAGGATGAATGCCGGGATACCGGCGACGTGACTCACCGGCAGGAACGTGAATGCCAGCACGACTGCGATCGCAATCAGGTACTGAACGAGCTTGCCGAAGAGGTCTTCCAGGGAGTCCAGGTTCGTGAGCATGACCAGAGTGATGTAGACAGCTCCGAAGGACAGGACCAACATTTGGGCGTTGAAAAGTAGGCTGAGCAGGTCACTTAAGATGATCACAGGCAGGTGCGCGGCGGGCAGGAGAGCGTTGACAATGAGGAAGATGCAGGCGAGCTCAAGCAGCGATGATATAGTGTATTTTATATTTTTAGTGCACGCGATCGATATGAAAGTGAGCAGTGCAGAAAACGCGTATTTTACAAGCGTCAGTATAAGTCCGGGCGTCATGGGGACTCCTTCCGTACGTTGAGGTTCTGCATGCGGGGCGAAAGTTCGGATTCCGACCGTTACCCTCTCGCAGTGTATATTGACATTATACGTGGGAAACAGTGCTATTGCAAATCTCAGATTAGTGCCTTGCGGTGGGATTCATCGGTAACAGTTCGGATGGGCTGCTTTCATAGTTCGTTGCCGGCAGTGAGGCATCCTTCTTCGTGAGAAAAGCATTGCAGGTCCGACTGAGATACCAGGTAGTCGGCAAGCCGCCTTCATCTCGCGTTTCACGCTCGATGTCGGGCGGGCGCCAAAGTGCCTTTCTTTCGTGCGAGCACGAATCAGACACCTTGGCTTGTCGCCTACGCAGGCTCGGAGGGTAGGACCTGCGCTTTTCGATGAAGATGATGCTTACTGCCGGCTTCAGAGATTCGGATGCAGCCCGCATGAACTGTTACTTCCGAGCACTTTACCGCCGGGGCTTTGCGTGGTATACTTTTCGTATCGCGGGGGAGTCCCGCTAAAACTAAATAGGTATACGGTGCCTGCGCGCGGAGTCAGCGCGGAGGGTAAAAGGGAAACAGGTGCAAATCCTGTACGATCTCGTCACTGTGAAAGGGGAGTGCGGCGCGCAGAATGTCACTGGCGAAAGCCGGGAAGGCAGCGCGGCGTATGATGATCCGAAGCCAGGAAACCTGCCGTATGCCGGTACAGGAGCATCCGCTCCGGATCACGAGGCATTGGTCGTACCATCATCCCTGCGGGGCAGCTGCAGGGATAAGTGCGCCCTCCCACGCGGAGGGTTTTTTCCTGCATGCCTTTTTTGATCCGCGGCGGGAAAATCAAAGGAGGCACAACATGAAAAGAAGAATTGCAACATTATTACTCAGCGCAGCCCTGATCGGCACACTCATCGGATGCGGAGGTACAGCAGAAAACGCTGCCCCGTCGGGGGAGACTGCGGATACGGCAGAATCTGCAGCTGACGTGATCGAGGAATCCGCGGCAGAGTCCGTTCCTGTGACAGATGAGAGCGAAGCGGCAGATGAAGAAGACGAAGAGAATTATGAGACGGGCGACGCATCCCTCGATGATCCGGGCAATCAGGATGAGATCGGAGAGAATGAGATTCTCGTTGTGAGCTTCGGCACGAGCTTCAATGACAGCAGAAGACTTACGATCGGCGGCATCGAGAACGCGATCCGAGAAGCCTTCCCGGACTGGTCTGTGCGCAGGGCCTTCACGAGCCAGATTATCATCGATCATGTCAATAAGCGGGACGGCATCAAGATCGACAATGTGAAAGAAGCTCTTGACCGGGCTGTGGACAATGGGGTAAAGAACCTGGTCGTGCAGCCGACACACCTCATGGCAGGCTTAGAGTACCATGATCTTGAGGAGGAGGTCATGTCGTACGCGGATGCATTTGAAAGCATCACCATGGGCGAGAACCTTCTCGCGGAGGATGGAGATTTCGAGGAAGTTGCGAAAATCATCACAGCGCGGACAGCAGAATATGATGACGGCGAGACCGCCATTTGCTTCATGGGCCACGGAACAGAGGCAGAATCCAATGCCGTATATGCGAAAATGCAGGAAGTTCTCACAGCTGACGGTTTCGAGAATTACTTTGTAGGAACTGTCGAAGCTACTCCGTCTCTTGAAGATGTGATGGCTGCTGTCGGCGAGGGAGAATACAAGAGAGTAGTCCTTATGCCGCTCATGGTCGTTGCCGGTGATCATGCAAATAATGACATGGCGGGCGATGAGGAAGACTCCTGGAAGAGCCAGTTCGAAGCGGAAGGCTACAGCGTGGAGTGTGTTCTTGAAGGCCTTGGCCAGCAGCCGGAGATCCAGCAGATGTATGTGGAGCATTTGCAGAAGTTCGTGGAATCCGCTCTTGCTGAATAATCTCCACATTAGCATATACCTTCGCACGGGATTCGGTCTGGGTTTGTTGACATGTGACAGTTCAGACAGGCTGTTCTTATGCAACGTTTCCGGCAGCAAAGCATCCATCTTCGTGAGAAAAGCATTGCATATCCGACTGAGAGATCGCATAGGCGGCAAGCCGCCTTCATCTCGCGTTTCACGCTCGATGTCGGGCGGGCGCCAAAGTGCCTTCCTTTCGTGCGAGCACGAATCAGGCACCTTGGCTTGTCGCCTACGCAAGCTCGTAGGGAAGGATATGCGCTTTTCGATGAAGATGATCTTTGCGCCGGATCCTGAAACTTTGCTGCAGCCTGTCTGAACTGTCACAATGACAACCTGGAGGCTGATTCATGTGCAGTTGATGTTTGACAGCGAGTATTCAGCCATAAAGGCGGTAATGAGCAACGTAAGGAGACATACGATGAAAAACAAATTGGCCGCTATATTGTTGGCGGCACTTGTAGCATCAGGTACACTGGCAGGCTGCGGCAGCAGCGTAAGCGACACTGCCCAGAGCGTGGCTGCCAATGAGAGCGCCACAGTGGCTTCCGCGGACGTGAGCGCCGAGGAAAAAGCTGAATCTTCCGCAGAAGACCCGGAGTCAGAGAGCAGTGCGGCAGAAACTGATAGCGAGAAGAGTTCAGAAGGAACGGACTCAAGGATCGCGGACGCCTCTGAAATGACCGACGTGGAGACTGTTGTGGAAGATTGGATGGTACCGGTCGGGGTCGACAGCCTCGTTGAAGGGACGTATCCCGTAACTGTGGCTTCTAGCTCATCCATGTTCAGCATTGAGTCCGCAGAACTTACCGTAGAAGCGGATCACATGTATGCCACACTGACAATGAAAGGCACCGGTTACCTGTACCTCTTTATGGGAACGCCCGAGGAGGCGGTGAATGCAGGTGAGAAGGAGTATCTGCCATTTGCAGAAAATGCTGATGGAGTCCACACCTTCACGATTCCGGTCGAAGCTCTGGATAAAGGCATCGACTGCGCCGCTTTCAGCAAGCGCAAGGAAAAATGGTACGCGAGAACTCTGGTCGCAAGGTCTGATTCGCTGCCGATATCCGCTTGGAAGGATGAAGCGCTGACAAAAGCAGCAGACCTGGGACTGACTGACGGAGAATACGAAGTAGAGGTAGCTCTGGCAGGCGGTTCGGGCAGGGCTTCGGTCCAGTCACCGGCACCTCTTAAGATCGAGGGGGGCACTGCGACCGCAACGATTACCTGGGGCTCTTCTAACTACGACTATATGATCGTCGACGGAACAAGATATGATCCGATCACTCTTGAGGGCGGATCGACGTTCGAGATACCGGTCACCGTTTTCGACAGGCCGATGCAGGTCACAGCCGACACAACAGCGATGAGCAAACCTTATGAAATTGAATACACTCTTACATTTGATTCAAAGACAATTAAATAAAATGAGATGGACAGCTGCCGCAGTGTTTGCGGCAGTTTGTCTTATGGCTTGCGGAGGGCAGGACAGCGGCGGTGGCAGTGGTGTGTCCGGTACCGGGCAGCACACGGAAGATGCCGACAGCCCGGGCTTCGATTCCGGATACAGCGCGGATGAGAAGGACACGCAGAGCATTTCCGACCGCAGTGCTTCAGACAATGCATTGGTCTGGGCTGATATGAAGCCGGACCGCAGCATGGAGCTTGTCTATGCGGATCAGTTCCAAGTGGACTACTACGGTGACGCCTGTGAGCTTGTTACGATCGAGGGCACCGGGCGATACCTGGTCGTCGAGGAAGGCTATGACGCGCCCTCCGGGCTCCCGGATGACGTGACTGTGATCCGAAAGCCACTTCAAAATGTTTATCTGGCTGCCTCCTCAGCCATGGATTTCATGGATGCGCTGGGAACTGTTCCCTGTGTGACAATGACCAGCACGAAGGAAGAGGACTGGAGCATTGCTTCGGCGGCGGAAGCCCTCGACAGTGGAGATATGGTTTATGTCGGCAAGTACAGCGCTCCAGACTACGAAGCGCTGCTTATGGAGGAGTGTTCTCTCGCAATTGAGTCGACCATGATCTACCACACGCCGGAGGTGAAGGAGAAGATTGAGTCGCTGGGCATCCCCGTTATGGTCGAGCACTCAAGTTACGAGTCTCATCCGATCGGACGTACGGAGTGGATTCGCCTGTACGGTCTTCTTTTTGACCGTGAGGACGAGGCTGAGAGCTTCTTTAATGAGCAGAAAGAAACTGCGGAGGATGTGATCAGGGAGAGCGCGGACGCACAGGACACAAAGACCGTCGCCTTCTTCTATCTCACTTCAGCCGGTCTTGCAAATGTCCGAAAGTCCGGAGACTATGTCGCTCGTATGATCCGCCTTGCAGGAGGCTCCTACGTGCCCGAGCTTCCGGGAATGGAGTCAGAGAACGCTCTTTCTACCATGAATATGCAGATGGAAGATTTCTATGCCGGGTGTGTGGATGCCGACATATTGATTTATAATGCAACTATTGACGGTGAGATCGGGACAGTGGATGATCTTCTCCAAAAGAGTCCCCTTTTTTCGGATTTTAAGGCCGTAAAGAGCGGCAATGTCTGGTGCACGGAGCAGGATATGTTCCAGCACACGACATCCTCCGCGGAAATGATCCGTGAGATCAGGCTCGTTATCAAAGGCGAGTCGGGGGATGACCTTACCTATCTGCACAAAGTCGGGAAATGATGGAGACTGTGCTCAGGAGATTAATTCATGCATTGTGTTCGGTTATCGGTGTATAGATATGAGAGAAAATAAAAGGCTACTGACAAGTTTCATATTGCTCGCGGCTATGCTCGTTCTTCTTTTTGTCCTCAATGTCGCAAATGGCAGCAGGGCTGTGGCAATCGCCGATATTCCGGCTATATTGATGGGCAGTGGGGGCGGAACAGCCCACAGCATCATCTGGAGCATACGCCTGCCGAGGATCGTGACGGCAATGATACTCGGTGGAGCTCTGGCTGTGTCAGGTTTTCTGCTTCAGACTTTCTTTAACAATCCGATTGCGGGACCTTTTATTCTTGGTATCTCATCGGGGTCCAAGCTTGCGGTCGCTCTTGTCATGATTTTTTCGCTCGGGGCAGGACTGCATCTGGGATCGTTTGCCATGGTCCTTGCGGCATTTGCAGGAGCGATGGCTGTCACCGGTTTTATTCTTGCCGCATCACAGCAGGTCCATCGCATGAGTGTGCTGATCATATGCGGCGTCATGGTAGGCTACATATGCTCAGCGATAACGGAGATTGTCGTCACATTCGCGGATGATTCCAATATCGTCAATCTCCACAACTGGTCCCTGGGAACGTTTTCCGGATCAACATGGAGCGATGTCGCATCGGCAGGATCTGTTGTCGCGCTTGCGGTCACGGCCGCATTCCTGCTGTCAAAGCCGATCGGAGCATACCAGCTCGGTGAATCTGCTGCCGGCAGTCTCGGGGTCAACGTGCTTCGTCTTCGGATTGCAGTGATTCTGCTGTCGAGTGTGCTGTCCGCGGTGGTGACTGCATTTGCAGGACCTGTCTCTTTTGTAGGAGTCGCGGTGCCCCACCTTATCAGAAATCTCATGAAGACTCAGAGACCGATTGTCATGATACCCGCATGTTTCCTCGGCGGAGCGGTATTCTGCCTCTTTTCGGATCTCATCGCGAGGACTCTTTTCGCGCCGACTGAGCTGAGCATCAGCACGGTGACGGCCGTTTTCGGAGCTCCGTGTGTTATCTGGATCATGATGACACGCAACAAGCGGCCAATCTGATGAATATAGATTCTGCAAGCCCGGATTGGTCAGGAATGTAACCTGAAGAGAAAAGGTAGATAACTCATGAATGATAAAATTACCCTGTCCGCGCGCGATCTCAGCGCGGGCTATGGCAGCAGGATCGTGCTGTCGGATATAAATTTCGACCTCGCTGAGGGCCGGATCATCTCTCTGATCGGACCGAACGGGTCCGGCAAGTCGACCCTGCTGAAGACTCTGATGGGTGACCTTGCGCCTCTTAAAGGAAACGTGCTTCTGGGAGACAGAGACCTTGGGGAGCTGACGAGAAGCGAGATAGCGAAAGCCATGGCGGTCATGATGACCGGGAACATAAGGCCGGAGTGGATGACCTGCCGGGAAATGGTGGCATCCGGCCGTTATCCCTATACAGGGCTTCTGGGAAAACTTAGGGCAGCAGATGACGAGGCTGTTGACGGGGCAATGGAACTGACCGGGACAAGTGATCTGTCCTCTCTATATATAACGGAAATCAGCGACGGTCAGAGGCAGCGGGTCCTTCTGGCCAAGGCAATCTGCCAGGAACCGGATATTCTGATCCTCGATGAGCCGACAACATTCCTTGATATCCGATATAAGCTGGAATTCCTGAATCTTCTTCGCCTGCTGGCGGAGAAGCAGCATGTGACGATTCTGATGTCTCTGCATGAGCTGGAGCTTGTACGGCTGGTATCGGACCGTGTGATCTGTCTGAAGGACGGCCATATGGACGCGGATGGGGGGACGGAGGTCCTTAATGATGTGTACTTGAGAAAACTGTACGGTATCGGGGAAAATGAGTTTCCGGGGTACAGGATTATCTAACACTGCGGATGATGTTTGCGACGTATCTCAGATCCGAAGCAGCCTGTCTGAACTGTTATAATTGCGGACAGACGACTGTCGAGGAAGCTTATGTGGGTGTGGAAAAGTTCGTGAGCCGGTTGTATAATGCTCATGACGGCGTATGACATGCCGGCATTGGAGGTCAATATTAATGAACTGTTATGAACTGTATTTTGAAAAAGAATACCCGGTACCCGCGGAGGATGAGGCTGTACTCGTAAAACTGGCCGAGGCCTTCGAGGATGCGGCAGCAGGCATTCTTCCCGAAAAATGGATCTCGGACGGGGCGGCGGCAAAAGAAATAAAGGAGAGCCAGCTGGATAAGTATCTCATCGCGTCGGCCGAGGGATGGGATCCCTCACATGAATATGTCCGGATTTATTACTGGTACGACACCTACGTGGATTATGATATGTACGAGCACTCGGTCGGATCTGAGCTGATTCTCTATAAAGACGGCCGTGTATTTGACCTGGGCGGAAAATGGTACAATTACCTGCGTGATATAGTGGCAGGCAAGGCTTACCCGGTAGGGACGATCGGCAGGACCGATCTGAACAGCGAGACCGGAATCGCGGATCTCACAGCCGAAATCATGCACATTGTCAACGACGAAGTTCAGCTGAAGTTCTGAGAATCGCAGCCTCGCAGCTGTAAACATGCAGCTGAAGTTCTGAGAGTCGCAGCCTCGCGACAGGAGAAGTACTTTTCAGCCTGCGGAACTCGGCAAAAACGCCGAGGGATTTCTGATAATTTCAGCGGGAACTTGTGGGTTTAAAAAGCCGGGTTGATGATATATAATAAAAAGTACGAAGGTGCGGAAGGCTTCATTATTCGGGCACCGCACGGCACAGCTAATGAGCAGCAGCATACAAAACCAAGATGACTATATGTTTTGTAAGGAGGAGACACACTATGAGCGAGAGAATCAATCTTTCTGTACCGGCACGCGGGAAAGCCCATCTGACATTCGACGTCGGAACAGAAAAGCCGCTTGACATCACCCTGATTTATACGCAGGACATCACGGGAACTTTCCTTCCCCAGTTCCGCGCGTTCACTGAGATCGAGAATCCGGCATGGACGATAGTTCTGCCGATCATTTCAGAAGACCGGAACTATCTTATCGTATCCAAGAAAGAGCTGACATACATCATCGATGAGACTACGAAGGAACTCTATGTATGTGAGGACGGGGCGGCAGATCTCATTCTGACATGTATCGACGACTTTGAAACCAATGATCAGGACTGGGCTAACTTTGATATCGTGGATGATGCCTCCAGTATCGGCTATGCGAGAGACGTCGCGAACAGAATCGCGCTCATTCACTCTTCGGTCACAGACATTCGTCCGTATTTCCTGAGAATTTAATTCTCGATTTTGAATCGATTCTTAAGACGGTTCAGCATTGTGTGACAGACACATAACTGCTGGACCGCTTTTCTTGATATGAGGGATGCAACATATAAGGGTTATGAGTTGTATTAAGTTGAGGATCAGATATGACACTGGCCATTCCGTGGAATGACAACAGAATAGGGAGGATATACCGGCTGCTCTTTGCTGCCTTCTCGTCCGTTCCGAAGACCGATTCCGGAGCAGGGGAGGATGCAAATGAGACAGCAGCTCTCATTATGGACCGGTACGGTGACAGCATTCTGCGGTTCGCCTACTCCTATCTTCACAACATGTCCGATGCGGAGGAAATTCTTCAGGATACGCTGCTTACTTATCTGGTGAATAAGCCTGCATTTGCAAATGAAGCCCACGCCAAAGCCTGGCTCTTCCGCGTTGCCGGAAACCTGAGCAAGAACAGGATCCGCTATAACGGGTATCGAAATCATGATGAGCTCATGGAGGAGCTGGTCGCAGAGGAGAAGGAGGATCTCGGGTTCGTATGGGAGGCTGTCAGCCAGCTCCCTGATAACTACCGGGAGGTCATTCACCTTTTCTACCATGAAGGATTTACGACGGCGGAGATTGCTGCCATTCTCGGCCGAAGAGAGGTGACGGTCAGGTCGGATCTTTCAAGGGCGCGAAAGAAACTGAAAGAAATTCTGAAGGAGGCGTATGACTTTGAGTAAAAAGTACAATGAGATCATGGACAAAGTCGTCGTCACCGATGAGATGCGGAGGCGCGTCTTAAAGGAAATCAGCAGCGCTGATCCTGAAAGGCTGGCGGCATATAAAATGGACGCTGACGAGGATTTGTCCAAAGCGTTCTCAGGCAGAAAAAGATACCCGGCGTCAAAAATTCTCGCCGGTCTGGCTGTGGCCTGCGCGCTTATTCTGATAGCAGGAATCATAAGAATCAGTCAGCCGCTCATGAGCCCTTCAATGACCGGTAGTGTGGAATATGAGGAGGCAAAGGAGTATGCGGCTGAAGAGGCTGAAGAGGATACAATGGTCGGGAATCAGGACATGGTAGATCAGCCGGAGCTGACGGGCGGCGAGGCAGCGGACGAAGGAATCGCTGATGCAGCGGCAGGCGTCGGGAATGCCGGCGCGAAGACTGAAGCTGCGAATAACGGAACTGACGGAGCTGCGGCTGACGGAACAGTTGACGAAGAGGCTGCGGGGGACGCTGTAAGTGACCGGGCGGATATGACTGTGCGGCTCAGTGAGCCGGAGATACGAAAAATCGTTGAAACATATATTGGTCCCGAGTTCGAAATTTCAGATACAGACATAGAGGAAAGCGTGCTTATTTACACCGTGTCAAAAGCACAGTCCGCTGAGATTTTTTCGTATATTCGAATTGACGTAAGTGACGGCAGCGTGGAGGTTGAGAATGTACAGACCGGGGAAATTTCGACGCTTACGTTCCGCGAGATGGCAGGTCAATAATACAGAGCTGTTCAAGAAAGAGTCACATAGCTTTTTTTGGCGCAAAACACGCTGAAAACTGCGCGTTGAAATGAGAAAGATAAAAAAAGAAGGCCGCTATGAGGGGTTGCGGCCTTCCGGGGATGCCGGCGAACCGGCATTGAAAAAGTGAGTGCTTCTCAGCACATTTGTATAGTAGCATATAAAAATGAACAAACTATGAACATTAGAGAAAAATTTGAAAAATCGTAAATTTTTTTTCGAGGAGTGAGATATGAAAGTGTCTGCGTTCATTACACTGAAAAAAGGAGAGGGAAGACTTCTCAAATCCGGAGGAGCATGGATATTTGACAATGAAATCGCCGATATACAGGGAAGCTTTCTTAATGGAGACGTCGTGAGTGTCAGGGACTTTGACGGCTATCCCATGGGAAAGGGTGTTATCAACATGAACTCGAAAATCCGAGTACGCATGCTGACCAGAGATAAAGATACTGAGATCGGCAGAGAGTTTCTCACGAAAAGACTGAGGGCTGCCTGGGACTACCGCAGGAAGACTGTTGATACAGGAAGCTGCCGCATCGTCTTCGGCGATGCGGATTTTCTGCCGGGGATTACGATTGACAAGTATGAGGATATACTCGTCATAGAGTCTCTGTCTTTGGGCATGGACAGGATGAAAGAGCTGATTCTGGAAATTCTGATCGGGATCCTGGCTGAGGATGGCATAAAGATCCGCGGGATTTATGAGCGTAGCGACGCGAAGGAACGGCTCAAGGAGGGAATGGAGAGGAAAAAAGGCTTCATAGGTCAGCCCTTTGACACGCAGGTCCCGATCACAGAGAACGGCGTTCATTATCTTGTCGACGTGGCGGAAGGCCAGAAGACCGGATTTTTTCTTGACCAGAAATATAACCGCGCAGCCATCCGTCCCATGTGCCGCGGAGCTAAGGTGCTGGACTGCTTTACTCACACAGGGTCATTTGCGCTCAACGCCGCGTTGGCCGGAGCTGAAAGTGTTCTGGCGGTCGATGCGTCGGAGACAGCCCTTCGCCAGGCGATCCGCAATGCGGAGCTGAACGGATTTGCTTATACGACTGAGACGACAGCAGGGGAAGCGCAGGTAGGATGTCCCGATGTTGACGGAAGAATGGCGCAGGATGCACAGGCCGGAAAATCCGCAATAGACGGAAAGATGGCGCAGGACGTACAGGCAGGAAATTCAGGTATGGGAAGAGCAATTCCGGAGGACGCGCTGACAGGACGTTTCATGACCAATGAATCCGGCACAAAACTCGGTTTCATGACCGCAGATCTCGTTGAACTACTGCCGCAGATGGAGAAGGAAGGAATACAGTATGATGTCGTTATATTGGATCCGCCTGCATTTGCAAAATCGAGGCAGAATATAAAGAATGCGGAGAAGGGCTACCGGAAAATCAACCGCGCAGGCATGCGGTTGGTAAAAGACGGCGGTTTCCTTGCGACCTGCACCTGCTCCCACTTTATGACGCGTGAGCTTTTTGAGAAGATGGTGCACGAGGCGGCAAGGGAAGCCCATGTGCGCCTGCGCCAGGTCGAGGCGAGAACGCAGGCGCCGGACCATCCCATTTTGTGGTCGGCGGCGGAGAGTTCGTATCTTAAGTTCTACATCTTCCAAGTGGTGAAAGAACAGTAACGAACACAGTGCAGCAGTTCGGACGGGTTGTTCCCTGCATTTCGTTCCCGGCAGCAAAGCATCCATCTTCGTGAGAAAAACATTGCAGGTCCGACCGAGAGATCAGCAATGCATATGCATTGCTTAGCTCGCAGAGAAGGACCTGCGTTTTTCGATGAAGATGATGTTTGCGCCGGTTTTCGAGATCCGGGGCAGCCCGTCTGAACTGCTATCCGATCGTCTGTTTTATACATACTTTTTCGCTAAAGGTGGATAAACACGGTTTTATTTGGTAAAATGAGGATGTTGTATATGTGCGAACGGGCATATGCAGCATCCTTTTCTCAGTTCGCTATAGTGAGGTAAAACAGAATGTCTACATATGAAGATGCATACAAAAAACTCGCAGGGTGCGGTCAGACCCACCTTCTGAAATTTTACGATGAACTCAGCAGCGAAAAGAAAGCAGCTCTGTGCGACCAGATCATGGCAACGGATTTTTCGGTCGTTGACGCGCTTTCCCACGAGGCGGAGAACACCTCCCGTGGCGAGCTTCGTCCCCTTAAAACCATGCAGATCCCGGAAATCGATGAGCGCAGGGAAGAGTTTTTCGAATGCGGGATGGAGGCTATCCGCGCGGGAAAGATGGCCGCTGTTCTTCTTGCCGGAGGCATGGGCACACGCCTCGGAAGCCCCGATCCGAAAGGCATGTATGACGTAGGCATTTCAAGACGTGTCTATATATTCGAGCGTCTGGTGACAAATCTCCTCGCTGTGACAAGGAAAGCGAAACAGTGGATCCATCTTCTCATCATGACGAGCGACAAGAATGACGAAAAGACCCGCGAATTTTTCAAGAAGAACGATTTCTTCGGATACAATCCTGCCTATATTCAGTTCTTTGTGCAGGACATGGCTCCGACAGTCGGCTTTGACGGGAAAGTTTTGCTGGAAAGCAAAGACAGGATATCCACATCACCGAACGGGAACGGCGGCTGGTTCTCTTCAATGGTGCGGTGCGGGCTGATCGACTATCTGAAGGAGGACGGCGTTGAGTGGCTGAATGTGTTCGGCGTCGACAATGTCCTGCAGCACATCTGTGATCCGGTCTTTATCGGAGCGACAATACTGTCGGGCTGTGCTTCCGGCTCAAAGGTCGTCAGGAAGACGTCACCGGATGAGAAAGTCGGCGTTATGTGTCTCGAGGACGGCAAAACGGCTGTCGTTGAGTACTCGGAGATGACGGACGAGATGAGGAATGCAAAGGATGATGACGGGAATTATCAGTTCTACTACGGCGTCATTTTGAATTATCTCTTCCGTGTGGACGCGCTTGAAAAAGTGATGGATGAGAAAATGACCTACCACATCGCGCGGAAAAAGATCAATTGCATCGACGGAGATGGCAATATTGTTGAGCCGGAAGATGCAAATGGCTGCAAGTTCGAACTCTTCATCTTCGACCTTCTGCGCGATATTCCCGGATGCCTGCCGTTTGAAGTGGTCCGGGAGACTGAATTTGCACCTGTGAAAAACAGGACAGGTGTGGACTCCGTGGAGAGCGCCAGACGGCTGCTTCTCATGAACGGAGTGGCATTATAAGTATTTTAGAAAGGAATAGTATGGAAACAGAAGACAGAAAACTTGCCCTTCTGATTGATTCGGACAATGTGTCCTCCAAATATCTGAACGGCATTTTCGATGAGCTGTCCCAGTATGGTATTATCACCTACAGACGTATCTACGGTGACTTCACGTCCCAGCTCAACGCGCGCTGGAGCGAGAAGCTCCTGGAAAAATCCATCATACCGATCCAACAGTTCTCCAACACCAGCGGTAAGAACGCGACGGATTCAGCCCTCATCATCGATGCGATGGATCTTCTCTATACGTCTAATGTGGATGGCTTCTGCATCGTCTCCTCCGACAGTGATTTTACCAGACTGGCAAGCCGCCTGAGAGAGTCCGGCAAGATCGTCATCGGCATGGGAGAGAAGAAGACGCCGGATTCGTTCCGCGCGGCCTGCACGATTTTTACTGAGCTTGAAAATCTGGTCGAGACCGAGCAGAATGTCAGCGCGACGGATAAGGAGGCCATCGAGGCAGATATCATCAATATCATTACGATGAATGATAACAAGGGGAAGATCACAGGCTCAGGTGAGATCGGGAGTAAGCTGCAGAACAAGTACCCGGATTTCGATATCCGTACATTCGGCTACAGCCAGCTTTCCAAGTTCCTTGAGGACATGCCGGCAATCGAGGTCACCAAGGCTAATAATCAGGTGACGGTCAGCCTCCGGGAAGAGAAGACTGACGAGGAGATGGTCATCGCGGATATTGTCGAGATCGTGTCAAAGAGAGCTAAGCCGATCGCTCTGGCAACGCTTGGACAGGAAATCAGGCGGAGGCACCGGGGCTTCAATGTCAAGCTCTACGGCTACAGCCAGCTGTACAAGTTCATTGACAGCATACCGGAGCTGCAGGTCAAGGGGGATAAGACGGACCGGAAGGTGAGCCTCAGAAAGTCTCGGAAGTAATTTTTATAGTTCTGCCGACAGAGAAAATTGAAAAGTCTTATTGTATAGGAGAGCGAAAAATCCTGTTCGATAAAAAACAGAGGCTGTCGCAGTAAGGTGTATCAACGCTTCAATAAGCGGAGATATCATCTGCTGCAACAGCCTCTTTCTGCTGTCTGAATTAATACTAAAGACGTTTCAAGCGCTGAAAAAGCGCAATTTCTTTCATTTTGGATTTTTACCTGCCGATGTCGGCAGGTGGGGAGTGAGACGTCGCTTAATAATCAAGCTCCTCGAACTCAAGCCCATCATCTGACATGGATTTAATGATCGCGAGAGACTTCAGATTGATTCCGCGGGCACGGAGATCCTTGCCGCCCTCCTGGAAGCCCTTCTCAATGACGATGCCGACGCCTTCAAGAATTGCGCCGGATTCTTCGATGATTTCAATGAGACCGCGGGCGGCGCAGCCATTTGCAAGAAAATCATCGATGACGAGGACATGCTCGCCCTCTGAGAGATATTTCTTTGTGAGGATGACGTCATACGTCTTATTGTGGGTGTAGGACTGGACCTTGGCGGTGTACTGATCCCCGTCCAGGTTGATGCTCTGGGCTTTCTTGGCAAATACCACAGGAACGCCGAAGTACTGGGCGGTTATGCAGGCGATGCCGATGCCGGATGCCTCGATCGTGAGAATCTTATCCACCTGTCTGTCAGCGAACACGCGCTTAAATTCTTTGCCGATCTCGTTAATGAACGGGATATCCATCTGGTGATTCAGAAAACTGTCTACTTTCAGGATGTGGCCCGGACGTACCTGACCGTCTTTCAGAATTCTCTCTTCGAGTGCCTTCATATAAGTCCTCCATTTCATAAAATGATTCGTATAGGAAAGATATTCCAATATTAACCCCTTGTGCCGTAAAAAACAACTAAAAGATGTTATAATAATCGCATGAGTGAAAAGAAAGATATTGTGAGTACAGAGCCGGAACTGATCCGGATCTCCGTCCGCTCTCTGGTGGAGTTTATTCTGAGGAGCGGTGACATCGATAACCGGACCGGCAGCGGGGTCGATCCGGAGGCTATGCTGGCGGGCGGACGGGTTCACAGGAAGATCCAGAAAGGAAAAGCAGGTGATTACCGTGCCGAGGTACCGCTCGTTATGGAGACGGACCGCGGCGATTTTGTGCTGCGTGTTGAGGGAAGGGCGGACGGGATTTTTACGGATGCACACCCGTCAAAATCCGAAGCATATGTCAATGACACGATTTCCGAAGATACGATTTATATGGATAAAGACGCGGAAGGGGATGATGACAGACCGGGGCTCTGTGATGATAGACCAAGGCTCTGTGATGACAGACCGAGACTCTGTGTTGATGAGATAAAAGGAATCTATATGGACGTCCGGGAACTGACTGAACCTCAGGAAGTCCATCTGGCTCAGGCAAAGTGCTATGCGGCTATTCTATTTCTCACGGATTTTGCCGCATGGGATGATTCTCTGCCGGATGATACAGAGCCGGAGCACAACCGCGAACGCATCGGCGTGCGCATGACCTATGTTGACCTTGAACACGATGACAGGATCAACATGTTTGACTCCGACTACGGCAGGGAAGAACTGCTTGCCTGGTTTGATTCTATTGTGGAGCGCTACTCTTTATGGTGCCGTCATCACATAGAGCATAAGAGAAAGAGAGATGCCTCTATGGGACCACTCACCTTTCCCTTTGAGTACAGAACCGGTCAGAAAAACCTCGTTTCGTCGGTCTATCGCACAATTCTCGGTAAGCAGGAACTTTTCCTCATGGCACCTACCGGTGTCGGAAAGACTCTGTCGGTCGTTTATCCCTCAGTCCGGGCTGTAGGTCAGGGATACGCGGATATGATTTTCTATCTGACGGCTAAAAACCAGACGCTGACAGTGGGGGCGGAGGCATTCCGTATTCTTGCGGACAGAGGTCTTCTTATGAAGACGATCGTGCTCACATCCAAGGAGAAGATATGTCCGATGAATGAGCCGTCATGCAATCCGGATGACTGTCCGTATGCCAGAGGGCATTTTGACCGTGTAAACGACGCGGTATTTGATCTGCTTGAAAAGAAGGACTATTTTGACCGCGATGTGATTTTGACTCAGGCTAAAGAGTGGAATGTCTGCCCGTTTGAAATGGGTCTCGACGTGGCCAGCTGGTGTGACGCGGTCCTGTGCGATTATAATTACGCATTTGATCCGAAAGCCCATCTTCGCAGATTTTTCGGAGAGGGAAAGAAGGGTGACTACATATTTCTTGTCGATGAAGCCCACAATCTGGTCGATCGTGCCAGAGAGATGTATTCTGCCGGTATCGTGAAGGAGGATGTACTTGCGGCCAAAAAGGTTGTGAAGAATGTCAGCCGTTCGGCAGCGAGCGCGCTCGAAAGGCTCAACAAGGAGCTTCTGGCCATAAAAAAGGAACTTCTCTTAGTGGATGGCAGAAATCCATATCTTGTCCTCACGGACAGCACAGTTCTGGGGCGGATCCAGAATGAAGCCCTGCGGGCGTTCGGTGAACTGCAGATCCTGTTCAGGGAGCATAGGGACGCCTCTTTCAGGGAAGAGCTTCTGGATTTCTATTTTGAGATATCAGATTTCGTTTCCATTTTCGAGGGGATGGATGATGATTACGTGGTTTATGCGGACTTCAATGAGGAAGAACATCTCTCCCTGAATCTTTTCTGCGTAAACCCTGCAAGAAACCTGCAGAGCATGATAGATCGGGGCAGGAGCGCGGTCTTTTTCTCTGCAACACTGCTGCCGGTAGACTACTATAAGAAGCTTTTTACGACCCGGGAGGAGACGTATGCGGTCTACGCGAGGAGCCCATTTGCAAGCGAACAGAAAGTTGTCATCGTAGGCAGCGATGTCAGCACAAGGTATAGGAGCCGCGGCGCTTCCATGTACCGGAAGATCGCGAGGTATATTCACGACACGGCCATGGCAAGACGGGGAAATTATATGGCCTTTTTCCCGTCATATAAGTTCATGACTGATGTGCTTTCAATTTATCGTACCGAGTTCGATGAAGCGGATATCAACTGGGTCGCACAGAGCCGTTACATGAATGAGATGGACAGAGAAATCTTCCTGGAAAATTTTTATGAGGATCCGGAGATGACCATGGTCGGTTTCTGCGTGATGGGCGGTGTGTTCGCGGAGGGAATCGACCTAGTCGGGTCACGGCTCATCGGCGCGATCGTGGTCGGATGCGGGCTGCCCCAGGTCGGCACGCGGACTGAGCTCCTTCGGACCTACTATGAGGAGAAGACAGGGGACGGATTTAACTACGCCTATCTTTACCCAGGCATGAACAAGGTGCTGCAGTCGGCCGGCAGGGTAATTCGAACCGATCAGGACCGGGGCGTCATTGTGCTCCTCGATGACAGGTTCCTGACTGCGGACTGCCTTCGCATGTTCCCGCGTGAGTGGACGGAGTACGTGCCGTGCAAGGTGGACCAGGTGAGGGCGGTGCTGGATAGGTTCTGGGAGGGTGTTTGATTGGCTTTGGAGCGGTGTGATCTGGTCCTGGAGTGGTGTGTGGACTTATTCTGGTGATGTGTGGACTTGTTCTGGCGATGTGTGGACTTGCCATAGATGGATTTGTCCTTCATACTTGCGCTGGAGTTACACTTAATCATTGTGAGATTTTGCCAGAAGCAGCAAAATCCTGTCTCTGGAGATTGCTGCCTTAGACCAAAGTGAGTTTCATCGGGTCTCAGGCAGAAGCAGCAAAATCCTGCTTTTGAGGCGAGATTGCTGCCTTAGACCAAAGTGAATTTATCGGGTCCAAGGCAGAAGCAGCAAAATCCTGCTTCTGAGGCGAGATTGCTGCCTTAGACCAAAGTGAGTTTCATCGGGTCTCAGGCAGAAGCAGCAAAATCCTGCTTCTTGAGCATGTTTGCTGCCTTTGACCAAAGTGAATTTCATCGGGTCTCAGGCAGAAGCAGCAAAATCCTGCTTCTTGAGCATGTTTGCTGCCTTTGACCAAAGTGAGTTTCATCGGGTCTCAGTCAGAAGGAGATTGCTGCCTTAGACCAAAGTGAGTTTCATCGGGTCTCAGGCAGAAGCAGCAAAATCCTGCTTTTGAGGCGAGATTGCTGCCTTAGACCAAAGTGAGTTTCATCGGGGCTTCGGCGGAGGCAGCAAAATCCTGCTTCTGAGGCACTTTTGCTGCCTTTGGTCCTAGGGGGTTTCATCGGGTCTACGACTAAGGCAGCAGATTTGGCAAGATAAAGACAGATTAGTTGCCTTTTGCCAATCTCGCCTTCATCAAGAGTTTGCTAATAGAGTACGTATCTT
This sequence comes from uncultured Lachnospiraceae bacterium, assembly GCA_902788035.1. Classification (GTDB taxonomy): domain Bacteria; phylum Bacillota; class Clostridia; order Lachnospirales; family Lachnospiraceae; genus Chordicoccus. Next base: position 132,570 of record CADAIL010000007.1, on the reverse strand, counting down.
GTGTAAATGCAACATAAAAGGACCGGTGGGTGCCGGGATAATCTATTTGCCAAATAAGAGAAGCTTGTGTTATATATAAATGGAATATTTCATGTGTTATGAAACGATAGTTCCGTTTCAAAGAAGCAAGCGAATCAATAACACTTTTTCCCGCTCCAAAGGAGCGAGTGAATCACCAGAGCCTCAAGGGGACACAAACATATCCCCGAGACACATACACACACAACTGAAATCAGGAGGAGACAAAATGGTCAGAAGAGTTTACGTGGAGAAGAAGCCTGAATTCGCCGTCCAGGCACACGATCTGCTGCACGAAGCAAAGCATTATCTGCACATGGAAGGTGTGGAGGATGTGAGGGTCTTTATCCGCTATGATGTAGAAGATATAACAGATGAGACATTTGAGAAGGCTGCGCGCACTGTGTTCGCGGAGCCGCCCGTAGATGATATTTATGAAGGACAGCTCCCGGAGGAGGAGAGACCGCACCGCGTCTTTTCCGTCGAGTACCTGCCGGGCCAGTTCGACCAGAGAGCGGACTCCGCAGAGCAGTGCATCCGCTTCCTGAATGAGAAGGAGAATGCCCGTGTCCATTCCGCGACGACCTATATGCTCATCGGTGAGATCTCCGATGAGGACTTTGAGAAGTTCGTGAAGGACAGAATCAATCCGGTCGACTCCCGTCAGACGGATGAGACCGTGCCGGAGACACTCGCTGCTGTCTATCCGGAGCCTGAGGATGTTCAGATTTTTACAAATTTCCGCTCCATGAATCTCACTGAGCTCGAGGAGCTGTATAATTCCCTGAATCTTGCGATGACATTCGCGGATTTCAAGTTCATTCGCAAATATTTCAAGGACGAGGAGAAGCGCAACCCCACAATCACGGAGATCCGTGTCCTCGACACATACTGGTCCGACCACTGCCGCCACACAACGTTCCAGACAGAACTTAAAGATGTTGAGTTCGGCGAGGGCGACATGAAGAAGCCTCTTGAGGATACTTTCAAACAGTATCTGGCTGACCGCGATGCTCTCTATGCCGGAAGAAGCGACAAGTTCGTCTGCCTGATGGATCTTGCACTCCTCGGAGCCAAGAAGCTGAAGGCGGAAGGAAAACTTGACGATCAGGAAGAATCTGATGAGATCAACGCATGCTCCATCGTTGTTCCGGTCGATGTCGATGGGAAAGAAGAGGAGTGGCTCATCAATTTCAAGAATGAGACCCACAATCATCCGACAGAGATTGAGCCGTTCGGCGGCGCGGCTACCTGCCTCGGCGGCGCGATTCGCGACCCGCTCTCAGGAAGAACTTATGTCTACCAGGCAATGCGCGTGACCGGCGCAGCCGACCCGACTCGTCCGCAGTCCGAGACACTGAAGGGCAAGCTCCCGCAGAAGAAGATTGTTCAGGAGGCAGCCCACGGTTACAGCTCCTATGGTAACCAGATCGGTCTTGCCACAGGTCTTGTAAAAGAAATCTACCATCCGGATTATGTCGCGAAGCGTATGGAGATCGGCGCAGTCATAGCGGCAGCTCCGAGATCTGCTGTCATCCGCGAGAATTCCGACCCGGGCGATGTTATCATCCTCCTCGGCGGACGCACAGGCCGCGACGGTATCGGCGGCGCGACCGGATCCTCAAAGGTACACACAGAAGAATCCACACTGGTATGCGGCGCTGAGGTCCAGAAGGGCAACGCGCCGACAGAGCGCAAGCTGCAGAGGCTTTTCAGAAGGACGGATGCCGCCCATCTGATCAAGAAGTGCAACGACTTCGGCGCCGGCGGTGTATCGGTTGCAATCGGCGAGCTCGCAAGAGGACTTGATATTGATCTTGACAAGGTCCCGAAGAAATATGCCGGTCTCGACGGCACGGAAATTGCCATCTCCGAGTCTCAGGAGAGAATGGCTGTTGTTGTCGATAAGAAGGACGCAAAGCAGTTCATGGAATATGCCCATGAGGAAAATCTCGAATCGGTCATCGTGGCCACAGTCACGAAGTCCCCGAGACTTGTCATGCATTGGAGGGGAAAGACAATTGTCGATATCTCCCGCGATTTCCTTGATACCAACGGAGCTCATCAGGAGGCATCCGTCAAAGTTGACGTTCCGAACTTTGCTGACAGCGAGCTGAATCAGAATCCGTTCGTTCCGTCCGATGTCAATGACTCTGAGGGCATCAGGAATACATGGCTAAACACCCTCGCTGACCTCAACGTCTGCTCGCAGAGAGGTCTCGTCGAGAGATTTGACGCTTCGATCGGAGCGGGGACTGTCACCATGCCGTACGGCGGTCAGTATCAGCTGACAGAGACACAGGCCATGGCGGCCAAGGTTCCGGTCCTTGACGGAAAGACAGAGACTGTCACCCTCATGAGCTACGGCTATGATCCGTACCTTATGAAGTGGAGCCCGTATCACGGTGCAGCTTGGGCTGTCACAACATCTGTTGCCAAGATCGCTGCAGCGGGCGGCGACGTATCGAAGATCCGCTTCACATTCCAGGAGTATTTCCGCAGGATGACAGAGGATCCTTCCCGTTGGAGTCAGCCATTTGCAGCTCTTCTCGGCGCTTATGCTGCCCAGATCGGCTTCGGCCTTCCGTCGATTGGCGGCAAGGATTCCATGTCGGGTACATTTGAACACATTGACGTTCCGCCGACACTCGTATCCTTCGCGGTCGATGTAGCTAAACTCGGCGATATGGTCACACCGGAATTCAAGAGAGCCGGAAATAAGATCGTCTGGATCCGTGTGCCGCGCGATGAATATCAGCTCCCGGTCTATGACGAAATTCTCGATGTATACGCAAAAGTCCGCGAGGACATGAAGGCCGGCCGCATTATCTCCGCCTATGCGCTGGAACGCCACGGCATAGCGGAGGCGGTCAGCAAGATGGCGTTCGGCAACAGGTTTGGCGTCAAGATCGAGCACGATCTCGACCCGAGAGATTTCTTCTCACCGGCATACGGTGACCTCCTCGTTGAGGTGGCTGACGGTCAGGTCGGAAATCTTGTATCCTCCTACAGGGTGATCGGTGAAGTTACAGCTGACGACACATTCCGTTACGGCAACGCTGCCATCTCTCTCGACGAAGCTCTCGGCAGCTGGATGAGTACGCTTGAAGGAGTCTTCAAGACACGCACGACAGACGACAAGTCAGAAGTCGAATCCAATGTCTATGACGGCGGAAGTGTATACATTTGCAAGAACAAAGTGGCAAAACCACACGTATTCATTCCGGTCATGCCGGGCACCAACTGCGAGTATGATTCCACCAAGGCATTCGAGCGCGCGGGCGCAACGGTCACCACGACTGTATTTAAGAACCTAACTGCCGAGGATATCCGTGAGTCAGTGAAGGAATTCGAGAAGCAGATCGAGCAGGCTCAGATCATCATGTTCCCAGGCGGATTCTCCGCGGGCGATGAGCCGGACGGCTCCGCGAAATTCTTCGCGACAGCGTTCCAGAATGCTGCCATCAAGGAAGCGGTCATGAAACTGCTTGGTGAGCGCGACGGTCTTGCGCTCGGCGTGTGCAACGGCTTCCAGGCCCTCATCAAGCTCGGCCTTGTGCCTTACGGCGAGATCGTCGGCCAGCAGGCGGATTCCCCGACGCTGACCTACAATACGATCGGCCGCCACATTTCACACATGGTCTACACGAAGGTCATGACGAACAAGTCCCCGTGGCTTCAGCTTGCGGAACTTGGCGGTGTCTATGTCAACCCGGCTTCCCACGGCGAGGGCCGTTTCGTAGCTCCGAAGGAATGGATCGACAGACTGTTTGCAAATGGTCAGGTCGCCACCCAGTACTGCGATCCGTTCGGCAATGTCTCCATGGACGAGGAGTGGAATGTAAACGGCTCTTACGCCGCGATCGAGGGTATCACATCTCCGGACGGCCGCGTGTTCGGCAAGATGGCGCATGTGGAGCGCCGCGACGACGGTGTCGCCATCAATATTTACGGCGAGCAGGATCTTAAGATCTTTGAGGCCGGTGTGAAGTACTTCAGATAATCCGAGTTTGCAGGGAATCGGTGAATAGTTTTATCAGCTTGTGCTGTACGTATGTGCTTCGCTCATGTCCTGCAAAAGTGACTAAGATAATAAGATAATTAAAAATCCCTCTCCCGCAAACTGGAGGGGGATTTTTATTGAGCAATGTCAGAGGCCGAAAGTGCTGATCATCCGAGATGGGCAGTTGCCTTTGACAAAGAGGAGTAATGACAGAATATGGTTATATCAAAAGCCGCGCGGGATGAATATGAGTCTGTAAGATTCTTTTACCACTCAATGACCGACGCTCTGGAAGGGACAAAATATCATCCAAAGTGGCAGAAAGACATCTATCCGGCACAGGAAGACCTGCGAGATGCTATCGATAAGGGAGAATTATATATAGGACGGGTGGGCGACCGCATTGCGGCGGCCATGGTTCTGAATCAGCAGTACAACCCGGAATATGAGGATATCGTCTGGACAATGCCCCTTGACCGCTCGGAATTCATGGTCATCCATATGCTGGGTGTCCACAGTGACTTTGCGGGAAGAGTGGATTTTGAGCTGTTCGAGTTGGTGCTGTGACCGCTGCCCTTGACAAGTAGACATAATATCTGTAGACTGATTAATACGCCGATGACGGCGCGGAGGAGCACTGCAAGCACCAAGCTGCGAGGCAGACGGTTGGCCATCAATCTCCGAAAGGAGGTGATGCTTGTGCCTATTACTTTAATTTTTCATGTGTTTGGATATACCATCACATTAAAGATTGTAAGGAAAAGCAACAACCGCCACTCTGCCAAGTGACGGTTGTGTAGAGATACAAAACTGAAATCTTGAATGAGGCCAACCGCTTGTCGCAGTGTTCCTCTTTACAGTTTTATTATAAGGGTTTAGCGGAAGCGTGTCAAGAAAGCTGCAATTATCCTAAGGTTTTCTGTATGCCGCTTTAAGGTATGCCTGAGTGTCCCTGAGATAGTGTGAGACTTGAATGGTATGTTTACAAGGAGAAGAAAAAGAAATGATCCGAAATATTATTTTCGACATGGGACAAGTGCTGATCCGATTTAACACGGAGGTCTTTCTGGACCGTTTTGCTTCGGACTGTACTCCGGAGGAAAAGACCCTGTTGCTTCGAGAAGTGTATCTGAGCGCGGAGTGGATCATGCAGGACCGGGGAACCCATACGCCTGAGCAGACTGTAGAAATCGTATGCGGGAATCTCCCGGAAAAGCTGCATGAGGCAGTGTATAATCTCGTATGCCGCTGGAATGAAGATATCATACCTGTAGAAGGCATGAAAGAACTTGTGGAAGAGCTGAAAGGCAAAGGATACGGAATCTACCTGCTCTCCAACGCTGCCAGGGACTTGCCTGATTACTGGGAACGTATTCCGGGACATGAATATTTTGACGATTTGTGTGTCAGCGCTTTTCACGGCTTCATAAAGCCGCAGCCTGAGCTCTACAGGTGCGCTCTGCAGAAGTTCAACGTTGCACCGGAGGAGTGCGTTTTTATCGACGACGTGACGGCCAATATTGAGGCGGCTCTCAATGCAGGCATGCAGGGAATCGTTTTTCATGATGACATAGCGGAACTCAGGGAGAAACTTTATAGGCTGGGTATTGATGTAGAACCGGCATAGAGAATATAATATAAACACTTTGCGAAAATGTGAAGGAATCCGAGAAAGATATTAGTGGTGAGGGGTAGAGTTAAATGAGGTTATTAGGTAATATTTGCTGGTTCATATTCGGAGGATTTTTCAGTGGCATGGCATGGGTCTTGTCGGGTGTTCTCTGGTGTATTACGATCATAGGAATACCTTATGGCATGCAGTGCTTTAAGTTTGCCATGATTTCATTTTGGCCGTTCGGAAGAAAAATTGTATACGGCGGCGGGGTGGTTTCGTTCCTGGTTAATATTATCTGGTTTGTTGTGAACGGATGGTGGATGGCTCTTGGCAATTTCATAATCGGCTGCGTATGGTGCATCACGATCATAGGTATTCCGTTCGGCAAACAGTTCTTTAAAATTGCGAAGCTGTCCCTGCGACCTTTCGGGGCAGATGTCGTACGAATTTGAGATGTCTATAATTACGGGGTTGTCGCATTAAGGCGAGCCACCACTATATATGGCAGACGTTATTTGCAAATGTCTGCCATATATAGTGGTGACACCGTCTAATGCGACAGCCCCTTTCGTCTATGAAGTGTAGCAGCAGAGTACCACGTCCATAGGAGCGTTGTACCGCATCGGCGTGGAGATTCATTACAAACGAGGATTATACATGAACATACAGATTTTCGGAACAAAGAAAAGTTCGGATACACGCAAAGCAGAGCGCTTCTTCAAGGAACGAGGCATTAAATATCAGTTCATTGACATGAAGGAGAAAGAACTCAGCAAGGGCGAATTCAATTCTGTCATGCAGGCCGTCGGCGGAGTAGACGCGATGATCGATCCGGCGTGCAAGGATAAAGATCTGCTCGCTCTGGTCACCTACATTTCAGCGGATGAGCGAGCAGAAAAGGTGATGGAGAACCAGAGTGTTCTCCGTCAGCCGATTGTCCGGAACGGACGTATGGCCACAGTCGGATACGCGCCGGATGTCTGGAAGACATGGAAGTGATTAAAGGCTGTCCGGATCCTTCGGCGGCTCCTGTGCCACGTTTCCATCTGCCCCGAAATACCCTTTAACATCAGCAGAAGTGTCCTGCTTTGTGACGATGAACCGGCTCATAATGCCGAAATCTCCCCGTTTCGTGCGCAGAGCAAAATAGCCGATGACAGAGAACACGAGAGCTCCTATAAAATTGACGAACAGGTCTTTCATTGTGTCGATGAGCCCAACATCCAGATATCCGCTCATCGGCAACACCTGTCCATTGACCGTAACTTCCTTTATATTGCGTATGACAACCGGAACCTGCATTCCCCGCTCGTTCAGCATGACACTGCTGATGGTTGATATGACTGTGTCCTTCTGCATATCAAAGAGAAAAAGATGGTCCATCGAGAACTCAAAAAACTCCCACATGACACCAATCGTCATGGAGAAGCAGAAAGCGACAAGAGCCAGATAGCCCGGGGCAAGGTCGAAGATAATGCTGTCGTTTTTATCGAGCAGCATGACCATTGAAAAGCCAACCGCGGCAGCAAGAAATCCGTTCAGCGTATGAAGCATCGTATCCCAGATAGGTATCGCGGTGTAATAGCTGTTGACTTCCCCGAGAATTTCCGCAGCATATATAAAACAATAAATGATAATCTGCAGGGACTGAGGAAGGGCAACCCTGAACCTGACTTCAATCACGCTTGGCAAAAAGAGAAGAATCAGAGTGAGTATGCAGAGCATAAAGGATTCGAAATTGCCCAGCATGAACTGACGGATCATAGTCGCTATGACGAGTATACGCAGGATGGAGAATACAATAAACGACCGTCTGTGTTCAGTAAGCTGTTTTCTTACTTCTTCAAAGAAGCTTTTCCGCCTCATGCGCCGGTTCAATTTTCTGATTTGTCTTTTCTCACGTTTTTCTTGATTCAAATGAAGTGAACTCCCTTCTGTGGTTTACCGTTTTACGATACCTCAGTTTTTACTCTTCGTCAAAGGAAAAAAGCGAGACTTGATTCGGTCGGCTCAAAAGCTGGTAAGACAGATAAGGCGAGGAAATTGTCCTGCGTGTTGCAGCGGCAGACGGGATCGAGGTCCATATCGACCGTTCTTTTCTTTATTGGCTATGCTAAACTGCTTACTCCGCAAACAGCCGCCGCACAAATGCCACCGCCATATCCTGTCTCGGCGTATTGGCTATGATGCCGATGTAGACCGGGCGGTCTTCCGGCATACCTTGAAGCACGTTCAGACCTGAAAGATCAAGATATGCCTTTTCATCACGGGTGACAGCTTCATAGGTAACGGAATCATCGAGCAAGACATCGATCTGATTGTCTTCCAGAATGACGGTTCCTGTCTCCAGCCGGGCCAGGATCTGAGGATCATCCGCGAAGACATTTTCAAGAGGCATGAGGAAGCCCTGGGCCGCGAAAGCATCCATTGCCTCGCGGTCTGCGAGTACAATATCCAGCTTTTCCGCCTCGATGGAGGCGAGGATCTTGAGGCGTGAGGCGTATACATACTGATGGTATTCGCTGTCCGGGTCCGAGGTCAGGTACAGGTCTTTTGCGAGGTCTACGATTGCATTCCTGCTTTTCATGCTGTCCTTAGCATCCGCATCCGAAACTGCAAAATCCGACTCCGGAAAGGAATTAATATAATCTTCTGTCTCTTTCTGTACAGGAGTGTTTACGGCAGCGACATAAAGGAGAATATCTTTGTCTGTCGCGTGCCTGAAGATAATATAACAGATAATGTAGATTAAGAGTGCCGCTGTAAAAAGCGGCACTTTGTAATAATCCCATATATATTGTATTTTCGAGGATAAGCTGAGACCTGATTTCTTCATGAATAATTGAGACTCCTTTTTATTCCTGCCCGACGTCGCCATGCGATACAGCCGCCGTATCCGTGCTGTCAGGCGATGCGGCATCAAAAGGTACCGTGTCTATGCTGTCAGAGAGAGCTGTCTCTGAAGGAACCTGATTTTGCGCATTCGATATCTCCTCGAGCTGCAGAAGGACTCCGTTCATGATCCATGCGGAAAAGAGGGCGCACAGACCTTCACCCAGAAACATCACGGGTGTATAGACGTAAATAATGATGTAGAAAACCGTGAAATGAAAAAGCGCAATCAGAACAGTGCAGAAAAGAAAGTGCATGCCTGTCATCAGGGAATTCCGTATCATTGCAAATGTCGTATTGTTGAATCTGGCAGTCAGAGGAAAGACGTAGAGGAGCACGATCACACAGGCGGCAGCAAGGACGAACCACACGGCGGTCAGGATAGTCCAGAACGCGTTCAGATTGCGCAGATGCAGCAGAATATAGCCATCGAAGCCGAGAAAAAACAGGGCCGCTAAGAGGACGAGCCAGATTTTCGTCGCTTGCTTGAAATTCTGCCTGAAAGCAGTAAAGAAAGCGGATACAATACCGCTTTCTTCGTTGCGAACGAGTTTCTGCATGACTGCGTAGAGAGCCGTTGTGGAGGCGCCGATCGTAAAGAGCGGAAGACTGCATAAGAACCATAACAGATTCAGGATGATCGTATAACCTATTTTCGTCAGAAAGCGCATGGCAGGGCTTTCAGGGTTCAGCAGACTCCTCATAATGTCTCCTTTTCTATACTTTAAGTCATTCTAATATCCGACGCAAAGAGTTCCCCGCTGTCAGGACTCCCTATCGGTAGAAGCCCGAAGGACAAGTGTGGTCTCGGCGTGTATTGTATAAGAATACATATCGGGTTCTTTTATACGGGACAGAAGCATCCTGACGGCAAGAATACCCATAGCCTGACTGTGAATATGGACAGTAGACATTGTGGGCGTTATGATCCGTGATTCCGGAGAATCATCAAAACCGAGGATCATGACATCTTCCGGTATTCGCTTTCCCAATCCCCGTATGGCGGTGATCAGATCTAGTGCGTTAAAATCATTTGCACATATAAAAGCATCCGGCAGGGCTGGCATTGCCTGCAATCTGTTTTTCAAATACAGGATGAACGTCTCATAATCATCGAATTCGGGAGCTTCAAATCTCTCTTCGAGGCTTATTGCGGGATCGTATGTAAGACCATACGTCTCTAATGCATTTCTGAAGCCTCTGTAGCGCTCAAAAAATGAGCGGCAGTGGAATCTGTCTCCCATGAAACCGAACCGGGAATATCCCTTTTCCTTCATCTGCCTGATAAAGGAAGTGATGCATTTCTCATTGTCCATGAGCAGGATGTCCGCGTCGGGTGTATCTTCTTCTGTATACACAGGGAAATCAACGAATATGATCGGATAACCGAGATCGGCAGCCATCCTGCAGTAATCCCGATCCAGGAGTTCGGCACAGATGATGCCGGCTGTTCTCGTAGGTCTGATGCCGTCCGGCACGCGCAGCGCTGCAATATCAGCCGGCAGCAGACGGTAGATCGTCACGCTGTAGCCGACAAGCGACATTTCGTGGCAGATCAGGTCAAGCATAGGCGAACCGAAATGCGAATTATCAAGCCTTCCTGTCGTAAGAAAAGCGATTTCAGTCGGTCCCTGAGAGGATGGGGCGGATGCTTTGTTATCGGAATCAGCAGCCGGATCTACGGACAAATTCATTGAAACGGGTCCGCCGGCAGATCCCGGCGAGGATACTTTCAGATAGGAAAACTGCTTGTATCCTATCTCCGCAGCTTTTTTCAACACGGCTGCCCGTGTACTGTCAGCGACCGGTCCGGTGTTGTTGATAGCCTTTGAAACGGTATTTCTCGATAATCCCAGCGCGGATGCAATATCCTGAATTGTAACTCTTTCGCTCATCTTTCAGTACTCAAATGTTCCCTTCTCCGAAAAAACAGACAATCAGAAGATGTATCCAATCAGGTCTGTAGTCGGTGTCAGATTTCAAAGTCAAACTATGATGTTAATTGTTTAGCCGGAAATAATGGCACGTGACATTTCTCCGACATATTCCAAAGATACATTGCAATTGTAATATAGGGAACTCAGAGTGTCAAATGTAATAATATCAAAAATGCATTTGTGCACGTTAATTTATTTTAGCGTCCGTGTGCCCTAAATTCCATATTCAAATTGCATAAATATAAGTATAATGAATAGTGCAAATGCAACAATATTGTTTTCTAATAGTGCAAATGCACGATTTATTCTTGTGCAAATAGATGAGCTGATATAAAATGTAATTGTGCAGATGGGGGATTGAGGGATGGCAGAGCGGCCGCAGTCAGCCTGTATTTCAAGCATCTTCATGGTAACTACAGACATTTTTGGGAGGATTGCAGAAAATGCGAAAAACAATGCTGTACGTCAGACAGCACTGGCAGCTGTATGTTTTCTTTCTGCTGCCGGCACTGCTTCTGACAATTATCTTCCGATATCTTCCGATGGGCGGAATTCTGATCGCGTTTCAGGATTATAACCCGATCCGCGGAATCCTGGGCAGCAGATGGGTCGGCTTTAAGTATTTCCAACGGTTTCTTTCCTCGCCGGATTTCCTGAGATATCTGGCGAATACACTGAAGCTGAGTATTTACGGCCTTCTCTGGGGCTTCCCGGTTCCTATCCTGCTCGCCCTTCTCCTGAATCGGATCCAGAGCGCGGGAATCAAGCAGAAAGTACAGACTGTTCTGTATCTTCCGAACTTTATTTCCGTTATCGTTCTCTGCGGACTTGTCCGTATCCTGCTGTCCGTCACCGGTCCTTTGAACCACATCATGGGGACTCAGATCAACTTCATGACGATGCCGGGCGCATTCCGTACGATCTACATTATGTCCGGTATCTGGCAGGGAGCAGGCTGGGCGTCCATCATGTATACCGCTGCTCTTTCAGGCGCGAGCCAGGAACTTCGTGAGGCGGCTATCATGGACGGTGCGAACATTTTCCAGCAGATCCAGGTCGTTGAATGGCCGGCTATCAAGGATATGGTCGTCATCCAGTTCATCCTGCAGGCAGGTAATATCATGAGCATCGGCTTCGAAAAAGCCTACGCTCTGCAGACTGACCTGAACCTGTCCACTGCCGAGATCATCTCGACGTACGTGTACAAAAAGGGTCTTCTTGACGGCGACTATTCGTTCTCGACAGCGGTAGGTCTGTTTAATACGGTCATTAACGTCATACTGCTGATCGTGGTCAACAAGATCGTCGAGAAGATGAACGACGGCAAGGGCCTGTAAACGGAGGTGTGAGATGAAAAAAGTCAAATTTTCAAAAATGTCGCTTTCTGACAAAGTGCTTCTCCTGGTTGGATACCTTCTGCTGGCACTGTTTGTCATTGCGATTATTATCCCGATTATTTACATCGTCATCGCTTCCTTTATGGATCCTATCACACTGCAGAATTCCGGCATATCTTTCGATTTGGACAAATGGACGACGACAGCTTATGAGCGAGTTCTCTCCAACAGCCAGATCTGGGTCGGTTTCCGCAACGCAATTATTTATTCCGTTGTATTTACGGTTGTTTCCGTCGGTGTAACGCTGCTCGCAGCGTATCCGATGTCCAGAGCGGACTTTAAAGGAAGAGGATTATTCAACACGATCTTCATGATCACCATGTTCTTTGGCGGCGGTCTGATCCCGACTTACCTCTTGATCAGCAACCTGGGACTTCTGAACAGTATGTGGGCAGTTATCCTGCCCGGCGCTTTCAGCGTCTGGAACATGATCATCGCGCGAAGTTATTATCAGGGCATACCTGCCGAATTGCGTGAGGCTGCGGATGTTGACGGAGCAAATGAACTGACTTATTACTTCATGATTCTGCTCCCGGTCTGCACGCCGGTCATTACCGTTCTTGCGCTGTGGCAGTTCGTCGGTATGTGGAACAGCTATTTCGACGCAATGATCTACCTCAATTCCGCATCGAAGCAGCCCCTGCAGCTCGTTCTTCGCTCAATCCTTATCCAGAACCAGCCGGAGTCCGGCATGATCTCGGATATGCAGAGTACAGCGGCCAGAGCACAGCTTGCGGAGCTTCTTAAGTACGCGACTATTATTATTTCCAGTCTTCCGCTTCTTATCATGTACCCGTTCTTCCAGAAGTATTTCGACAGCGGCATCATGGTAGGATCGGTCAAGGGATGACACAGTATGCATTTGCACTATGTAACATAAAGTGTGAATATAATAAGGAGGTCAAACATGAAAAAGCACTTATTCAAAAAGGCAATGGCTATGGTCCTTGCGGCGGGCATGACTCTTTCTGTAGCTGCCTGCGGTGGCGGCGGAGCCAACCTCAACACAGGCGAAATGCAGGAAGTCGACGCTGAGAGCCTTAAGTTCCCGCTTGCGGAGACCGCAACAATCAAGGGTCTGATCAGCTATCCTGCCAACACAGAGTCCAACCCCAATAACCGTACGATCTTTAAACGTCTTGAGGAGAAGACCAATGTCCATGTAGAGTGGGACGCAATCCAGAGTGACCAGTGGGGCGATAAGATTTCCCTCGCAATGGCTAACCCGAAGACTCTTGCTGACTTCGTTTTCACTGCCGGATTCAGTGACACAGACCTGCTGAAATATGCAGATCAGGGAATTATCATTCCTCTTGAAGAGTATATTGATGCTTATATGCCGAATCTCAAGGCAGTATTTGACAAGTATCCGGAATACAGGATCATGTCTACGGATACGGACGGACATATCTGGGCGTTCCCGTGGATCGAGCAGCTCGGCTCTGAGAAGACAGCGATCCAGACAATCGGCAACATGCCGTTCATCAACAAGAAGTGGCTGGATTTCCTCGGTCTTCCGATGCCCGGCACAGTTGATGAGTTCGAGCAGACTCTGATTGCTTTCCGCGATCACGCCGCTGATCTTCAGAAAGAGTTCGGTATCGAAGGTTCCATCATTCCGATGTCCTGCATCGTAAATGACGGCGACCAGGATCCGGCAGTCCTTATCAACGGCTTCGGCGAAGGCATCGGCGATATGGACAAGGGCAGACACATTGCGGTAACTGATGATCTTCAAGTCATCTGCACAGCTACACAGCAGGGCTACAAGGATGGTATCGAGTGGCTTCATAAGCTCTACACAGAGAACCTCATCGATCCGGAAGCTTTCACACAGGAATGGTCTACATATGTTTCCAAGGGCAAATCTCATCGCTACGGCGTATGCTTCTCCTGGGACGTTGCAAATATTGACAACATTCAGGACTTTGTCCCGCTTCCGATGCTGCAGGCTGATACAAAGAATCTGACACCGCAGAACGGTTCTTTCACAAGCGGCTATGACAGAGGCCGCTGCGTAGTCACAGCAGTTGCAGAGCAGCCGGCCCTTATCTGCGCTTGGATCGATCAGATGTATGATCCGTTCCAGTCCCCGCAGAACAACTGGGGTACATACGGTGAGGACGATGAATTCGATATCTTCGAACTTGGCAAAAATGACAACGGCGAAGACATGCTGAAGCATGCACCGCTCGGCGACGCTTCTCCGGTTGAAGTCCGTGAAGCTGAAGCTGTCGGCGGCCCGCTGGCAATCCTTGACGAGTACTATGGTGTCTATGTAACCTGCCCGGATGATGCTCAGTATCGTCTTGACTGGATCAAGGACATCTATACACCTGATATGCATACCAAGTATGTCTATCCGAACGTATTCATGACCAGAGAAGATACAGAAGAACTGTCCAACCTGCAGGCTGACATTGTGAAGTGCATCAACTCTCATAAGTCTGACTGGATCATGAACGGATTCTCCGACGGTGACTGGGATGCTTATCTGAGTGAGCTTGATGCATACAAACTGAATGATTATCTTGCAATTTATCAGAAGTATCTCGATGCATTCTACGCCCAGGAACAGGAGCAGTAAAGAGATAGTATGTCAAGCCAGGCACTGAGGGACGCAAGACGCTACGAAGAAATATACGAAAAAGAAATATTGACGGAGCAGCGTCCGCTGTTCCACCTTGCCCCCCGCTGCGGGTGGATGAATGATCCTAACGGATTCGGCTTTTATAACGGCAGCTGCCATCTGTTCTACCAGTACTATCCTTACGCTTCCGAGTGGAGGTCGATGCACTGGGGACATGCCACAAGCCGTGATTTTCTCCACTGGGATTATCTGCCCGCAGCACTGGCGCCTGATCAGTCTTATGATTACATGGGCTGCTTTTCCGGAAGTGCCATAGAGTCGGATGATGGAAAGCATGTGCTCATGTATACGTCTGTGAAAATGGCTCCGGAAATGCAGGACGAGGGAATCGGCATACAGACGCAGAGCATAGCAATCGGCGATGGTATCGATTATGAAAAATACAGCGGAAATCCTGTGCTGACTGAAGAGGATCTTCCGGAGGGCGGCAGCCGATATGACTTTCGTGATCCGAAAGTCTGGAAGGCAGCCGACGGATCATACATCTGCGCGGTAGCAAACAGGGCAGCGGATAATACAGGCGCGATCCTGCTATATAAAAGCACGGACCTTTTCCATTGGAAGTACTGGAAAGTGCTTGCTGCCAACCACGGCAGGTTCGGCGCGATGTGGGAGTGTCCGGATTTCTTCGAACTGGACGGGAAACACGTGCTGTTAGTTAGTCCACAGGACATGCAGCCTTCCGGATTTGAGTATCACAACGGAAACGGAACGCTCTGTCTTATCGGAAGTTATGACGAGGCAACCGGGACATTTTCTGAAGAAAAAGATCAGGCGATCGATTATGGCATTGATTTTTACGCGCCGCAGACCGTACTCACAGAGGACGGCAGGCGGATCATGATCGGATGGATGCAGAACTGGGACGCGTGCGCGATCAGAAACCCAAGCGAGCAATGGGCGGGACAGATGTCTGTTCCACGCGAGCTTTCATTAAAAGATGGCAGGCTGTTTCAACAGCCGGTACGCGAGCTCATCGATATGTATCAGGATACGGTCATTTATAAAGATGTTGTGATCGGGACCGGGGAGAGCGTCGCTCTGGAAGGAGTACGCGGCAGATGCGTTGACATGACGATACATGTGAGGCCGGCGGATCCGGGACACGTTTTCCATAGATTCTCGGTGCGGTTTGCCCAAAAGGATCGCCTCAGGACAGCCGTCAGTTTCCGGCCGCATGAAAAAACCGTCAAGGTCGATCGAAAGTATTCGGGCTCCTGCAGGGCGATCGTTCATCAAAGACGATGTCTCGTGGAAGGGAGCTCAGACGGAGTGATCACGCTTCGGCTGGTGCTTGACCGCTTCAGCGCGGAAGTCTTTATTAATGACGGCAGATATGTGATGTCTGCAGCGATCTTTACTGATCTGGCCGCAGATGGTATTTCCTTCTTTGCGGACGGAGATGCAGTGATCGATGTGGAATGCCACCATCTGTCGTAAATATGGGATGCGTAAGCGTCATTAGCAAGTAAACAATTAACGCCAAACAGCCGGCAGTGTCTCCTCCCTTTGAAGACATGCCGGCTGTGTTTTCTTTATTTGCGAAATCTTGATTATCAGTTCTTTTATTAAGCTGCCGGAGCTAGTGCTGTATCTTCGGCGACTGACTCATCAGCTGCCGATTCTCCCCAGGATTCCGGCACGACTTTATTAGCCCCCTCTTTATAAATCGTCGCAAAATCGTTCTTCATGGAAACCGTTTCCAAACCGATTTTCTCACAGTCTTTTGCGAACTTCTCCGCTGTCACGAGATTCCCGTAGTCACGATCCAGATCGTCGCAGAGGAGCATGTAGCCCCTGCCGCCGTTCTGGACTGCATACTGGGCCATAGCCAGGTCGCCGGAGCTGTTGCCGAAGACAAGAACGGGCGGTTTGCCGATCTCATTCACGATGGAGATGACTTTGGCCATCTTTTGGTTCTTATCGATGACTTGGCCTTCAAGAAGGACCTGATCGTCCATTTTATAGGTATAGCTTTTGGCTTTCTCATCTCCCTGGCCGGTCGCAGCCATCGAGTAGGTGCTTCCGATGATCCGCTCCGACGGTATCCACTCATCGAGGGTTCCCTCGATCAGCTCACGGACCATAGCGCGCTCGGAGCCGCTGCTGATGAACACCTTGAAGCCGTGCTCCGCAAGGTACTGCACAAGAGCAGTCATAGGCATATAAAAGCCTTCCCCGTAGGTCATTCCCTCAAAACCCCAGACCGGCTCTTTCATAAAGCTGCGGACATACTCGCGATACTCATCCACTGTCATACCCTTAAAGGAATCGGATAGGCTGGCGGAAGTCGATATGTCCGTATCAGGCTGCGGGAGCCCTTTCATGTAGGCTTCCTCTGACGCCTCCGCATAAGCGAGGAGCTCCGGATCTGCCTGATATGTGTCGTCGTGGAGTACGCGGTGGAGCAGGAGAGTCTCGTCGAAATATGTTGGGAACAGCTCCCCGTAGAGCGTGCCGTCAAAATCAAAGACAGCGATACGGTCTTCTTCGGGGACGAAGATTTCCGAAGACTCGTTCGAGACTGCGCCTACGTAGGAGGCGATTGACTTCATGACCTCGGAGTCTTCAGTCCAATATGGGATAACAGTTTCACCTATCTTTCCGGCATCGTCCGTTGTTTCGGAACCTTCGCCGGGCTCTGTGACAGCTTCCGATGATTCTGCCGAATCAGTCTTTGCGTTTGTTTCGATAGTGGAGGCGGTCACGCTCTGGTCGGTATTGATCGGGTTTCCCTGCGGAACGCCGCCTGCCTGCCCGCAGGCTGTGAATATGATCATACAGATGGATAAAAGTGCTCTCAGTCGTTTTTTCATGGTTAGCCCCCTTATTTTCACTTGGCAGTTGTCAGAATCTTTTTACATATCTTGTTTTTTCGAAACCTTATTTACGTTATTATAACATGTCAAAAGAATTGTAGCCAACACCGGGGTTCACCGGACCTCATGCGCTTTCTACACCGCCGCGGTGTCGGGGGTTCATCCATACTTCAATAAATGCAAAAAAGAGAACCTTTTCGGTTCTCTTTTTGCGTAGCGAGAGGGGGATTTGAACCCTCGACACCGCGGGTATGAACCGCGTGCTCTAGCCAGCTGAGCTATCTCGCCATATTTAATTTGCGCTGTTTTCTCAACGCTTGATTATTATACAATTCTACGCTTCTAGTGTCAAGCATGAATTTGTAAAATCTTCACACAGTTTTGGCAGTTTGGGCAACTTATAACAGTTCAGACGAGCTGCTCTTTTTGTACGTTACCGGCAGCAAAGCATCCATCTTCGTGAGAAAAACATTGCAGTTCCGGCCGGAGAGATCGAGTAGAGGCGGTAAGCCGCCTCTACTCAAGCTCGAAGAGCAGGAACTGCGTTTTTCGATGAAGATGATGTTTGCGCCGGCTATTGGGAACACCAATGCAGCCTGTCTGAACTGTTCTGCGCAGTGTCAGTCACTGATAATAGGTGAAAGCGTCCTTCCCGGCCCCCTCCGCGTAGGCAGTGAGGTTCATGCAGCACAGAGCCCGCCCGGTCGCCTTTCCGGTCCGAAGCCCGATGCCGGCACACCCGAGGTCAATGTTCACTATATGGTGTTCTTCATCGATGAAGGCCGCGAGGGGCTCAGGATTCTCGGAGATGAACTGGACCGGGACGTGGCCGATCACGTGGAGCCGGCTGTCCTTTTGATACTTGCTTTTCGGGACATATTCCCACATGCGCCAGGGGGAATTCCAGACGGTATCGAAAGCGTCCTTGTAAGTGACATCCTTAAAGAGCACGCTGCCTCTTTCGGGGATGAAATCCGAATGGCTGAGGAGGTAGCGCGTATCGGCGATGGGAAGCTCGACCTGCAGAGCCATTCCGCCGAGATAATCCAGAATTGCCTTTTGCGTGTCCTTAGACTCTTTGTTAAAAGCGTTCCTTGTGACGGTTCCGCCGTTCGAGCTGTGCAGCCAGTAGTTTTCCTTTTCAGGGAACCGGTAGTTCGTGTACATCATGAGTTCATGATTTCCAAGAAGGCAGATGATATTGTCCCGACTCATGATATCAAGGAGCATGGGAATACTTTCCGGGCCTCTGTCAATTATATCACCGACAATATAGAGGAGATCGTCATCAGAGAAGCGGATATCCTTCAACATTTTCTGAAAAAGCCCATACTGGCCGTGGATATCACTGCATGCGTAAATATTCATAAAACTAATCCTTTCCTATGAGCGGAATAATGGTCGTAATGAACACGCGACCGGTACCAACATGGAACGACTTGTAATCAGGTAAGGCCGGCGAGAGCGGTATAGTTATTTGCGGAGTTTTGCACATTTTCAATCTCTTCCGCGGTCAGCGGACGTTTCACTCTGGCAGGGCTTCCGAGTATGAGGGAACCCTCCGGAAACATTTGCCCTGCGTGACCAGAGAGCCTGCGCCTACGATTGAGTTCTTTCCGATTTGAGCTCTGTCCAGAATGATGGATCCCATACCGATGAGAACATTGTCTTCAATCGTGCAGCCGTGGATGATGGCTCCGTGGCCGACAGTGACATTGTCACCGATCACGACAGACGTGTTTTTGCTGACATGGACCATGACCAGGTCCTGGATATTGGTATTGCTTCCGATGCAGATAGCTCCCTCGTCGCCTCGAAGGACGGCGTTGTACCAGACGCTGCTGCCGGATTTTATCCTGACATCACCGATGATTTGGGCTCCCGGGGCAATAAAAACGTTGGAATCGATATTCATGGGGGCAGATGGCTCCTTTCCAAAACTGATTGTATTGTATCACATATGTAATATTTTATCAGCCGCAGACATGACGTTTGCGGCTGATTGTTGTATAATTTGATGCATGTAATTAGGGAGGAAAATATGAGACTCGATTTTCTTAATTTACCGGATGAAAAGATGAAGGACATGGAGTATGCCCTGCAGCGCGGTGAGAAAGACAACGGTCTTGCGTTCACGGTTCTTGAGAAGGACCACTGTGAGGCAGTCATGCCGGTGCTTCCGGAGCATTTGAACTTATACGACATGGTCTATGGCGGCTGCCTCTTCAACCTGATGGACATTGTCGCGGGTGTTGCAAATATCTGTGGCGGCGGTCTCGGTCCCACTGTCTCCGGGAATATTGAGTATGTGAGCGGGACCCGCGGTGTGAAGGAACTTCGCTGCACCGGTCTGGTGCGCCGCGCCGGCAGGACCTTCTCCTACATTGACACAGAAGTGGTCGGAGATGACGGAAGGCTTCTGTGTAAAGGCTCGTTCATCTATTATAATAAGCCGTGAAGCTCAAGCAGTCTGCCAAGCGTCTGGATGTCCGTGCCGCAGTTCTTTATATCTTCTCCGAAAAAGGCTGAGGCATCCGCAGCAGTGACAGTCCTTTCATGTTCGGTGCCATCCGCAGTGTATACGAATGTCACATGATCGAGATTTTCGATGAGACCTACAATGATCTGCCCGGAGATGTCCATGTTCTGCTCCTTCCGGGCGAGTTTTTCGTCAGGAATAGGATCAGACAGGAGTATTCTCCAGCCGTAGGGCTCCTTATCGGTCTCCAGCTCATTTGTGAAGGGACCGACGTAAGAGGAGAGGCTCAGCGCATTTGCGAGACGGTTATTGGCAGACATATCACCGACATAGCTGTGGTGTGCGGCAAACAGATCCGAAGCGAGCGGAGACACGGTCTCGCCCTCCGACCAGACGAGGCGGTCACCGAGCCAGACATCACGTATGGTCTCAGAAGCGGTAAAACTTGTTCCGAGGCTTCCTGTGTGGAACGGGCTGACGGCGACAGCCCGGGCTCGTACGGTAACCACGCCGTTCTTCTCGTCAAAACTCAGCTTTGATATGGCGGAAGCGCTGCCCTCGGGAACTGCCACAAAATCGAGCTGCCGGTCACTCACTGTGAGATTTTCTGCAGTCCAGTTCGAGTAATTAGCATTCCCTATAAAGAAAGTCCTTGCGAGCAGGACTCCGAGCACGATGAGAACCGCGCCTGCTATGCTGCCAAGGACGATCCTTCTGTTCCGCCTCCTGTTTTTTCTGAGAAAGTCGATTTCTCCCTGTTCCCGGAATTTTTCTTCTTCCCCGGTCAGAGACCCGGTCATCGAGCTGTAAATCTTACGGCACCCTTCACATCTTTCAAGATGGTCTCTCACAATGCGGTTCGTGACATCGCTTGTCAGCTCGTCTATATAGGACGGGAGCAGATCCCGAACTACTTCACATGGAATTTTCTGACTCATTGTTCCACATCCTTTCTAAGCTTTTCTTTTGCGCGGAAAAAAGTTACCCGCGCCCAGTTTTCGGATTTTCCGTGGATTTCACCGATATTTGCAAATGAAAGATCCCCGAACACCCGCAGATACACCACCTCGCGGGAGGGCTCCGGCAGTCCGTGTATCAGCCGGATCAGGTCAAGCCGATTCATCTCACCAAGGACTTCCTCCTCCGAGGAAGGCCGGGACCCTATAGAATCCGGGAGTTCCTCGGAGGTCGGATTTTTGCGACGGTAGGTGAGGAGCACGTTTCGGGCAATCGCGCAGAGCCAGGTCGACACCTTGCAGCTGCCATCGAAGCGGTCAATGCTCCGGATCGCCTGGAAGAATGTCTCCTGTGTCAGTTCTTCGGCTATGTATGAGTCGTGCGTCTTTGTGAGCAGGAACCCGTACACGACCTTCGCGTACTGCTGGTATATTTCTTCCATCGACATCGGCTTCTCACCTCCTTTCTTTCCGGTTCTGTCAGTTAATGCAAAGCGATGGACTTTCGTTACAGGTTTTTTGATATTTTATCAGATTTCTTTGGGCTTTTTGCCTTCTGTAAAAATGTAAGCGGCTGCCGCATAGATGCAGGCCTCACATATAGCAGACGTTTGTTGCAAATGACTGCTTTATGTCTGGCACCGTCTAATGCGGCAGCCTCTATTTGATTTTTCTTTTAGAATCACAGCAGCGGAGCAACGAGCCTTGCCAGACCTCCTGTCAGCCGTACAAGGAACTTCTCGTTTTTAATATCCTCCATTGTGACCGGATGACAGCGCGAAAGAGTCTTCGTGAAATCATCTTCGATGTCAGATATGCAGTCTGTGCCGTACATATACGTTGCGCACTCAAAGTGATGATAGAGGCTTCGGTAGTCGAGGTTGATCGTTCCGACGACGGCTTTTGTGTCGTCAGAGACGAAGACTTTAGCATGGACGAAGCCCGGAGTATAGAGATAGATCTTTACGCCTGATGAGAGCAGGGTCCTGAAATACCTCTTTGCCAGATTGTACACCATTTTTTTGTCGGGGATCCCCGGCAGGATCAGCTTGACGTCGATGCCTCGCTCCGCTGCGTATTTCAGGGCCATGAGGAGCTCGTCGTCGAGGATCAGGTAGGGCGACATGATGTGGACATAATTATTTGCCCTGTTCAGAATGCTCATGTAAACTTTTTCGCCCACCTTGTCGTCATCGAACGGGTTGTCCGCGTAGGGAATGACGTAGCCTTTGGCTGAAGTGCAGGGTTCCGTCGGCACATCTAAATACCTGGAATAATCGGCGTCCGGGGCGAGGATTTCCCACATGTTGAGGAACATGAGAGTCAGATTTTTGACTGCCGGCCCTTTGATGCGGATCGCTGTGTCTTTCCAGTGACCGAAGCGAACGATCTCATTGACATATTCATCCGCTATATTTACGCCGCCGTTGAAGCCGACCTTGCCGTCAATGACCAGAATCTTTCTGTGGTCACGGTAATTGTAATGTGTCGAGACGAAGGGTGTGAGAGGAGAGAACATCTTGGACTTGATGCCTATATCCTCGAGCATTTCAGGGTAATTGTAAGGCAGCGTAGAAAATGCGCACATGCCGTCGTACATGACGCGGACCTCTACTCCCTCGGCGGCCTTGCGCTTTAAGATAGCCAGGATCGTCCCCCACATTTTCCCCTCATCGATAATGAAGTATTCCATGAAAATGAAATGCTTTGCCTTCTCGAGCTCGATCAGCATGTCTTTCCACTTGTCTTCACCGAGAGGGTAGTAGGTGACAACGTTGTGTTCTGTCACGGGGTAGGTCCCTGACCGGTTCAGGTAGGTGACCAGATCCCTCGTCTCGGGACTGTCGGCCTCAAGGTCATTTATCACATCAGCATCCTGGATGAGGTCGTTTTTGTGTTCCTGCAGCAGTTTTTTATGTCCTTCTCTTATTGCGATACTTCCGAGAGAGGATCTCGTATAGAGGTAAAACAGTGTTCCGAATACGGACGTGACCGCAATGACCAGTATCCACGTGGCCTTTGCGGAAGAATCCATCTCCGTATTCACAAGATAGATTATGACGATGATATTGAACAGGATGATGCCGGCACTGATATGAGCGATGAGACCTGCGAACCAGTTCATAACGGAGAGTGCGGTCAGTACCGCGAGAGCAAAGAGAATTATTATGACCCCGGTGCGGCTGAATATCAGAGAAAGCAGTCCCTTTCGCTTCTTTTTTATAAGATGAATCTCTTTTTCCATAAAGTACCTCAGGTGATGAATGCCTCTATATCTTCGTCGACTCCCGTAAGATGAGCTCCGTCGGCACGTAGACTGTTCTGGGTTCGCGGGTCTGATCAGCTATACGGTTCAGTATGAGCTCGGAAGCTATATCGCCCATGACCTGTGTATGAATATGTACAGTAGTTACAGCCGGCGCGTGATAGCGTGATTCCGGTGAATCATCAAACCCCATGACCAGGACATCATCCGGACAGCGTATGTCCATGCGCCTCAGGGAACTGATGAGGTTTATAGCGATAAAGTCATTTGCGCAGATAAATGCGTCGGGAAGCTTTGATAAGTTCTGCAGTGCACTGTAGAGCATGTCAGCATAAGTGATGTAGTTGGCCGGCTGCAGCTGCATTTTGGAGGGTGGAAAAGCGGGAATTGAGTACTTCTCGGCAGGCTCCAGTCCGAAAACCGCGGCAGCGGTGATGCAGGCGCCTGCCCGCTCGAAAAAAGAGCGGCAATGCAGCATATCACCCACAAAACCGACGGATTTTTTACCCTTTTCCGCAATCTGTGAGACAAACGAATAGATTCCTGCCTGGTTTTCCATGAAAAGTGTGTCCGCCATGAGGGGCGGCCGACCCGGTTTTACGGGGGTATCGATAAAGAGAATAGGGATGGGGAGGGAACACAGCATTTCGCAATATTCGTAGCTGAAAAGTTCCATGCAGAAGATGGCCGCAACTTTATCAGTGCTGAAGCTCCCGGGCAGACGAAGCTCCGTGAGTTCACTATGTGTCACACGATAAAATGTCAGGCTGTACCCACATGATGAAAGGTTCTGCTGTATTCGATCAATCGTAGTCACCGCAAAGTGCGATCCACCCGGTATATAGCAGGTCAGCATGGCAATCTCTTTCTTGTCGGATGCGATCGGGAACGCATTCGGCATAGCGCTGCCGCTCGAATTTTTATAGCCCATCTCTGCTGCCTTGCGGAGAATGAGATCCTTTGTAGATTCAGCAATCACACCGGTATTATTAAATGCCTTTGAGACAGTGTTTCTGGATAGTCCCAGTGAATCGGCAATATCCTGCATAGTCACGCGCCCTGACATGTAGCTTCCTCCTGTTGCCTAAGATGCAAGATGCCTGTTAGCTACTTAAAATTATACAAAAATGACAAATAATAGTCAAATGCAACGAAAAAAACGGACGCCTTACATTTTGTGAAAATTGTAAAAATGACAGTGTAAAATTATGTACAAATAGCAAATTGACGAATGTCAGAGTTACAAAAACATGCAGGGATCCCGGATCTCCGGCGATTCCTGTGTGCTACTTAGAGGAGGATTCAATGAATAAAAATACGCTCTCCTATAAGGTGAAGCAGTTCCTGATGTTCGCGGGACCTGCGGCTGTCCTTTTCTGCGCGGTCGTCATCATACCATTTGTATATGGTATTTACCTGACATTCACGAGCTGGGACGGCATCTCAAAGACAAAGCCGTTAGTGGGTGGTGCCAACTACGCTGCGGCATTTGCTGACACAGACTACTGGCATGCGCTCGGACGCACAGCCATCTATTCTATTTTCGCGGTCATATTGATCAATATTATTGCGTTCTTCCTGGCATATCTTGTCACCAGCGGTGTCAAGGGACAGAACTTCTTCCGCGCAGGTTTCTTCATCCCGAACCTGATCGGCGGTATCGTCCTCGGTTATGTCTGGAAATTCGTTTTTAACCGTGCCTTTGTTGCGGTTGCGAGCGCAATCTCACGCGGCAACGCTTCATCCCTGCTTGCAACATCGGGAGGCGCTATGTTCTGCCTCATCCTGGTTGCCGTCTGGCAGTACGCAGGCTACATGATGCTTATCTATGTCGCCGGTTTCATGAGTGTCTCAGACGCGCTCAAGGAAGCAGCTCTGATCGACGGATGTACACCGGCACAGGCCATGTGGAATGTCACGATTCCGCTTATGCGCGCGTCTTTTGTACAGTGTATATTCCTGTCCATCACAAGATGCTTCGTCGTGTACGATGTTAACCTGTCCTTGACCAACGGCGAACCGTACGGATCATCCGTCATGGCCGCTATGCACGTCTACAGGCAGGCTTTCACGTACAAGAATTATGGTCTCGGTCAGGCCGAGGCTCTGATCCTGTTCGTGATCTGCGCCGTTGTCGGTATCACGCAGGTCTACATCGGTAAGAAAGGGGAGGTGGCCGCATAATGACTGATAATGAAAAAGCCGCAAGAAAAAAGAAGATAATGCATGCAGTCATGTGGGTCGTGCTGCTCCTTCTGTTCCTCTGCTTCGTTGCGCCGTTTATTCTTGTCGTTATCAACGTTTTTAAGACCAAGGCGGATATCACTTCCAATCCGCTCGCCCTGATCGGCAAGCACGGCTTCACGATGAAGAACTTCCCGGAAGCAATGAAGAAAATGAATTTCTGGCGTGTTTTCGGCAACTCAGCCATCATAACGATTACGTCAACGATCCTGACGATTCTCGTTTCCTCCATGGCTTCATTTGTCATTGTCAGAAATCAGAAATGGCCGGCATGCGCGCTGCTGTTCTCAGCCATGGTCGCTTCCATGGTCATTCCTTTCCAGGTTCTTATGGTTCCCCTTGTATCCGTATACGGCGGAACATTCGGCGTCCTGAACCACAGACTCACACTGATCCTGATGCACGTCGGTTTCTCGGTGTCGATGGCGACATTCATGTTCCACGGATCTATTCACACGAATATTCCTCTGGAACTCGAGGAAGCCGCTCTGATCGACGGCTGTACGCGCTGGCAGACATACTGGCAGATCGTATTTCCGCTTCTTAAGCCCACAATCGCAACTGTAGCGATTATCGACGCTATGGCGTTCTGGAACGATTACCTCCTTCCCAGCCTTGTGCTCACCAAGAAGGAGCTCTACACGATCCCGATCGCGACCCAGGCATTCTACGGAACCTATTCCACGGATATCGGTCTGGTCATGGCAGCCCTGCTTCTCGCTATGCTGCCGATCCTGATCCTCTATGTCTTCCTGCAGCGCTACATCGTTGAAGGTGTCACATCCGGTGCCGTTAAGGGCTGATGTGTGTTTGCATAATGTTTTGAGAGACCGCTTCGGCGGTCTCTTTTTTGGCTCACCGGAATTTTGCGACAACATTGAGACCATTGGCGTCAAACGTGGCATCTGCATGAATTAGATAGTATAATAAAAGAGAAATAAAACTATGAGGACAAAGCAGGCGATCCGTCCGGATCCTCCCTGATGATCGTTCATCATAACGGCAGCGGGCGTGTGAAATTGGCATCTCACCATCATACCATGTAATACTGCTTTGAAGGACGTAGCCGCAGGGCGATACTCTTCGGAAGTTTGGCAATAAGGAACATAAGGAGGACATCTCATGGCACTCATAAGTATTATTCAGGATTTTCATCCGCTCAATAACGCGAAACTCCTTGACACTGCAGAAAAGCTTCGTCCGATCCTGCATCACCGGATCGTGGAGCCGGTCGGTGCCTTCGTTCTGAAGGACAGATACAGCCCGGAGGCTGAAGAAATAGAAATGCATAGAGTGCATCATCTTGCGATGGGAAAGGGGGAGAATCTTTGTCTCGATTTCGGCACGCATCTGGTCGGAAACGTTACGCTTGAATTCACCTACACCGGAAGTCATCCGGATGCGCCTGCCTATCTGAAGCTGAAATTTGCCGAAACATATAAAGAACTGGCGGAAAACTCCGAGGACTACAGCGGGTGGATCTCACAGAGCTGGATCCAGGAGGAATACATCCACGTTGACGTGCTTCCCGCTGTGGTGGAGCTACCCAGACGGCATGCGTTCCGATATCTGAAGATCACGACGATGGATACGTCCGTCAAGTATAAGCTTGTCGTCCGCAACGCCGAGTGCAAGACTGTGACATCCGCTGATATGCGGAAGCTGACTCCGTGCACTCATCCGGACCCGTTCCTTCAGAAAATGGATGAGATCAGCCTGAGGACCTTGCAGAACTGCATGCAGGATGTTTTCGAGGACGGTCCGAAGCGCGATCAGCGTCTCTGGATGGGCGATCTGCGCCTTCAGGCACTGGCCAATTACTGCACGTTCCGAAACTATGACCTTGTCCGCAGATGCCTGTATCTCTTCGCAGGCAGCCGGTTCCCTGACGGAAGAATTGCAGCCTGTCTGTTCACTAAACCCACGGTCGAGGCCGACGATACCTGGCTTTTCGACTATTCGCTGTTCTTTGTTGTCGCTCTCGAGGAGTATATGCAGCAGACGAACGATGAGGAAACTCTGAAAGACCTCTATGACATCGCGATGCAGCAGATCGAGATAACTCTCCGCTATCTTGAGTTTGATGGAACTATTGAAAAGGAAAGGGCTGCAAATGCATTCCTCGACTGGAACGAGGAAATGAACAAGAGCGCGGGTGCCCTCGCGGTCCTGATCTATGCTCTGCGCTATGCGAGAAGACTGGCTAGAAGAAAGAATGACTGGTCCCAGTCATCGTGGCTTGACGAACAGCTTGAAAGGCTGAAGCGGGTAGCAAGAACGGCTTATTATGATGAAGAAAGGAAGTGCTTTGTCTCCGGCGGTGAGGCATCTGTTATCACACAGACCTGGATGGTGCTTGCGGATGTGCTGCATCCGGATGAGGCCAGGGCGCTGATGGAGAGGTCGGAGGAGTTCTTCGACTGCTTCCCGATGAAGACACCCTATATGCATCACTATTATGTGAGCGCGCTGCTTCGTGTCGGTCTTAAGGAGAAAGCACTCGAGCATATGAAGGCCTACTGGGGAAGCATGATGGAGACCGGTGCCGATACATTCTGGGAAGCCTGGGATCCGGAGCACCCAGACGACTCCCCCTACGGAGGTGCTATCATCAACAGCTATTGCCATGCGTGGAGCTGTACGCCGACGTACCTTATTCGGAGCTGGTTCACCGGAGAAAAACATTCAGATGATCGCCTTTGAGATATGACCCGTTACCTTAGATGCGGGGGCTTACCCAAAAACTAAAGCGGCCCGTCCATATGATTGGACGGGCTGCTCTTACGCCGGGCAAGGGGTTTTTCGCTCGGGTGCGTAAGCAAAGTTAGTTATAATATTTATGTGGCCTGGCACTTCCGAAAAACCGTGTGGTCTCTGATGCCTAAGTATACACCAATGTTTGTGATAATCTATTGAAACCACTCTTATAATACTCTTTATGGACTTTGTATTTCAAGGTATTATGTAAAATTCATTGTACAAAATTGAAAACAGTTTGTCATATATAATATTGTGCAAACAATTTGTCTGCAACGTAAACGAAAAAGTCCCCTCCATTTCGCGCCTCATATCTTAGACGCGAAATGGAGGGAAGTTCATATTATTGTGATCTCCGCAATTATCAGGCGAAGAGTGTCGATTGATCCCGGTGCAGGATGAGTCTCAGGAGAGGGCAAGATCGCCGGCCTTGACCCATCCGATGCGGTTCAGCGCAGAGTTGATGAGCGGGCAGAGAATCGCCGGCAGAATGAAGCTGATCATGATGAGACCGATCCAGTCGGAAGCTGTGATAGCAGCCTTTGTGCCCTGTGCAATATCATTAAGCCAGCCTGTATAGACACCGATCTGACCGACCAGACCGCAGGTTCCCATGCCGGAGCTGACTGCAGCACCGTTCATCTGAAGTCGGAAAACACATGTCGCGATCGGTCCTGTGATCATGCTTGTGATGCAGGGAGCGATCCAGATGCGGGGGTTCTTGACGATATTGCCCATCTGCAGCATGGATGTGCCGATGCCCTGGGAGACGAGACCGCCCCATTTGTTCTCAGGGAAGGACATGACTGCAAATCCGACCATCTGTGCGCAGCATCCCGCAACGGCAGCGCCGCCCGCGAGACCGGTAAGACCGAGGGCTGCGCAGATTGCAGCCGAGGAAATCGGCAGAGTCAGGGCTACGCCGACGACGAGTGAGACCAGCATGCCCATGAGGAACGGCTGCAGTTCTGTAGCCCACATGATGAAATCTCCTACGTGCATTGCGGCTGTGCCGAGGGCGGGAGCCCACCATGCGGAGAGCGCGACGCCTACCCCGATGGTCACGAGCGGGGTGACAAGAATATCTACTCTTGTTTCTTTCGAAACCATTTTTCCGATTTCAGACGCGATAATAGCGATAAAGAGGACTGCCAGCGGGCCGCCTGCTCCGCCGAGGGCGTTGGATGCAAATCCCACTGTGATCAGTGAGAATAGTACGAGAGGCGGGCAGTGAAGGGCAGATCCGATGGCGACTGCCATCGCGGGACCGCTCATTGCGGTTGCCAGACCTCCGACAGTGTACTCAGCTCCCGCTACGGTAGCGACCGGTGTTGTAAGGAAACCGATGTGAAACTGCGAACCGATCGTGTTGATTATGGTTCCGATGAGCAATGAGCAGAAGAGACCCTGTGCCATTGCGCCGAGCGCGTCGATCAGGTAGCGTTTGACAGAGATCTCAATGTCCTTGCGCTTAAGGAAAGCTTTGAATTTATTCATGATCAGTTTCCTCCTTTTTGGAAAGCAGATGTATTGTTCGGTGGTTTTACCCTTTTGCTGTCAACAGATGTGTTTACTACTGACAAGACACATGTATACACTAAAACATGGCGACTGTCAAGTGGTTTGGAAAAAGTCCGCTGTTTTCCACAAATGAAGGGGTGTTTATATGATAAATTCGCATCTTTTCGATACAATGGCTAACCGTTCGGACAGGCTGCGACGGGGTTCCATAACCGGCCGCAAACATCATCTTCATCGAAAAACGTCGGTCCTGCCCTCCGAGCTTAGCAATGCATACGCATTGCTGATCTCTCAGTCGGACCGACAATGTTTTTCTCACGAAGATGGATGCTTTGCTGCCGGTAACGAACTGCATAATAAGTCTGCCTAACTGTTTTATCTTCATCGCGCAATGCCCGTGACTTTAGACAGTCGGAGACAGTCGTGAGATACGCGCGCAAAGTGACAGAGGGGCAATCCTGTGGTATAATACCGGGAGTGAAAAGGAGTATTGGCATGGATAAGAAAAAACTTACATTGGAGGTCATAAAACTGCTTGCTGCGGAATACCCGGATGCCGACTGTACGCTGGATTATGATGAGGCGTGGAAGCTGCTTGTCAGCGTGCGGCTGGCAGCCCAGTGCACTGACGCAAGGGTCAATGTGATCGTCGAAGATCTGTATAAAAAATACCCGGATGTGAATGCGCTGGCGGAAGCGACACCGGAAGAGATCGAGGAGATAGTCCGCCCGTGCGGTCTCGGCAGGAGTAAAGCCAGAGACATAAGCGCCTGCATGCGGATTTTGCGTGACAAGTATCAGGGAAAGGTGCCGGATTCATTTGACGAACTGCTGAAGCTGCCCGGAGTGGGCAGAAAAAGCGCGAACCTCATTATGGGAGATGTATTCGGAAAGCCGGCCATTGTTACTGATACACACTGTATAAGGCTTTCGAACAGAATCGGTCTTGTGGACGGAATAAAGGACCCGAAGAAGGTAGAGATGGCTCTGTGGAAAATTGTCCCTCCGGAGGAGGGAAATGCTCTCTGTCACAGGTTCGTGCTGCACGGCAGGGAAGTGTGCACGGCAAGAACCAGGCCATACTGTGACAGGTGCTGCCTTTCTGAGATATGCGCTAAGAATATCTGAAGTTCAAGTCCCGCTCGTCGAGACTTGCGCGGGTTCTCACTGAGATATAAGACATAAGAAAAAGAGACCCTTGCAGGTCTCTCTCTCTTATTCTTAATGAGGGGGGAGATAGTGAGTGGTTGTTTCTCTATCTGATGTATACTATACAGGCTAAATGTGAAACGAATTTGTACGTGACCTGAAAAAAATATAAAATTTATAAAGTAAAAATAAAAATTTTGAGATGAAATTCTAAAAAGCGGATCCGGCTGCTTTTTTTGCATGCTTTTTTGTAGGCATGACCGGAAACATATGCGATAATAATGAACATATATGAAGAAACATTACCGCGCAGCGATGCCGCGGTATGAGAGAGGTATTTTATGGATTTATTTCAGTCAGTAGGTTTTTTGCTTCTGTTTATCTCGATCATTATGATCATGGGCGGAATGAATTTCATTATCCAGCCATTCTTTTTCTATAAAGTCAGAGATGAAGGAGTCTTCGAGAAGCCGGTCAGAAATAAAAAAGCCATAGGAAAAGAGACAGAGAGAAGGCAGCTGCTGTTCAAGATAAAAATACACGGAGTGGAAGCGCCGGGCGTATCGGAGGATAAGTTCAGCGTCAAGGACGCCCAGGCTTACGTGCCGGGGGAGACATACACGATATGGAAGCATATTTATCACCCGGATATTTTCAGAATCAACAGGTTTAACGGCGTCGGAAAGGCAATTGTCATGATTCCGATCGGAGTCATCTGCCTTGCGATTACCGTACTGGCATTTGGAAGATAAACGGAGGTGCAAATGATTAATTATTCGGCAGACAAAGAAAAGCTGTATCACATTCAGGTAGCCCCCGGGGAGGTCGGCGAGATTGTCATACTGCCGGGTGACCCGAAGCGCTGCGCAAAGATTGCAAAGTATTTTGATGATCCGGTCCTCATCGCGGACAACAGGGAGTATATTACCTATACAGGTACCGTCGCCGGAAAGAAAGTGTCAGTCACGTCGACCGGCATCGGCGGTCCGTCCGCAGCCATCGCCCTCGAGGAACTTGTCCGGTGCGGCGCGCATACGTTTATCCGCGTCGGTACATGCGGCGGTATGCAGACGAATGTGAAGAGCGGCGACGTGATAGTTGCGACGGCGGCAGTGCGCATGGACGGCACAAGCCGCGAATATGCTCCGATCGAGTACCCCGCGGCAGCGGATTTTGAGGTCACCACAGCTCTGGTGCGGGCGGCGAAGACTCTCGATGTCCCGTATCATGTGGGCGTCGTGCAGTGCAAGGATGCTTTTTACGGACAGCACGAGCCGGAGAAGATGCCGGTTTCCTATGAACTTATGAACAAATGGGATGCCTGGGTCAGAATGGGGTGTCTCGGCTCCGAGATGGAGAGCTCGACTCTTTTTATTGCCGGTGCTGCAAGACATGTCCGTGTCGGTGCGGTTATGCTGGTCATGGCCAATCAGGAGAGAGCAAAGCTGGGGCTTGAAAATCCGGTCGTGCGCGACACTGACCTGTGCATCAGGGTCGCAATAGAAGCGATAAAAGATCTGTAGAGATAAATGCATGATCTGCCTGGAGATCATGGTTGGATATGAAAGGAGGAGACTATGGCTCATTGCGCACACACACCTACCCCGCACAATTCAGCGATGCCGGGAGACTTCGCAAAGACATGCCTTTTACCGGGAGATCCGCTGAGAGCGAAGTTTATTGCCGAAAACTTTCTTGAAAACGCGCGTCTTGTGAACGGAGTCCGGAATATCCTCGGATATACCGGGACCTATAAGGGAAAAGAAGTTTCCGTCATGGGCAGCGGAATGGGTATGCCGTCCATAGGCATTTACTCATTTGAACTTTTTAATTATTATGGGTGCGAGAACCTGATCCGCATCGGCTCAGCCGGTTCGATCAATGAGAACGTCCACATCAACGACATAGTTGTGGCGGAGGGAGCAAGCACGACCTCGTCATGGCAGGACCAGTATTGCCTTAACGGACATTTCTCAGCAATCGCTTCCTGGGATCTTCTCTATAAATGCGCGAAGACCGCCGAGAGGCTTGGCACGGACATCGTTGTAGGCAACTGCCTGTCTGAGGATGTATTCTACAACATGGACAGGGATGTTCCCGAAATCTGGAGCAAGATGGGTATCATCTGTCTTGAGATGGAAGCGGCAGCCCTCTATATGAACGCTGCCCGCTGGAACAAGAAAGCTCTCGCCATTTTTACAATTTCCGATGAAATCTATTCAGGGAAGGAACTGAGTGCCGAGGATCGCCAGAAGACCTTTACGAAGATGATGGAGCTTGCGCTCGAGACCGCTATCTGAACCGGGAGACATTTATGAACGAACAGGTCAAAAAGGAAATGGTCGCAGAAGCCTTCAGGATGCTGGAGTACTCATATGCCCCCTACAGCCATTTTAAAGTCGGCGCGGCTCTTTTGAGTGCAAATGGTATGCTGTACGGGGGCTGCAACGTCGAAAACGCTGCTTACGGCCCGTCGAACTGTGCGGAAAGGACCGCTGTCTTCCGCGCGGTCGCGTGCGGCGATCGGGATTTTACGGCCATCTGTGTCGTCGGCGGAAAGGAAGGCGAAGTCACCGATTTCTGCCCGCCCTGCGGTGTCTGCCGTCAGGTTCTCAGGGAATTCTGCGATCCCGATACTTTTACCGTGGTCCTTGCGAGATCCCCGGAAGAAACAAAAGAGCTCACCCTCGGTGAGCTGCTTCCGTACGGTTTTGGCAAAGAAACGCTGGAGGATTAATCGTTTTCAATCAGCGGAGATTTTATCTCCAGCGCGGCTGCAATCTCGTTCCACTCGTCAATGACCGAGGACGGGACCGCGATGAGATCTTTATTTTTATAGACTGCGTTGACACTGCCCGTATAGGTGCGGGCAGTGCCTTCATTTTCAAACGTAGGATCGACTCCGCTGCGCCCCGGAATCCCTGCATTGCCGGTTTTCTGAGCAAATTCAATAAGGAGCGGCGAGAGACTTTCCCGGTCTCCGAAGTGCCCCGGATCCACAGCTAAAAAGCTGTGGGTTATTTTTGCGTCCGTCTCATCCGCATAGACAGCTTCTTTGACTTCGGCGACAAGACCGTGAGCGGCTGCGACTTTCTCGTAGAGCCTGAGCCGCCGGACCGGCAGGAGCCCGCGGACCAGGACCATGCCGATTCCTTCGGCCGCTGCGGTCTCACATGCGCATTCCATAGCCAGAAGGCATGTCAAATGAGGCTCGGTGCGGGAGCCGTCGATCATCACCGAACGGCGTTTTTTTCCGGCATGGACCGGCAGCGCTTTCGGATCTATGAGACCGGACGTGACCCGGTCAAAAATAACAGAGGCGGCCTTATAGTCGGATGATGCCAGTATGATCTCTGACAGTGTCCGCCTTCTGGCAGCATCAAAGTCAAGTTTTGCGAGTAGGGCTGTATAGAAATTCCGGAGCTCTCCGGCTGTTATTCTGATCGTGTTTTCCATTGTCACCTCATGAAACATAATTTCGGTACCGCTCGATAAGCCGAGTATTGTCAATTGGTAAGTCTTAGCAATCATAACGCATCTTTAAGTGTTAGTAAACATGTCTTTGAGCGGACCGCATTTGAGGACGCATAAATATTTCCCTGCGTCCGCCAAATTCGCGGATATGCTTAAATATATTTATTATAAATGCAAATTAACTGTTGCGTTACACCACTTTAAAGTGGTAAAATTTCATCCAGTACTTATATCAGACAGATGTGAGAAAGTATCGTCTTTTGCGGCTGCCTGAGTACTTAATAGAGAGGAGCTATTATTATGAGCAAATATTTCTCACCGGAGAAGGAGACCGCTTCCCGGGAACAGATCGTTGAATGGCAGAACGCAGGTCTTGTCGACTGCGTAAAAAGAGTGTGGGATAACGTTCCCTATTATCGAAAGAAGATGGAAAAGAAGGGTGTCACCCCCGATGATATAAAAGGTATCGAGGATCTCCACAAGCTCCCGTTCCTCACAAAGGATGACCTCCGTGACGCGTATCCGTACGGGCTTTTAGCAAGACCGCTCTCTGACTGTGTCCGCATCCACAGTACTTCGGGAACCACGGGACGCCGTGTCGTCGCTTTCTATACACAAAACGATATTGATCTGTGGGATGAGTGCTGCGCGCGCGCACTGACCGCTGCCGGCGCGACAGAAGAAGATGTTGTGCAGGTCAGCTACGGCTACGGACTCTTCACCGGCGGATTTGGCCTCAACGGCGGTTCCCATAAGGTGGGCTGTCTGACACTGCCCATGTCTTCGGGAAATACGGACCGTCAGATCCAGTTCATGACAGATCTCGGAGCTACAGTTCTGTGCTGCACGCCGTCCTATGCCGCGTATCTCGGCGAGTCTATCCATGAGAGAGGGGTCCGGGATAAGATCCGCCTCAAAGCCGGAATCTTCGGCGCTGAGGCATGGACGGAGGAAATGCGCCGTGACATCGAGGAGACTCTCGGCATCAAAGCCTATGATATTTACGGTCTGACCGAGATCTCAGGTCCCGGTGTTGCGTTCGAGTGCGAAAATCAGGATGGCATGCATATCAACGAGGACTATTTTATTGTCGAAGTCATTGATCCTAAGACAGGGGAAGTACTCCCGGACGGAGAGAAGGGTGAGCTCGTATTTACTGCATTTGCCAAGGAAGCGTTCCCGCTTCTCCGCTATCGCACGAAAGATATCTGCATCCTGTCGAGAGAGAAGTGCTCCTGCGGACGTACATTTGTAAAGATGACGAAGCCGCTCGGCCGCTCTGACGACATGCTTATTGTCAAGGGCGTCAACGTATTCCCGTCCCAGATCGAGACAGTCCTCCTGAACCATGGCTATGCAGCCAACTATCAGATTATCGTAGATCGTCATAAGAACAGCGATTCGCTGGAAGTTCGTGTGGAGATGACTCCGGAGATGTTCTCCGATGAGCTGTCCAAGGTCTCCGCGAAGGAGAGAGAGCTTGTCGCCGGCCTCAAGTCCATGCTGGGCATCCATGCGGATGTCAAACTTGTCGCTCCGAAGAGCATCGTCCGTTCCGAAGGAAAAGCTGTCCGCGTTATTGACAAACGCAACCTTTATAAAGGATAATAATTACACACACCTTTTGAGGAGGTAAATACTATGACGACAAAGCAGATTTCTGTATTTCTTGAAAACAGACCGGGAACTCTTGCTGAATTCTGCAAGGTCCTGCAGAAGAACAATATCGATATGCGGGCCATGTGTGTGGCGGACGCTATGGATTTCGGCATTGCTCGTGTTATCGTGGATAACGTCTATGATACAGTCACTGTCCTGAAGGATGAGGGATATGTGTGCCAGATCACCAAGGTACTCACAGTCGAGATGGAAGACAGACCGGGCGCTCTGTCCGAGATCCTCGCGCTGCTCGGTGAACAGAACATTAATCTCGAGTATACCTATGCTTTCCTCACCCGCGAGAAGGACAAGGCTTATCTGGTCATCAAGGTCGCTGACAACGCCGCCGCTGCGGACATTCTCAAAAAGAACGGCGTTAAAGTCATCTGCCAGGATGAGCTTGAGAAGATTTTCGGAGATTAATCAAGAGTTTGCGCAAAATATAAAGACGAGGGACTGCTGCTTGTGCGGCAGTCCTTCTCTTTTGTCAGCACAGTCTCACTTGTGAGATTGAGCCGAAATTGTGACAGTTCAGACAGGCTGTAGCGGAGTTTCAGAATCCGGCGCAAACATCATCTTCATCGAAAAACGCATATCCTTCCCTGCGAGCCTGCAACACGCCTCGCATGTTTCGGTCTCTCAGTCGGATATGCAATGTTTTTCTCACGAAGATGGATGCTTTGCTGCCGGAAACGTCACATAAGAACAGCCTGTCTGAACTGTCACGCTAAAATCGGACTTCACAAATCTGACACAAAGTGCCATTATGATACAGTGGGTTATAAAGGAGGAAGAGCGCTTTGATTGAAGTGAGAAACCTTACGAAAAAATACGGAGATCACATCGCGGTCGATCATCTGAGCTTTAAAGTAGATGAAGGTCAGGTCTACGGTTTTCTGGGACCGAACGGTGCAGGAAAGTCCACGACAATGAATATCATGACAGGATATCTGGCCGCCACCGAGGGTGATGTCATTATAAACGGCTACAATATCCTTGAGGAGCCGGAAAAAGCCAAGAGGACAATCGGCTATCTGCCTGAGATTCCCCCACTGTATCCGGACATGACGGTGCGGGAATATCTGACATTTGCGGCGGAACTGAAGAAGGTCCCGCGGAAGGAAGTAAAACTGGCAGTGGTCCACGCCATGCAGGAGCTGTCTATTATGGATGTTGCGGACAGGCTGATCCGTCATCTCTCGAAGGGATATAAGCAGAGAGTCGGTTTTGCCCAGGCCATCATAGGAGATCCGGAGACACTTATACTGGACGAGCCGACGGTCGGACTTGACCCGAAGCAGATCATCGAGATCCGCGAGCTCATAAAGTCCCTCGGCAGACGGCACACAGTCATACTGAGCTCTCATATTTTAGCTGAGGTGAGTGAAATCTGCGATACAGTCCTCATTATGTCCAGAGGGCGCCTTGTTGCGCTGGATTCCCCGGAGAACCTTGCCAGGAAGAGCGCGGGCGCCACTGTCACTATCACATCCCCTGCCACGGCTGATGAGATGCGTCCTGTTCTGGAGGGTCTTGAGCACGTGACCGGAGTGGATTTCACAGATGACGGCGAGGGTACTGTCACGGCACACGTGACCTTTGACGGCGAGGGTGACCCGAGGAAGGATATTATTACAGCTCTTACTGCCGGCGGATGCTCCTATTACAGCGTTGATGTGCAGCGGGCAAGTCTTGAGGATATCTTCCTTGAGCTTACGGACAGTGAAGATGAAGAGTATGATGACACAGACGATGAGATGACTGAAGACGCTGAGTCGCAAGACCGCTTGAATTCTGTAAAGACGCAGGCGGGAATGGTTTCCGATGAAAAGGAGCCGGAGAGCAGTGAATCTGATTCTGTCGCGGACACCGAACAGTCTGAGACACAGGAAGAAGCGGACAGCGGGGAGGAAGCGGAATGAGAGCAATTTATAAAAAAGAGATAAAGAGCTACGCGACCTCCATGTCCGGACCGATCGCGGTTGCAGTAATGCTTCTGGTCGTCGGCTATATGTTCAGGTACTATAACCTGTCCTACGGCACGGCGTCACTCGTTTACACTGTTTTTAATTCGAACCTGATTTTTTATATCGTCGTCCCGGTCCTGACCATGCGCACTTTTACGGACGAGCGTCGGCAGAAGACCGACCAGCTGCTGCTCACGGCACCGGTATCGCTTATCGATATTGTGCTCGGCAAGTACTTTGCGCTCATCACGGTGTTCGCTGTGCCGATCCTTGTGATGTGCATCCTTCCCCTCATCCTGATTCCGCTTGGCGGCGGTGAGATGATGGGCACAGCATACTTGTCGATCCTGGTCTTTTTTGCGATGGGCTGCGCGTACCTCTCCTGCGGCATGTTCATCTCGTCGCTGACGGACAACCTGATCATCTCCGCGATCGGAGGAATTCTTTTTGTGTTCGCGACCATGATCATTCACAACGCGTATTCTATGGTCTCGGCATCGAACTTTGCCTCGCTGATATTCTTTATCGTTCTGGCGGTGCTTCTGGGCATCCTGGTCTATGTGATGACAAAATTTTACTGGGCATCGCTGGGGGTGATCCTTGTGTGCGCGCTGGCTGCATTTGCAGCGTTCATGGTGAGTCCCGACTGGTTCGGCGGCAAGTCTGAAAAGATTTTGTCGATATTTGACTTTTTCTCGCACTTTGAATCGTTCGCGTACGGTTCATTCAGTATCCCGGATCTTCTTTATTTTGTATCTGTGTCAGTCGCAGGCGTCGTGCTGACCATAGCGCGGATCCAGAAGAGAAGATGGTCATAAGGAGGCTGTATGAAGAAAAAAATAGATATGAAAACTCTGACCAACGGTTCCTACTCGATGGTCCTTACGGCAGTCATTATCGCGGCAATCGCCCTTGTCAATCTTATTGTGGGAGCGCTGCCTGCGGACATGACGACATTTGATACGTCCTACAATAAGCTGTTCACGATCGGCGATACGACCCGGGAAGTACTTGCGAGCCTCAGTGAGGACGTCACTTTGAATTTCATTACGAAGATCGGATCGGAGGATGAGCGCATCGAAAAACTGCTCGAGTCTTATGACGCGGCATCAAGCCATGTGAAGGTCAAAAAGGTCGATCTTGTGGCAGATCCCACATTTGCGAAAGAGTATACGGATGCAAATGTCCCGTCGGGCAGCGTCATTGTCACTTCCGGCGGCAAGTCAAAGGTAATCGATTATAACAGCATATACATTACGGATTACACGAACTATAAATCATCCTTTGACGGAGAGGGGCAGATCACGTCGGCGATCGCGTATGTTGCCTCGGAAGATTCAGGCAAAGTGTACTATACGGTCGGACACGATGAGATCGCGCTCTCCGCGGAGATGACGGATACGCTTGAAAAGGCCAATATAACAGCTTCCGAGCTGAATCTGCTCAGCTCTCAGATTCCGGGGGACTGCGAAGCCCTTATCATATTTGCGCCGGGCAGCGATTTCACGACGGATGAGGCCGGGAAGGTCAAAAAGTATCTTGAAAATGGCGGTCATGCCCTGATCGTCACGCTTGCGACGAGCACTGAGATGCCGAATATTGCCGGTATTCTTAAGGCCTACGGAGTGAGCGCAGTCGACGGATACGTGATGGAAGGCGATCCGGACTATTACACGGAGATACCGTACCTGCTTCTTCCGGTGGCATCGACCGCGTCGCAGGTGACCGCGTCTGTCAAGGGGAACAATCTGCTGTATGGATTTGCCCAGGGCATAGAGACTGTAGAGAGCGATGACCTGAATGTCGTCGCGACGCCTCTCTTTACGACGTCTGCCAAAGCCTTCAGTAAATCCCTGATGTCACAGACGATGGAAAAAGAGAGCGGAGATCCGGAGGGACCGTTCACATTGGCAGTCCAGATCGAGGGGAACCGCTCTGTGGGATCTTTTGGGGAGGCTGATATTGACCTCGAGGGTGACGACAAAGAAGAAAAGACAGAGGGGAGCGGGCTCACCAAGATTCTATACTATACATCTCCGTGCCTTTTCAGCTCGGATGCCCTGTCCTCCCTGCTTCAGATGTACGCGGAGATGCCTGCCGGCAACATGAAGCTTTTTGCCGACTCTGTCACCTACCTCACGGATAAGGAAATGACAGTATCGATTGAAGCAAAGTCGATGGATGAGCCGACGTTGACTGTCTCAGAAGGCAAAGAGACGCTGATTGGCAACGCGCTTATGTTCGGCCTCCCGGCTGCGGTCCTTATTGCGGGAATCGCGGTGACAGTCAGGAGACGCAGAAGATAAGATTTTGATAACACGCGGCAGAGACTGCGTGTTATCTTTTATGGAGGAACAATGATGAAGAAAAAAATGACTGTACTCCTCTTTGCGCTCGGCGTTCTTTGCGTTCTTACAGGAGTATTCTTTCTTGTGAAAAGCCGCTCGGCAGCCTATGAGGAAGAGCAGAAAGTAAACTATGATACACTGATTGATCTGACGGCGAACAAAATCGCGCGGATCGAGTGGGAGACCTCTGACGGGGAGAAGTTAGCATTTGCAAGAGAGAGCGGAGAGTGGAAGTACGAGTATGATGAGGCGCTTAAAGTAGACCAGGAGAAAGCCAATCTTCTGGCGTCGGGAATGACAGGTGTCTCGGTATATCAGGTGATCCCTGATGTCACGGACCTTGCTCCCTACGGGCTTGATGCGCCGGTCTATAAAATATCGGTGACTGACCGGGACGGAACCACGACCACCGTCCTTATCGGCGACAATAACGAGACTGCCGGTTCGGTCTACGCTATATATGAGGGGGAGCCGGACACTGTATACTCCGTACAGCCGTCTATCAAGGCCGCTGTGGAAAAGAAGCTCTCGGATTTTACCGGTTGAACTATATTTCAGAAGCTGATTCTGATATAATGTGCAAAGAACTGTCTTATCAAACGCAGGATAACGGGAAGCGTGCCAAAGCGCGCCTGAAGGAGGAGCAAATGATCAGAGTCGGAAGCGGATATGATGTTCACAGACTTGTTGAGGGGAGAAAGCTTATCATAGGAGGTGTAGATATTCCCTATGAGAAGGGGCTGCTCGGACATTCCGACGCTGACGTTCTGCTCCATGCGATCATGGACGCGCTGCTCGGAGCGGCGGCCATGGGGGATATCGGTCTTCATTTCCCGGACACCGCCAAAGAATATGAGGGCGCGGATTCGCTCATGCTGCTCCGCGCAGTGAGGGCAAAACTTGCCGACGGCGGTTTCACCATCCACAACGTGGATGCGACGGTCATCGCCCAGGCTCCGAAAATGAGGCCGCATATTGATATGATGCGGAAAAATATTGCCGATGCGCTGGAAATCCCTGTCCAGTGCGTGAACGTTAAGGCCACGACTGAGGAAAAGCTCGGTTTTACCGGCGAGGGGCTGGGTATTTCTGCTCAGGCGGTCGCTTTGGTTGACGGCTGACCATGATTCAAGTTTCTCTCGCGAGACTTGGCGCGGAATTCGGGTCAGCGTTAGTGGGGTTGTGACTTGACTCTGATACGAACAGGAAATTGATTTAACTACCTTGCGGAAGTGGGGGCTACCCCCACTGAGATAAATATAGTCCGGGGAGGATATAGTATGGGCTGGTACAAAGAATTGAAAGAGACATATGTGATCTACAGAGAGCGGGATCCTGCGATCAGGACCTACTGGGATGTCCTTCTGTACCCCTGTTACCATGCCCTGAGATCGTACAGAAAAGCGAATAAGCTGTGGAACGCAGGTCATCACTGGAGCGCAAGACTGATATCACAGCGCGCGGCCAGGAAGACCGGTATAGAGATCCACCCCGGCGCGACAATAGGCAAAGGCCTGTTCATCGACCACGGGACCGGAGTCGTCATCGGTGAGACGACGATCATAGGGGATAACTGCACTTTATATCAGGGCGTCACTCTCGGCGGTACCGGTAAGGAACAGGGCAAGCGCCATCCGACGCTGGAAGACGGTGTGATGGTGTCTGCGGGAGCCAAAGTACTCGGGTCCATCACAATAGGCGCGAACTCTAAGATCGGAGCTGGTTCCGTCGTACTGAAGTCCGTCCCGCCAAACTGCACGGTAGTAGGTGTGCCGGGACGTGTTGTCCGCATGAAGAATCAGGTCGTACCGAGGGATGATATTGATCAGATTCACCTTCCGGACCCGATTCTGCAGGATATGAAGGTGCTCGAGCGAGTCAACACCGAACTCATCAACCGCATGCTGGCAGTTGAGGAGGAAATCAGGCGGCTTGTGACTGAGAAAAGAGGTGCCATGCCGGGTGATGAGCGCTTCTGTGAGTCCGATTATCTCAGAGAGAAGAAGACTATAAAGATTCAGCCTGAAGCTGAGCGGGATTATGAAGAAATAGACGACTGCGTATTTGCGGATTATATCTGATATTCGCCCGCAGTCTGATTGGTGTGAGGAATTGGAGTTTATGAATCCGGAAGACAAGACGGATATTTTATTTATAGATGAAGAGATGCGTATGGCGGAGGGAACTTTGCCCCTGCTTCCGGGAATGAAATGTGCCGAGGCTGCCGCCTACGCACCGCTCACGCTTGCATTTGTCGGTGACGCGGTCTACGAGCTGCTCGTTCGGACCATGCTGGTCCAAGAAGCCGAGAGGAGACCGAATGAGCTAAATCGTGCATCGTCCGCCCTTGCCAGAGCTAAGTCCCAGTCGGACGCTATGGAGGCAATTGAACCGTGCCTCACTAAGGAGGAGGACGATATCTACCGCAGAGGCAGGAACGCAAAATCTCATACGATGGCCAAGAACGCGACTGTGGCAGATTACCGCCGGGCTACCGGCTTTGAAGCCTTAGTCGGGTATCTGTACCTGTCCGGACAGATGAGAAGGCTTGTCGAAATCGTACGCATCGGAATTACATATGAACGGGAGAACAGATAACCATATGGGCAGGAAAGAAGCAAAGAACGATCCGGATTACATCCCGGACGCAAGGATCGAGGGAAGGAACAGCGTCATCGAGGCTTATCGGTCAGGTAGAACGATTGATAAACTTTTTGTGCAGGAGGGTCTTCACGACGGTCCTGTGAACACGGTGCTGAGAGAAGCCAAAAAGGCCGGGACTATCATTAATTATGTGACTAAAGAGAGACTTAACGAGATGTCCGAGACTGGACATCATCAGGGTGTGATCGCGCAGGCGGCTGCATTTGAATACGCGGAAGTCGAGGATATATTGAAGAAGGCCGAGGAGGCCGGGGAGCCGCCGTTTATCATCGTGCTTGACGGCATTCAGGACCCGCATAATCTCGGCGCCATCATCCGTACAGCCTGCCTTGCGGGGGCACACGGGGTCATTATCCAGAAGCGCAGGGCGGCCGGTCTCACACCTGTAGCGGTCCGCGCGTCGGCCGGCGCTGTGAACTATGTGCCTGTCGCCAGAGTCGTCAACATAGGCGCGACGATCGACAAACTTAAGGAAAAGGGCATCTGGTTCGTCTGTGCCGATATGGGCGGAAAAGTCATGTACGACCTGGACCTTAAGGGACCGATCGGTCTTGTCGTGGG
Source organism: uncultured Lachnospiraceae bacterium (assembly GCA_902788035.1). GTDB lineage: Bacteria > Bacillota > Clostridia > Lachnospirales > Lachnospiraceae > Chordicoccus. Next base: position 89,194 of record CADAIL010000007.1, on the reverse strand, counting down.
TTCCGAGGGAGAAGGAGCCGGAAGGCTTGTTAAAGAGAAGTGCGACTTTACCGCAGCCATTCCGATGAAGGGTGTGATCGATTCCCTCAATGCGTCGGTGGCGGCGGGTGTTCTGATGTATGAAATCGTAAGACAGAGAGGTATCTGATATGCCCCAAAAGCCTCTGTCCGATGAGGAGCTCGTCTATGAGATCCGGGACGGACACTCGGACTACATGGACTATCTCCTCGAAAAATATAAACCGCTTGTCAAGAGCCGGGCGGCTACAAAGTTCCTGAAAGGCGGAGACCCGGATGATCTCATTCAGGAGGGCATGATCGGTCTTTATAAAGCCGTGCGGGATTATGATCCTGCCAATGAAAAGGGGGCTTCTTTCTTCACATTTGCACAGCTCTGCATAGACCGTCAGCTCTACAAGGCTATTGAGGCATCACAGCGGCAGAAGAGATTTGCTCTGAATGACGCGGTAGCTTACGAGGAGGAAGAACTGGATAAGTATTCTGTGACCGGAGACGAAAATCCGGAGCAGATTTTCCTCGATCAGGAGAATGCTGACGAGACGATCAGCCTTATACTCGATGCCCTGAGCCGCACGGAAAAGGTGGTCTTTAACCTGATGCTACGCGGATACAGCTACAGGGAGATCGCGGAAATCATGGACAGGTCTCCGAAATCAATTGACAACGCGATTCAGAGAATCAGAAAAAAGACGAGTCAGGTCAGGATGAGACAGGATCAGGATGAATGATCCGCATTAGAACGAACTGTACATATTGGAGCGCAGCCGAAATGAGGCTGCCCGACCTTAATCATAAGGAGGTTAACACGATGGCAGAATTCTTTCTTAAAAATGACGAACTTGCTGTGAAGGTCAGCTCACGCGGCGCTGAGATTCGTTCAGTTCTCGATAATGAGACCGGGCGCGAATACATGTGGCAGGCAGATCCTGCTTTCTGGGGATGGACTTCACCGGTCCTCTTCCCGATCGTAGGAAATGTAGCTTACGACATATTTCGCTATGCGGGAAAGACCTATGAGATGAAGCAGCATGGATTTGCAAGGAGAAGCGAATTCGAAGAGGCTTCTGTGGAAGGTGCTGACATTGGATTTGCGCTCTGCGACAGCGCAGACACCCTCGCTGTATATCCGTTCAAGTTCAGACTTGAGGTCGGCTATGCTCTATCGGGCAGGACTCTCAAGGTCATCTGGAAGGTATTCAATACGGGCGATCAGGATATGTATTTCCAGATCGGCGCGCATCCTGCTTTCAACACACCTGCCATGGGCAGCGGGGATAAAAAGAACGAGTGCTATCTCGGATTCGACACGAAGAAGACTCTGGACGTATCAATCAAAGACCTGGTCCTTGGCGGCCTCACAGATGAGATCCGTCCCTATGAGCTGGATGACGGGATGATAAGGATCACAGACGACCTGTTCGACATCGATACACTGATCGTGGAGAAGGACCAGGCTCACAAGCTGGTACTCCTTGATTCTAAGAAGGCTCCGTTCGTCACAGTGGACTTTACAGCTCCTCTGTTCGGAGTCTGGTCCCCGAAACCGGAGGCACCGTTCGTGTGCCTTGAGCCGTGGTACGGTCGTGCAGACAAGACGTATTTCGAGGGCGAGCTGCCGGAGCGAGACTATGAGCAGTGCCTGGCTGCCGGGGAGACCTTCGAGGCGTCCTACACAATCACTTTCTCATGATGAGAGGTTAAATACTCGTGATAAGTGATTTAAGAAGGTGCTTCGCGCTTTGCGCGGCGCGGCAAGAACGCCGAGGCGTTCTTGATTTTATGCTAATAATTTACCATTAAAATGGCAGAATATTATGGACTTTAGGGCGGGGAAGCAAAAACATTTGCATCCCTGCGGTGAGCGAAGTATACTTCGGGTGTGGAAGAGATTCCACACCCTTTTTAACGCGTTTTTGAAGCTGCCTCAGAGCAGAAGAGGAGGCGTATTGACTTAGGCACCTTAAGGTGCCTTTTTTCATTCTTCAACGCAGGATACTCGTGACTTTAGTCATGAGAGGAATGCGTAAATCATGCGTTGAAGAATGAGCCTCCGGCGGATCGCAGAGCTGCGCAGAGGAAAACGCACAAGTGCGTTGCGCAGCTCGCGCGCGATCAGAGATCGCGATTTACTGGAGGATTATGTACTTTGATACACAACAGAAAGGAAGAGAGGCATGAGGGAAAAGAGAGTCATCCAGTACACACAGAACATGGAGGAAATCCAGAGATACAGGACTATAAGGGAGCCGCAGGCGATTTATAATATAACGCATATATCCAGCGTGTGCCGGCGTGAGAGAAAGACAGACGGCGGATTCATCTGGCGCTATGAAGATGACCCGGATCCGCAGAGAATGGAAATAGATCCTGACGAGGGAAAGAATTCCCGGGAGCAGCGCTTTAGAAAGAATCGCCGGCGGCATTACTGGGAGTGACCGATGAGAAAAGTCATTCTTAGTTTTATACTGTCGAGCATAGACTGTGACAGTAGAGAATGCTAGAAGCAGGAAATGAACTGTCGCGACGGCCAAGCTCCATGGCCAAGCTCTGCACTAAGCTCCATGCAGCCCCGATGTAAAGAGAGTACTTGTCCATAAAACTGTCATCTGGTAATATACTTATCGGAGGTTCCGAAAGGAACTCCTGATAAAAGGGCGATAAAATCGCCTGCATTATGATTATCGGGTTCGCGAAGCGCTTCCGATAATATATCTGATTAGTGGGGGGCGAAGATCCCCGTGTGGAACAATAAAGCCCGGAAAACGCCGGTGCTTTAGCGTTAGAGAGGAGACAGTAATGGATAAATGGAATATTGAGACAAAATGTGTTCAGAGTGGTTATCGTCCTCAGAACGGTGAGCCGAGAGAGGTCCCGATTTATCAGAGCACGACATTCAAGTACGACACCAGCGCGGATATGGCAAAGCTCTTTGACCTTGAGGCGAGCGGCTATTTCTACACTCGTCTGCAGAACCCGACGAATGACCTTGTCGCAGCCAAGATCGCCGCTATGGAGGGCGGTACTGCAGGCATGCTGACATCCTCGGGCCAGGCCGCCAACTTCTTCGCGATTTTCAATATTGCAAATGCAGGCGACCACATCATCTCCAGCTCCTCCATCTATGGCGGAACTTTCAACCTGTTCAATGTGACAATGCGCAAGATGGGCATCGAATTTACATTCGTATCCCCGGACTGCACAGAGGAAGAGCTTGAAGCTGCCTTCAGACCGAATACAAAGGCTGTCTTTGGCGAGAGCATTGCCAACCCGGCCCTGACCGTAATTGACTTTGAGAAGTTCGCGTCTGCAGCCCACGCGCACGGCGTTCCGTTCATAGTTGACAATACATTCCCGACACCGGTAAACTGCCGTCCGTTCGAGTTCGGAGTCGACATTATCACACATTCTACGACTAAGTATATGGATGGCCACGGCTCCGCAGTCGGCGGCGCGATCGTCGATTCCGGCAGATTTGACTGGATGGCTCACGCTGATAAGTTCCCGGGTCTCACGACTCCGGATGACAGCTATCACGGCATCACATATGCGGAGAAATTCGGCAAGGAGGGCGCGTTTATCACAAAGGCGACCGCTCAGCTCATGCGTGATTTCGGATCGATCCAGTCGCCGCAGAACGCGTATTATCTGAACCTCGGTCTTGAGAGCCTGCATGTCCGCATGAAACAGCACTGCGCGAACGCCATGGCTCTGGCTGAATTCCTCAAGTCCTCCCCGAAGGCAGAATTCGTGAATTATCCGTCCCTTCCGGGTGATAAGTATTATGACGTGGCTATGAAGTACATGCCGAATGGAAGCTGCGGCGTTGTATCCTTTGGTGTCAAAGGCGGAAGAGCTGCGGCGGAAGAGTTCATGAAGAAGCTCAGAATATTCGCGATCGAGACCCATGTAGCCGACGCAAGATCCTGCTGTCTGCACCCGGCAAGCAGCACACACCGCCAGCTGACCGATGAAGAGCTTGATGCCTGCGGCGTAGCCGGCAACCTTGTCAGAATGTCCTGCGGACTTGAGAACACCGAGGATCTGGTCGCGGATGTTGCGAATGCGCTCGGCTGAACTGCTATAACAATCGTGATTTTATAATAAAAAATCACCAAAAATCAGTGACGATTCCAGTAAAGTGGTGTATAATATTTACTAGCTTGTACGTGAGCAGGCCCAAAATGGGCAAAACACTTTAGGAGGATTGTAAAATGAAGTCTTTTAAGTATGTTATCACAGATCCGGTTGGTATCCATGCACGTCCGGCAGGCGCTCTTGTCAAGGAAATCAAGAAATATGATTCCGACGTTAAGGTTCTTGCAAATGGCAAGTCAGCTGACGGCAAGAAGCTCATGAACCTCATGTCCCTCGGCGTAAAGCAGGGCAATGAAATCGAAGTTCAGGTTTCCGGCGGCGCAGAAGAAGCCAACGCAGCAGCTCTTGAGGCATTCCTTAAGGCTAACCTTTAATTCTCAAAGCGGGCTTTGTTCGTGATGTCACGGAAATGACGAGCACGGCTCAGATCAGAAAAAAAGAGGCTCCGGTGAGAAATCACCGGAGCTTTTCTGTTCTGACCCGGCAGAGCGGGTAACGTTCACATTAATGCGGAACTGCGAGGAGGCGTAGCCTCCTCGTTTGCGTTTTAGTGGAAAATCTTCTTGTTCTCGTAGACCGGTTCACAGGTCATCTGTACGCCGATTCTCTTCATGAGTCTGATATCGACCGGTGAGAGCATGACAGATGAATGAGCCTGGCAGCCGCGGAGCTTCGGAAGAGCTTCGAGCGCGGACGCCGCGTTCGGATCTGTAGCTGCCGAAGTTGAGAGGGCGATAAGGACCTCATCTGTGTGGAGCCTCGGGTTCTTTCCGCCAAGATAGGTCGTCTTGAGCTTCTGGATAGGAGCGATGGCCTCCGGTGTGATAATCTTGACAGAGTGCGGAATGCCTGCAAGTACCTTGAGCGCATTGAGCAGGGCTGCAGATGTCGGTCCGAGCAGGTCAGAGGTCTTGCCGGTGACGATCGCGCCGTCCGGGAGCTCAATGGCTGTGGCGGCAGCGCCGGTCTCCTCCGCGCGTTTGTGAGCGTGACCTACAACGATGCGGTCCTCTTTCTTTACGTGAGCCTGATTCATAATGACTTCGATTTTATCGGCCTCTTCCTCGCGCCTTGTGCCGTCGGCAAGGCCTGCAAGAGCCTCATAATACCGCCGTATGATCTCCTGTCTGGAGGCTTCTTTGCAGACTTCATCGTCAATAATGCAGTTGCCTGCCATGTTGACGCCCATATCCGTGGGAGACTTGTAAGTGCACTCACCGTATATGGACTCGAAGATCGCCTGGAGCACCGGGAACGCCTGCACATCTCTGTTGTAATTGACCGTGGTCTTACCATAGGCTTCCAGATGGAAGGGGTCGATCATGTTGACATCGTTGAGATCGGCCGTAGCTGCCTCGTAAGCCAGATTGACCGGATGCTTGAGAGGCAGATTCCAGATCGGGAATGTCTCGAATTTCGCGTAGCCGGCGTTGATTCCCCGTTTGTGGTCGTGATAGAGCTGGGAGAGGCAGGTGGCCAGCTTTCCGGATCCCGGACCCGGAGCCGTCACGATGACCAGAGGTCTTGTCGTCTCGATATAATCGTTTTTCCCATAGCCCTGGTCACTTACAATGAGAGGAATATTGTTCGGATATCCTTTGATCAGGTAGTGGAGATAAACGCGCACACCGTATTTTTCCAGATGATTTCTGAAGAGGATCGCGGCATCCTGACCTCTAAAATGTGTGATGACGACCGAGCCGACATAGAGACCGCAGCTCTGGAATTCGTTCATGAGGCGGAGCACATCAGTGTCGTATGTGATGCCGAGGTCGCCGCGGACTTTATTATTTTCTATATCAGTCGCGGATATAACGATGACGATCTCAGTCTGTTCTTTCAGCTGGAGCAGCATACGAAGCTTGGAATCGGGCTGGAAGCCCGGCAGAACTCTGGAAGCATGGTAATCGTCGAAGAGTTTGCCGCCGAACTCGAGATAAAGCTTGCCGCCGAACTCACTGATCCTCTCTCTTATCATGTTTGACTGCATTTCGAGATACTTTTCATTACTGAAACCGATTTTCATATACATGCCTCCTTAGACTATCTAATTGTCAGATCTGTCTCTAAAAAAACATTATCTCAGTGGTGGGTCACAACCCACAACTGAGATAAACGCTCCGCGTGGATGCGCAGGGATTTGGTATGGGATTATGTCAGCTGACGCTGACCCAAATCCCGCGCCAAGTCTCGCGAGCAAGACTTGAATTATAATAGCAGATTATGGGGTTCATTTCCATAAAAAAATGAGCAGAGAAACATTTGCCCTTATTTGGCGCGGCAAATGAATTTACAGAAATTTCACAACTCCCGCAGGAGCCAGACCTTGCATTATCGGTTATAAATTCATATAATATAGCTTGGTTTTTCAAGCACCTAAAGTGCACAGGACCGAAAGGAGTAATATGAACGATAACAATAACAAGAACAATAGCGGTGGAAACCGGAACGGGCAGTCCCTGATCATTTTTCTGGTCTGCCTCATGGTCGGCCTCATCGGTATGAGTCTTTTTTCGGGAGCGCTGGACTCCAGCACATCCAGAGAGATAACGTACGACAAGTTCATCGATATGCTCGAGAACGATGAGATCGCGAGTGTGGAAATCGGATCTTCCCGGATTGAAATCACTCCGAAAACGAACGGCAATGACGTCGGGACGATCAAGTATTACACGAAGACAATCGAGGATGGGAACGCTCTCACCAAGCGCCTTGAAAAATACGGGGTAGAGTACAAGGCAGTCGAGGCATCAATGATGTCAGAAATCATTTACTCGATCCTGTCATTCCTTATCCCGTTCGTCCTCTTTATGATTATAATCAGCATCTTCATGAACCGGATGGGCCGCGGCGGCGGTATGATGGGCGTCGGCAAGAGCAGGGCCAAGACCTACATCCAGCAGGACACAGGGGTTACTTTCAAGGATGTGGCCGGTGAGGATGAGGCCAAGGAAAGCCTTCAGGAGTGCGTAGATTTCCTGCACAACCCGGCCAAGTATTCCGAAATCGGTGCCAAGCTTCCGAAGGGAGCTCTGCTGGTCGGACCTCCCGGTACAGGCAAGACACTTCTTGCCAAGGCTGTGGCGGGCGAAGCCCATGTACCCTTCTTCTCGCTGTCCGGTTCTGAATTTGTAGAGATGTTCGTCGGTGTCGGCGCGAGCCGTGTCCGTGACCTCTTTGAGGAGGCGAAGAAGAACGCGCCGTGCATCATTTTCATTGATGAGATCGACGCTATAGGTAAGGCACGCGACGGCGGCCGCTACGGCGGCAATGACGAGCGTGAGCAGACACTCAACCAGCTGCTCGCTGAGATGGACGGTTTCGAGGCATCCAAGGGCCTCCTTATCATAGCAGCTACCAACCGGCCGGAGGTCCTTGACCCCGCACTGTTGCGCCCGGGACGTTTTGACAGACGTGTCATCGTTGACAGACCGGATCTCAAGGGACGTATTGCGATTCTTAAAGTCCACTCGAAGGATGTTCTCATGGACGACACAGTAGACCTCGACGCGATTGCCCTTGCCACAGGCGGCGCGGTCGGTTCGGATCTTGCCAATATGATCAATGAGGCAGCGATCCTGGCCGTCAAGAACGGACGCCACCAGGTAAGCCAGAAGGACCTGCTGGATGCAGTTGAAGTCGTTCTCGTCGGCAAGGAGAAAAAGGACCGCATCCTCAGTGTGGAAGAGAGGCGTATCGTCTCCTACCATGAGATTGGTCATGCACTGCTCTCAGCTCTTCAGAAGAACGCTGAGCCGGTGCAGAAGATCACCATCATCCCGAGAACGATGGGGGCGCTCGGTTACGTTATGAACGTGCCGGAAGAGGAGAAATACCTTAATACCAAGAAAGAACTTGAAGCACAGATCGTCATGGCTCTCGGCGGAAGAGCAGCTGAGGAAATCGTTTTTGATACTGTGACTACGGGTGCTGCCAATGATATTGAGAAGGCGACAAAGATTGCCCGCGCGATGATCACGCAGTTCGGTATGTCCGAGAAGTTCGGCCTTATCGGTCTGGTCACTCAGGAGAATCAGTATCTGGACGGCAGAACTTATCTGAACTGCGGCGACGCGACGGCGACCGAGATTGACCATGAGGTCATGCTTATACTTAAGAAGTCGTACGCCGAGGCTCTCCGGATGCTTCGCGAGCACAGGAGCACCATGGACCGCCTGGCTGAGTATCTGATCCAGAGGGAAACAATCACCGGTAAGGAGTTCATGAAGATATTCCGTGAAGTCGAAGGAATCCCGGAAACAGATGAATCCGTCCCGAGGATCGAGGGAAGAATCACGGATAACGGCGACAAGGCTGAAACGGGTTCCCCGGCTCCGCGCCGTGAACGCCCGATGAACCCGGACGGGACACCGAGACGCCGCCCGAGACGGCCTATGATGAATCCGGACGGCACACCGAGACGCAGGCCTGTCAGAAGGCCGGCACCGGAGGCGGGCGAAAGAAGTGAAACACCAGAGCAGGGCACTGTTTCCGGACCCGAAGGCAGCGAAGAAAATCCTCAAGTCAGTGAGGAGGAAACTGCTAAGAAGCAGATCATGGCAGTTCCGAACCCGGATGCTCCGATGATCGACCTGGTAAAAATGGAGTCGGAGGAGAAAAAGACTGAAGAACACGAAGCCGATGAGATCCCGGTGGAAAACAAGGCTGAACAGATTTAATCTCTGACGCAGAATGAAAACTATCGTGGATCGCAGACGTGCGCAGCGGGAGGAAAAATCGCCGCACACGTCGCGGCAGGAGCGCCGAGACGTTCTTGATCAGTGGCCCCATATGAGACTGCCGCGTATACGGCAGTCTTTTTTTGGTGATGCGCAGGGACTAACGCGTAAGGAGCCTTCCCGTATTAATATCCGCTGTAACAGTTCAGACAGGCTGCAAGACAGTTCCCGAATCCGGCGCAGACATCATCTTCATCGAAAAACGCAGGTCCTATCTGAGAGCTTAGCAATGCATGTGCATTGCTGATCTCTCAGTGAAGGACCAGCAATGTTTTTCTCACGAAGATGAATGCTCTGCTGCCGGAAACGAAATGATGATGCAGCCTGTCTGAACTTTTCTGTCCATGGCGAACTGCGACGAACCGCGGCGATCCCGCTGCGAACGCGATTATTGAGTCGTGACTTGTATATTGCAATGTAGATTTATTTGATTTAAAATAATACCATCTATGACTATGTTCGAAGGAGGAGTGCCGCGCCGTAAGAGCGGACATCATATACATGAATTACACTACAGAGGCAATTGAACGCAAAGTAGATCAGTTCGAGTCTACCTCCCAGGAGATAGAGAAGCGTGTCGGAGTCATTGTGATCCGGCTTCTTCTGATTGCGTTCATTTCAGTCATCCTGATCGGCGGGTTCGGAGTACTCGGCATTCTGAGCGGCATTGTAGCCAACACCCCGGATGTCGCATCGGTCAATATCGCGCCGAGCGGCTATGCCACGTTTATTTACGACTCGGACGGAAATCAGCTCCAGAAACTGACAACATCCAATTCGAACCGAATTTCGGTCTCCCTGGATAAAGTTCCGGTTGCCCTGCAGAAGGCTGTCATTGCAGTCGAGGATGAGCGTTTTTACCTGCACAACGGCATTGATGCCAAGGGTATTGTCCGCGCGTTCGTCGTTGGTGTCCGCAACCGATTCCGCTTCACTGAAGGCGCGAGTACGATCACCCAGCAGCTGCTGAAAAATAACGTCTTCACGAACTGGACAGAGGAGAGCAGAGTCGACAGCGTCAAGCGAAAGATTCAGGAGCAGTTCCTCGCTGTTGAACTTGAGGAAAAACTTGAAGAGGAACTGGGCAGCAAGCAGGCGGCCAAAGACAGAATTCTTGAGAACTATCTGAATACAATCAACCTCGGGGCAGGCACCTACGGTGTCCAGGCCGCTTCCAGAAAGTACTTCGGAAAGGATGTCGAATCGCTCACGCTGTCTGAGGCCACAGTCATTGCAGGTATAACCCAGAACCCGAGCCGTTATAATCCGATCAGACAGCCGGAGAAAAATGCCGAACGCCGTATAAAGATACTGAATGACATGGTCGAGCAGGGGTATATTTCCCAGCAGTCGATGGATGAGGCGCTGGCGGACCCGGTCTATGACAGGATCGCTAACGCCCAGAGCACCAACGAGCAGGTGACGACAATTTACTCTTACTTTGTCGACGAACTGACAGAGCAGGTCGTTTCTGACCTTATGCGTCAGAAGGGCTATACAGAGAATCAGGCATATCAGGCCCTCTATTCCGGCGGTCTGCGTATTTACACAACGCAGGATATGGAAATACAGGCTATCATGGATGAAGTGTACGCCAACCCCGCGAACTTCCCGGAAGGTACCAAGTATTCGCTTGACTGGGCTCTTTCCGTTGCGAATTCGGAAGGTGAGGTCACTAACTACAGCCGTGAGATGCTCCGCAATTTCTACCGTGAAAATCTGGATCCATCATTCAGCATTCTTGCGTTTGAATCTGAGGAGCAGGCAAGAAACTTTGTCAGCGATTATAAATCACATGTGGTGAACGAAGAGGCAGGAGACGTGATCATAGCGGAGAGATTCTCCTGTGCTCCGGAACCGCAGTCCTCGATGGTCCTCATGGATCAGAAGACCGGTTACGTGAAGGGACTTATCGGCGGCCGCGGTGAAAAGACTGCGTCCCTGACCCTGAATCGAGCGACGAATTCGACCCGTCAGCCGGGTTCAACGTTCAAGATCCTGTCCACATATTCCTATGCTCTGGACAGCGGAATGAAGACTCTCGCTTCGACCTATCTTGACGATGAGATTACATACGAGGACGGCACTCCGGTATCGAACTCGAACAACACCTATACACACGACATGATGAACATCAGGGACGCGATCATCAATTCCGTAAATACGATCGCGGTGCAGACGATCACGGATATCACACCGAAGGCTGCATACAATCAGCTTCTCAAGTACGGCTTTACGACACTGTCTGAGAGGAACGATGTTTATCAGCCGCTTGCCCTCGGCGGTATCTACAACGGTGTTACAAATCTTGAACTGACGGCGGCATTTGCGGCAATTGCAAATGAAGGCAATTACACCAAACCGATTTTCTACACAAGAATTGAAGATCAGGACGGCAATATTGTCATCAACAATACGCCCGAGACGACCCGGGCAATCTCCCGCGAGACAGCAGCTCTTCTCACGAATGCAATGGAGGACGTAGTCACAAAGGGAACCGGTCAGAATGTACGTCTTGACTGCGGCATGCCTGTCGCCGGTAAGACCGGTACGACAACAGACTACCGCGATGTCTGGTTCGTCGGCTACACACCGTATTACACATGCGGCGTCTGGGCAGGCTATGACGATTCAGAAAATCTTCCGGATGAAGGCATCTACCATGTTTATCATCAGATCCTCTGGAAGTCAGTTATGGACCGCATTTCAAGGAATCAGAGCAAGATCCAGTTCCTGCTTCCGAACACCATTACTCATGTGGAGGTCTGCTCTCAGACCGGGCTTATACCAAGAGGCAGCTGCCCGAGTCATTGGGAGTACTTCGCGCCGGGAACAGCTCCGACTGAGACCTGCGGCGGATGGCGTGTCCACAGCGGGTATCACGAAGAAGAGGAGGAGGAAGACTGGAACAGGTGGGATTACGACTGGGATGACGAAGAGGAAGAGGAGACAGAGACCGGTCAGCAGGATCAGGAGAATCAAAATAATCAGCAGAATCATTCTGATCAGGGCAATAACGAGAATCAGGAAGGCAATAATCAGCACACTGATGAGAATAATAACGGCGGCGGTGAGGAGCAGTCCGAAGATAACGGAGGCGGCGGAAACGACGAGGGTTATGATGAGGACGAAGGCGACTACTGATATAGAGTTATGTATCATCAGAGCCTGACATACAGAATCGGATGAATCTTTCTGACGAGAAAAAGCTGCATATGACGACACGGAATGTGCCGGTCATATGCAGCTTCTTTGTTTTCTGTACAGAAATTAAAAGAAATTATACGACGAGCTTGGCAGCTCCGTACATACCCGCATCGTTGCCGAGTTTTGCGAGAACGATCGGTGTATTGGCGCAGGATGAGAATGCGCGGGTGCGATAGTACTTGCCGACAATGTCTGTGAGGACTTCGCCTGCCTTGGAGACACCGCCGCCGATGACGATAACTTCCGGATCTGTTACGCAGGCAAATGTAGCAAGCGCGGTTCCGAGATAGGACGCAAACCTGTTGACAATCGCGGAAGCGACGGCATCGCCATCCTTGTATGCGTCGAAAACAGCCTTGGATGTGACTTCCTGATCGCGCAGGGTTGTGACAGCGTCCGGGTTTCTCTGGAGCTCTTCTTTAGCAAGACGTACAACGCCTGTTGCGGACGCGACCTGTTCGAGGCATCCGTAGTTGCCGCAGTTGCACGGATCTTTAATGTTGTCGTCTACGTGAGCGTGTCCGATCTCACCGCCGGCACCATGAGAACCCTCGATGATCTTGCCGTCGACAATGATGCCGCCGCCGACACCTGTTCCCAATGTGACCATGATGAGGTTCTCCTTGCCTTCTCCGCCGCCTTTCCAGAGCTCGCCGAGGGCTGCGACATTGGCGTCATTGCCTGCGCGGACCTTCATGTCAAGAATCTTGCCGAGCTCATATTCGACATTTTTTTCTCCCCAGTGAAGGTTGACAGCCACCGGAACGACACCCTGCATGACCGGTCCCGGGATGCCTACGCCCACACCGACAACATCTTCTTTGGCAATGCCCTTGACTGTCATCTTTGCGATAATCGTCGCTGCGATGTCGGGAAGAACATTTTCACCGCCGTTTTCTGTACGTGTGACGATTTCCCACTTGTCAAGGAGGGTGCCGCTCGTCTCAAAGAGTCCGCACTTTACGGTGGTTCCGCCTACGTCGATACCAAAACAATACTTGCCCATTAGATATCACCTCTCTTGTTCATTATATTTTCCTGCACACGCCTGTATAGTTCATGCGCGGCATTGTATCCCATCTTCTTCTGTCTGTGATTGACCGCTGCCGTTTCGACGATAACAGCAAGATTGCGTCCCGGCCGGATCGGCAGTGAGTGGCAGGTGACTTTGTTTCCGAGAAATTCCGTCGTCTGGTCTTCAAGTCCGAGACGGTCGTATTCCTTTTCCCGGCTCCAGTCCTCGAGTTTGATTACCAGGTCGATAGCCTGTGAATCCTTGACGTGCTCGACGCCGTACAGTGTCTTTACGTCAATAATACCGATACCCCGAAGTTCAATGAGATGTTTTGTGACATCCGGGGCGCATCCGAGCAGAGTCGCGTCAGAAACTTTGCGGATGATGACCACGTCATCACTGACCAGACGATGTCCGCGGCGCACAAGCTCGAGTGCGGCTTCGGACTTGCCTATTCCGCTCTCGCCCATGATCAGGACGCCTTCGCCGTAAACATCGACCAGAACACCGTGGATAGAAATGCTGGGTGCAAGTTCCACTCCGAGCCATCTGATGATCTCAGCCATAAAAGCGCTTGTCGTGCGCGTTGTGACCAGAGCGGGAACGTTGTATTTTCTGCAAATGAGCAGCATGTTTTCCGTCGGCTCTGTCAATGTGGTGAAAATAACACAGGGTATACCGCTGGAGATAAATCTCTCAAAACAGACCGAGCGCTCATCTTCTTCCTTCTGCATGAGGTAGGTATACTCGACATAGCCGATGATCTGGACACGCTCATGTGAAAAGTGCTCATAAAAGCCGGCGAGCTGCAGGGCAGGGCGGTTGATTTCCTGTGAGGTGATTTCCACCTCGTCCATGCTGATTTCAGGGGTCAGGTTCTTAAGTTTCATTTCCTCTGCCAGCTTGCTGAGCTGAACAACAGTTTTCATTATGAACCCTCTTTTCTTTAAAATTTAAATCTCGCTCGCAAGTCCGGTGACGGAAGCAGGCCGACGTCAGCTGACATCGTCCGGTCCGGACCCTTAACTTATACTTAAGTTTATCACACAGGGATGGATTAAACAATATCGTAGTTCGTGTGCGGCAGTACTTGCAATCAGCATGATACATTCCGTGAACTCAGCCATGTGAGGCTCCGTTTGAAACGGGCTATAATCTGTAAAATAATTGTGAAGAGTGTTACATGTTTGTTAAATATGTGAGTATTTATACAAATATCAGAAAATTATGCTATAATATAACTATATATAGCATTTGTTTGTATGCATTATGTCCACATGTTGTTTTGGAACGTGCATACATTTTTATTCTTCATCGCGGCAATATCGCCGGGGTGTTCTTGATTTTTTAGAGGAGATGCGGTCATGAGTAAGGGATTTAGGCGTTTTGTGATCATGCTTACGGCCATAAGCGTTATGCTGACTATGACTGTGTCTCCCGTTATGGGCGAACAGTATTCTGACACTTTGAATGTGTCTGTCCGATACGATGAGGACGCAATGTGGGAAGAGACTGAGGCTGAAACAATTACGGAAGCTGTAGATGAATCCGATGAAGCTGAAGCGGAGTCTCCGACACCCGAAGCTTGTGATAATGAAAAGCCGATTCAGGAAGCCGGCAGCGAAGAGCAGCCTGAGCCCGGTGACCGGGTCTGGGAGCCGCTCTGTGAAGGATGGGTCGAAGAGCAGCAGTCCGATGCAGATGTTCCAGACAAAGATGAGCAGGGACTGCCCCGGGCGTACGTGCAGGATGAAGAGCGATTTGCCAGATATTATGAAGGACTCAAGGAGTTCGATGTCCCTTCTCCCGACGAAGGAGAGCAGGAGGAAGATGAGGAGCTGGTCGGAGCCAATACCCCATCCTCCTATATCACATCACGGCTCACGCCTGTAAGAGACCAGGGTACTTCAGGACTCTGCTGGGCTTTCTCCGCAGCAGCTCTTATGGAGACATCACTCCTTCAAAGATATACTGATGAGAATAAGAATGCTCTTGATCTGTCTGAAGAGCAGCTGGCATATTTTTATTTTAACAGGCAGGATGACCCCCTTCACAATACCGGAGACATGCAGATGGTTTATCAGGACTCCGACGAAGCGACCGCGTACAGACATGCGTCCGGCAGTCCGATCTATCTGCTGCAGGAACTCAGCACCGGTCAGGGGATAGCGAAGGAAGCCGATGTTCCGTTTTATCTCACAAGGCGTGTCGACTCGAAAGGAAATGTGTATTATAAGGAGTCATCCGCTGTTCCGTCGAAGGATAAAGCCTATATCTCTTACGCAGGACTTGAGAGTTACGAGACATTTGATTACAGCGTTGACAAAGTAAAAAAAGAGATCATGGAAAACGGGGCTGTCGCTGTTTCCATGTACTATGAGAACGCGTCAAGGAACCTGACTACGAACGGTTACTATGATTCGGCTAACATGAGGAGCAATCATGTGGTCACGCTGGTGGGCTGGGATGACGCATTTGCGGTATCCAAATTCAACAGCGGCGGCAGACCGAAAAAGAGCGGCGCATGGATCGCTAAAAATTCCTGGGGCGATGACTGGGGCGACGGCGGTTATTTCTACATATCTTATGAGAATGCAACGATGCTTGGCTGTGTGTCAGTGTCAGCCGTGAAGACAGCGGAGAGAAAATATTCGAATCTGTATTTCTATGACGGACTTGCGATGGTGGGAAATTCGTGCTGTCTGGACCCTGTTTCCGCAGTGAGCGGTGAAAATATGACTGCGGGCGCCAATGTCTACGAAGTCAAGGCGGGTGCCGGACGGGGCGAAGCCATAGGTGAGATATCGCTGTGTACGTGGACCGGAAATGCCAGGTATAAGGTAACGGTATTTACTGATCTCCTGGACACGGATGATCCGACGAGCGGGCGGAGGGCTGTCAGCCAAACCGTGCAGATGAACGGGGCGGGACTCAATACTTTCAGGCTTCCGAAGGAAGTCGTAGTGAGCTCGGGCAGCTGGTATTCGATCGTCGTAGAGAACATCGGCAACCGGACTGAGTCGTTTTCAGCGCAGAGACGGCAGCTGGTCGGTGATGTTCTCTTTGAGACTGATAATCTTTACTGCAGAAGTCTTGTAAGAATGCCCTGCGGCAAATGGATGGATCTGGCAGAGGAAGGCGACGGGGAAGTGCTGCGTATCCGTGCGGCAACGAGGACGCTTGGCACCGCGAAAGCGGGTAGAAAAGTCTTCTCTGATGTTCTGGATCCCAGTCATCCCTATTACAATGCGATTTACTGGGCTGCGGATAAAGGCATTGCCGGCGGCTACAGTGACGGGACCTTCGGAATAGACAGAGCCTGTACCAGAGCGGAGGCAATTCGCTTCTTGTGGTGCTTCGCGGGGAAACCGGAGCCGAAACAGACGCCGGCACTTTCTTTCCGGGATGTGCCAAAATACGGTGCGTTCTACAAGCCCATATTGTGGGCTTATCAGACAGGTATTGCCGGCGGCTACAGCGACGGGACTTTTCGCATGAACGAGGCATGTACGAGGGGGCATATCATGATGTTCATATGGAAATATCTGAGAAAACCGGTACCTGCAATGTCATCGGCATCGCCGTTTTGTGATGTCCCAAAGCAGCATATCTACTACAGAGCGATTCTTTATGGATATCAGAAGAAAATCACCAAGGGCTTTGCCGACGGAACTTTCGGAGTCGATAAGAACTGTACACGCGGGCAGATCGTTAAATTCCTGCATAATTTGAGTAAACAGTAATATATCTCAGCAAGACTTGAAAATACTTTGGGCTGTCGCATTAAAGCAAGACGCAACTATAAATGGCAGATGTTATTTACAAATGTCTGCCATTTATAGCGGTGAAACTGCCTGATGCGACAGCCCTTGTTTTGCGCAGTCCTATACTAATGCATGAATTGCGGACCGTACAGTCTGCGTGTTATAATCGGGATATCTAAGAAAGAAAAGACAGGGAATGCCGGTCGGTTGAAAAATGAGCGAGAACAAAGATTTTAATATAGAGGAAGAACTGAAAAAGCTGCCCGGGAGCCCCGGGGTCTATATCATGCATGACGCGCACGACGACATAATCTATGTCGGAAAGGCCGTGAGCCTTAAGAACCGGGTGCGTCAGTATTTTCAGACAGGCTACAAGAAGAGCCCGAAGATCATGCGCATGGTGCAGAATATTGAGCGCTTTGAGTATATAGTAACGTCGAGCGAACTTGAGGCCCTGGTCCTCGAATCCAATCTTATCAAGGAACACAGGCCGAAGTATAACACGATGCTGAAGGATGACAAGAGTTATCCGTATATCAAGGTGACGACAGGTGAGGACTTTCCTCGAATAATGATCGCCAGAAGCATGAAAAAGGATACTTCGAGATATTTCGGACCTTATACGAACTCGACCGCGGTCAGAGATATTATTGAGCTTCTCAGAAAGCTCTATCACATCCGTACATGCTCAAAAAAACTGCCCCAGGATATAGGGAAGGACAGACAGTGTCTTTATTATCACATCGGCCAGTGCCCCGCGCCGTGCCAGGGATATATCACAAAGGAGGCTTACGGGGAAAACATTAAGCGTATGCTTGATTTTCTCAAGGGGCATTACCAGGAGGAAATTGACCGTCTCACGGAAAAAATGATGACTGCCTCGATGGAAATGAGGTATGAGGAAGCCGCGGAAATACGAGACCTTATCGAGAGCATACGACAGATCGGTGAGCGTCAAAAGATAACCGGTTCCGACGGGGATGACAGAGATATCATCGCGATCGCGATGGATACCCCGGAGCAGGCAGGACTGGTACTCACGGATGAGACCAATATCAGTCCCGACCTTACCGGGACCCGGAATGCTGTCGTACAGGTCTTTTTTGTGCGTGAGGGAAAGCTGATAGGAAGAGAGCATTTCTTCCTGACAGCTGATGATACAGATGATCCCGCCTGTGTGATCGCAAGTTTCATATCACAGTATTATTCAGGAACACCGTTTGTCCCGAAGGAGCTTATGCTCGAATATGACATTCCGGACCGTGAGCTGCTATCCAAGTGGCTCTCCGATAAGCGGGGATCCAGAGTCAGGATCCGCATACCGCAGAAGGGTATGAAAGAAAAGCTTGTCGCGCTTGCCCATGAGAACGCGGAGATGGTGCTTTCCCGGGACAGAGAGAGACTGAAGCGCGAGGAATTGAGGACGATCGGCGCCGTAAAAGAAATTGCTGCCCTTCTTGGGCTTGAGAGAGCGGACCGCATTGAATCCTATGATATCTCCAATATCAGCGGATTCGATTCAGTCGGCTCCATGGTCGTGTACGTGAAAGGGAAGCCTAAGAAGAACGATTACAGAAAGTTCAAGATCAAGTGGGTCGTCGGACCCGATGATTACGCCAGTATGGACGAGGTCCTTACCAGGCGGTTTATGAGAGCCAGAGAAGGCTCGGAAGGATTCACTGATCTGCCCGATGTTATTCTGATGGACGGCGGAAAAGGACAGGTCCATATTGCGCTTGAGGTCCTTCAAAGAGTCGGTTTTGACATACCTGTCGCCGGCATGGTGAAAGACGATTACCACCGTACGCGTGGTCTGTATTTCAATGACCGGGAGATACCGATCGCCAGGGACTCTGAGGGATTTAAGCTGCTTACGAGGATACAGGACGAAGTGCATCGATTTGCCATTGAGTATCACAGACAGCTGCGCAGCAAGGGGCAGGTCCGCTCTGTCCTCGATGAGATTGAGGGCATCGGACCGACAAGAAGAAAAGCGCTTCTTCGCGCATTTAAGACAGCGGAGAGAATCCGCGATGCCTCCTATGAGGAGCTTCTGCATGCTCCGTCGATGAACGCAAAATCGGCAAGGAGCGTATATGACTTCTTCCACACTGCGGACCGGGGACCGGTCGTGACAGAAGACGATAACATGTAAGGCGAATTCAGGCGGGCTTTTGTGACAGGAAACGACAGTATGCGGTTCTTAACGATAAAAGTGCGTTAATAGAGCGCTGCGAATTAAAAGAGTGGAGATTTATGGACAGCTATAAGACAATCCGAACAAGCGGACAGGGAGAATATGTAGAGAAAAAATCCAGATTTATCGGTGCGGTCTACCATGCTGAAACTCTGGAGGAGGCGGAATCTTATCTTGCCGCAGCCAGAAAAAAATACTATGACGCAAGACACAATTGCTTTGCCTGTGTTGTAGGCACTCCGGGGACACCGGAGGAGATCGTGAGGTCGAATGATGACGGGGAACCCGGTGGGACTGCCGGAAAGCCGATGCTGGAGGTGCTTTCAGGTGCCGGTCTTCACTACACCGCCTGTGTGGTTACGAGATACTTCGGCGGTACTCTGCTGGGCACCGGCGGTCTTGTGCGCGCTTACACCGCGGCGGTAAAGGCAGCGCTGGAAAATGCGGAAATCATCGAAGTTATACGCGGGACGGAGCTTGTGATCCGGGTGACTTATCCCCAGGCAGGCAAGCTTCAATATGTTTTTGCCCGGGAGAATCTTCCCGCCTGTGAGATTGAATATGGACAGGACGTTATCATGCATCAGTTTGTTCCGAGGCAGGACGTTCAGAGGATACGAAAACTGGTGATTGAAAATACAGACGGAAAAGCTGAATTCCTGGAGGAAAACGAGAAAGAATATACACAAAAGTCCCGATCATGAGAACGGCTGCTGAGATGAGCAGGACGTTGGTTTTGCCCACCGCTTGTAGAAGCGGAGATCTTCTGCCACTGAGACAAAAAAGAGCTGCCACAAGTGACAGCTCCGTGATTTGTTCTGATGTTCTGCTTATGCTTTCTTCGGTTCCGGGTAGTCTTTGCCCTGTGTGTCGACCGTCATAGAAGAGATGACCTGAGGCTTAAGCGGCTTGTCGGCGAAGTTTGTGCGGACAGAGGCAATCTTGTTGACGACTTCCATGCCCTCGATGATCTTGCCGAAAGCGGCGTACTGACCGTCGAGATAGGGGGCATCCTTGTGCATGATGAAGAACTGGCTGCCTGCTGAGTCCGGATGCTGAGCGCGCGCCATGGAGAGGACGCCTGCCGTGTGCTTTAATGTATTCTGGAAACCGTTCATCGCGAATTCTCCGGGAATTGTGTAGCCGGGGCCGCCCATGCCGGTGCCGTCCGGGCATCCGCCCTGAATCATGAAACCATTGATGACGCGGTGAAAGATGAGTCCGTTGTAGAAACCTGCATTTACGAGACTGATGAAGTTGTTTACTGTATTCGGAGCGGTTTCCGGATAGAGCTCCGCCTTCATCACGCTGCCGTCTGCCATTGTGATGGTTACGATCGGATATGCCATTATTATTTCTCCTTTGTCAAAATATTGATAGGTAACTCGTATTCGGATCCCCGCAGTCACTGCATGCACGGACACCCGGATATGAATGGCTACCGCATGCTATTATACGAAAAGAATCAATTTAGTTCAAGAGGCGGTTAAATCTGGAAGGACCGGCGTTTTTCGATGAAGATGATGCTTGCGCCGGTTCCTGATCATCCGCTGCAGCCAGCCGAACTATTTCAGATTTACAGTATGCAGCGCATGTGTTTGCAAAAAAGAAAACTCGTGGTATACTTAGATTCCGCCCGCACATAGCGCGCCATCAAAGAAGCGGACGTGTCCGCAAAGCCCGGACACACAGGAGGAACAGCATGCAGGTATTTGAGACTTTCTGCGAGGAGGATACTTACGCCCTCGGAATAAGGACAGGTGAGACAGCGACGCCGAATACGGTCTATGCGCTGAGCGGAGACCTGGGCGTCGGAAAGACCGTGTTCACAAAAGGTGTTGCAGCCGGTCTCGGGATCACAGAACCTGTTACCAGTCCGACCTTCACAATTGTTCAGAGCTATCAGGGTGGAAGACTTCCGTTCTTTCACTTTGATGTCTACCGCATATCCGACATCGATGAGATGGAGGAGATCGGTTATGACGATTGTTTCTTTGGCGGCGGGGTCACTATTGTCGAGTGGGCGGAATTTATTGAGGAACTCATGCCGGAAAATACGATTCATATCAGGATCGAGAAAGATCTGAGCCGAGGCCCGGATATGAGGCGGATTACGTTTGAGTGAAGTGTAACCGCAGAAGAAGGAGACACAATGAAACTGATTGCACTGGACAGCTCGGGGCTTGTCGCTTCGGCAGCTGTTCTTTCCGATAATGAACTGCTGGCAGAATATACGGTCAACTACAAGAAGACGCACAGCCAGACCCTCCTGCCCATGCTCGACGAAATATCGAACATGATAAATCTTGACCTTGGCGAGGTAGATGCGGTTGCGATAGCTGCAGGTCCCGGTTCTTTTACCGGACTGCGCATCGGCTCCGCCACAGCCAAAGGCCTGGGTCTTGCACTCGGCATTCCGATCATCGAGGTGCCTACACTGGCGGGTCTTGCATATAATCTGTTTGATGCTAAAGGGCTTATCGTACCGTGTATGGACGCGCGCAGAAAACAGGTATACAACGGAATATACAGATTCGAGGATCATAAGCTCGTAACAGTTAAGGATCAGCGCCCGATTGCGGCAGCGGAACTGATTGACGAGCTTATCGCTATGGATCCCGAACTGACAAAGGACGGATTGATATTTTTGGGCGACGGAGTGCCTGTGATTGCCGAGGAGAGTGAGAGACTTACGGTTCCGTATTCATTTGCGCCTGCCCACGTCGGAAGACAGAGAGCGGGTTCAGTCGGAGCTCTCGCGCTTGTGCTGTATGCCGAAGGAAGGTATGTGAAGGCGGAGGAACACGCTCCGATCTACCTGCGCAAATCTCAGGCTGAGCAGGAACGTGAGCGCCGGATGGCAGGAAAGGATTCTCTATGATTATCAGGGAGATGCGGTTTGATGATATCGCTCCGGTCGCCGAACTTGAGCGCGCCTACTCTCTGACCCCCTGGGATGAGAACGGACTGCTCACTTATCTTCTTCGCGAGGATGCGCTTTTTCTGGTCGCCTCGGACGAATTTCCGGAGGATTACGATCCGGATGCAGTGGATGAAGAGAATTTTTTCTGGCCGGAGATCTACGGCTATGTCGGACTCCTCATGGTACCCTACGAGGCGGATGTACTGAACATCACGGTGAGCGGGAAAGTGAGGAACCGCGGGATCGGTACCCGTCTCATGAGAGAAATCATTGAGAGTGCGAAGAAATATGGGGTGACGGACATACACCTGGAGGTAAGGGAATCGAATGCGGCCGCGATCCATTTGTATGAAAAGCTTGGATTTGTCAGAGACGGAATAAGGAAAAATTACTATACGGCACCTGTTGAAAATGCTGTCACCATGACAGTCAGGCAGGAACCTCAGATACATTGAAATGGAGATATGAATGCTGGATGTCAGTTTACTGGGAACAGGAGGGATGATGCCTCTGCCAAAGAGGTGGGTCACATCCTGCCTCATGCGATATAACGGAGCAAGCCTGCTCATCGACTGCGGTGAAGGAACACAGATCGCTCTCAGGGAGAAAGGATGGTCGTTTAAGCCGATCAATACGATCCTGCTCACGCATTTTCATGCGGACCACATTGCAGGCCTGCCCGGATTTCTGCTGACCATGGGTAATTCCGACAGGACGGAGCCGGTCCGGATCATCGGACCTAAGGGCACGCCGAGGATGATAGCCGCCGTGCGTACACTGGCACCGGAGCTGCCGTTCAATCTGGAGGTTATCGAGATAGAGAGCAGTGAGCAGACATTTCATGTTGACGGGATGGATATCACAGCCTTCAGGGTGAACCACAATATTACATGCTACGGCTATGAGGTGAGTATAAAAAGAAGCGGCAAGTTCGATGCGGAGCGTGCGAGAAAGAATCAGATTCCGCTGAAGTTCTGGAATCCTCTCCAGAAGGGCCAGACGATTGAAAGCGACGGGAGAGTCTTTACTCCCGACATGGTGCTCGGCGCGGAGCGAAAGGGCCTGAAAGTCGTCTATACGACAGACACGAGACCGACGGAATCTATCGGGGAACATGCGAAAGGTGCGGATCTCTTCATCTGTGAGGGCATGTACGGCGAGCCGGGCATGGAGAAAAAAGCCAGAGAGCACAGGCATATGACCATGATGGAGGCGGCAGAGATAGCCAGGAAGGCTGAGCCCGCGCGTATGTGGCTGACCCACTTTTCACCGTCGCTTGTACGCCCTGACCTGTATATGAATACAGTGAGAGAAGTATTCCCCGAAGCCATCGCGGCACGAGACGGGCAGGAGATCACGCTGAATTTTGAGGAGGAATGAGACAGATACATGGACGGACATATAGATATACTGGCGATTGAGAGTTCCTGTGATGAGACTGCCGCCGCTGTTGTAAGGGACGGCAAAGAGGTGCTTTCCAATGTCATTTACTCGCAGATCGATATGCACACTGTCTACGGCGGCGTCGTGCCGGAGCTTGCGTCCCGCGCACATATAGAAAAAATCAATTATGTGATCCAGAAGGCCCTCGATGACGCGGGTATGGAGCTCAAAGATACGGATGCGATAGCGGTGACTTACGGACCGGGACTTGTCGGTGCGCTGCTCGTCGGAGTCGCGGAGGCCAAGGCAATTGCGTGGGCAGCCAAAAAACCGCTCATAGGTGTACATCACATCGAAGGGCATATTTCTGCCAATTACATTGAACATCCGGATCTTGTTCCTCCTTACCTCGGACTCATCGTGTCCGGCGGACACACGCACCTGGTAATTGTCGAGGACTGGGCAAAGTTCAGGATCCTGGGAAGAACAGTCGATGATGCTGCGGGAGAGGCATTTGACAAAGTGGCCAGAGCAATCGGACTCGGGTATCCGGGCGGACCGAAAATCGATAAGATATCGAAAGAAGGGAACCCGAACGCTGTACGTTTCACGAAGGCCAAAGTGAACGGCTCGGAGTATGACTTCAGTTTCAGCGGACTTAAGAGCGCGGTACTTAATTACCTCAATCAGGCGGAGATGAAGCATGAGGAAGTGAACCGCGCGGATCTTGCGGCCAGCTTCCAGAAATCAGTCGTAGACGTCATATGTGAACACACACTTAAGGCAGCAAAGGATTACGGTATTAAAAATGTCGCGGTGGCAGGCGGTGTCGCGTCGAACAGCGGACTCAGAGAAGGGCTGAGGAAAATGTGCGATGCGAACGGTCTCAGGCTATTCATCCCGTCGCCGGTCTACTGTACGGATAACGCGGTCATGATCGGAGCGGCCGCGTTCCACGAGTACGAGGCCGGAACGAGAAGCGGATGGGACCTGAACGCTGTACCGGGACTCAGGCTTGGGGAGAAATAATTACATGGCAGGCGTAAAGCCTGCATAAAAACACGGCGTTTTTCCAATGCCGGATTATCTCAAAATGAGATGCTTCCCGCGTCTTCGGGCAGCGGGCAGTAAGAATGTATGGAGGTCCCTTATGAATGCAGCAATTATTGTGGCGGCCGGAACAGGCTCGCGCATGAATTCCGCAACTCCCAAGCAGTTTCTTCCGCTGGACAACGAGATGGTGCTTACAAGGACTGTAAGAGTATTTGAGGAGAGTCCTGAGATTCAGGAAATTGTACTTGTGGTCTCACCTGACTGGGCTGATTTTGTTAAGACGGAGATCGTTCTCAAGGAGATCTTTCGAAAGGTCAAGAAAATTGTAAATGGCGGGGCGGAACGCTATGACTCCGTTTACTCCGGCCTGCTTGCCTGCCCGGAGGCAGATTATGTATTTATTCACGACGGAGCAAGACCGTATGTGACGGAGGATATTATCAGGAGATGCGCGTCGGAGGTCGAGATGTATCAGGCAGTCGCGGCGGGTATGCCGGTCAAGGATACGATCAAGATCGCTGATGAAAACGGCTATGTCCTTAGTACGCCGGACCGTAGGCGTGTGTGGACGATTCAGACTCCGCAGGTCTTTTCATACGCGATCATAAGAGCCGCGTACGAACTCATCCGGGACTCGGACATGACAAAGATCACAGACGATGCGATGGTGGTCGAGGCGGCAGGACTCACAAAGGTCCGGCTCGTCGAAGGAGCTTACAGCAATATTAAAATCACAACACCGGAAGATCTGAAAATCTGATTTTGTGGTTGCTTTTTTGCGCAGGCTTTGTTATAATAATTTAGCTGTCTGAGACAGCATATATGGAGAGGTATCGAAGCGGTCATAACGAGGCGGTCTTGAAAACCGTTTGTCCTAACGGGCGCATGGGTTCGAATCCCATCCTCTCCGCTTAAGGGCGTCCTTCCGAGGACGTCTTTTTTCTTGCGCGATAAGGCCGAAGCGCATCGCGCGGACCGTACAGCACCTGAAACAGACAAGAATAATTTGGAGGCATATGCATAATGACAGAAAACCTGATCAACAGATTCCTTAACTATGTTGCAATCGACACCCAGAGCAGCGAGGAGAGCACGACAAGTCCAAGCACCATGAAACAGCATGACCTGGCGGGACTGCTGGTCTCGGAACTTGTCGAACTCGGGGCGGAAGATGTTGTATATGACAGGGATCACTGTAATGTATATGCAAAACTTAAAGGTGAGGGAGAACCTCTCGGCTTCGTATCTCATATGGATACGTCGCCGGCCGCGTCCGGCGCGAATGTAAAGCCCAGGTTCATTGAGAACTTCCAGGGAGACGATCCGTTCCTTCGGGAGGATCAGTTTCCGGAGCTCGCTCTGCATCACGGAGAGACTCTGATTGCGACTGACGGCACTACTCTTCTGGGGGCGGATGACAAGGCGGGCATCGCCGAGATCATGAACATGCTTCAGTATTACAGCGAGCACCCTGAGATCCGCCACAGGACCATCTCTGTCGCATTTACGTCGGATGAGGAAATCGGTCAGGGAACTCTGCATTTTGATACGGATCAGTTCGGAGCCGCAGAAGCCTACACTGTGGACGGCGGCAAGCTCGGGGTAGTGGAATACGAGTGCTTTAACGCCGCATCTGCGGAAGTTAAGATCAAGGGCAGGAGCGTCCATCCGGGAGACGCGAAGGACAAGATGATCAACGCCATCTACGTGGCCATGGAGTTCAACGGTTTTCTCCCTGCGATTGAAAGACCTGAGCACACGACTATGTATGAAGGTTTCTTCATGCTGTCGACCATGGAAGGCGGCGTGGATGAGGCCCGGATGAAGTATATCATCAGGGATCATGACCGCGGCTTATTCGAGATGAGAAAGGGCCTGTTCGCGAGAATCGCGACATTTCTCAACGAGAAGTACGGTGAGGGCACGATCACGCTCGATATCCGGGACACCTACTATAACATGGCTGAGGTGATGAAAGATCATATGGATATGATCGAGCGCGTTAAGGAAAAGTTTGCAAAGCTCGGTGTAAACTGTGTCACGATGCCCATAAGAGGGGGTACGGACGGCGCTGCCCTGAGTTTCAAAGGTATCCCTTGCCCGAATCTGTGCACAGGCGGATATAATTTTCATGGCCGGTATGAATTTGCAAGCGTTCAGGAGATGGAAAAGTGTGCAGAGCTCCTGATCTCCCTGGTAAAAATCGATGATTAACGAAATAAAGATTCTTCCGGCGGATGCGGAAGCGATATCCCGGGCCGAAAGCCGATGGGATGCCGTGTCCAAGCCCAAAAAATCCCTCGGGGATCTCGAGGAGCTGATTGTTCGTATCGCGGGTGCTCAGAGGACGGAGAACATAGATTTATCTCCCCGCGCCGCAGTTGTCTTTGCGGCAGATAACGGGATCGTCGCTGAGCGGATCGCTCAGTCTTCTCCGGATCTCACCGCGGGTGTCGCCGCTCATATCGCCTGCGGGCGCGGAAACATCAACACGATGAGCCGGGCTGCCGGATGTGATGTGATCTGCGTGGATGTCGGCATCGATTCAAGGTATCTGCCGGTCAGACCGCGTGAGATGGTCGATCTTCATGTGACGGACGGGACCCGCAGTTTTCTTGAGGGACCGGCCATGACAGATGAGGATGCCCGGAAAGCTTTCGGGGCAGGTCTTTATATGGCGGACCGGATCAGCGAAAAAGGGATCAGGATCGCGGCAGCCGGAGAGATGGGAATCGGGAACACGACTACATCGGCAGCGGTGATTGCTGCACTTTTGGACCGCGAACCCCGGGAGATAGTCGGAAGAGGAGCCGGACTTGATGACAGCGGTCTCGTAAGAAAAATCGATGTCGTGCGTAGAGGCATTCTCAAGCATGAATTATTAGATTGCAGCGGCGGTGAGCCGGCAGAGACGGCATGGCGCGCTCTCTGCTGCGTCGGTGGCCTTGATATTGCTGCCATGGCAGGCTTTTATACGGGCTGCGCATCCCACCATATCCCGGTCATTCTGGACGGCCTTATTTCGGCAGCGGCAGCTCTCACGGCGGTTTACATGAATGAGAATGTCAGAGACTATCTGATCGCGTCTCATATCGGTCGGGAAGCGGGTACTTCGGCAGTTCTTAAAAAGCTCGGCCTTAAGGCAATCCTGCAAGCTGACCTGGCACTGGGCGAGGGAACGGGTGCTGTCCTTCTTTTTCCGATTCTGGATGTGGCGGCAGCGGAGTATAACAGCGCGCTTACTTTTGATGATATGGGATTTGTATCTGATGAAGATGCTGAGGACGGAATACGGGTGTTCATGAGGAAATAACAGGAGATGCTCGGATGGGAGTTGTACGATCGCTTGTGATAGCATTTGCAATGTACAGTAAAATACCGATGCCAAAAGTGGAGTGGAAGAAGGAAAACATGCGGTTCGTATTATGCTTTCTGCCGCTGGTCGGAGCTGTTCTTGGTCTTTTATGGTATCTTCTTTTCCGGCTTCTGATATATATCGGCGCGGGAACGACTGCGCGCGCATGCCTTCTGACCGCGCTCCCCATACTCCTTTCGGGCGGTATTCATGTGGACGGTTACATGGATACGATGGACGCCCGAAATTCCTGGGGATCACGGGAAAAGAAACTGATGATTCTTGAAGACAGCCATATAGGCGCGTTTTCCGTGATCATGACAATTGTATACTATCTGCTTATGCTGGCGTCTGTCTCTGAAGTTAATGCGGAATACGCTCTCATTGCGGCTTTCGGATTTGCTTATGCCAGATCGCTGACCGGGACGGCTATGGTCTATATGCCCGGCAATAAGCGGGAAGGCATGGCGTATACATTCACGGAGGCTTCTGACAAGCCTAAGGTGAGGATCGCGCTTCTCGTCTCCAATGTACTGTGGTCGGCCATGATGATTATTGTGTCGCCGTATGCCGGTTTTGCGGCAGTGGCAGCCGGCGCTCTGTGGGCGCTCATTTTCTGCAGAAAGATGGAGCGTGAATTCGGCGGGCTCAGCGGTGATCTGTGCGGCTGTCTTATTCTTGAACTTGAACTTGTCTTTGCCGCGGTGGCAGCGGCGGCTTCGCTCATAATGATTTGAAGCTGCGCAAAGAAATCCGGAGATTGCTATGGAACTGTATTTTATCCGGCACGGACGTACGCCGGGAAATAAAGAGAAGCGGTATATAGGAAGGACAGATGAATCGCTCCTGCCGGAGAGCGCTAAGGAGCTCAGTGAGCGGGCTGCGAGGGGAGAGTACGGGCATCCGGAGATTTTGTTCGTGAGTCCGATGCGGAGATGTATCGAAACCGCAGGTATCATATATCCGGAAATGGAAATGCATGTGATCAGTGATTTCCGTGAATGTGACTTCGGATTATTTGAAGGCAGAAACTATATGGAACTCAGCGGAAATCCTGAATATCAGAACTGGATCGACAGCGGCGGCACAATGCCTTTTCCCGGAGGCGAATCAATGAATGAGATGACTGACCGGGTCATGAAAGGCTTCTATGAGGCTATGGATATCGCGGACGGCAGGGATGCCGCTTTTGTTGTTCACGGCGGCACGATCATGGCTGTTATGTCACGGATCGACGGCGGTGATTTCTATGATTATCAGATAGATAACGGAGAGTGTCTCACATTTAGTATTGTGGAATAGTAAGGTTAGTCTTGGCAATGAACGTCCGTTACGCTAAGATTGAGATGTAATCTCAAGTACGATTACAGCATGATAAGGTCACAACCGGCGCGGTATGCATGACTGCCGCCCGGTCGCTTAGGAACTGCATTGTATTAGGAGATCATCTGATGTCGAAAACAGAGAAGCGGACTACCCATCAGAAACGGGCAATTCGGGATGCGCTGTATCATATGGATAATCACCCGACGGCCTCCATGGTCGCGGAGCATCTGTCAAAGGACGGGCAGAAGGTGTCCCGCGCCACCGTGTTCAGGGTGCTTTCAGATGCTGCTGATGAGGGGAGCATTACCCGGGTCCAGCTGATGGGAGAAGATGTGCGATATGACTATAAGACAGAGCCGCATTACCATCTGCACTGCAGATGCTGCGGCAGGATCGCGGACGCGGTTCTGCCTTACATGCAGGATCTTGACAGCCGGCTGGAGCAAAACGGATTCTTTACTGAAAAGCATGAAATTGAGTTCACCGGGCTGTGCCGCGACTGCGCCGAGAGGATGAAAGAGCAGGAAAAAGCATGATGACCAAAGAGGCGGGAACTTACTGCTGCGGATGTAATGAATAACATAGGATAAATCGAAAAGAGCAGTGGTGCCATGTTAGTGCCACTGCTCTTTTTGCGCGATAAAGCCGAACGTGCAGGTCGTGCTCGCACGAACCTGCTCGTTCGGCCAACGTACATCGAAGCGGCTGTGCCGCAAGGTCAGCGCTGCGACGCAGAGTTGTCGTCAGACAATTAACAGATTCTTTGAGTTGCCATTTTCGGACGTAATGTTAAAATATACTTAAATAGTTCAATGCGCATTGGTGTGTCAGCATCGTTTAAAGGAGGACCTTATGAAATGTCTGATCCTGGCCGGAGGACAGGGCGAGCGCCTGTGGCCGTTATCAAGAAAAAATTACCCGAAACAGTTCATTGAGATTCAGAAAAATCACTCTCTGTTTCAGGAGACAGTCTCGAGAAATCTCCCATTCTGCGATGAATTTATCATCGTGACTAAAAGCGATTACCGTTTTATCATCGAAGATCAGATGAAAGCTTTTCAGGGAACTCCGTATCGCTGTGTCTATGAGGAGAATTCCAGGGACACGCTGCATGCGATTGCGCTTGCATGCCTTGATATTGTTCCGTCGGAATATGTTTTTGTCGTGGTTGCAGACCATGTGATCTATCCCAGACCGGAGAGCGGCAACGGTGAGAAAGACTATAAGGATTGCGTCATGCAGGCCAAGGAATATGCCCGTGACGGTAAAATATCGCTCTTTACACTGAGAGAGAGTGAAATAAATCCGAGGTTCGGCTATGTGTTCGGGCTCCGCGATGACGGGACGGTCGGGAAGTTCATAGAGAAGCCGGATGCTGCGGCGCGTGCATTAATCGACCTTAAGAAAGAGGCTGTTTACCGTAATCTAGGCATGCTTCTTTTCAGAGCGGATGTCTTTCTCAACGAACTTCGTCTGGCGCAGCCGGAAGAGTATTACAAATGCCGGGCGGTCTACGATGAGCGTCTCACAGCAGGCGCTGATATGACATATATGGTCGAGGATTCCGAAAAGACCTACGATCTGCAGGATGCGTGGAAGAAGAGCGCTCTCATAGACGCGCCTACGCTGACAGGAAACTATGTGTACTATACCGCTAAAGCGGAGAAAATCTTCAATCCGATGCACATCGCAAAGGCTCTGCTTGAAAAGACGGACAAGCTGGCAGCTGTGCGCGGCGTCTTCCTGTGGAGCCAGATCGACAGCCTGGAGGATCTGTCAGCCACAGACTATAACGCCGGCGGCATCGTCATTAAGGAGGACTGCTATAATTCTGTGGTCTTCAATACATACCCTGAGCAGGCGATCGTGATCAACGGACTCGATAACATCATTGTCGCAAATACACCCGATGCCATCTATGTCGGCCGCTACGGCCGCTCCAGTGAGGTCAAGGATATAGTTAAAAACCATTCAGAGCTGACGGACGTAGCTGATAACGGTAAAGTCTTTTATCGCCCCTGGGGACACTATGAGGAACTGGTGGAAGCTGAAGGTTATCGGATCAGACGGATTTTTATCCCTGCCGGCAATACGATCCCAACCCACAGTCTGGCTAAGTGCAGCAAGAACTTTACAATCGTTCAGGGAAAAGCAGAGATCATTAAGGACGGCGTATCCCGAGTCTACGGCATTAATTCCAATATTGACATTCCGATCGGATGTGAACACTCAATCTCCAACCAGGGTGAGGAGACTCTGGTCATGGTGGAGACAGCCGTCGGAAGTTTCGAGGGCGGAGCAGAGATCTATGCTGCAGACTCTGAGAATATTTCCGGCGGATATGTTGTTGAGCCGCTGGTCAGGCTTCTTCCATCATTCAAGGATAACCTGTGGGGCGGCACGAAGCTTCGTGACGTTTATGGGATGAAGTGCGATTATGACATCATCGCGGAAGCCTGGGAAATGTCTGCCCACAAGGCGGGCCCCAGCATCATTGCGAGCGGACGGTACCGCGGTATGTATTTTGATGATTATGTGAAGGGCGTGGGCAAGGAAGCGCTCGGCTGGAAGTGCAGCCCGCTGCAGAACTTCCCGCTTCTGGTCAAATTCATAGATGCCAAAGACAATCTGTCTGTCCAGGTACATCCGAATGATGACTACGCGCTGGAGTTTGAAAACGAATACGGTAAAAATGAGATGTGGTATGTTATGGCCGCTGAGCCGGGGGCCGGCCTTTATGTAGGCTTCAACCGTGATGTCACTGCGGAGGAAGTAGAGCGCCGGGTTGCTGACAATACGATCATGGATATTCTCAACTACTATGAGACAAAGCCCGGCGACGTGTATTACATCCCCGCCGGGACGGTCCACGCGATCGGCGGCGGCAATCTTGTCTGTGAGATACAGCAGAGCTCCAATTCGACATATCGTCTCTATGACTTTGACCGTCGGGACAAATTCGGAAATCCCCGTGAGCTTCATCTGAAGAAAGCTCTTGATGTCCTCAACTTTAAGAAATTCGTTCCTGCAGGGATTGAACAGGTGGAAGATTCCGCGGGCACAGTCGTCACCAGGTGCAAGTATTTTGAGGCGACAGTGTACGAGATCAAAGGAGAGACCCGGATTCCGATGGACACGAGCAAGTTCACCTCGATCATATGTATGAGCGGCACCGGTAAAGTATCCTTCCTCGGGAGCGAGGAGGAGCTGAAAGCGGGAGAGAGTGTTTTCGTACCCGCGCTGGAGGGTGTGCTCACCGCCCGGGGAGAGATGACTTTAATCTTGAGTCATGTGTGATATCAATTATTAATAGAAGGATGAGTAAGTTGGGCTGACTTCGGATGTAGGCGAGGAACAGTTCAGACAGGCTGTTCCTGCAATTCGTCTCCGGCAGCAAAGCATCCATCTTCGTGAGAAAAACATTGCAGTTCCGACCGGAGAGATCGGGTAGAGGCGGTAAGCCGCCTCTACTCAAGCTCGAAGGGCAGGAACTGCGTTTTTCGATGAAGATGATGTTTGCGGCCGGACCCGGAACTTCGTAACAGCCTGTCTGAACTGTTCCGGTGTACATAAATAAGCGGTACTTAAATAAGCTGAGACAAATGCAAAAAAAGTGTTGCAAATTCAGGTGGGGTTTGCTATAATCAATTCTGCTGTTGCGGATGCGCAGCAACTGAATACTGAGACGCTTAGCGTCATAGATTCGAGCAACGTGGAGAAGTACCCAAGCTGGCCGAAGGGACACCCCTGGAAAGGGTGCAGGTCGTTAATAGCGGCGCGAGGGTTCAAATCCCTCCTTCTCCGTCTGAAAAGAAGCGGAAGTGCATTATAGCATTTCCGCTTTTTTCGTAAGAATTTTTGGGAGGTGTATCAGGTGAACAGGTTGTTTGATGCGGATAATAAACTGAATCGCTTTCTTGCCAAGGTATTCGACTGCGGCATTCTTTCTGTCCTCTGGATCGTGTGCAGCATACCCGTCTTCACAATGGGGGCGGCGACGATTGCCATGTATACGGTCACTCTTAAGATGGTGAAGAATGAGGAAGGCGCAATTGTCAGGAGCTTTTTTAAGGCTTTCAGAGAAAATTTCAAGCAGTCCGTCCCGGTGACCCTGATTGGTATCGGCGTATATACGGTGCTGTTCGTCGATTATTTGGTTGTCAGCGGGGCTTCTGCCGGAAGGATTCTTCCCGGGATCGTCTGCGCAGCAGTTCTTCTCTTTACCGCGGTCTATTCGTATGTATGTCCGCTTCTTGCCATGTTCGACAACACTGTTAAAAACACGTTTGGCAACGCCTGGAAACTGGCCGTCCTGAATCCGCTGGAGACAGGCATGTTCGTCATCTTAAATCTCGGTCCTCATATCTATTTCTATCTGCGACCGGACCATTTCTTTGTGATACTTCCGTTATGGCTCCTTCTGGGACCCGGCGGACTGTCGTATATCATGTCAATTTATTTTAGAAAGATATTCGACAAACTGATACCGAAAGAAAAAGGAGAAAATGAATAAGATGAGTAGAAAAAGCCACATTAAATATGTCGAGCGTCAGACAGACAACCGGTTTCTCAATATGTATCATCTCGGTTTTGAGGACCGTGAAGGGAATCCGAGAGATTACTTTTTCTGTACCCGCAATTCAGAGGACAAGCTCAAGATAAAGACACATGATCTGACGCCGGAAGGAATCTGCATATACGCAATCACAACTGAGGAGCATCCCCGGCTGGTCGTCGAGCGTGAATACAGGTTTCCGGTCGATGAGATGATTTATCAGCTCCCCGCCGGCCTTATAGATCCGGGTGAGACACCGGGCGAGGCAGCAAGGCGTGAGATGAGGGAGGAGACAGGATTCGAGTTCACAGAGTATACCGGGGGTGAGGCTTTCTGTAGGAGACCCTTCTTCCTTGCGCCGGGATTTACTGATGAGCCGGGCAGCGCAGTGTTCGGCCGCGTGATGGCCAATGTGGGTCGAGAGCTCGAATCGACGGAGTGGATAGAGGTCATTCTTGCCGATAAGGCGGAGGTTAGAAGAATCCTGGCGGAGGAGAAACTCTCACTCAGAGCCGCGTTTTTGATGATGCAGTTCCTTGCGATGCCGGATGATGATCCGTTCCGCTTCCTTGAATGCAGGTGAGATTCAAGTCTCGCTCGCGAGACTTGAAGTAGTAAATAGTTATAGCTAAAGATCAGTGAGGGGTGAGATTAAGTTATGAAGATGTATGCTAAATTTATGCTGGTGCACTTAATTGTATGTAGTGTCTTCATCTGCGGTATCGGTGAGATTTATGCGGAGGAGATATCAGGAACATCTTATGAGGAAATGTTCGTGACGGAGGAAGCTGCGGAAGTTCCGGATACAGAAGCAGAGGAAGTCTTGGAGAATGACGCTGATTCTCTTCCTGATGAGACGCTCATCACAGAAGATGCGGAAATAATTGATTCTGCTGAAGAAGATGTTGATGAGCAGTACGTCGAGATTTTCGATGATTTCACTGATAACAGTTACACAGAAGATATACAACAGCCTGAAGATGAAGGATTATCCGGTTCTTCCGGATATGCGCTCGAGATTGTCTGGCTGGATGGGGGGAGCCGGGAGTTTTCGCTCAATGATTGCGGGAACATGACAGAGGCGAAACAGCAAGCCGGGAGTATTCTGCGGAAGCTGAAGCTGATAGACAGATGCACTCTTACAGTGAGAGGAAATACAATCTGTGCTGAAATCAA
The DNA here is from genome assembly GCA_902788035.1 of uncultured Lachnospiraceae bacterium. GTDB lineage: Bacteria > Bacillota > Clostridia > Lachnospirales > Lachnospiraceae > Chordicoccus. Next base: position 54,385 of record CADAIL010000007.1, on the reverse strand, counting down.
AAAGCCGACACGTGCCTCATCTAAAATCACGGTCATAGCTCATATGGGATACTGCAGCGCTGTTCCGGAAAACACGCTCTCTTCAATTCGAATGGCAGCTGCGGTCGGATTTAGTGAAGTGGAGTTTGATATACGTTTTACAAAAGACGGAATTCCGGTGATTTCACATGATGAGACAATCAACAATTATGGAAGAACAACAGACGGAAACGTCATCCAGGATTCGATTTATATCAGGGATTTGACGTATACTGAGCTGGAGGCATATGATTTCGGCATTCGCAAGGGGCAGATATGGAAAGGAGAGAAGGCAGCTACGTTAGACAGTGCTCTCAAGATCTGCGCGGAGAGCGGACTTAGGCCGAACCTGGATATCAAGAGCGATGGACGAATGACGGAGGAAATGATATGCAGCATCTGGTCACTGGTTGAAAAATACAATCTTCAGGGCAGCGTAACATATCTGTCGAACATAGCGAGGTATTTAACCGTTCTCGCCCAGATGGACCCGGATTCGAACTATACATATATTGCATTTAGTACGAGGGAAGGATATATAGAGGAGGCAGAACGACTTAAGAAATTGATAAACGGCAAACTGTTTATCTATGTACATGAACGGAGTATATCGGAAGCTGTCGAGCGCACCTGCAGATTTCACAGTATACCGCTGAGTACAGTTGTGGACAGGACAGATCATATTGCAAAACTTGACAAGTGGGTCAAAGCTATCAGTGTATCTTACATGCTTCCGGAGAAAGTTATCAAAGAAGCAGAAAAGAGAGAAAAGAACCCGGTAATTTCTTATGACGGCGAAGTCAGAACCGACAGGAATTATCGCATATACGCATCGCGAAATTGTGGTTTCTGTGCTCACATAGAATCCGATTCTGTGGGATCTCGGGTTCTTATGTGGGATGGCAGCGGAAGGGAAGAACTGAATGATTTCAGGTTCGAGCAGGTATATGAAGGACTGTATCGAATCACATCGACAGACAGCATGCTTGCCCTTTCAACAAATGAGACCTCCGATGAGGTCGTACTTAGTCTGCCTTCAGATGATGAGCCGCGTCAGTTGTGGCTGATACAGCAGAATACGAACAGGACATATACATTTATCAATGCTTTTGACGGAAGATCGCTTCGCGCAAACACCGGAATAGCACAGGGGGATTCCCTTGTAGTTGCCGAACAGGATCAATCATCAACAGAAGAATTTTTCCTGTCGCTCTCTTTGACTGAGATGCCGGGCGGTAAGGTGGGAGATACGCGCAGGTATTCGGATGTGCAGGATCCGAACCATCCCTATTACAGAGCGGTGTACTGGGCTACATGGAGAGGAGTCACGAAGGGTTTCGAAGACGGAAGTTTCGGTCTGAAAGCACCGTGTACGAGAGGACAGGCGATGATGGTCCTGTGGAGATGTGCGGGGAAACCTGCTCCGGAAGCAGTATCAAAGAGTCCGTTCAAGGATGTTTCAAAGACCCATGTATTTTACAAAGCGATTCTCTGGGCCTCTCAGAATGGCATCACAAAGGGATATCCGGACGGAACATTCGGCATCGACAGCAATGTAAGCCGCGGTGAGCTCATGATGTTCCTCTGGAGGTTAAAAGGGAAACCGGCACCGAAGGCGGTCACAACCGCTCTATTCAAGGATGTGCCGAAGAGTCACGTCTTCTACAAAGCGATTCTCTGGGGCTATCAGCAGAAGATAACGACAGGCTATACATCGGGCGCTAAGAAAGGAACGTTCGGTATCGATGAGAACTGCACAAGAGGCGCTATTGTAACCTTCCTTTACCGGGCGAAGTAAATATTGAGATGAATACATCAGGGGCTGTACACCGTTGGAGTGATAGCCCCTGATGCTATTATTGGGGTAGAATTAATTAGTGAAATATTTGCGGAAATCCGGCATTTGCTGAGAGTGAGAGAGACGGCTCGGTAAGGAATTGTATATGGTGATGTGTATTGACATTTTAAATTGGAGTAGATATTATTTTTTTGACCAGTACAGGTATAAAAAAGTACAGAGGTATTTATGAATATAAAATCCATGCGCGGGCACATTGTGCCGATATTGACTGCTTTATCGCTGGCAGTTTCGACCGCCTGCCCGGTTCAAGCGGTCGACTCTTTTACGGAAATCATGGCGGAAGATCCGGAGATAATTATTGCCGGGGAGTCTGATCTGATGATTGAAAATGTGTCAGAAGCCGAAGATGTGATTGCTGATGACCCGGATTCGGCCTTTGAAAATGCGGCGGAAAGCGAAGAAGTGATCGCTGAAGATCCGACTTTGATAGATGATGATACACCGGATGCAGAAAGCGCTATTGTTGAAGATCCGGATTCGATAGCTGACAATACCTTGGAAGAAAACCGGGAAATGCAACCGGTCGGAGAAACGGATGGCTCGGAAACCGTAGAGGACCCGACGGTCCTTGCGGGAGAGGAAGCGGCATATTACGATGATCCAAGCAAAGTCGGGGTACAGTGGACCAAAGGTCCGTACAGCCCGTTCCCGGATGTTCAGGATGCTAAGCACGCCTATTATCAGGCAATCTGCTGGGCCGGGAACAACGGGATTGCCAAAGGATACAGTGATGGAGCTTTTCGGAGCGACAGCAACTGCACGCGCGGCGAAGCAATGATGTTCCTTTGGAGAACCATGGGAAAACCGGCACCCAAATATGTCAGAAAAAGTCCTTTTCCCGATGTTCCGATGACACACGCATTTTACAAAGCGATTTTGTGGGCTTATCAAAACGGAATTGCCAAAGGATATGCTGACGGAACATTCGGCATTAACAGGAACTGCACGCGCGGACACGCCATGATGTTCCTGTGGAGAGTCGCCGGCAAGCCGGATATCAAAGTTCCGAAAGTGTCGCCTTTTAAGGATATATCTGCCTCGCATCCGTATTATCAAGCTGTCTGCTGGGGCAGCAGTGCAGGCGTTACAAAAGGATTTTCAGATGGTACTTTCGGTACAAGCCTGTTCTGCACACGCGGACAGATCGCTACATTTTTATATAGACACTATTTGAATAATTTCTATACCGTCACGAAGCAGAACGGGAAGATTGTAAATATCAGTTCGCCTGTAGTCAAAAAGAAGAACGGCAGCTATGTGACGATATTGACAGCAGACAGGACGACAATTTCTGTTCCCACCGTTCCGGGAAAGACTCTGTTCATCGGAAACAGTCTGCTGCAGGGACTTGGTTCAGCGGAAAAAGGCGGTCGTTTCGGTATGTGTGCCACTGACAGCAGACACGATTATTATTATTACGTTACCAGCGCAATTCTTAAGAAAAATCCAACTGCAGTTTTTACTAAATTGTCGGGAACGGCCTTTGAAGGAAGTACGGATCTGGATACAGCAGCAAGGTGGTACGCGGCTAAGAGATACCTTTTTAAGGAAGACCTCGATTTGATTATCATCCAACTCGGAGATAATGTGAACAATAATGAAAAGAAAGCCGCCTTCGGGAACAATATCAGGCACCTTCTTGCGCAGATAAAGGCGGATTGCCCGAAAGCCCGCGTAATCTGTGTCGGAACATGGTATTACAGGCCGACTGTTATAAGCGATTATATTCGTGCGTGTAAAGAGAACGGATGCGATTTTGTATCAATCGAGAATATTTGTTCTGCAGCTACAATGCCGCCTGCCGGCACAATCGTGACATACAATGACGGGACGACTCGAATTGCTGAGGGAGGCAGCCTGAGTCATCCGAATAATAATGGTATGGAACTGATTGCGAAAAGGATGGTAGCGCAGCTGAAGCTGGGTTAATATAGTGAAAGCTGGCTACGGATAAAGATAAAAAGAATCCCCGATCCTGCTGATTAATTCAGCAAGATCGGGGATTTTGCTTACTGCCGGCAGCCGGACTCGAACCTACAACAACTCGGTTAACAGCCGAGTGCTCTACCATTGAGCTATCGAGGAATTTTTATACAATTCGTACTAATTCTGCACCCGCAATTCCGAAGATAAGCTCAAGATAAAGACGCATGATCTGACGCCGGAAGGTATCTGCATCTATGCGATTACCACAGAGGAACATCCGCGACTGGTCGTCGAGCGTGAATACCGGTTCCCTGTCGATGAGATGATCAGGAGTTCTCCCGCTCATCTTCGTCAGCGGTTGTTAATCGCTCGCTGATAGCTGTTAAATACGCTCTGAACCTCTTCTTTGTCTCAGGAGCCAGCTGAACATATTCCCGCAGGATGGCTATCTCCAGCGAATCAAGCCCGTATTCGTCACTCAGCCGCATAATCAGATCCGTGCTGCGACGGGTGTGCATCTCTCCCTCGCCGGTCAGCAGCCATTCTTTATTGATGTTGAACTCTCTGCAGATCGATCGGCACATCTGGTCGCTCAGAGAGTTTACCTTACTTTCGATTTTTGAGATTGCCACTTTACTGACACCGAGCCGTTCTCCGAATTTTTCCTGCGTGAGACCGGCTTCTTTTCTTATTTTTTTTACTCTGTCTCCGGGCTTCATTTAAGCCTCCTGTCTGAAACATGTCATTCAGGTCCCGCTCGCGGGACCTCGCGCGGAATCCGGATCAGCGGCAGCTGACATAATAACAAACAGGATCCTAGCGCATCTTCGCGGGAACTCCGGGCCGAATTGTGTCGGTTCCGAGGTCTTTTTTTATCCAACTATATTCTTGTGTCTTCATATGAAGCGGCGGTGAGATGGAACAGTCTGCGGCTCGTTTGGTCAATTAGTTCTTCGGACATTTTATTCCATATTAGTGTTACGTTACCATAACTAGAATCTTTTAGCAATATTCAGAAAGAGAAATGAGGCACGATTTTATTGACAAAGTAAACTGAGTTAACTATTATATATGTTAAATTGGTATTAAGTTATCCTGTTCTCTGTAAGACCTGCAAAATTGCGGAGAATGTGCAGGAATATGTTTGCATCAAAGGATATCAACTTCATATCGAAGCTGCATGAGCAGGATTTGGGACACGCTTAGGAGGGGACAGGTGGAAACCGATAATACATATATGACCGATCCGGGGAATACTGAAAAAGAAATGACAGAAATCATCGCCGAATTAAAGAAACTTGATTCCGAGCAGCTTATGTCTGTGCTGAATATCGTAAGAGATATGCGCTTTGACAGTCAGTCAGGCCGAAACGCAGGACGATATTCCTGACTATGCCCATCTAACATCTATTCTTTACAGACTGAGATCCTTTTTCAACGCAAGTCGTTGGCACTGCAACTGCAGTCAATTGGTTCCATCTCATAATAATAGCATATATCAGAAACCAATGAGCAGCAGTCCGGTTCTTTGACAGTACCTGTGGCTGCTGTCTTCCTGCACGAGAATCGTTTTTGTAAAAACTATCTGAGGAGAGAATTGTGTTTTGAAAAAATCCATAAGTTTATTATTGTTGCTTTTTCTTGTTGGCAATGTACTTGTCGGAAGTGTTACAGGCGTTTATGCCGAAGAGATGTATAAGCCGGCTTCGGAAGAAGAGGTTATAGTCGAACAGGCTGCTGATGTGCCGGATATGGAAGCGTATGAGCCGGAACCAAATGAGGATAGAACGGTAAAGAATGATAATGTGACAGAGTCGCTGGATACGGAATATTTGCCCGATGATGAAGCCGAGATGGAAAAGTGGGGAGTAAAACCGGATGACGGTTCCATCATTGAGAATGCCGGACAGGTAGATATGCCGGAAGAAGATGATGTGGCTGCTCCATGTGAGAGTGCAGCTGATCCGGTTGTCGATACGCATGGGGGAGACGTGTCCCAGGCTGACGATGAGGAATTAACAGGTGCAACCGGATATGTATTGCGAATCGTCTGGCTTGATGGCGGCAATCGGAATTTTTCGCTAGAAGGCAGCGGGAATCTGACAGATGCTAAGCAGAAGGCCGCCAATCTTCTGCAGAGGATGAAGTTGAAAGATAAATGTGCGCTCACGGTGAATGGAAATGTGGTCTGCGCAAAAATAACCGAGCCGGTACGCGTTTCTTCTAATTTAGCAATTATCGCGCATATGGGATATTTCGAATCGGCTCCCGAAAATACCCTCTCTTCGATACGTATGGCTGCGGCAGTCGGATTTCGTGAAGTGGAATTCGATATTCGTTTTACGAAAGACGGAGTTCCGGTTCTCCTTCACGATGAAGCGATTAACAATTACGGCAGAACAACAGATGGAAAGCTGATTGAGAATCCGATTTATGTCAGGAACCTGACATACGCGGAGCTGCAGACTTATGACTTTGGTATACGCAGGGGACAGATGTGGAAAGGGGAGAAGGCTCCGACACTGGACAGCGCACTTAAGATATGCGCAAAGAGCGGACTTCGGCCGAACCTTGATATCAAGTGGGATCGGCAGGTGACGGAGAAAATGATTGACAGCATCTATGCACTGATCGAAAAGCACGGTCTGCAGGGCAAGGCAACATACTTGTCGAATGATACCAAGACCCTGAAGGCATTGGCCCAAAAGGATCCGGATTCGAACTACACATATATAGTCTTTGAGCCGGAGGAGGGATATGTCCAGAGGGCGGAGAAACTGAAGAAGCTGATCAACGGTAAAATGTTCATCTACGTGCATGAGTGGCTTATTACGGAGGCAGTCGAGCGTACCTGCAGATTTCACAGCATACCGTTAAACACTACGGTAAAGAATATATCCCAGATTGCCGGACTAAGCCCATGGGTCAGGGCCATCAGTTCCTCGAATATTTTACCTGAGAAAGTTATACGAGAGGCAGAAAAAAGAAAAAAGAACCCGGTGATCTCGTATGACGGGAAAGTGAGGAATGACAGAAATTATTGGATATACGCATCGCTAAATTGTGGCTTTAATGTTCACTCTCAGGGGAGATACTCCGGATCCGGCATTGTCATGTGGAACGGGAACGGAAGACGCGAACTGAATGATTTTAGATTCGAACCTGTAAACGATAATCTGTACCGGATCCTGTCGACAGACAGCATGCTCGCTGTTTCTGCCGATAAAGATTCTGACAAGGTGGTGCTTTGTATACCTGGTGACGGTCAGGAACAGCTTTGGAAGATAGAAGAGAATTCGAACCGAACATATACATTCATCAATGCGTTTAACGGAAAAGTACTGCTATCCGGCACCGAAATTTCACAGGGAAAGGCACTTCTGACGGGAGTGAGAGGTGAATCCTCTGCCGAGCAGTTCTTCCTTTCTTGCTCGTTAACGCAGATGCCGGGTGGCAATATCGGAGACGCGCGGCGGTTTTCAGATGTGCAGGATTCGACGCACCCATATTATTTGGCGGTCTACTGGGCTTCATGGAGAGGAATCGCGAAGGGTTTTGAGGACGGAAGTTTCGGTCTGAACCTGCCGTGTACGAGAGGACAGGCGATGATGTTACTGTGGAGATATGCAGGTAAACCTGCTCCTAAGACCGCGGCAAAGAGTCCTTTTGCAGATGTATCCAGAAATCACACGTTCTATAAAGCAGTGCTTTGGGCATATCAGCAGGGCGTTACAAAGGGATATTCGGACGGAACGTTTGGTATAGACCGCAGCATAAGCCGAGGTGAATTCATGATGTTCCTGTGGAGGTTAAAAGGGAAGCCTGCACCGGCTAAGGCTACAAAACAGCCATTCTGTGATGTTTCTCCTTCCAATGTATTCTATAGGGCGATTCTTTGGGGCGCTCAGAACAAGATTGCGAAAGGCTATATGTCGGAAAAAAAGATAGGTACATATGGACCTGGCGAAATGTGTACTCGCGGTCAAATTGTTACTTTTCTTTACCGGGCAGGGTAAAAACACTTGTTGAATGAGCCTTTTATGTGTTCGGCACACTCTCCGAGATTTCTTGGATCAGCGAAGAGCTGCTTTATGCAGTCTGGAATATGAATTAGCGCCACATTCATCGGAAGAGATTTGAGAACATTTTTCAGGAGGTAGAAAACAGCATGCACGCAAAAAAAATGTGCAGATGCATTGTGCCGATGATGTCAGCAATTGTGCTGATTATCACATGTGCAGGTCCGGTTCGGGCTTCTGAGTCTATATCGGAAATTATGGCTGAAGAAGTTATAGCAGTGGATTCTGATTTGATAGTTGAGAGTGCGTCAGATGTCGAGGAGACAATAGCTGAGGATCCGAGTCTGTCGACAGATGCTGCTCCGGAAGGAGGAGAGACCATTGCTGAAATTTCAGATACGATTGACGAAAAAATATCGGAAGCCGAAGGTGGAATGCAGTTTTCAGAGGAAATTGGCGTTTCGGAAAGCGTAGAGGATCCAACCGTAGAGGATATGGAGAAGGCCTCCGGTTACAGTGATACCGACGCAATCGGGACGTACTGGACAGGAGGACCTACAAGCCCGTTTCCACTTGTTTATTATGTAAAGGAGGCGCGATGTTCGATAAGACAATGATCAGGTTTGTCCTGGTCGGCATGATCAATACGCTGGTGGGGACTGCGGTCATGTTCTCATTCTATAACGTTTTTCACTTCAGTTACTGGGTGTCTTCTGCTGCAAATTATATTGTCGGAAGCATTGTCAGTTATTTTCTGAACAAGTATTACACGTTTGAGAATAAGGAAAGAAACTGGAAAATCGTTGTGAGATTTATTATCAATATTTCGGTCTGCTACCTGCTTGCGTACGGCATTGCAAAACCGCTTACCGCAAGGCTGCTGTCTTCCATGCCTCTGAAGGTTCAAGAAAACGGCGCGATGCTCGTCGGTATGGGATTGTTTGTCGTGCTCAATTATACGGGTCAGAGATATTTTGCGTTTAGAAAGGCTGAATGAGAGAAATTAGAGAGGGGACCACAGAATGCTTACAGTTATTTTACCTGCATACAATGAAGAAGCCATGATTGGAACGGCAGGCACGACCATCTCCGAGATCTTGAGCAGGGAACAGATACCGTTCGAGATCCTGTTCGTTGATGACGGTTCAAAAGACAGGACCTGGATTGAAATAGAAAGTCTTGTGTCTAATAATCCGGATATCCGCGGCATAAGCTTTTCTCGGAATTTTGGGAAGGAGGCAGCCGTTGCGGCAGGTCTTGCTGAATCAAGGGGCGAGTGTGCCGTAGTCCTGGACTGCGACCTGCAGCATCCCCCGGAAAAAATCGTGGAGATGTACCGGCTTTGGCAACAGGGATATGAGGTGATTGAAGGCGTAAAAAGCAGCCGCGGTAAGGAGAGCGGCATGCACGCATTTGCCGCAAAAGCTTTCTACGGCCTTATCAGCGCCGCCAGCGGCTTTGACATGGAGAATACATCCGATTTCAAGCTGCTTGACCGCAAAGCTATTGACGCTATTGTCAGCATGAAAGAAAAGTATGCGTTCTTCCGTGCGCAGTCGTCGTGGGTGGGGTTCAGGACGGCCACTGTTACGTATGATGTGCAGGAACGTGTCGCCGGCGAGAGCAAATGGTCTACTGTCGGACTCATCAAGTATGCCATCAACAACATCACAACGTTCTCGACGGCCCCGATGCAGATGGTGACTGTCTGCGGAGTCCTTGTGTTTATTGTATCGCTTGTCAGCAGCATAGTTGCGCTTGTCCAGAAAATAGGCGGGAAGGCTCTGGGAGGTTTCACCACTGTCATCCTGCTAGAAGGGTTCATCGGGAGCATTATCATGATCAGCCTCGGCCTCATCGGGTTCTATATAGCGAGGATATATGAAGAACTGAAAGGGAGACCGAAATATATTATTGCAAGACATGCTTCAAAGGAGAAAGACCGTGACGAATAAATTGAACATCGGAATACATGCAGGCAATAAGGACAAAGTCCGTAAGTACATAGGTCTTTTTATTGCATTCGCGATTTTATTTCTTGTTATTCCCTATTGTGATGATGACCTCAGATGGGGTGGGACGCCAGGACTTAGCCGGCTTGCAAATTGGTTCGACGGATACGGTGGACGATATCTGGGTTACCTGATCATTATTCTAATGACGAGGTTCTACTCAGCAAAAGTGTTGCTCCAGGCAGCGCTGCTGACAGCTCTTGTCTACTTGCTCGACAGCATCGCTTATGAAAAACAGACAGAGTATGTCTCTGTGCTGTTCCTGTTTTTTATGCCGCTTATGATATTTTCAGATACGATCGGCTGGACATCTGGATTTGCCAATTACATAACCAGCGTTGTTTTCAGTCTTGTCTATGTGAAGTATGTCTATCGCCGTCTCGATGGGGAAAATGTTACAACATCTATATTGCATGCGCTCGGCTATGTTCTGCTTGGATGTGCCGGAAGCCTCATTGTAGAGCATTTTACGGTATATAATCTTTGCCTGGCGCTGTTTATGATCGCTTATACTTTTGCAACTGAAAGACGTGTCCGGCTGCCGGAAATGGGCTTCCTGGCCGGGGTAGTTCTTGGCATTGCGCTCATGTTTTCTAATTCGACGTACAGGAATGTTGCCAGCGGTGATGATTTTTACCGTGGCGTCAATACATCAGGTATGCTGGCTGCGATGGTCAATCGGTTCGGCAGGATTATAAATATATGCTATCTGGAGCTTCCTGCAATCGTCATCTCGATCACGGTCGTCACTTTCCTGATATGGAAAGTGCGAAGGAAGTTTCTTGGCGGAATTGCCGGAAAAATGGCAGATATCGGAACTGCTTTTATCTGCTTTGCAAATCCTGTTATGCTCCTCGCCGACCAGACGCGTGAGTACGACCATGCGGCCAAGAATGTTGTTTCCCTAATGCTGTTGCTGCTGACTCTGGTTGCAATCGTTGTAACGGTAGGCGTCTTTTCCTGGCAGGCAGGAAGGTTCTGGCAATGTATGGGCGCAATTATATCTATTGTCGTTCCTGCAGTTCCGTTCCTTATCGTATCTCCAATGACATACAGGTGCTTTTGTGGGAGCTATATCTTTTGGATCGTGTTACTGTACCAGATGCTTTCACTGATACCTGAGACCTGCGATAAGATTTTTTTCAATATCGAACTGCAAAAGTATTTAAAGGTCGTCGCATATGCTGCAATTGGTTTTTATATATGCATATATTCCAGCATAATGCTGCAGGATATCATGCGTCTTCGATCTGTCCGAAACGCTGAAGCACAAGGGAAAACAGAAGTGACCATTGGACATCTCAGCAATGAGAACTTTGTTCATGATATTACACTGGAAAATGATGAACAGTGGGCGGGCTACAAGGACTTTTACGGAATAGACCCTGATCTCAAAATCAATGTGCGAGAGGAAGATGAGTAGTTGACCGGAAATTTGGTAGCATTGTTTTAACGCTGCTTCTTTATCTGCTTTACATAAGACAAAAATAAATCCCCGATAGCGCTGATACCTCAGCAATATCGGGGATTTTGCTTACTGCCGGCAGCCGGACTCGAACCGGCACGGATGTTACTCCGAGGGATTTTAAGTCCCTTGCGTCTGCCAATTTCGCCATGCCGGCGCAGCTGTTAAAAGAAAGAGCTGGGCTTTTGCCCAGCCCTACGACTCTGAAGGGACTCGAACCCTCGACCTCCGCCGTGACAGGGCGGCGTACTAACCAACTGTACCACAGAGCCAGATATTTTCTGAAGCTTCCCTGCCTACCTCCGGGCAGTTAGCCCGGCCAGGCAGCGAATGGATCTTCAGGGACTTGAACCCCGGACCGATCGGTTATGAGCCGACTGCTCTAACCAACTGAGCTAAAGATCCAGGGGATGAAGAAAACCTTCATCGAGCTCCCCGAGTAGGGCTCGAACCTACAACAACTCGGTTAACAGCCGAGTGCTCTACCATTGAGCTATCGAGGAATTTTTATACAATTCGTACTAACCTATAGTAACAGATAAACGCACTTTCGGCAAGTGCTATTTTTATCATTTTTATACGACCTCTGGTATAATCTTAGACCTGCCCGCAAAATCACCTGCCAGTGGGCGCTTCTCCGGAAAAAAGGCTGCTGCCTGTGACGGCAGCAGCCTCTGCTCAATTATTACCAAATGGGATTAAAGAGTGTCAAGTCTCTTGATGTATCCCGGATTCTCAGGATCAGCGATGATCTCCTTTGCGTGAAGGATTCTTGCGTACTTGTCAACGACCTGATTCTCGATGACGGTATCTTTTGCGATCGTGACTTCGGAGCAGATGACGCTGTTCTTTACAACTGCGCCTTCCTCGATGACGACGCCGCGGCCGATGATGCAGTTCTCAACTGTGCCGGCAATGAGGGAGCCGTTGGAGATGAGGGACTTCTTTACGGAAGCGCCCGGGAGATACTGTGTCGGGCACGCATCGTTCGTTCTTGTGTAGATCGGCCATTTCTCTGTGAAGAGGCTGGAAGCTGTCGCATAGTCCGTAAGCTCAAGGTTAGCTCTGAAGTAGGACTTGAAGTCTGTGATGGCTTCGAAGTAGCCTTCATGCTGAACAGCCTTGATAGTGAGATCTTCGGAAACTGCCTTGTCGTTCACGATGTTGAATAAGTTGTACATCGAAGATTTCTTCTTGGCCTGCTTGATGAGATCAAGGAACAGCTCTTTCTTCATGACATAGCTGTTCATGAAGATGTTCTTGTTGGCCTTGCCGCCGATGTTCGTCTCGATGCCGAGAACTGTCTTCTCGTCGTCAAGCTTCAGATACTCGCAGTTCATGTAAGCAACATCAGCATTTGTTACCTTGTGATACAGAAGAGTGATGTCCGCGCCGGAAGCGACATGAGCGTCGAGCAGCTCGTCATAGTTCTGTGCAAATACCATGTAGGACGGAACCAGAATGACATAGTCTGCGTTGACTCTCTCAATGACATCCTCATTGTACAGGAAAGAAGCGACGTCTGTGTTGTAGATTTCGTTTACTTCACTCTCGGGTGAGAACAGAAGCTGAATCTTGCCGCGCTTGCTGTTGATGCCATAGTGACGGCCTGTGCCGACATGCTCTGCGAGAGAACGGGGATTTGCGCCTGCAAATACCTGAATTCTCTCAATATTGGAATTGCTCAGGTTCGAGAGCGGGAAGTCGATCATTCTGTAACGACCGACAAATGTAAATGCAGATACAGGGCGGAATGCCTGCATGCCTTCAACTTTAATGCGATTGCCGGAAGTGACAATGCCTAATGCTTTTACTGCCATTTTATTCTACCCCCTTTACACATTCTTTGCTACAAGCGTGATTTCTTCGCTGTCAGCGTTGCCGACTGCAGCACCTTCACTGATTTCAACGCCATCAGCGACAAGTGCGCGTACGACTGTAGCGCCTGCCTTGACAACAGCGCCCGGCATAAGGACAGAATCGATGACCTTAGCACCGGCTGCAACTGCAGCGTTCGTGAACAGAACAGAATTCTTTACTTCGCCGTCTACGACAACGCCCTGTGTGATATAGGCGTTCTCAACAGAAGCATCCGGTCCAATGTACTGCGGAAGAGCCGGAGCGTCGTCTGTGTAGATCTTCCAGGAGCTATCGCCCAGATCCAGCTCGTTCTTCTTGTCGAGCAGGTCCATGTTAGCTTCCCACAGAGAATCGATGGTTCCTACATCCTTCCAATAGCCTTTGAACTTCCATGCAACAAGCTTGTCGCCGTTGTTCAGATATGTCGGGATGACATCGTTACCGAAGTCATGGCTGGAATTCGGGTTGACCATATCAGCAACGAGAATAGCACGAAGCTTCTTCCATGAGAAAATGTAGATACCCATGGATGCGAGGTTGCTCTTCGGCTCCTTCGGCTTTTCCTGGAACTCAATAATGTTGAGATCTGCATCTGTATTCATGATACCGAAACGCGGAGCTTCTTTCCACGGAACTTCGCGGACAGCGATCGTTACGTCGGCACCTTTCTCTTTGTGGTAGTCCAGCATCTTGTCATAGTTCATTTTGTAGATGTGGTCACCGGAGAGGACGAGCAGATATTCCGGATCATACTTGTCGATGAAGTCAATGTTCTGGGAAATGGCGTCTGCTGTTCCGCGATAGACATCGAGACCTGCATCGGCTTTTTCACGAGGCGGAAGTACGAAGACGCCGCTGTCACGGCTGTCCAGACCCCAGTTGCCGGCAGCGGCAACATAGGAGTTCAGCTCAACAGATTCATACTGTGTAAGGACACCGACAACATCGATACCGCTGTTCGCACAGTTGGAAAGCGGGAAGTCGACGATACGGTACTTTCCACCGTATGAAACGGCTGGCTTGGCCACTTTGTTGGTAAGGTCTTTCAGACGGCTACCACGACCACCGGCCAGAATCATTGCTAACATTGAGTTTTGCATAATGTGAAACCTCTCTTTCTTTTATATTTGGTAATAATAAAAGCGCTTGGGAACTGTCTCTGTGTACAGAGACCTGTGCAATGACACTATATGTATTGTAACATATAGAAAAGATTTTGAGTAAAAAATATGGAAAAATTGTGCAGTTTTTGATAAAAAAATATATTCATTTGCTTCATGATGGGCAAAATGCAGATTTACAGGTACAGATAAGTCGAGAGTTTGTAATCCTTGTGCGCTTAAGTTGCTGGTGTGATGAACGCCTTTACATTTTTGGGGTCTGAGATTATACTGATTAAGTCCTGTTGGTTATTATCTCATAGTGAGAGGAGAAATAGATTATGTGTGGAATTGTCGGGTATATAGGTCCGAGACAGGCAGCACCGATCCTGCTTGAAGGTTTATCGAAACTTGAGTACCGAGGCTACGACTCCGCGGGAATAGCGGTCCGCGATGCCGATAAGGTTCCTGTTGTCGTGAAGGCTAAAGGGCGCCTGAAAGTTCTTTCGGAGAAGACCAATGGCGGCACGGCTGTTCCCGGAAGCTGCGGTATCGGTCACACCAGATGGGCGACACACGGGGAACCGTCAGAAAACAACGCTCATCCGCACGCGACAAGCGATATGAACGTTGTTGCTGTTCATAACGGTATCATTGAGAATTATAAGGAACTGAAGGACAAGATGATCCGGAAAGGATATAAGTTCTATTCGGAGACGGACACGGAAGTGGCGGTCAAGGTCGTTGATTACTATTATCATAAGTATAAGATGGGTCCGATCGACGCTATCGCCAAGACAATGGTCCGTGTGCGCGGTTCCTACGCCCTTGCCGTCATGTTCAAAGAGTACCCCGGCGAGATTTATGTTGCCAGAAAAGACAGCCCGATGATCATCGGAGTCAACAATGGTGAGACATATGTAGCCTCTGATGTTCCCGCAATTTTGAACTACACAAGGAATGTTTACTATATCGGCAACCTTGAGATGGCGAGATTAACCGCGGGCAAGGCAGAATTCTACAATCTGGATGGGGATATCGTCGAGAAGGAACTGCATGAGATCAAATGGGATGCGGAAGCCGCGGAAAAGGGCGGTTTTGAGCATTTCATGATGAAAGAGATCCATGAGCAGCCAAAGGCTGTTGCGGACACGGTGGGTGCCTATGTGAAGGACAGTCAGGACGGTCCGGTCGTGGATCTTTCATCTACCGGTCTGACAGACGAGGCAGTGTCTTCAATAAGCGGTCTCACGATCGTCGCCTGCGGCAGTGCATATCATGTGGGTGTAGCAGCCCAGTATGTATTTGAGGATCTTGTCCGCATTCCGGTACGCGTGGAGCTGGCTTCCGAGTTCAGATACAGAAGACCGCTTCTGGCTCCGGATAATCTTGTCGTTGTTATCAGCCAGTCGGGAGAAACGGCAGACTCCCTCGCAGCCCTTCGCGAAGCGAAGGATCTGGGAAATAAAACGCTGGCTATAGTTAACGTAGTGGGATCCTCCATCGCCCGCGAGGCTGATTATGTCTTGTATACGATGGCAGGCCCGGAAATAGCCGTCGCGACGACAAAGGCTTATTCTACGCAGCTGATCGCGTCCTACATTCTCGCCATCGAGTTCGCGCTCATACGCGGAACGATAGATGATGCGAAAGCCCAGGAGATGCTGACAGAGATACGGACCCTCTCCGGAAAGATCCAGAGACTGCTTGAGGATAAGGAGAGAATCCAGTGGTTCGCTGCCAAGTATTCCAATGCGCATGACATCTTTTTCATCGGCAGAGGTATCGACTACGCGATTTCCCTTGAAGGAAGCCTTAAGATGAAAGAAATCAGCTATATTCACTCCGAGGCCTACGCAGCGGGTGAGCTGAAGCACGGAACGATTTCCCTGGTTGAGGACGGTACGCTTGTTGTAGGTGTCCTGACCCAGTCCGGCCTGTACGAGAAGACTGTGTCCAATATGGTCGAGTGCAAGAGCCGCGGAGCTTATCTTATGGGGCTGACCTCCTATGGCAACTACAATATTGAGGATACGGCCGATTTCACGGTATATATTCCGAAGACAGATGAGCATTTTGCCACATCGCTCGCAATCATTCCGCTGCAGCTGCTCGGCTATTATGTCAGCTGCGCTAAGGGTCTGGATGTTGATAAACCGAGAAATCTGGCAAAATCAGTGACAGTCGAGTGAGTCTGTCCGATATCAGTCTGCCTGCTGCGTGCAGAATGGGGGGTCTTCCCCCATTGAGATAAATACATACTGACTAAAGCTTCGTGACAGGGATCCGGCGGCCTTGTGCATATTTGCACAAGTGACCGGTCCCTGTATTTTTGTGTCATGGCAAAATGCCGAGTCATATTTGCAACAAATAGCGCAAATAGTGTAAAATCAACAAATTTTCCGTTGCTTATAGTCTTTTCATGTCATATAATATTCAAAGAAGTATGTTCTTGCTGTCCATTATCGCGGTGATTTTGGACAAATCTAATATTAAAAAAAGGAGCACTGAGATGGAAAAATTCACTGGCAAAGCAGCGTATCAGGGAATCGCTATCGGCAAGATCGCAGAGATGGCCAAGGCAGACGGAGCTATCGAGAAGGTACAGGTAGCTGACGTTGCTGCAGAGATCGAGCGTCTCCATGCAGCTAAAGAGCAGGCTATGGGCGAGCTCAAGGCACTCTATGAGAAGGCACTCGTTGACGTAGGCGAAGCTCACGCTGATATCTTCGAAGTACACCAGATGATGCTTGATGATGATGACTATAATGAGTCCATCGAAGAGATCATCAAAGAGCAGCAGGTCAATGCAGAGTATGCTGTTAAGACAACAGGTGATAACTTTGCGGCAATGTTCGCCAGCATGGAAGATGAGTACATGAGAGGACGTGCGGCAGACGTCAAGGATATTTCTTCCCGTCTCGTCACAGACCTCATGGGCGGCGGTGCCGGCGGCAACAACTTCACAGAGCCGGTCATCCTTGTAGCTGATGACCTTGCTCCGTCAGAGACAGTTCAGCTTGACAAGGCTATGGTCCTTGCATTTGTAACAAGAGAGGGATCCACAAACTCCCATACAGCAATCCTTGCTCGTACAATGAACATTCCGGCACTTGTTCAGGTCAAGGTCCCGAAGGATGTCAACGGCAAGATGGCAATCGTCGACGGCAAGGCCGGCGCTGTTCTCATTGATCCGGATGAGGATACACTTGCTAAGTATAAGAAACTGCAGGCTGAAGAAATCGAGAAGAGAAAACTCCTCGATGCAATGAAGGGCCTCGAGACAGTTACAAAGTCCGGCAAGCATGTACATCTGTACTGCAACATCGGCGGCGTAGGCGATATCGGCTATGTTCTTGAGAATGACGGCGAGGGCGTAGGCCTCTTCCGTTCCGAGTTCCTGTATCTGCAGAATGATGATTATCCGACAGAAGAGCAGCAGTTCCAGGCTTACAAGCAGGTCGCTGAGATCCTTGCAGGCAAGCAGCTCATCATCCGTACACTGGATATCGGCGCTGACAAGCAGATCGACTACTTCAACCTTGAGAAGGAAGAGAACCCGGCTCTCGGCTTCCGCGCTATCCGTATCTGCCTGACACGTGAAGAGATCTTCATGACTCAGCTGAAAGCTCTCCTCCGCGCATCCGCTTACGGCAACGTAGCGATCATGTTCCCGATGATTATCTCCAAGTGGGAAGTTGAGCGCTCACTGAAGCTCCTCGAGGCAGCTAAGGCTGATCTTCGTGCTCATGATGTTCCGTTCAATGAGAACATTTCCGTTGGTATCATGATCGAGACTCCGGCAGCTGTCTTCATGGCAGATGAGCTTGCAGAGCTCGTTGACTTCTTCTCCATCGGCACGAACGACCTGACACAGTACACATGCGCGATCGACCGCCAGAATCAGCATCTGGAGAAATTCTTCGACGCACATCATCCGGCAGTCCTCAAGGCTATCCAGATGACGATCGACGCAGGCCACAGACACAACACATGGGTAGGTATCTGCGGCGAGCTCGGCGCTGATCCGGAACTTACAGAAGTATTTGTCAATATGGGTATCGACGAGCTGTCCATGAGCCCGACATCCATCCTTCGCACAAGAAAGATCATCCGCGACATGGATTGATCTCCCCTCATATGATGAGAGCGGCCTCCGCCGGGGAACCGGCGGGGGCTTTTTACTTGCAATTCCGTGTTGGATGATATATAATCATATAAAACCACTAGGAAAGTAGGGATGCAGATGAAAGTTTCCACGAAGGGGCGTTACGCCCTCAGAATTATGCTGGATCTGGCTATGCATAATTCCGGAGAGCTTGTCCCGCTGAAAGATATAGCAAGAAGACAGGGAATTACACTTAAGTATATGGAACAGATTATTTCGCCCCTCAGCAAGGCCGGTTTTGTACAGAGCCTTCGCGGGTCATCCGGAGGCTATCGGCTTGCCCGGAATCCGTCTGATTATACAGTGGGCAGCATTCTGCGTGTCCTGGAGGGACCGCTTGCGCCGACTGCGTGTCTGGAGACAGAAATCAATGAGTGTCCGCGCGCGGAGAGCTGTCCGACTATTTCCTTCTGGAACGGGCTGAATAAAGTAATCAACGATTATGTGGACAGCGTGACCCTGGAAGATCTTGTGAATGAGGAGACTGCTCTGCAGTCGGATTATGTGATCTGAAATCAGTTATGAGCTGACAAAAAATGCCCCGGCCGCATGCGGTTCCCGGGGTATTTTTCATATTTGTGTATTGACAAAGCGGAGATAGATGATATAATTCATAGAAAACAGCTAGGAAATATGGGGAATGCATAGGCGCTCAAATAACCTGCTGAAAACGAGGAGGGAATTGTAATGGCAAATATTTATGAAGGAACACTCGGTCTCATCGGCGGAACACCGCTGGTCGAATTTAAGAATATTGAAAAAGAGCTTGGCCTCAGCGCGCGTATTCTGGCTAAACTCGAGTACTTTAACCCCGCAGGTTCCGTGAAGGACAGGATCGCAAAATCCATGATTGAAGATGCTGAAGCAAGCGGAAAGCTGAAGGAAGGATCTGTCATCATCGAGCCCACATCCGGAAATACAGGAATTGGCCTTGCGGCCATCGCGGCTTCCAAGGGCTACCGGGTCATTCTCACGATGCCGGAAACGATGTCTGTTGAGCGCAGAAATATCCTCAAGGCTTACGGCGCGGAAATCGTTCTTACCGACGGTTCCAAAGGAATGAAGGGGGCTATAGCCAAAGCGGATGAGCTGGCAGCTGAGACGCCGAACAGTTTTATACCGGGCCAGTTCGTGAACCCAGCTAACCCGAAAGCACACTATGAGACGACAGGCCCGGAAATCTGGGCGGATACAGATGGCGTGGTCGACATATTTATCGCAGGTGTGGGCACAGGCGGAACTCTGAGCGGCACCGGACGTTACCTGAAAGAACAAAATCCGGATATCAAGGTTCTTGCTCTCGAGCCTAAGACATCACCGGTCCTCTCGGAAGGTCACGGCGGCCCGCACAAGATTCAGGGCATCGGCGCCGGATTTGTTCCGGATACCCTCGATACGGAGCTTTATGACGGCGTCATTACAGTTGAGAACGAGGTTGCATTTGAAACATCCAAGCTGATTGCGAAGAAAGAGGGAATTCTCGTGGGCATTTCTTCAGGGGCTGCCCTCAGCGGGGCGATCGAGGTGGCAAAGGATCCTGCAAATGCAGGTAAGACCATCGTCGTCATTCTCCCTGATTCCGGAGACAGATATTACTCCACACCGATTTTCGCGAACTGATTGGTGTATATGTGGCAGTTCATCCGGACTGCACGTGAGATCAATGATCCGCCGGCAAACATCATCTTCATCGAAAAACGCCGGTTCTTCCCTGCGAACTAAAAAACGCTTACGCGTTTTTGATTTCTCGGTCGGACCGGCAATGTTTTTCTCACGAAGATGGATGATTTGCTGCCGGACATAGATTTAAAGAGCAGTCCGCCTGAACTGCTTCCATGAATCGTGGCAGTTCAGACAGGTTCGTCGGAGAGTTCCATAGTACATCGGTAGAAGTACCTTCACTAAAAACAAAAATTTAAAAAAGTGTGTTGACAAAATTATCCAATCGTTGTATTATACTGCTTGTTGCAGATAAAGCAACGAAATGTGTGGGTAGCTCAGCTGGATAGAGCGTCTGGCTACGGACCAGAAGGTCGCGAGTTCGAATCTTGTCCCGCACGTAGAGAGAGCCTTACTTCGGTAGGGCTCTTTTCTTTTTATCATATATGCAACAGCACTTCAACTATGGTATTATAATTGTCAGACGCGGATCACGTGTCATTTAAGACGGATGCGGCATGTGCCGCAGACAGATTGAAAGGTACGACTATGACAAAAGAAGAATTTCTGAACGCACTTGGCAACAAGCTGTCCGAGGATCTGTCAGAATCTGAAATCGCCTCAGAACTCCGGTACTATGAAGGGTATATTGACGCTGAAGTGTCCAGGGGGAAGAGCGAGGAGGAAGCGACGGAACAGCTCGGAGACCCGATTCTGATTGCCCGCAATATCGCTGAGGCACCGAGGAACTCTTACGGTTACCGGGAAGCCACCTATGAACAGGGCTATGAGGAGGCTACATATCAGCAGACTAAAACTGTATCGTCTGATACTGATTCAGGCTATCAGGAGGTCGAGGCTGAAGAGTATGCGCCGGATTATGAGTTCGGTGAGGACGAGGAGAGCGCGGGACCTGCCTTTAAAGAAAAAAATACAGCGTTCTTTGACAATGGCTTCTTTGACCGGACACCGGATTTCAAGGTCGAAAAGACCGGAGGATTCCTGAATCTTTTCCGGAATCTGGACGGTTCTTTCAACTGGGGATGTCTGACAACACTGCTCATTGCGGTGCTTGTCGTCGGACTGATCATCGTACTTGTTACCAAAGTCGTGATAACCGCGTGGCCGGTCATACTGGTCGCAGTTCTTTTCGGTATTGTCTTTTCAATCATGAAAGGACGTTCTTAGGTTTTAGAAAGAAGGTTTTACCATGGAACAATTGGACAGAAGATATCTTGAGCGTCTGGCTCAGCTTTATCCCACAATCGCCAAAGCATCTACGGAAATTATCAACTTGAGCTCAATACTGAATCTGCCCAAAGGTACAGAACACTTTATC
Organism: uncultured Lachnospiraceae bacterium; assembly: GCA_902788035.1. Taxonomy (GTDB): domain Bacteria; phylum Bacillota; class Clostridia; order Lachnospirales; family Lachnospiraceae; genus Chordicoccus. The sequence goes on along the minus strand of CADAIL010000007.1, from coordinate 32,958 downwards.
ACTGATATTCACGGCGAATATGAAGCGTTCTCCCATGTCCTAAGGAACGGCTCCGGTGCTGTAAAAAAGAAGATCGGTGAAGTTTACGGGCATACTCTGCCGGAAAAGGATATCAAAGAACTGGCAACGCTGGTCTACTATCCGAGGGAAAAGATCGAACTTGTAAAGAAAGAGATTACTGATGAGGAGGAGCTTAATGACTGGTACAAAGTCATGCTCTATCGGCTCATTGAAGTGTGCAAGCACACTTCCAGCAAGTACACAAGGTCTAAAGTAAGGAAGGCTATGCCTGAAGATTTCCGCTATGTGATCGAGGAGCTCATCACCGAAAAGGCAGATATAGCGGACAAGGAAGCCTACTATGAGGAGATCATCAACACGATCATCCGCATCGGCAATGCCGACAATTTCATAAAAGCTCTTTCGAGGCTGGTGAGAAGGCTCGTCGTTGATCATCTGCATATTCTCGGCGATATTTACGACAGAGGATACGGACCTGACGAGATTATGGATACGCTGATGGCTTATCACAGTCTTGACATCCAGTGGGGCAATCATGATATCGAGTGGATGGGCGCAGCCTGCGGTCAGCTTGCGTGCATTGCAAATGTTGTCCGGATCCAGGCCCGATACGGCAATCTTGACATTCTCGAGGAAGGCTACGGCATCAATTTGATACCTCTTGCTCAGTTTGCGGTTAATACGTACGGGGATGATCCGTGTACATGCTTTCAGACTAAAGGCGAGGAGAAAGCCCGCAGCGAGAAAGACATGGACATGCGCATTCATAAAGCCATCTCGATTATCCAGTTCAAGCTGGAAGGCCAGCTTGTCCGGAGACGTCCGGAATATAACATGGAAGACCGCGATCTGCTCAGCCGTATCGATTTTGATACGATGAAGATCGAGCAGAACGGAAAATACTATGATCTTCTCGACAAGAATCTTCCGACCGTTGATCCGGCGGATCCTAACAGGCTTTCTCCGGAAGAAGCCTATGTCATGGAGAGACTTCAGTCCGCATTCATGAACTGCAGACGGCTCCAGGAGCATATGCAGCTTCTTCTTCAGAAGGGCGAGCTCTATACCGTGACTAACGGCAACCTTCTCTTCCACGGCTGCGTTCCTATGACGGAGGACGGCAATTTCAAGGAAGTTGAGATTTACGGAAAGAAATACAAGGGAAAAGCGCTGTATGACTGTCTCGATGCTCTCGTTCGCCGCGCTTTCTTCGCCGTAGACCCGGTCAGGAAGGAAGAGGGCAGAGATATCATGTGGTGGATCTGGTGCAATAAGGATTCGCCTCTTTTCGGCAAGGAAAAAATGGCGACGTTCGAGCGCTGCATGATTGCTGAGAAGGAGACCCACAATGAGGGCAAGACTCCGTATTATCAGCTCCTTGACGATAAGGAAGTGATCGAGAAAATACTCAGGGAATTCGGGCTTGAGGGTGAGCATACACATATTATCAACGGCCATGTTCCGGTCAAGCGCGGACAGTCGCCGACAAAGTGCGGCGGCAAACTGCTTGTCATTGACGGCGGCTTCTCCAAAGCTTATCAGGGAACGACCGGTATTGCAGGCTATACGCTGATCTATAATTCCTGGGGCATGCGGCTTGTCGCTCACGAACCGTTCACCTCCAAGGAAGACGCGGTCATGACCGGAAGAGATATTCATTCCGACAAGGTGGCTGTCGAGAAGTTCCAGACCCGGCAGACGATCGGTGATACGGATATCGGTATAAAACTTAAGGATGAAATAGAAGAACTGGAGCAGCTGCTTGCGGCCTACAGAAGCGGTGAGCTCGTGGAAAAGAGGTAATTCATGCTTGATTCAAGCAAGATCCGCACACGAAAACTTTATTACGAGGATGCCTATAAAACGGAGTTTACGGCTAAGATCGTTTCTGCAAATGCAGGAGATATCGTACTCGACAGGACCGCATTCTTCCCTGAGGAGGGAGGACAGAGCGCGGATACCGGAGTTCTGGGAGGCTTTCGGGTCGCGGATGTAAAGATAAAGGATGGAGAAATTCATCATTTGCTGGAAGACCGGAACGCTTCGTTTGAGCCAGGGACGGAGATTTCCGGCAGGATCGACTGGCAGCACAGGTTCTCAAATATGCAGCAGCACTCGGGAGAGCACATCTTCTCAGGCCTTGTTCACAGCACATACGGATTTGACAATGTAGGATTCCATCTGAGTGATAATGAGGTGACCCTTGACTTTAACGGCGTGATCGGTCCGGACGGGATAAGGGACATTGAGCGCAGGGCAAATGAAATTATATTCAGGAACATCCCTTCAGAGATTCGCTTTCTCTCGGGGGAGGAGGCAAAGACTGCTGAGTACCGAAGCAAGATCGATCTTGATGATGAGATCCGCGTCGTCACTTACCCGGGTGTGGATGCCTGTGCCTGCTGCGCGCCGCATGTTGCTTTGACGGGTGAGATCGGCTGCCTTAAAGTCGTGGGACTCCAGAATTATAAGGGAGGCATCCGGGTCAGCATTCTGTGCGGAATGAGAGCTATGGAAGTGTTCTTCCATGACAGAGATATCCTTGAGAAGACGGCCAATTATCTCTCGAACTCCACGGATGAGGTCTATCATCTGGTCGTGAAGGCGAGAACAGAGCTCGCGGAGACGAAGGCTGCCCTTGCGGAGGCAGCGAAGAAGCTCGTGCAGGTAAGGATCGATCAGATCCCCGCAGGGGGCGGAAACGCTGTGCTCTTTGAGGAATCGCTTGACGCGGGAGCTATGCGAAGTGCCGTCAATTCTCTCGTGCAGAAGAAAAACGGCTTCTGCGGCGTTTTTGCCGGCAGTGACGCCGACGGCTACCGGTACGTGATCGGGAAACAGGGCGGAGATGCCCGGACCATTAACAACGAGCTTCGCGAAAAATTCGGAGCCAGAGGCGGCGGAAAGCCGGAGATGGTGCAGGGCTCTGTCACGGCGTCACGAGCCGATATTGAAACTCTTTTTGGAAAATAAGTGTTGCATTATAGCTAAAGGTACGTTATAATCTTTCATGTCGTTTCGAGGAAACGCAGGCTGCTTTGGCACAGGTGGTAGCGCACATCATTGGTAGTGATGAGGTCTCGGGTCCGAGTCCCGAAAGCAGCTCGAAGCCCCACAGGAAATCCTGTGGGGTTTTACTTTTTTCAGCGGAATTTTGCGATGATACTGTTCGCATGCTGCGTGTGGGAAATTTAGACACATTAAACAGGAACGGAAGGGGAAGAGAAATTATGGCGGGAATCGTACTTCTTGAGCCGGAGATTCCGGCAAATACAGGCAACATTGGCCGCACATGCGTCGCGACCGGTACATCTCTTCATCTTATCGACCCGCTCGGATTTCAGCTCACGGAGCGTAATCTGAAGAGGGCGGGAATGGACTACTGGAAACGGCTGGATGTCCATAGATATATGAATTATAAAACGTTTCTTGCGGAAAATGCGGATAGACGCATCTGGTACGCAACGACAAAAGCGAGAAGGACCTACGCAGAAGTAAAGTTTTCCCCGGATGATTATATCATCTTCGGCAAGGAGAGCGCGGGAATACCTGAGGAGATCCTTAAGGAGAACGAGGAATTTTGCATAAGGATACCGATGCTCCCGGATGAGCGGTCTCTTAATCTTTCCAACTCAGTCTCGATCATTCTCTATGAGCTGCTGAGACAGAACGGATTTGAGGGAATGCTGCGGGAAGGGCAGCTGCATAGGCTTAGCTGGTAAGATTGGTCCGGAGGAAAACATGATTACATATAGGGTAATAAGAAGCGCCAGAAAGACTCTTCAGGTCGAGATTCGTCCTGACGGAGAAGTCCTTGTGAGAGCACCACAGCATCTTGCGGACGCGGAAATCAGGAGATTTGTCGAATCGAAAGCCGGTTGGATCGCGGAACACAGAGCCAAAGTAAAGGCCAGGGCAGAGCAGGCTGCAGACGTAGAAAGGCTTTCCATGGAGGATATCCGAAGGCTTGCGGATGAGGCGGCCAAAGACATCCCGGAGAGGGTGAGGCGATTTGCACCGGTCGTGGGCGTCCAATATGGAAGAATAACTATTAGAAATCAGAAGTCGAAGTGGGGGAGCTGCAGCTCACAGGGCAATCTGAATTTTAACTGCCTGCTCATGCTTGCGCCTCCTTCTGTCAGGGACTATGTGGTCGTCCATGAGCTCTGTCACCTTATTGAGCTCAATCACTCAAAGAGATTCTGGACGCTGGTCGCCGCAGTGCTTCCGGAATACAGAAAAGAGGAGCAGTGGTTGAAAACGCAGGGTATGCTGATCATGAGAAAGATGACCGGGTAAAGAGGTATAATAAGGGCTGCCGCATTGCGGCAGCCCTGAATTTTTAACTGAGCTTTGCAAGAAGCTCCTGTTTTTTCTGAGTGAATTCGGCCTCGGTGAGGATCCCCATGTCCCTGAGTTCCCCGAGCTTATTAAGCGCATCGTAAATTGCTTCGATCTGCTCGGCCGGCGGCATGACTGAAACATTCGTGAAGGATTCCTCAGGAACAGCATAGGCCGGAGGAGCATCGAATCTTGGCCTCGCGTAAAAAGCACCTTCCGGGATCGCGTCGTCATCAATCGTATCGTAATCCAAAGCAGTTCCTACGCTGTCGTAGGGCTGCTCCGAGTTCTCAGAGTCAGCATAAATACTTGCGGACATCCATGAGGATGTGACCGGAGCGTCATGTTTCTCGGGAACAGCTCTGACTTCTTCTTTCTCGGCGGCCTCATCCCGTATGACCTGGGCTTTCGCGGCTTTGATCTGGTTCTCAATGCTGTCCTGGAGCTCCTCTTTGGTGAGGTTTGCTTCAGCCGGATCCGGCTCGAGCGAGTACTTGTTGATTCCACCCACATTACTCTTGAATGAGCCGCGGCGGCCTTCTGCCATTGCCAGAGCTTTCTCCTCGATCTTGGCGTCAATTTTGTTCTGACGAATCTCGGAGGCAGTATTAATGATAAAGCGTATGATCCCCATTACGAAGAGGGCAATGAGACCGATCAGGATGATCTGGTAGCCGAACTTGTTAGAACGCAGATAAATGCCATATAAAATATAGACAACAAGAAGCGTTGTTATGATTTTTCTAAGCAGCTTGCCCGGATTACCGGCCATGAACAGTGAGACTAGATACACCGCGCAAATAATGATGCAGATGCCCATATTCGCGCTCCACTGTGCGGAAAGGTAGTCCGGAATATGTCTAAGATGTACCAGTATTGTTTCTGTCTGCACAGCACACCTCCATATACATAGTCCTTTGATTGGAAATAGTAACACAAAAACACCATAAAATCAAATACTAAAACAAATCCTGCGTTTTTCGATGAAGATGGTGTTTGCCGCCGTTTTGAGACATTGCGGCAGCCTGCCTGAACTGCCTGATGCCTGATTAGTGTAGAACAGAGAGAGAACGCATTTGCATCTTATATGAAGCTATGATAAACTGACAAAATGGAGCGGTGATGTAGAAGCCCGTTTCCGCTTAATGAGGAGATGAAGGAGGCTGTTTTTATGGCTAATGAGAAGACGGAAGCTGTGACGACTGAGAAGAAAGAGGTCGTATCCAGAAATTTTATAGAGGAGATCATTGACGAGGATCTGGCGGAGGGCAGGTACGAGAAAATCTGCACAAGATTCCCGCCGGAGCCCAACGGATATCTGCACATCGGACATGCAAAATCGATTCTTCTGAACTACGGTCTGGCCAAAGAGTACAACGGAGATTTCAATCTCAGGTTTGATGACACCAACCCGACAAAGGAAAAGATTGAATTCGTAGAGTCCATCAAGAAAGACGTCGAATGGCTCGGAGCCGATTTCGGTGACAGACTGTATTTTGCCTCCGACTATTTCGGCATTATGTATGATAAAGCTGTCCTCCTGATCAAGAAGGGGCTGGCTTATGTCTGTGACCTCTCTGCCGAGGAAATTCGTGAATACCGCGGAACACTGAAGGAGCCGGGAAAGAACAGTCCGTACAGGGACCGCTCAATAGAAGAGAACCTGAAGCTCTTTACGGAGATGAAGGAAGGCGTATATCCGGACGGATCAAAAGTTCTCCGCGCGAAGATCGATATGAGCGCACCGAATATTAACATGCGCGACCCGGTCCTCTACCGCATTGCCCGTCTTTCCCACCACAATACAGGGGACGCATGGTGCATTTACCCGATGTATGATTTTGCGCATCCGATTGAGGACGCGATTGAAGGAATCACTCATTCGATCTGCACGCTCGAGTTCGAGGATCACAGACCGCTGTATGAGTGGGTCGTTGACAATACGGAGTGGGAGCATCCGCCGAAGCAGATCGAATTTGCAAAGATGTATCTTACAAATGTTGTCACCGGCAAGCGGTACATCAAGCGCCTCGTCGAGGACGGCATTGTTGACGGATGGGATGATCCGCGCCTTGTAACGATTGCTGCTCTGCGCCGCCGCGGATTTACCCCCGAATCTATTCAGAAGTTCGTCGAGCTTGTAGGCGTGGCCAAGGCGGATTCCTCAGTGGACTACGCAATGCTGGAGTACTGCATCCGCGAAGATCTCAAGATGAAGGTCCCGCGCATGATGGCAGTTTTGGACCCGATCAAACTCGTGATCGACAATTATCCGGAAGATGTTACCGAGATGCTCGAGGCAGATAATAACCTGGAGAACCCGGAGGCAGGCAAGCGTCTCGTCCCGTTCGGCCGTGAGCTGTATATTGAGAGGGATGACTTTATGGAGACGCCGATCCCGAAGTACAAGAGACTGTACCCGGGCAATGAAGTCAGGCTCATGCACGCCTACTTCGTAAAGGCCGTGAGCTGTGAGAAGGACGAGAACGGCAATGTTACTGTCGTACACTGCACCTATGACCCGGAGACAAAGGTCGGTACAGGGTTCACAGGGCGTAAGGTCAAGGGAACTATACACTGGGTACCGGCTAAAGAAGCGGTAACTGCCACCGTGCGGCTATATGAGAACCTTGTGGATGAGGAGAAGGGAGTCTATAATAAAGAGGATGGATCGCTCAATCTGAATCCGAACTCACTGACTGTGATCGAGAATGCCAAGCTTGAGCCGGCTCTTCTCGATGTTAAGCCGTATGACAGTTTCCAGTTCGTGCGCAGCGGCTACTACTGTGTCGACGCAAAGGATTCGGTGGAAGGCGCTCCGGTCTTCAACAGAATTGTCACAATGAAGAGTTCATTCAAGCTTCCGAAATAAGCCGGACTTGAACTTACGATATAAATGCTCCCTGCACGGAAGGGGTGCTTTGAGCAGCGGGAGGTGCTTTATGGCTGAATTTAGTAATGAGTGTCTGAATACCTTTCTTGAAAATCAGGACAGACTTTTTGATGAGCCTGTAGCGGAGACAATCGAAGAGGCGGGCGCATTTCTTGAGGATGTGATGGCAGAAGTCGTCGATTCAATTGACGATGTCAGAGACTATCTGGATCAGTCCGGAATGGATGTCGACGGAATGTCCGATGAGGAAATTGAGGATGCAGCTGAGGTCTTTGCGCTTCCGTCTGGCAAGTATCTGATAGTAGAAGCCTAATATTGTCTTAGGCCTGAAATCGCGTTATACGGAGGCGGAATCATGGCGGATGAGAGGATGAGAGAGCTCTTTTTGAGCGGTAAGACAACAGACAGGACATACCGCGGGGAGACCCTCGGAAAACTTTATGCGGATGTCAGGGCAAAAAAGAATGACATTGTCGGCTGCCTGGCCGGCGATCTGGGCAGGCCTGCCAAGGAGTGCGCTCTCATTTACTCGTCAATGATAGAGAAGCCGGCGCGTATAGCGGCGAAAAAGGACTGGACAAAGTGGCGCTGGCTGGCTCCGGTGCTGCCGGATTTCATAACGACAGGCCGCGTTTACAGAAAACCGCTCGGTCTTGTCCTCATTGAGGCAGATCCAAGAGAACCCTTCCTCTTTGTATTCCCGAGATTCCTCGCGTCACTTATGGCGGGGAATCCGACAGTGCTGTCTTTTTCCGGAAGGCAGACGAAGACAGGAACCTTACTTAAAGATATTGCAAATGCAGCTATACCCGCAGACTTCGGCATGATCGTATCAGAGGGCGGAGAGATACCGATGGAAGAACCTGATTATGTATTTGCCGAGGAGTATCCGGGACGGGTATGCGCTGTGTTTGACGGGACTGCGGATTACGACAAGGGAGCAGAAAAGCTCGTCTATGCATGGAGAAGGATGGCAGGTCTGAACGGCGTGAAGCCGGAGGTCATCTACTGCCCGGCATCAATGAGGAGCGCTCTTGTAAAGCAGATAGACAAGTGGGCCAGAAGATCCCCGGATGATCCGGATGGCCGCAAGGTTCCCGTGATCGGAGTCAGAGGAGACGACGAGCTTGCCGAAAGGCTTGAGGCCGAGGGAGAGATGTTCGCTCTGTACATGTTCTCCAATGAGGACACGTACGCGCTTAGAATCGCTCTTGACAGGCCGTACAAGTACGCAAGTGTGAACAGTGTCACACTGCGCGCTCCGTCGATGAGAGCGTATTTTAATGAATCCGTCACTTCAAAGACGATTATGATGAGATAAGGATATTAGTGAAAAAACAAACGAGTAAAAAAACGGCCGGCAGGACCGGCAGAAAAACGAAGAGAGGACGAGAAGGAAACCAGATCCGGAGGCTGAACCTGCTTCTTATACTGGCGGCCGCGATCGGCCTCCTTCTTTTTGCGGCGAGAATCTTTCTGTCCGGGCAGACGATTCGGATGTCCGGTGATCCGACGTATCTCTCTGATTCTGTCCTGGAATACAGGGATACAGTCGAATTCTATGCCGAAAAGAACGGCATATCGGAATATACAGACTATCTCCTGGCAATCATGCAAGTTGAGACCGGAGGACGGGGAGATGATGTCATGCAATCGAGCGAATCACTCGGCCTGCCGCCGGGTTCCCTTGAGCCGGAGGATTCAATTGCGCAGGGCTGCAGCTATTTTGCCGAGATTCTCGGCGACGCAGAAAAGAAAGGCTGTGACCTGGACGCCGTGATACAGGCATACAATTTCGGGATCGACTATCTGGATTTTGCCGCAAAGCGCGGTGGAGACAGTGATCTTACTATGGCGACAGAGTTCGCTGAGTGGAAGTCCGGCGGGGAGACGACCGAGTATAGCTCCGAGCTGGCCCGGGAGGTGAACGGCGGTTGGCGATATAAGTACGGCAATATGTTTTATGCCGAACTTGTAAAAAAGATCGTAGACAATCTTAATGACAATTAACGGGCATTGCCGCGCCTGCCGTTAAGGATAACAGGCAGGAATCCCGTCTGTTCAACTGCCCGGCAGTTCACACGTAAACGGCGGATAGTAAACACATAGAGGTGCATATGCATTTAATAAGCGGAATCCTGCTTATCTGCGGGATATTGAGTTTTTTATATGGAATCATGATATGGATGATCCAGTCAGGCAGCATGTTTTTTGCTGCCTGGTTCCTTCTGGGCGGAATCTTTCTTCTTTCCGCCGCAGGCTTTTATACAGGAATTATCACTGCTGTCCCGGGATGGGCCCGCGCCCTGGTCCTTATAGTATTGGCGGCTGCCATCGCGGTTTTTGCCTTGTTCGAGATTCGGATCGCCTCCTGCTTCGGAATGCAGGCCGAACCGGGCATGGATTACATCATAGTGTTGGGAGCCCAGGTGAAGGAGAATGGGCCGAGCGTAGTATTAAAATACAGGCTGGATGCTGCATATGATTACCTGACGGCGAATCCTGAAACAAAGTGCATTGTGACCGGCTCTCAGGGTTCAAACGAACCTGTGACCGAGGCTGCCGGAATGCAGGCATATCTTGTGTCCCGTGGGATCGACGCATCGCGCATTATTCTGGAAGAGCAGGCGGACAATACGGTACAGAACCTGGTGTACAGCAGGGAACTTATTGACAGTGAAGATGCCTCCGCGGCTATCGTCACCAACAACTTCCACCTCTTCAGAGCCCTTCACATAGCTGCCGCCCACGGCTACCGGGATGTGCAGGGGATTTCTGCCTACTCCACCGCGCTGTATCTCCCCAACAACATGGTGCGGGAGTTTTTCGGCGTGTGTAAAGACCTTGTGCGCGGTGACCTTGAGTGGTGATGTCTGTGAAATTGCAGCTATTCATCTCTGGCGCAGAGTTCTCGTGACTTAAGTATATGATGAATGCGCAATTTGAAACTCGTCTCCGACATGGGATCCAAAGTAAGCGTCATAGATTAAGGTGGTTGCGTTTCTGATATTCAGAAGATGAAAAGTGATAAAATTGTGGTGACAGTTCAGACAGGCTGCGCTTGGGGTTTGAAATCGGCGCAAATCATCCATCTTCGTGAGAAAAACATTGCAGTTCCGACCGGAGAGATCGAGTAGAGGCGGTAAGCCGCCTCTGCTCAAGCTCGAAGGGCAGGAACTGCGTTTTTCGATGAAGATGGTGTTTGCGCCGGATAAGCAATGACGGTGCAGCCTGTCTAAACTGTCTCATCCATTTGTTAGCACTCAACCAAAAAGAGTGCTGATTTTTCTCTTGACATTTTTAGAGACGGGGCTATAATTCTAAAGTGTGAAAAAGGACAGAACAGGTGACCGCTGACCGCGCGAAAGCGGAGCGAGAGATCGCGGAAACACCTGACAAAAGAGGAGTGATAAACATGTCAAAAACAGGTAAACTATCCATCAACAGCGAAAACATGCTGCCGATCATTAAGAAATGGCTCTATTCGGACCATGACATCTTTGTCCGTGAGCAGATTGCAAATGCGTGCGATGCCATAACAAAACTCAAAAAACTTGAGGGCGTCGGCGAGTTCAGGCCGGAAGAGAGCCCGGAGTATCAGGTGCATGTCATCGTCAATCCGGATGATAAGACACTCAAATTCATCGACAACGGCATCGGTATGACCGAGGAAGAAGTCGAGAAATATATTACTCAGATCGCTTTTTCTGGAGCGAGCGAGTTCCTGAAGAAATATGAGGGTAAGACAGATGCGGATCAGATCATAGGTCACTTCGGCCTTGGCTTCTACTCAGCCTTCATGGTAGCGGATGAAGTACATATCGACACTCTGAGCTATCTTGATGGCGCTAAACCGGTACACTGGGAAAGTGACGGCGAGTCTGAGTATTCCATCGGTGAGGGTACGAAGAGCGGTATCGGTACAGAAATCACTCTGTTCCTCTCTGACGACTGCTATGAATTCTGCAATGAATATAAGGTCCGTGAAGTGCTTCAGAAATACTGCTCCTTTATGCCGATCCCGATTTATCTTGAGGACGCGAGTGAAGGCGCTAAGAAGCGCGAGGAAGAAGCCGAGAAGCGCCGCATAGAGCGGAATGAGAAGGCGGCTAAGGAAGCAGCGGAGAAGGGCGAGGAAGCTCCCGAGCCGGAGAAAGCCCCAGAAGTTACTCCGATCAACGACACTAATCCGCTGTGGACAAGACGCGCGTCTGAGTGCAAGGATGATGAGTACAGAGATTTCTACCGCAAGGTGTTCAACGATTACAAGGAGCCGCTCTTCTGGATCCATCTGAATACAGAGTTCCCGTTCAAGCTGCGCGGCATCCTGTTTTTCCCGAAGATCAATACCGAGTACGATGCTCTTGAATCTCAGATCAAGCTGTACAACAATCAGGTGTTCATCGCGGATAACATCAAGGAGGTAATTCCGGAGTTCCTGATGACTATGAAGGGTGTCATAGACTGCCCGGATCTGCCGCTCAATGTTTCGCGCTCAGCTCTGCAGAACGACGGCACAGTCAAGAAGATCTGCGATTACATTTCCAAGAAGGTCGCTGACAAGCTCTCCGGCATGTGCAAAACACAGCGTGAAGAGTACGAGAAGTATTGGGATGATATTGCTCCGTTCATCAAGTACGGCTGCATAAGAGATGTGAAATTTGCCGACAAGATGATGGATTACATGCTCTTTAAGGATCTGGACGGCAAGTACCTGACCCTCAAGGAGTATGTGGAAGCCAATCTTCCGGAAGCTGCAGACGAGACACCGGCAGAGGGTGAGCAGCAGACGGCGGACGTCGTTGATACAGCTACGGGAGAGTCTATTACTGACAGCGAGGAGGATAAGGAGCCTGAGAAGCATACAGTCTTCTATGTCACAGATGAAGTTCAGCAGGCCCAGTATATCGGCATGTTCAGGAAGAACGGCAAGGATGCAGTCATTCTCAAGCAGAATATTGACTCCCCGTTCATTACACAGCTTGAACAGAGAAATGAAAAGCTGAAATTTGCCCGCATCGACTCTGAGGTCGCCGAGGAGTTCGTGAGCGGAGAAGAGATATCCGAGGACGATGTAAAATCTCTCACAGAGACATTCCGCAAGAGTCTTTCCAACGAGAAACTCAATGTCAAGGTCCAGAGCATGAAGGACGACGATATCGCGGCGATCATGACTCTCGCTGAGCAGGACCGCCGTATGCAGGATATGATGAAGATGTACGGTATGGGCGGAGACATGTCCATGTTCGGAGCAGATCAGGAGACTCTGGTGCTCAACGCGAACCATCCGCTTGTGAAGTTCGTTCTGAACGAGAAGGATTCCGAGAGCACACCGGTGATCTGCAGGCAGCTCTATGATCTTGCAGTACTTTCGCATAAGCCGCTGACTCAGGATGAGATGGCTGCGTTCGTAAAGCGCTCCAACGAGATCATGATGCTCCTTACAAAATGATATACTGAAACGGTTTTGATTTGACTAATCAAGCAGAATTTTTACGGGCTGTTGCTTTATGGCGACAGCCCGTTCCTGATATGACAAAGGCAGTAGCTTTGACAGGCTGCGTGTGTAATTCGGGTCCGGCAGCAAAGCATCCATCTTCGTGAGAAAAACATTGATGGTCCGACTGAGAGATCGCGTAGAGGCGGCAAGCCGCCCCTACGCAAGCTCGCAAGGCAGGACCATCGTTTTTCGATGAAGATGATGTTTGCGCCGGATTATGAATCTCGCGAGCAGCCTGTCAAAACTACTGCCGTATCACAAGGGGAATTATAAAGAAGTGACATAAAGAGTTTTTTTGCAGGGCTATAAATGCTATACTGTAACAAAAGAAAGCCGGAGGTCACCCATGATAGCGCTGCAGGTCCTTGATATAAAACTGTTTATGAAACAGCTCCTCATAGGTCATAACTTTGACCGCTTTAATATTTCCGAGGGGACAATTACTACGTTCTGCACGTTCAGCATAGACGGAGCATGGCAGAGGGATTTTTTGGATCCTGACCACGAGAATGTCCTGCTGGACCGGGAATACACGCCATGGAAAAATGTGCGTGAGTTCTGTTTCTCACTGATTAAGGGCAAGCGTACTCCGATCGCGTTCAAGTTCGTTTTCATGCTGCCTGAAGAGGATATACCGCATTTTTTGACCTCGGAGGGGATACTGGTCGAACCGGAAGAAATATACGGTCTGTTCCTCAATTTTACCTACAGGGACAAGAAACTTCTCGTGACGACCGGTACATCGCGCAGGACCTTCACGATGGACAGGAGTATCGATAACGCGTGGGATCTCTATGTGCAGTCGTTCCTCAGGAATAACGGAATTGCGACGGAACAGATCCAGTGAGAGGCGGTTTTAAATCCTTTAAGCCGGAAGACAGCCTCGGTTCGGTAAAAACGGGCACTCATAATTGACTTGAGGCTTATTAGAGGTTATGATATATTTATATAGTTCGAAATACTACTTAATGTGGTTTTGAATAGTACGGTTAGCGGCAAAGCATATTATCGGAACCGCTGCGAGAACCCGATAATCGAATGCGGGCGATTTTATCGCCCTTTTATCGCGAGTTCTTTGCGGGACTTGCGATAAGAAATATTATCGGGAGTTCTTTGCGGAACTTCCGATAAACATATAACGAAAGGAGCCGATATGAAATTCAGAATCGTCATGGACAGTGCAGGGGAGCTTACAGATGATCTAAAGGGGAAAGAGGAGTACACCACAGTCCCGTTTACGATCAGACTCGGTGAAGAAGAGGTAATCGACGATGGTCATATCAGCACGCTTGAACTTGTCAGGAAAATCGCGGCATGTCCGACATGCGCGAAGACCGCATGCCCGTCGCCGGACGCGTTCAGGGATGCGTTCGAGGCGGTGGAGGCCGATCATTATTACGGCATCACTATTTCCGGCAACCTTTCCGGTTCGTTCCAGGCCGCGACAGTCGGAATGAACATGTTCCTTGAGGATCATCCGGATGCGAAGATCCATATCTTTGATTCAAAGTCCACCTCCGTCAAGGAGACAATGATTGTTCTCATGGTGAAGGAACTCGAAGAGCAGGGCCTGCCGTTCGAGGAGATCGTCGAAAAGACTGAGAACATGATTTATAATGCAGATACGTATTTCACGCTGGACAACCTTGAGACTCTTCGCAAGAACGGTCGCCTAAGCAAGATGAAGGGGCTTGCCGCCACTCTGCTGAAGATCAAACCAATCTGCTTCGGCAATAAGGACGGTGAAATCGAACAGATCGGCCAGGCAAGGGGAAGCAATAAAGCTCTCCTCAAGATGGTCGAGATGATTGCCAAAAATACTGTGGAGCCCGAGCATAAGGTCCTTGGAATCAGCCATACGAACTGCCATGAGCGGGCTGTCATGGTGCGCGACGCGATCCTTTCCAGAATTAAAGTGAAGGAAGTGGTCATGGTCGAGACTGCAGGGCTGTCTACTACATATGCAAATGACGGCGGAATTATTGTTGTAATCTGATTTCTTTAGTGGTATATTAAGGAGCGATGGTTTTCGATGGGAGCTGCCCGGCAACATGCCGGAGACGTAACTAAGGGCTCGTGACCCGTCGCTTGACCTATAATACCGTGAAAGAAAGGGCATTTTTCATGAGTCAGAAGAAAGTTGATGCATATAAAGATTACAAGAAGAACAGAAAAGAGATCCTGAAGAAGGAGAAGCGTAAGCAGAAGTTTGAGATCGGTATCGCGGCTCTTATCTGCGCGGCATTTGTAGCATGGTTCGGCTTCTCTGTATATCAGAAAGCGACGGCGAAACCCGCCGAGACAAATACCAAGGCAGCTGTCGTCGAAGTTAATATGACAGACTATGAGGAATTTATTTCCGGTCTGACAATGAACTATTAATGTGAGATAAAAATCCGGCTTATGCCGGATTTTTTGTCTATGTGAGAAGTTATGCCTCTATGGTGCAGGCTGTATGAAGAACAAGGAGCTGCCGCACCGGACGGTATCCGCTATAAATATAGCAGCCATCTGAAATAACGTCTGCTATACACAGCGAACTCGTCCAAGTGCGACAGCCCCTGCATTTTTCCGCTATAATCTACATTATTTTCACCGCATGTCGGCCGGGTGCCTTGATTTGGTCTTAGTATGAAGCGCGGCACCGATGCTTCCTGCGGAAATACTCATATATTACAGTTTCACAACGTTAGCAGCCTGCATACCACGCGGACCCTGCTGAAGATCGAAAGTGACTGCCTGACCCTCATCAAGGGATTTGAAGCCTTCACCCTGGATAGCAGAGAAGTGTACAAACACATCCTTGCCGTCTTCGCCAGTGATGAAGCCGTAACCCTTTTCAGCATTGAACCACTTTACGGTACCTTTGTTCATTAAATTTTCCTCCATATGTGTTATTGATTTGTTACTTCAGAAAACAAAAAATCACTGTTCCTCAGAGCTGACAAAAAAGTAGGCATAAGCACTCTGAAACTCAGTGAATTTGCGTTTTCTTTAACTCTATCCAAGGCTTGATTATAGCCTTGCAATGCGAATCCGTCAAGAAAAAAGGCTTTATTTAAGCGGATTTTTCGTGTATGATATTCTTGACTAATTATGTTAAGCTTGAAATGACATGATAGATAACTGGATTATGTTAAGTATGAAATGATATGGCAAACGCGGGAGGAATTAAAGATGATTAAAAAGCTGATAGACGGTATTAAAAGAACTAAGGCTCCGATCGTCGTAGGACTGGATCCCATGCTTTCGTATATCCCGGATACTATAAAGAATGAAGTGTTCAGGGAACAGGGGGAAACACTTGAGGCAGCGGCCGAGATAATTTACAGGTTCAACAAGGGAATCGTTGAGGCAACCTGCGACATCATTCCGGCGGTCAAACCTCAAATTGCCATGTACGAGCAGTTCGGCATACCCGGACTTCTTGCGTTTAAGAAAACTGTAGATCTGTGCCATGAGAAAGGCCTGGTCGTGATCGGTGACGTAAAGCGCGGTGACATCGGATCCACCTCGGCAGCCTACGCGGTCGCGCATCTCGGGAAGGTGACTGTGGGGGCAAATGCATTTGCACCTTTTGATGAAGACATATGCACCGTCAACCCCTATCTGGGTTCTGACGGCGTGAAGCCCTTCCTCGATGTCTGCGCAGCCAATGACAGGGGCATCTTTGTTCTGGTCAAGACTTCAAATCCGTCCAGCGGGGAATTTCAGGACAGAATTGTTGATGGAAGACCGCTCTATGAAATTGTCGGCGAGAAGGTCCGCGAGTGGGGTGATTCCCTGATTGACCCGGAGACCGGCTATTCAGAGGTCGGCGCTGTCGTCGGTGCGACCTATCCCGAAATGGGCAGGCGCCTTCGCGAGATCATGCCGAAGTCCTACATCCTTGTACCGGGCTACGGCGCACAGGGCGGAAAGGGAAAGGACCTTGTCAATTTCTTCAATAAGGATGGTCTGGGGGCAATCGTTAACTCGTCCCGCGGCATCATTGCGGCATGGAAGAATGAAAAGTATGCGAAGTTCGGTGAGGCGGGGTACGCGGAAGCGTCCCGTCAGGCTGTGCTCGATATGCAGGCCGATATCGCGTCCGCATTTTAACTGACGATGTACTTACGGCATTCCATACATGACGGCGGAAGGCGTCATGCAGTAGAATTTGACCGGAGAGTGGGGACTTAGAATCAGGAGTGTTTTTATGGTAAAAGAAATTGCCGAGGTCGTCTATCAGTCAGAGATAGCGACGGATATATACAGCATGCTGCTCAAAGTGACATTTGCCCGTGACGCAGTCCCCGGACAATTTGTGTCCCTTTACAGCGCAGACGGTTCCAGACTCCTACCGAGGCCAATCTCGATCTGCGAGACAGACGCGGGGAGCGGGACCATCAGGCTGGTCTACAGGATTGCGGGAAAAGGAACAAAGGAATTTTCGGGTCTTGAAGGCGGAGACAGAATCGAGATCCTCGGACCGCTTGGCAACGGGTTCCCGATCGATGAATACAAGGATAAAAGAGTGCTTCTTGTCGGAGGAGGAATTGGCATACCGCCCCTTCTTTGCTGCGCCGACAGCCTCGAAGAACCTGTTTTTGCGGTCGGCTATCGCAGTGAAACATATCTCCTTGAAGATTTAAAGAAGAGAGGAGAGGTCCATGTGGCGACAGAGGACGGATCTCTGGGAACCGCAGGCAACGTCATTGACGCCATTAAGGCTGACAGTGTGAAGGCGGATGTCATCATGTCCTGCGGCCCTATGCCCATGCTGAGGGCTTTGAAAGCTTATGCCGCGGAAGCCGGTATTCCCTGCTATGTCTCAATGGAGGAGCGCATGGCATGTGGTATCGGTGTGTGCCTTGGCTGCGTGTGCGGGACAGAACATGTCGATGAGCATTCTCACGTGAACAATGCCCGTATCTGTAAGGACGGTCCGGTCTTTGACGCGAAGGAGGTGACACTCTGATGACAGAACCTAATATGGCGGTAAGTATCGCCGGTGTGACTCTTAAGAATCCAGTCATGACCGCATCCGGCACGTTCGGCTCCGGCATGGAATACAGTGAGTTTTTTGACCTCTCAAAGCTCGGGGCCGTAGTGACCAAGGGAGTAGCGGATGTTCCGTGGGCGGGTAATCCGACACCGAGAGTCTGTGAGACCGCCTCCGGTATGCTGAACGCAATCGGACTTCAGAATCCGGGCATAGATGTGTTCTGCGAGAGAGACCTGCCTTTCCTTCGGAAGTATGACACGAATATCATAGTGAATGTCTGCGGTCATTCCAAGGAGGAATATCTTCGTGTAGTCGATCGTCTTGCAGACGAGGAAGGGGTAGCCCTTCTCGAGATCAACATTTCCTGCCCGAATGTAAAGCAGGGCGGCATCGCTTTCGGAACGGATCCGAGGGCGGTCGAGGAAATCACAAGGGCAGTCAAGGCCCGCGCGAAGCAGCCGATCATTATGAAGCTGTCACCGAATGTCACGGATATAAAAGTGATGGCAAAGGCCGCGGAGGCCGGCGGAGCTGACGCGATTTCTCTGATCAACACGCTGACCGGTATGAAGATTGATATAGAGCGGGGAAGATTTGCGCTTGCCAACAGGACGGGAGGTCTGTCCGGCCCGGCAATAAAGCCGGTCGCGGTCCGCATGGTCTACGAGGCATCAGGAGCGGTCTCTATTCCGGTCATCGGAATGGGAGGAATCACCTGTGCGGACGATGCCATAGAGTTCATGATGGCAGGGGCCAGAGCGGTATCTGTCGGAACCGCCAATTTCAGAAATCCGACGGTGACTGTGGAAATCGCTGAAGGAATACGGGATTTCCTCGTGAGAAAGAACATCCCTGACGTGGGTGAAATCATAGGGTGCGTGAGATAGCGCCGGCGGTGAGTCGTGCGGGCGCATCCCGGGATATGAGACTTGGATGATAAGACAGGATCGCAGCATGTGTGCGCGACCTTTGTTAATACTATTAGCTGGAGGGAAATGATGGAAGCATACAAAAAAGAGTTTATTGAGTTCATGGTGGACTGCGGCGTTCTGCGGTTCGGGGATTTTGTCACTAAGAGCGGACGCAAGACTCCGTTTTTTATAAATACAGGTTTTTACCGCACCGGAGGGCAGATCGCCAAGCTGGGCGGATATTACGCCAAAGCGATCGAGCAGAACTTTGGTTTCGATTTTGACGTGCTGTTCGGACCGGCTTATAAAGGTATCCCGCTGACGGTAGCGGCGACGATCGCAATCAGCGGAGAATACGGAAAGGACATAAAATATACATCGAATCGCAAGGAAGTAAAGGACCACGGAGACAAGGGGATACTTCTCGGAAGTCCGATCCAGGATGGCGACAGGGTGGTCATTATTGAGGATGTGACAACTGCCGGTACATCGATCCGCGAGACGGTTCCGATCATCAAAGCGCAGGGTGACGTCAGTGTAATCGGTCTGGTCGTCTCTGTCGACCGCATGGAGAGGGGCACGGGAGATAAGAGCGCTCTGGCCGAGATAGCGGAAGAATACGGTATGAAGACGACCGCAATAGTTACGATGGAGGAGGTCATCGAACACCTTTATAACCGCGAATATAAGGGCCGTGTGATCATTGACGATACAATCAAAGCTGCGATTGACGAGTATTACAGGCAGTATGGTGCGAGATAAAGAATACAGGAAAAAGGAGCTGCGCTTTAAAGGATTACTTTTATTCCTGTTGTATATGGCTGCACTCGTGTATTTTCTGTTTTTTGCGGACTGGTACGGACACGTGCCGGGTAAGGGATCGGAGTACAGCCTTAATCTGGTTCCCTTCTTTGAGATCAGACGCTTTATCAGAGCGAGAAGGCAGCTGGGATTCATAGCTGTCTTCCTGAATCTTCTGGGCAATATAATCGGATTTTTACCGTTTGGCTTCTTTCTGCCTGTCATCTCAAGGAAGTTCCACAATGTTTTCCTGGTAACAGGTTTCGGCTGCGTTGTGTCCTCCTGCGTTGAGTATACGCAGTATATTCTGAGAGACGGCTGCTGTGATGTGGATGACGTGATCCTAAATACGTTAGGGGCATTCATCGGCTATATTATGTTCATAGGCCTGGATGATCTGAGGAGAAAGATTTATGACGAATGAAAAAAGATACAAGTTCAGAGAACGCACCTACTCGAAAAACGGAAGGCTTTCCTGCTGTTTGGCGCTGGCTTCCCTGATACTGTTCATCATCTGCAGCCTGATATCATTTGCGGCAGGCGGCAGCGCGGGACCCGCAGTCGGAGGAGCTGCCCTTATGGCTACACTGCTTTCCGTGTACGGGTTTTATATCGGTATGAAGGCAATGAACGAAAAGGAGAATTCTCTCATCCTGCCGGTAATCGGTTCTATCTCTTCCGGCCTTATCATGGTCGGATGGCTTGGACTCTTTCTGGCCGGTCTTGGCTGAAGACCTGGAAGAACGGGGATGTCGCATTAAGGAGCATATTCGGTAACTATTCAGGGTACTGAATAGTTACCATATTTGATTTATTATGAGCGAAAGAATTGAACTATCAATCGGGCGGATCGCTGAGATACCGACGGAGACTCTGGTTCCCCGGCCGTTCAGAGATTATTTTGAGCGGGTCGCAGAATTCCTCCTGTCAGTGAAAAAAGATACGGACAACAGAAAACTCTATGAGGATATTCTGCCGGACCACTATTGTCTGTCCTACGCCAACCCGGATTACGCCGTCACAAAGCTTGGTCCTCATTTTGGACCGATTCTCTCAGCAATTTATGCTGAGATCAGAGGAGTGATTCCCTGCGTGTTCGAGGATGATGAGAGCGGGACAGCGACCTTCTATGAGCTCTTTCTCGAGGTTTACGGGAATTTCACGGGAGAAGAATTGCCGAAACCGGAAACGATCCGGAGTATTCTGAGGTCTTACTGCGAGGACTATCTGCCTGACTTTATGGCGGAGAGGGTGAGATCAGAGGTCGACCCCTCACAGAATTTTGCTGTACGGATCATTATGAACGCTGACCTGTCCCGGACAGACTATCTGTATGAGTTCGGTGAATATGTTTCTGAAGATACGTTAGCCTCGGCAGTATACATAAATTCACTGCCGGAGGAGACGGTGAGAGATATGGCGCATACAGTTGCCGGGGAATTCAGGCTCAGCTTCGGCCAGATGCGCATAGATCTCTCCAAAAAGCGTACAGTTGAGATTGTTTATGAACTCGGATTGGAAAGATTGGTCCGCTATGCGATTGAAGAATTCGCGGCTATGGGGCTTTCGACGACGATCGTCCGCGCGCCCTGCCGGCTCGTGAGCAAGAGCTCGAACCGCAAGAACGGATGCACCGGCACTATTCCGAACATGCAGCTGAATTACGACCACAGAAATGACCTCGGACTCTTCCTGGATGATGAGTACGTGTCGAGACACCTTCGGGCAACGCAGGAAGCTTACGAGGAGGTAAAAGACCTTGCGCGCGATTTAGCCGGAGCTGTCGTAATTGATACATTCGGAAGGGAACCGTTTGTTCCGGGCAAATGTGAGCACGCTGTAACGCTCAGCCGTTACCAGCAGGAAAAACTCACATACATGAGGAATGAAAGCATGAAGATCATGAACCGCTACATTCCGAATTATAATCCGCTGTTGCATTTTCAGTCAAACTGTGGCATGATACAGCGGATAAAACAAGATTGCTGAAAGGAGCAGTTATGGCAAAAGTAAGTATAGTGATGGGCTCTGATTCCGATATGCCGGTCATGGCCAAGGCGGCAGCAGTCCTCGATGAAATGGGAGTCTCCTACGAGATGAGGATCATCTCCGCCCACCGTGAGGTAAATGAGTTCTTTGAATATGCAAAGACCGCGGAAGAGCGGGGAATCAAGGTGATTATCGCCGGCGCAGGCATGGCTGCCCATCTTCCGGGCATGTGCGCGGCTATCTTCCCCCTTCCGGTCATCGGTATTCCGATGCATACAACATCTCTCGGCGGACGCGATTCGCTTTACTCCATCGTGCAGATGCCGAGCGGAATTCCCGTTGCGACCGTAGCCATAGGCGGCGGAGCCAACGCTGCAATCCTGGCATGCAAGATACTCGCAGTCAGCGATGATGAGCTGCTGGCAAAGCTGAAAGCCTATTCAGAGAACATGAAGCAGGGTGTCATGGCCAAAGACGCGAAGCTTCAGGAGACAGGTTACAAAAACTACACAAAATAAAAGCTCAGAGCGGAAAGGAAAGTTAATGGACTATAAGAGTGCAGGAGTAGATATTGAAGCCGGCTATAAGTCAGTTGAACTGATGAAAGAGCATGTAAAGAAGACTATGCGTCCGGAAGTTCTCACGAATCTCGGTGGTTTTTCAGGGGCTTTCTCCATGGAGAAATTTAAGGATATGGAAAAGCCGACCCTCGTGTCCGGAACAGACGGAGTGGGAACAAAACTGAAGCTGGCTTTCCTTATGGATAAACACAATACAGTCGGCATTGACTGCGTTGCAATGTGCGTTAACGACATTGCGTGCGCGGGCGGCGAGCCGCTTTTCTTCCTGGATTATATTGCCTGCGGCAAGAACTATCCGGAAAAGATTGCCGAGATCGTCAGCGGAGTGGCTGAGGGATGTCTTCAGTCCGAGGCTGCCCTGATCGGCGGTGAGACGGCGGAGATGCCGGGTTTCTATCCGGAGGATGAGTATGACCTTGCGGGATTTGCCGTCGGTGTCGTAGATGAGAAAGATATTATCTCGGGCAGGGACCTGGCTGAGGGCGATGTTCTTATCGGAATCGCTTCTTCGGGTGTACACAGCAACGGATTTTCCCTGGTGCGAAAAGTATTCGAGATGACGAAAGAGTCGCTTGATACATATTACGATGAGCTCGGAAAGACACTCGGCGAGGCCCTTTTAGAGCCGACGAAAATCTATGTAAAAGCGCTGAAGAGTGTCAAAAAGAGCGGCGTGCGCATCAAGGCCTGCAGCCATATCACGGGCGGAGGCTTCTATGAGAACATTCCGCGCATGCTGAAAGAAGACACTCGCGCGGTAGTGAAGAAGGACAGTTACGAGGTACCTGCCATCTTCAAACTTCTCCAGAAGACCGGAGACATCGATGATCATATGATGTACAACACCTACAATATGGGTATCGGTATGGTCATCGCCGTCGACCCGGGTGACACGGAGAAAGCTCTTACGGCTCTCGAGGCAGCGGGTGAGACAGCATATGAGATCGGTATCATAACAGTCGGTGAGAAAGGGGTAGCCCTGGTATGAGCAAACTTCGATTAACGGTACTGGTGTCCGGCGGCGGAACAAACCTGCAGGCGATCATCGACGCGATTGCGTCCGGCGATATCACGAACGCGGAGATCGTAGGTGTCATCAGCAACAATCCGGGTGTCTATTCTCTGGAGCGCGCTGCAAATGCAGGCATACCCGCATTTGTCATCTCCCCCCGGACATTCGATACGAGAGCGGATTTCAATATCGCTCTCAAGAATAAGATCGATGAACTCGGGACAGATCTTGTCGTTCTGGCGGGATGCCTGGTCACGATCCCGGAGATTTTGATCGATGCCTACGAGAATAAGATCGTCAACATTCACCCGGCCCTCATCCCGGCCTTCTGCGGCAAGGGATATTACGGACTTAAAGTCCATGAGGCTGCTTTGAAGCGCGGCGTCAAGCTGTCCGGGGCAACGGTCCATTTCGTCAATAAGGATCTCGATGCGGGTCCGATCATTCTCCAGAAGGCTGTAGAAGTTAAGGAGGGCGATACGCCGAAAGAACTTCAGCAGAGAATTATGGAACAGGCGGAATGGAAGATCATGCCAAAAGCCATCGACCTCATCGCGAACGGGAAAATTACCGTTGTGGACGGTCACGTCATAATAAAGGATTGAGTCGGAGAAGTAATAACAGTTAGACGGAGGATATTATGAAGGTTTTAATTGTCGGGAGCGGCGGAAGAGAACATGCTATAGCGTGGGCAGTGGCTAAGAGCAGCAAGGTCGAAAAAATCTACTGCGCGCCGGGAAATGCCGGTATATCTGAATTTGCAGAGTGCGTGCCGATCGGCGCTATGGAATTCGAGAAGTTGGCTGCATTTGCCAAAGAGAACGAGATCGATCTCACGATCGTGGGAATGGATGACCCGCTGGTCGGAGGCATCGTGGATGTATTCGAGGCGGAAGGGCTTCGGGTATTCGGACCGAGAAAGAATGCCGCGATCCTCGAAGGATCCAAGGCATTTTCCAAGGAACTTATGCAGAAGTACGGAATCCCTACTGCTGCGTACACCACTGTGACATCGGCGGATGAGGCCAGAAAAGTTCTGGCAGATTCCAAATTCCCGGTCGTTCTCAAGGCGGACGGACTTGCCCTCGGCAAAGGCGTTCTCATCTGCGAGACACCGGATGACGCGGAAGTCGGTGTCAGAATGATCATGGAGGACAAGAAATTCGGCTCAGCGGGTGATCAGATGGTCATCGAGGAGTTCATGACAGGCCGCGAAGTCTCTGTCCTGTCTTTCTGCGACGGAAAGACGATTAAACCGATGACCTCCGCTCAGGATCACAAGCGTGCCGGCGACGGCGATACAGGTCTCAACACGGGCGGTATGGGCACATTCTCACCGAGCCCGTTCTACACGGATGAGGTGGATGCTTTCTGCAAGGCCAACATTTACCAGAAAACTGTCGACGCGATGGCAGCAGAGGGAAGACCTTTTGTGGGCATCATTTTCTTCGGACTCATGCTGACAGAAGACGGCCCCAAGGTCCTGGAGTACAATTGCCGCTTCGGCGATCCGGAAGCTCAGGTGGTCATTCCGCGAATGAAGAATGACATGATCGAAGTCATGGAAGCCTGCGTGGACGGCAGACTCGATGAGATCGAGCTTGAATTCGAGGACAATGCGGCTGTGTGCGTGGTCCTTGCCTCGGAAGGCTATCCGGTGTCCTACCAGAAGGGATTCCCGATTCATGGTCTTGAAGAATTCAAGGGCAGAAATGACGCATTTGTGTTCCATGCGGGGACAAAATTCAGTGCTGACGGTGAGATCGTGACAAACGGAGGCCGTGTGCTCGGAGTGACTGCTCTCGGTTCTACTTTGGTGGAAGCGCGGGCTAACGCGTACAAGGCGTCTGACCTTATCACATTTGAGAATAAGTACAAGAGAAATGATATAGGAAAAGCTATTGACGAAGCCTGAGGCTTTGTCCGTGTCTGAATGAAAAAGAGGGGCTGCCGCATTATGGCGCGCCACCACTGTATATGGCAGACGTCATTTGCAAATGTCTGCCATATACAGTGGTGACACTGTCTAATGCGACAGCCCCTTTTGTCAGTTGAAGTTTTCTGCCCCGCGCATTGGCTGCGTGGATGGAGATCATGTCAGCTGCTGAACTTGCCCAGCACTTTATAGAGCAGCTCGTACAGCGTAGCTGCCTCATCGGGTTCGAGCGGCACACACTGTCCGATCGAGGCGGGTATTTTTATTGCCTCCTCGCGGAGTGCGCGTCCCTCATCTGTCAGACTCACGATGACGACTCGCTCATCGGACTTTGAGCGTTCCCGGGTCACATAACCCTTGTCCTGCATTTTTTTCAGAAGAGGGGTGATGGTCCCGTTATCAAGGTGGAGCTTTGCTCCGAGTTCACCGACGGTAATGCCGTCCTGCTCCCAGAGTACAAGAAATACAATGTACTGCGTGTAGGTCAGTCCGAGCGGCTTAAGGAACGGCGTATACAGGTTGATAATACTTCTTGAGCACGCATAAAGCGGAAAGCAGAGCTGGTTTTCAAGTTTTAAAGCATCGTAATCGCTCTCAGCAGCCATAGGTCATAATCCTCCTTGTCGAATGTTAATTTACAGAAGAGCTTTTACACACGCCTCGACTGTTTCCATCTTGGCTGTCGGCTCAAAGCGCGCAACGACATTTCCGGACCTGTCAACAATAAATTTCGTAAAGTTCCACTTAATATTTGGATTGTTCTTGTAATCCTTGTCAATTTTCTTCAGCATGACGCCCATTGCCAGAGCTGTGGGACCCTTGCCAAAACCTTCAAAGCCTTTTTGGCTCTTCAGGAAGGTGTACAGAGGAAGTTCGTTGTCACCGTTGACATCGGATTTCTTCATCTGCGGGAACATCGTGTTGAAGTGGAGAGTACAGAACTCATGAATTTCGTCATCTGTACCGGGCGTCTGGCCGGCGAACTGATTGCAGGGGATGTCCAGAATCTCAAGCCCCTGATTATGATACTTTTCATACATGCTCTCGATGTCCTTGTACTGGGGAGTGAAACCGCAGCCGGTCGCCGTATTGACGATCATAATAACTTTTCCTTCATATTCTTTCAGACTGAAGTCGCCGTTCTTCGGCGTGGGTACGGAATAATCATAAATGCTCATAGTGTGCCCTCCTAATCTATGCGATAAGATTTTATCAGTTATATCTATTTGATAGTTATATTTTATCAAATATAATCGCTTTGTCAATATGTTTTTATAATGTAAAGATACTGCAATGCATTATAGGATCGGTTCATTCCATCTGGCAACAGTTCAGACAGGCTGCTCATAAATGTCGTTTCCGGCGAAAAGCATCCATCTTCGTGAGAAAAACATTGCAGGTCCGACCGAGAGATCAGCAATGCATATGCATTGCTAAGCTCGCAGAACGGACCAACGTTTTTCAAACACTCTTTTCATTTATGCTCCTTTGATGTATAATTTGCTTACAGTAAACGGGCAAGTCCCACAAGGAGGAAACTATGGCAAAGTATGTATGTGACGTATGTGGCTGGGAATACGACGAAGAAGAAGGCGCTCCGGATTACGGTATTGAGCCGGGTACAGCATGGGATGACCTTCCGGAAGATTTCGAGTGTCCGCTTTGCGGCGTAGGCAAGGATCAGTTCTCCGAGGAATGATCCTGCTATTTTGAAACCGGCAGAAGCAGACCGTCAGATGACGGTCTGTTTTCGGTTAGAACATTACACTACTTTGCCGGACTGTTTCCGGCGTCATGGAGGAAAGATTATGAAAAAGAAAGCGGCAGTGCTGGCGGCTGTATTGGTGTGCTCACTTTGCGCGTGCGGGAGTCAGGCGGCTACTGAATCTGCTGAACAGTCAGATGACATCAGCAGTACCGTGGAGAATAGCGCAATACTGACAGAGAGTGTGGAAGATATGTCTCAGGTGATGTACGGAGACGAGTCGGAAACTGATTCAGCGCAGGCGGGACCGGAGGCTCCCCCTGTAGAGGTCGTTCCTACGGATACCAGTCAGCAGCAGTCAACGATTTTCAATGAGTCGCTTACGGCTATGCTGAAACCGATGGATGCTGTGATGGTGGCAGCGCAGGTCACCGGAATTGACTGTGACCCGGAAAATGATATCTCTGTATGGACGACCATGTATTATTACATGGCTCTCTACGGACCCCTTGTACCTGGTGCGGGATATACGGAAAACAACGAATATCTCTATGTGGGAGAGGATGTGATCCGCGAAGCGGGCAGGGTCCTTTACGGCGAAGAATATGCACTTCCGCCTATCCCTGAGCAGATCCAGAGAATATCCATACACGACGACGGAAAATATTATATAAAGATGGACCCGAGACCGGACGGCTACCCGATCTTCTGCAGCGCGGTAAAGAACGGTGACGGGACCTATGAGGCGGTTGCCCAGCTCATCACTGACCATGGCAATATAATATCTACCCAGAGCTTCCACTTTGAGCCGAAGATGGATACCAATGCGCTGCTCGGCGAATCTTATGCATATACGATCGGGAATTTTGGAGTGGGCTGAAGGACGGCTTGCTTTTCATAAAGACAACTGTTATAGTATTGGTAGAACAATTTTTGGGGAGGTGAGCTATGTATATAGAGATTGATTTTAATAGCGACGAAGCCATTTATCTCCAATTATGCAACCAGATTATAATGGGCATTGCCACAAAAGATTTGCATGAGGGGGACAGTCTTCCCTCTGTGAGGACCCTGGCCGAGACGATAGGCGTGAATATGCACACTGTGAATAAGGCCTACTCGGTCCTTAGGGATGCCGGTTTCCTGACCGTAGACAGGAGACGGGGAGCGATTGTCTACATCGACAGAGAAAAAATGGATGCGGTGCAGGAACTGCGGAGGGATCTTGCGATTGCTCTTGCCAAAGCGAGGTGCAAGCATATTACCCGGGAGGAAGTTCATGCGCTGATCGACGAAATATGCGAGGACTTTAAATGAAACAGAATTTTACTTCCGAAGCACGGAAGGCGATTGAAGCCGCGGGCAGGACTGCGCGCTACTGCAGGCAGAATTATATAGGCACAGAGCATCTTCTGGCCGGACTTCTCGTTGCTGTGCAGGGGACCGCCGCCTACGTGCTTCAGGATGCGGGTGTCACTAAAGATAAGCTGATGCAGCTGATTGACAGTCTTATCACCCCGCAGGGAAGCGTAGCTGTGATGGATGACGCGGAATACTCTCCCAGAGCGGAGAGCGCGCTTCGGGAAGCGGTCCGGCTTGCAGACCAGCTGGGTTCCGATGAGCCCGGAACTGAGCATATACTGCTTGCGCTCCTTGCGGACAGTGAATGTGTAGCGGCCAAGCTTCTGCACACAATGGGAATCGACCTTCGAAAGCTCTATGCGGACACAATTGCCGCGATGGGGGAAGAGGGGACGATCGACGAGAAGGCATTTGCAAAAGCAAAGGCATCCGGGCAGGGAGAAAACGGCGGATCGTCACTTGAAAAATATGGTCGTGACCTCACAAGCCAGGCTGAGCAGGGACTTCTTGATCCGGTCATAGGGCGAGAGTCTGAAATCGGACGTGTCATGCAGATCCTGAGCAGAAGGACTAAGAATAATCCCTGCCTGATCGGAGAGCCGGGAGTCGGAAAGACTGCTGTCGTGGAGGGGCTTGCCCAGCGCATAGCGTGGGGGATCGTACCGGAGCAAATGCGGGACAAACGCCTTATAATGCTTGATATGTCCGGCATGGTAGCCGGGACTAAATATCGCGGTGAGTTTGAGGAGCGGATAAAGAATGTCGTAAAAGAAGTATCCGAGAGCTCCAATATTATTCTTTTCGTCGATGAGCTGCATACTATGATCGGTGCAGGCGGCGCGGAGGGAGCGCTTGATGCTTCCAACATCCTGAAACCCTCCCTGTCCCGCGGAGAAATTCAGATGATCGGCGCGACTACGATCGACGAGTACAGAAAGTATATTGAAAAAGATGCTGCGCTCGAGAGAAGATTCCAACCCGTTCAGGTGGAGGAACCGACGAAGGAGGAAGCACTGGAAATATTGAAAGGTCTTCGCCCTTACTACGAGTCTCACCACGGAGTCGCAATCACAGACGAAGCCCTTGCGGCCTCGGTCAATTTGTCCGAGAGATATGTCAATGACCGTTCTCTTCCGGATAAGGCGATAGACCTGATTGATGAAGCGGCCTCGAAGGTCAGGCTCGGCAATTTTAAGGGTACGGGCAGGCTGGTTGAGTTAAGGCAGAAAATTATGGAGCTCGGAGAACTCAAGGAGCGGGCAATTGTCGATGGCGATCTTGTGTCTGCCCGGGCTTACCGGGATGAAGAGAAAGCCGTGAAAGAAAAGAGCGACGAGCTCATGAAGAAGATGGGGGAAGGAGGGCGGAAGGGCCCCCTGACCGTCGATGAGAATGCAGTCGCGGAAGTTGTTTCCGGTTGGACTAAGATACCGGTCGCGAGACTTGCGGAGGCCGAATCCAGACGCCTCGCAAGACTTGAACGTCAGCTTCATAAGAGAGTCATAGGCCAGGATGAAGCAATTCGCGCTGTTGCAGGAGCCGTGAAGCGGGGGCGTGTCGGAATCAAGAACCCGAACCGTCCGACCGGATCGTTTCTTTTTCTGGGACCGACCGGCGTCGGAAAGACTGAGCTTTCCAAGGCTGTCGCTGAGGCTGTATTCGGTTCTGAGCAAAACCTGATCCGCGTTGACATGTCTGAGTACATGGAGAAATACAGCGTATCCAAGATGATCGGATCGCCGCCCGGCTATGTGGGCTATGACGAGGGAGGCCAGCTCTCCGAGCAGGTGCGGCGGCATCCATACAGTGTGATCCTGTTCGATGAGATCGAGAAGGCTCATCCGGATGTATTTAACATACTGCTTCAGGTCCTGGATGAAGGCCACATCACAGATTCCCACGGGAGGAAGGTCGATTTCAAAAATACCTGTATCATCATGACTTCCAACGCCGGCGCGCAGTCGATCGTTGAGCCGAAACGGCTCGGTTTTAGTGCCGGGGACGATGAGAAAGCTGACTACGAGCGGATGAAGAGCGGTGTCATGTCCGAGGTCAGAAGAATATTTAAGCCGGAATTCCTGAACCGTATCGACGAGATCATTGTTTTCCACATGCTGAATAAAAAAGAAGTGGAGCAGATCGTCGGTCTTATGACGAAGGAATTGACAGACAGAGCAAAGAGTGAAATGAATATCGATCTCAAAATCACTGCCTCAGTCAAAAAACAGATCGCCGAAGCTGGATTCTCACCGAAATACGGTGCGCGTCCGCTAAGGAGAAAGATTCAGGAAAAAATCGAGAATCCTCTGTCCGATATGATCTTGAACGGAGAGGTACGGGAAGGCGGCGAGGTTACGGTGCGTGTGGTGAAGGGCGAGATCACATTTGCATCGTCTGAGGAGTAAAAGGGACTTGCCGGATGCAAAAGCCGGCAGGCATCTTATATGTAACATTGACCTGCACAATTCTATAAGAGGTATTACCATGGCGGTTATCAAAGAACTGATCCGCACGGAGGCGGACGGAAGCATCAGCTTTGGCAACTATGAACTTGCGTCAAAAACAAAGCTCTCTGACTTTGAACATGAAGGTGACCTTTATAAGGTCAAAACATTCTCCGAAATCACAAGGCTTGAGCGCAACGAGATGTTTGTCTATGAGTCAGTTCCGGGAACAACGGTCACGGAACTTCGCTACACGGCAGGCGGACTCAGTTTCTCGGTCGAGGGACCGGAGGACGCGCAGATCACCGTGGAGGGCGAGCCGCAGACAGAGTATTCGATCGTGATCGACGGCAACATTCACGATGAACAGAGGACCAACCTCGGCGGGAAGCTGTCTTTCGGGGTTGAACTTGCAAATGCAGACGCAGTCAAAGTAGAGATTATCAAAAAGTGATATGGCAGCTATAAAAAAGAAAACGGTATTCTTCTGTCAGAACTGCGGATATGAATCCGCAAAGTGGATGGGGCAGTGCCCCGGCTGCAGAGAATGGAATACATTTGTGGAAGAGCCCGATGCAAAGGGCTCTTCTTCTAAAAAAGGGACTCGGAGACCGGGCGGAGCTACAAAACCTGTACGCCTCCGTGATATATCAATGGAAGAGCACAGGCGGCTCGGGACGGGTATGAAAGAACTCGATCGGGTGCTGGGAGGTGGAATCGTCAGAGGTTCCATGGTGCTTATCGGAGGAGATCCCGGCATAGGGAAATCTACGATTCTTCTTCAGGTCTGCAGACATCTCGCGGACAGCGGCTCGCGTGTTCTCTACATTTCAGGCGAAGAGAGCCTTCAGCAGATCAAGATGAGGGCATCGAGAATCGGGGAGATCTCAGACGACCTGCTTCTTCTGTGCGAGACCAATCTGGCTGATATTAAAGAAATCATCGAGGAACAGAAACCGGACGTGTGCGTGATCGACTCCATTCAGACCATGTATAATGAGGAAGTCGCAAGCGCCCCGGGCTCTGTATCCCAGGTGCGAGAATCGACGAATGTTCTCATGATGCTGGCAAAAGGTCTTGGAGTATCTATGTTCATTGTAGGTCACGTGACCAAGGAGGGGGCTGTGGCCGGTCCCAGAGTGCTCGAGCACATGGTCGATACGGTTCTCTATTTCGAAGGAGACCGTCATGCATCTTACCGGATACTCAGAGGCGTGAAGAACAGATTCGGCTCAACAAATGAGATCGGAGTCTTTGAGATGAGGGGCTCCGGCCTGGTTGAGGTCGAGAATCCATCTGAATATATGCTGAGCGGACGGCCGGAAGACGCATCGGGATCAGTCGTTGCCTGCTCCGTAGAAGGTACAAGACCGGTGTTAATCGAGATACAGGCTCTTGTGTGTCAGAGCAATTTCGGCATTCCGAGGAGAACTGCGACCGGCACAGACTATAACCGCGTGAATCTCCTGATGGCTGTTCTTGAAAAACGCTGCGGGGTTGCGCTCGGTGCGTGCGACGCATATGTGAATATTGCGGGCGGCATCAAAATGAACGAGCCGGCGCTGGATCTTGGAATTTTGCTCGCGCTTGTGTCGAGCGTCCGTGACTATACGATACCGGATGATGTGATGGTGTTCGGCGAGGTAGGATTGTCCGGTGAAGTCCGTGCGGTCAGCCAGGCGGAGAACCGCGTGCAGGAAGCCAAAAGACTGGGCTTTCATAAGGTCATTCTGCCCAGCGCCAATATGAATTCTTGCCGGAGGATCGAGGGCATTGAGCTGGTCCCCGTGAAGGCGGTGAGAGAAGCAATCGCGGAATCCAGGAAGTGACAGATCAGGCAGCCTGAGCCGCAGACCAAGCCCCGTCGCAAGCAAGGTGCCGACGCAAGCAAGGCTCCAGCGAAGACCGAGGCCGGCGCAAGCATCATCTTCAACGAAAAACGCAGGTCCTTCCATCGAGCTTAGCAATGCAGGCGCGTTGCTGATCTCTCAGGTCGGACCTGCAATGTTTTTCTTATGAAGATGTATGCATTGCCGCCGGAAACGAACTGCAGGAATGGAGTCTGGCAGTCATCATTGAGTTGTGCATCCGGCCTCTACTGCCTAGGTACTGGTCTGCTGGTAAAGAGGACGGTCGCTCTCAATGAAATCATTTTTTGTGAGTGAAGGCAGGAATGTAGCCGGACGGTCATCAATGGCCGGTGCTCTCAGTCCCTACTGCCCGGGTCCGGAGCTGGCCTTGTTCGTGCCTGCTTTATATATGATGGGCACCGCATGTACCTGCATTGTATGCGATGAGGCCGCGTGTGCCTGTTTTGTATGTGATGGAGGCCGCGTAAGCCAGCCTTTGTATGTTATGGGCCCGCATGTGCCTGCGTATGCATTCGCCAGCTTGGTATGCGACGGTCTTGTTTATGCCAACCAGAGGTGTTCTCCCCACCATATCTGGTGGCATCAATAAGTATCAATAAGCTTC
>CADAIL010000006.1 GCA_902788035.1 uncultured Lachnospiraceae bacterium | reverse complement strand
TTTCGCTCATAGATCTGTTTGTCAATGAACTATAGGCGTTCCAGAAAGTGCTTAAAACAGGCATCTTTTGTGGAATTTCAATAAGAAAGTATAGAGAGAGAAAAATATGAAGCTGCTAACTTTTATGGACAATGGTTATGAGACTCTCGGCGTTCTTTCAAATGACGGAAAGTTCGTGTACTCGCTGCCGGATATCGGTGTATCCTACTTTAATATGAATGATCTGGTGGCCAGGCTGACGGAGGAGGACCGGAGGGTCATCACGGAGTTCCTATCTGCTCCGGATGAGGAAGGAATTCCCTACAGTGAGATTGTAAAGTGCGCGCCGATTCCTCGGCCGTCTCAGGATGTGATCTGTCTCGGTGAGAACTTCCGGGCACATACGAAGGAGGCGGAGAGGTATTCGAACCGGGCTTTCGGCGGTGAAAAGAAACTGCCGATCTACTTTTCCAAGAGAGTGGGGGAGGCGGTGGCCGATTTCGGAGGCATACCTGCCCATGCGGATGTAACACAGAAACTGGACTATGAGTCTGAGCTGGCTGTCATCATCGGCAGGGAAGCTTATAAAGTGGCGGAGGAAGATGCGTATGACTACATTTTCGGATATACGATCCTCAACGATATCAGCGCAAGAGACGTACAGACCGGTCACAGACAGTGGTATCTGGGCAAGAGCCTTGACGGCTTTACCCCGATCGGACCATGGATCGTCACAGCGGATGAGATACCGGGCAGACCGTGCCTGCAGGTCAAATCTTATGTCAATGGGATACTTAGACAAAACGGGAACACCGATGACTTTATATTTGACATCCCCTACTGCATAGCTGAACTGTCCCAGGGAATGAAACTTCTTCCCGGTACGATCATAAGCATGGGGACTCCGGCAGGTGTAGGTATGGGATTTGATCCTCCGAGATTTCTCTCTGTCGGTGATACCGTCGATTGTGAGATTGAGGGAATCGGAACACTGCATAATACGATTGTAGAATGAACTGCATTGCCGTGTGGAAAGGATGCACAGTAATCAGGAACTGTCATTTTTTATATGTAAACGTCAGGTCATCTCACAGTTGGACTTAACTGATATTCCGCTGAAAACAATCGAATAATTAGATAATGAGCCTCTATTGTATACACTCTGGCTGTGTTTTTCGTGACAGAGTGCCCCTTTTATGATAGAATGTCACAATTAACTGACTGACTTTGCGCGGGAGGCAGCTGTGCCATTTCTTCCGTGCGGAGGAATAAATAAAAGGAGGTACTCAAATGGCAGCATATTCAAAAAAAGTGACCCCCGAGCACGTGGAGCTCTCTGAGCTTTGCCGTGCGCAGTCTACTATCGACAATACACTATACGCAGTTAAGGATGTCAAGAGGGGGCTCCGGGATCTGAACGGCAACGGCGTTGTCGCCGGTCTGACACAGATTTCGGAAATTAACGCTTTCAGATATGAAAACGGCAGGAAGATTCCGATAGAAGGCGAACTCTTTTACCGGGGAATTCCGATTGAGAAATTAACAAACGGTTTTATAAGCGAAAAACGTTACGGGTTCGAGGAGACCACGTATCTGCTCCTTTTCGGCTCCCTGCCGAATGAGAAGCAGCTGAAGGACTTTAGGCAAATGCTGGTCGCCCAGAGATCCCTTCCCACTAATTTCACCAGAGATGTCATAATGAAGGCGCCAAGCAAGGACATCATGAATTCACTCGCGAAATCCGTGCTGACGCTGGCATCCTATGACAAATACGCGGATGACACATCCCTCGAAAATGTGCTCCGCCAGTGCGTCAACCTCATCGCCACATTCCCGATGCTGGCGGTCTACGCATATCAGGCTTACAACCACTATGAACTCGGTCGCAGTCTCTATATCCACAACCCGTCCAGAAAGCTGGGAACTGCGGAGAACATACTGAGGATGCTCCGCCCGGATAAGAAGTTTACTGAGATCGAGGCGCGAGTTCTGGACCTTGCGCTGGTTCTTCATATGGAACACGGCGGCGGCAATAACTCGACATTCACAATGCATGTCGTCACTTCCTCGGGAACGGACACATACTCAGCGGTGGCAGCATCTCTGGCTTCCCTGAAGGGACCGAAGCATGGCGGAGCTAACATCAAAGTTATGCAGATGTTCAAAGATCTTCGGGAAAATGTAAAAGATCTGAAGGACGACGATGAGATTCGTTTCTATCTTAACAGACTGCTTGCCAGAGAAGCATTTGACCGGAAAGGGCTTATTTACGGATTCGGCCATGCGGTATACTCGATTTCCGATCCGAGAGCGAAGTTATTCAGGCAGTACGTGGAGAAGCTGGCAGTGGCAAAGGGAGAGGAAGAGATGTATGACCTCTACAGCAGGGTCGAACAACTTGCGCCGAAGGTCATTGCCGAGAAGCGTCACATTTATAAGGGTGTATCCACAAATGTTGATTTTTATTCCGGACTGGTCTACGACATGTTGGGGCTGCCGGTCGAGCTGTACACGCCGATATTTGCAATCGCAAGAATCGTCGGATGGAGCGCGCACCGGCTTGAAGAGCTGATCAATATGGATAAAATCATACGTCCTGCTTACGTGAGCGTTTCAAAACGGGTTGATTACGTCCCAATGAAGGAAAGAATCTGACAATAGCGTGAATCTTTCCTCAATGAGATAAAATTATTTGAGCAATTCACATAAAAAGAGTATAATAGAATCGATAGAGTTGTTACTTATATGATTTCAATCTAAGCAGAATAAAGGACAGCATTATGGATAACATTATTCTCGAAGGGTTTATGGGTTCCGGCAAAAGCGCGGTGGCAAAAGCGCTTTCGAAGAGATTGGAGCTGCCTCTGGTTGATGTCGATAAGATGATAGAGGCAAAATTGAAGATGAGGACAACTGAAGTCTATGACAGGTTCGGAGATGCGTATTACCGGGCTATGGAGACAATGATCCTGATCGAACTTCAGTCCGGAGTAGAGCGTTCTGTTATTGTTCTTGGCAGCGGTCTTGCTCTGATGCCTAAGAATGCAGAATATCTGAAAGAACTTGGAACAGTCTATTATCTGAAAGTAAAACTTGATACTGTGGTCGCCAAGCTTGCCAAGCAGGAAAAGCACGCATGGCTGCGAGCCGGTGATCTTGAAGAGCGTGTCAGTAAGATGATGAAGGAGCGCGAGCCTGCTTACAGGCGTATTGCAAATGTAACGGTCGAAGTTGACGGCAAGACCGTCGATCAGATCTGTAACGAGATCATCGCCTCTGTGGAGAGCAATGAAAGTGAAACATCCGGAGAATAAACGCGCGGATGGATCCGTTTTAGTGTGTAAAAAGTGGCGGCTCAATGTGAGCCGCCATTTTTCGCTGCTTAGCAGGTATAAAAGTCAGAATGGAGATCAAATCCCGCCCGGACTTTGGTAAAGTCAGAACAGAGCATCCTTGATTTCTTTCACAGGGAATTCCTGCCCGGTCCAGATCCTGAAGGATTCCGCACCCTGATAGAGCAGCATGGGAAGACCGTTCTCGGTCTTGCAGCCGCGCTCTTTGGCCATCCTGAGAAGGCATGTCTCGCGTGGGTTGTAGATTGCGTCAAAGACATTAAGATCCGGGTGAAAGAAGGATGTGTCAGGTACCGGAGAGGCATCTTTATAGGAGACATCCTCAAGGCTCTTTTTCATACCGACGCTCGTAGCATTTACAAGCAGGGAACTGAGTCCTATTTTTTCTCGCAGAGAATCCCTGTCGGAGAGGGCGTGAAAACTTATCGCTGTGCTGTAGCGGCCTGAAAGCTCATCCGTTATCCTTTTGACGCGGTCAACAGAGGATTTACGGTTATAGAACACGAAAATGCGATCCGCACCGGTCAGCACACTGTCAATAAGTATTGCGGACGCCGCTCCGCCGGTGCCGAGAAGAGTGATGCCGGCTCCGGTGACAGGAAAACCGGCTTCATTTGCCGCTCGAACAAAACCGCGGCCGTCAGTCGTATCTCCGAAAAGCTTTCCGCCGACCACTTTGACTGTGTTCACGGAATGACCGATCCGGGCAGCCTCGGAGAGCTCATCGCATAGACCGCACATGGCGGTCTTGTCCGGCGTGGTGACATTCCAGCCGCAGGCACCGGAGGATATGAGAGTTTCGACGGCTTTCGGAAGGGCAGCCTCATCAGCCTCAAAGAGCCCGTACTCGGCGTCTATGCCGGTGATGCGGAAAGCCATATTGTGCATTTTCGGAGAGAAACTGTGAGAGATCGGACTTCCGACAAGATAGTATTTCTGCATGGTACACTCCTTTGAGAACCGGAAATTGAATTCGGCCGCTTTGTAAGCAGGGCCGCCATCGGCGTGTTAATCATATCATAATAAGGGAAAAAGAAAAATGTTTGAGGTTAGAAATATCACATTCGGCGGCGGTAATCCTGCTGTCGCAATACCAATTACCGGTAAGACAGAGACAGAAATCCGCTCTGAGGCTGCCGATGCCCGCGGTGAGGCTGATCTCATTGAACTTCGCGCGGACGCGTTCGAGGGGATTCATGACACCATGAGGCTTCTTGCCCTTCTCCTTGACGTGAGAGGAGCATTTGAAGGACCTATTCTGTTTACTCTGAGGTCAGAGCGCGAAGGAGGCAGGCTGAACGTGGACCCGGAGGAGTATCTGGATATTCTCAGAATCGCGATATCGAGCGGATGCATAGACCTCATTGACATTGAACTCGGAACAGGAATCACCGCTGAAGCTGAGGAGTATGGTATATCCACTGCGCAAATGCTGGCGGAAGAAGCCCAAAGCTTCGGCATCCACGTGGTCATGTCGCAGCACGACTTTGCGTCTACCCCTCACCGTGCTGCTATTTACGCGGCAATGGAGCAAATGAGAGACAGCGGAGCAGATATAGCCAAGGGCGCTTATATGCCGCAGGCTGCGGAGGATGTCGATGAAGTGCTGGCTGCGGGCCTCACAGCGAAAGAAAAGCTTGGAATTCCGACGATCCTCATCTCGATGGGTGAGCTTGGACAGATGACGCGGACATATGGTGAAGTCTACGGCTCGGCTGTGACATTTGCATGTCTTGACGGAAAGGCCAGCGCTCCGGGTCAGATGGAAGCCCGGGAGCTTCGGAAAATACTCTCTGTGCGTCATGACAGGATGAGGAAGGCAGACACATTGTTCCTCATCGGTTTCATGGGTGCGGGAAAGACCACAACTGCCAAGGAGCTCGGACGGATATGCGGACGGCGTGTGATTGAAATGGATGAGGAGATAGAAAAGCGGCAGGGCATGTCCATACCGGATATATTTGAGCAGTTTGGTGAGAATTATTTCAGGGATATTGAGACGGATCTTATCGAATCACTTGCCGGGGAGAATGGCTGTATTGTATCCTGCGGCGGAGGCGCGGTACTCAGAGCAAGAAATATCGTCCTTATGAAGAGCTTAGGAAAGATCGTGCTCCTTACTGCTTCGCCTGAGACTGTTTATCAGAGGCTGCTTAATGAAGCTGAGACGAGACCGAATCTTTCGGGTCGCTTTTCGCCGGAAGGGATATTGCAGCTGCAAAATGCCCGCAGAGAGTATTATGAGGCAGCGCAGGACATCACTGTCGCGACGGACGGAAGGGCTGTGGAAGATATAGCGCGTGATATCTGGAGCCGGCTCAATTGGTATAACAGTTCAGACAGGCTGTTATTATAGTTCTTTAACGGCGCAAAGCATCCATCTTCGTGAGAAAAGCATTGCTGGTCCGACCGAGAGACCAAAAAGCTTTAGCTTTTTTGGCTCGCAGGGTAGTGACCAGCGCTTTTCGATGAAGATGATGTTTGCGACGTATCTCAGACCCTGAACAGCCTGTCTGAACTGTTACTTTCCGGCGGCAAATCATCCAAAGACATTAACAAACTTCTTGCAAGCATTCTGTTTTTATTATAAAATGAATTGTACACCATGAAGGAGGATTGCACATGATATCAGCAGGTGATTTTAAAAACGGTTTAACTCTCGAAATCGACGGACAGGTCATGCAGATTGTTGAGTTCCAGCATGTAAAGCCGGGCAAAGGCGCTGCTTTCGTTCGTACAAAGATGAGAAATGTGATTAACGGCGGTGTCGTTGAGAAGACTTTCCGCCCTACAGAAAAGTTCCCGGCAGCAAGAATTGACCGCAAGGATCAGGAATATCTCTATAACGACGGAGATCTTTATTATTTCATGGATCCGGAGACATACGATCAGATCATGATCAATGCAGACATAATCGGCGACGCTATGAAGTTCGTTAAGCCGAATGATGTTGTTAAGGTATGCTCCTATAACGGCAATGTATTCAGTGTTGAGCCGCCTCTGTTCGTAGAACTTGAGGTAACTGACACAGAGCCGGGATTTGCAGGCAACACAGCACAGGGCGCAACAAAGCCGGCGACAGTCGAGACTGGAGCAACAATTCAGGTTCCGCTCTTCGTCAGCATCGGCGACGTAGTAAAAATCGACACAAGATCATCTGAATATCTTTCAAGAGTATAAATTACGAGGCCTTCCCGAAATTCGGGAAGGCTTCTTAATTTTCTACCACTATTTTTTACCATAAGACATTCCCTCGTCTCTTACGTTTCTCCGGTGGACGGAATGCGCCGCGCATTCTGCTGCAGATTCCCGAATAAATAAAAAAGGAGAAATATATGAATTACGAGGCATTTAAAGCGCGGATCTACAGTATGGTGAGGGATGAGTTCGGCAGCGACACTGAAGTGACTCTGAAGCCGGTCAGAAAGAATAACGGGGTGATACTCGACGGTCTGACCATTATGCCTGAGGGCAAATGCATCGCTCCCACGATCTACATCAACCAGTATTACGGGCGCTACAGGGAGGGACTCTCTCTAAACGCAATTGTGAGGATCATCCTGGAGGAGA
Source organism: uncultured Lachnospiraceae bacterium (assembly GCA_902788035.1). Classification (GTDB taxonomy): domain Bacteria; phylum Bacillota; class Clostridia; order Lachnospirales; family Lachnospiraceae; genus Chordicoccus. Next base: position 82,442 of record CADAIL010000006.1, on the reverse strand, counting down.
ATAAGCACTATTCGATAGATTTTCCGATCGATGTGGATGAGTTCCTTAAATTTGACAATTTGAGGGACCGTATCCGCTACCGGCTGATCAATTACTCAATGAACGAAGAGCTGCTTTCTGATGTTCCCCATGAGAAGATCCTTGATCTGGCTAAAATCTATTACTATGAGATCCGTGACAGCCGCTTTCCCTCAGCTTTTTGTACAATCCGAAATTCGGATACCCTGGACTGGGGAATCGGCCTGGAAGAACTCGATAAGACCGCCGGCGCCAATATGCTGTCCTGTGAACCGCCCAGAATCTACACAATGAGAGAGATGGTGAATCTGCTAGCGGATGACACACAGGCTGCGCGCGAAATCCCGGACCCGGTGGTCCCCATGTATATTCTGACAAGTGAGAGCCGCTGTTTCGGCTCTTCAGCAATGTTGTATGACCATGTATTCTGCGAATTTGAGGGACTCATGGAGGGTGATCTCTTTGTGCTTCCGAGCAGTGTCCACGAAGTCATCGTGACACCCGCGTCCGGAGGGTTCTCCGGGTTCGAGCTTGAACGCATGGTCACCGAGATCAATAAGGAATGTGTTCCGGAGTATGAAGTGCTCTCGAATAGAGTCTATTATTATGACAGGGAGAATGATGAACTGAGAATGTTCTGACCGGACCTGCGGTTTCCTTCGCTCTGCGGTATCCCGCTCAGAGCAAACATCTGCCGGACGATCCATCGGGATTGGTTGTTAGGGGTTAGGAACCGGCACTTTTATCAGTAAACAGAAAAAAGACTGCCAAAAGATATGGCAGTCTTTTTTCTATGCGTCTGACAGGAGTCGAACCCGCGCACCTGGAACCGGAATCCAGTGCTCTATCCACTGAGCTACAGACGCATCTGTAAAACAGCCCGCCGGATGGCAGGCTGTTTATGGAGATAATGAGATTCGAACTCACGGCCTTTCGGATGCGAACCGAACGCTCTCCCACTGAGCTATATCCCCATCACAGGATATATTACAACTTCCGCTCCATTTAATCAAGGAAAATTTTAACAGCCCAAAAAAATCTTAAGAATTTCGTGTCAGTTCAGACAGGCTGCTTTTATTGTGCGTTGCCGGCGGGCGGCAGCCTGTCTGAACTGTTTCCGGTCCTGTCTGAACTGTTTGGACCTGGGCTGATTTGCTGCCCCCGGAGATTAGCGGCTTTGTTGCAAAAGGAAACTATATATGGTAATATAGCGATGTATTATGTGTCGTTCATACTATATATGACATGAGGAGGCAAAAATTGGATAATTTCAGAGAATGGGTCTCTGACAATCTCCGCTATATCATGCTGATTTGCGCGATTGCCATAGTCTTTATAGGCATTTTCTTCGGCGTACGCGCAATCACGGGAAGAATGTCAGCCGGCAATTCCGGCGCGGAGAATACGGGTGCGGGAACCACGGTGACCGGCATCCCGGCGGAAGAGATCGAATCAGGTATTGCGCTGGTTGAGTCGGGGGTGGCACAAACGGAGAACAAGATCCCTGAGATTTCGGGTCTTGTCACAACATACTATATGGCACTCAACAGCAAGAATGTTGAGAGCGTGAGAGCGATTTCCGACAATCTCACGGAGCAGGATGTCAAGGACATCGAGAAATCGGAGACTGAGTACTCCAACATCAAGTCCTATGTCAAGCAGGGACCGGAGAAGGATGACTCGAGTTACGTGGTATACGCTTCCTATGAGTATATCAATCCCAGTCTCTACGTGAAACACCCGGGACTTTCCTGGCTGTATGTAAAGAGAGATGATGCGGGCGAGTACAAAATCGTTGTCGACGCGTCCTCGGATGAGAAACTGACAGCTTATGTGAATGAAATCTCAGCTGAGGATGATGTGAAGGCTCTGGTCGATGAGATCACGGAAGCGTCCAAGAAGGCTGATGCCGACGAACAGGCTGCTGCGGAAGCCGCAGGAACTGCGGAGGCCGATACGAAAGACTCCGAACCGGCTGCTGAGTCTGCCGCTCCTTCGGCGGAGGAGACGAAGCAGGAGGATGCCGCGGCTGCTGAAGAAGCCGAGCAGGCTCCGGCAGCTTCTGAAGAGACAGAGGAAGAAGACAAGGAAGAGAACACTGACTCTGACGAGAGCCCGAGCTATAATAACGAATTCCCGGACGACGGGGCATCTGAGCATAAGGCTGTGATCGGCGCTACCTGTAACCTCAGGGCAGGTGCCGGCTACAATTACAAGGTCGTCACAGTGCTCGAGCAGGGCACGCCCATCACGGTGATCGGAGAGGTCTCTAAAGGCTGGTATCACATCTCCTGTGAGGCCGGCGAAGGCTATATCGGAACCAGATTCGTCGATTTCGGGTGATATTCGAAAGTCTGGGAACAGTAAAATAACGAAACAATAAGAACTGCCGTATAAGACGGTTTCCTCATTATATAGCATGCATGCGCGCATGTCGTCTGCTATATACCATGGGAACACGCCTTATGCGGCAGTTCTTTTGGGCAAAAATCGAGCAGGAGAGATTTTCCCCTGCCTGCCCGATTTCATTCTTCAGTTCAGTCTCCCGTAAGATATGCCGGATCTCAGAGTGTGACCGCGCGCCGCGGCAAGTTCACTCACCGTGACGAGGCGGTATCCCCTCTCGAGCAGAGCCGGGATCAGCATCTGAGCTGCAACGTAAGACTGCTCATAAATCTCATGCATTAATATGATATCTCCGTCCTGTACGCTGTTCATGACAGTGTCGTAGGTGGTCTGAGCATTTTTGTGGGACCAGTCGAGCGTGTCAATGGACCACATGATCATGGGCATGCCGAAGGAATTGGCAATGACCAGATCGTTGTAACCGCCGCCCGGAGGGCGGAAGAGTGTCGGATTCGAACCGGTCACGGAACGAATCACGTCGTTGGTCCTTGATATCTCCGAAGAAATCTGTTCGGCCGTGAGGTGGGTCAGAGTTTTGTGATCCCATGAGTGATTGCCCTGTTCCATGCCCATATCGTGCTCGCGTTTCACAGCTGATGAAAAGTCGGAGACCTGATTGCCGATCATAAAAAAGGTGGCTTTCACATTATACTTCCCCAGCAGATCGAGAATCTGATTCGTGTATTCGCCGGGGCCGTCGTCAAATGTCAGCGCGACCATAGGGGCGCTGTCATATTTTCGACCCGGATCATACTTACCGTTTCCATCGAACCAGCACCATTTATTGTCCAGGTTCTTCCAGCCGTTTACAGCATTTCCGTCGCCGTCGAAGTAATACCTGGCATCACCCGATTCTATCCATCCGGTCTGCATGACTCCCTTTGAGTCGAAATAGTGCATGATTCCGTTGACCGCGACAAGGCCGGTCTGCATGACTGCGTCACCGTTCATGTAGTAGGTGCTGCCGTCCACAGTAAGAAGTCCTGTCTTTCTGGCTCCGTCATCTCCCAGATAATATGTCTTATCGTCAAGGACAAGCCATCCGGTCTGAATCTCGCCGCTGTCATCCGCATAGTAAGTGAGATCACCGTCTTTGATCCACCCGCTCTCGAGTTTTCCGTCTTCACCGAGATGGTATCGCTTGTCGTCAAGCAGGACCCATCCGGTCTGCATGGCGCCGAAATCATCGAAGTAGTAGCGGCTGCCGTCCTCATCGGTGTACCAGCCGGTCACAGGCGTTCCCTGCCCGTTCAGGCGGTAGGTGACATTATTGTCATCCGTCGCCCACATATCTGTCTGTTTCTGACCTGTGATATCAAAATAATAAAGCTTTTCGTCCACAGAGACCCATCCGGTTGACATGTAGCCGTAGTTATTGAAATAGTAGTCGTATCCGTCGATCGTATACCAGCACGAGACCGGACTCGGTCCTTCTTTCGGCGTGTAATGCCATCCGTTGACGTCGACCGCCCATCCGGTCCGGTATCCCTCATAGATCGGGGTACGCGTCCGGTGCTTGGGTGTAGGATATTCTGTATTCAGGTAGGCGCAAAATGTAAGCAGGCAGATCAGAATCGGCATCATCCCGATAAGACAGATGAGTGCTTCAAGTTTTCTTGTCTTCAATCGCAGCTCTCTGCGCTTCTCTTTAGTCAATATTTACCCCCGCTTTTTTCTATATTTGAAGATGATACCACTTTTCTTCTTTAATTCAAGTCTTGAAAATGATATGATAGACGTAATCTGTGCCTCTATTTGACAATCTCACGGCCGAAACCGGGAGTGCAGACGGGCTTAAGGCACGAAATGAATCGAAAAGAACGCGATTACAGCAGGGTAAGAATGGATCAGGAAAGTATTCGATTAAATAAATATATCAGTGCCGCAGGGGTCTGCTCACGACGGGAAGCGGACCGTCTCATCGAAAACGGTTCGGTGACGATTCTAAGGAGCGGCGAGGACAGGGAAGTCCTCGCGCAGGTGGGGGAGCGGGTGTGCCCGGGAGACCGTGTGTTTGTAAACGGGAAAGAGGTCGCAGCCGAAAAGCAGGAGAAACTCTATTATATGCTGAACAAGCCTAAGGGAATTATCTGTACGGGCGACCGGCATATCAGCAATAATATAATAGACTACGCCGGTCTTTCACAGTATATTTCCTATGCCGGCAGGTTAGACAGGGATTCGACCGGACTTGTGCTTCTGACCAACGACGGCGAACTGAATGATATGATCATGCGGGCTTCCAACTATCATGAGAAGGAATATATCGTGAAGGTAGACAAGGTCCTCACTCCGGAGTTCATTATAGCCATGCAGAACGGTATGGAGATCGTGCTGGACGATGACCGTCACCTCACAAATGAGATAGGGAAAAAGGGCAGGAGGAAAGGGACCATAGTCAGGACCCGGCCATGCCGTGTTCGCCGTCTCAATAAAAAAGAGTTTTCAATTATCCTGACACAGGGATTTAACAGACAGATTCGGCGAATGTGCCTTTCGAAAGGTTATTCGGTGCTTGAAATTAAAAGAGTCCGCATCATGAACCTTCTTCTCGGAGATCTTAAGGAGGGAGCCATGAGGCCTCTTACGGACGAGGAAATCACGGAAATGAGACGGCTGGCGGTAAAGCCCGGTACGGACAGAAGGGTCATCAATAATAAAGGCAGATGAGGTCATACTCAATGAATAACGAAAATGAAAAACTCAGCGAGTACAAAAAACTTACAGCCGAGATCAGAAAATATAATGAGGCTTACGAGGCAGGGGAAGCGATTGTCTCCGACTATGAATACGACCAGCTGATGCTGCGCCTCAAGGCTATGGAGCGCGAGGATCCGTCTCTTCTGACCGATGATTCGCCGACTCAGACTGTAGGCGCCAGTGTCAAGAGGACCGCAGGCGTTACAGTCAGCCACAATGTTCCGATGCTTTCCATCCAGGATGTCTTTAATAAAGAAGATGTGCTGGATTGGGTCCACAGAGTCCGCGAGATCCATCCGGACGCGATCTTCTGCGTGGAACAGAAGATTGACGGCCTGTCCATGACACTGCGCTATACGGGCGGGAAACTCACAATGGCGGAGACCAGGGGCGACGGTATGATCGGTGAGGATGTCACGGTCAACGCGAGAGTCATTCCTGACGTGAGAGAGAGTATCGACACGGACACGCCTTACCTCGAGGTTCGCGGTGAGGTCTACATGTCTCATGCTGACTTTGACAGAACGAATGAGGAGCAGGAGCTTCAGGGCAAAAAGACATTTGCCAATCCCCGCAACTGCGCTGCAGGGACTCTTCGCCAGCTGGATCCCGCAATGACAAAAAAGAGAGGTCTTTCTCTTTTTATCTTCAATGTTCAGGATGGGAGTCCGGAATTTATGGACAGTCATTTCGAAGGTCTAAGGCGGCTTCGGGAACTGGGGATGAAGACTGCACCGTCTGCTGTATGCAGGACCGACGAGGAAATCATATCCGAGATCGACAGAATCGGCGAGATGCGCGGAGATCTGGCTTACGATATAGACGGAGCAGTCGTCAAGATCGATAGAATCGCTTACAGGAGCGATTTCCCGGCGGGTGCGAAATACAGCGCCGGACACATAGCCTACAAGTATCCGCCTGAGGAGAAAGAGACGGTCATTACCGACATAGAAATTTCAATCGGGATGACCGGCCGTGTGAATCCGACAGCCGTGTTCGAGCCGATCAGGCTCTGCGGCACGACGGTCCAGAGGGCTACTCTCCACAATCAGGATTTCATAAATAATCTGCATATCGGCATAGGCGATACTGTCGTTGTCTATAAGTCCGGGGAGATCATTCCGAAAATAAAGAGGTCAGTCCCCGAGAAGCGGCCGGTGGGTGTTTCGGATTTCCGCCTTCCGGACGTGTGTCCGGTCTGCGGAGGTCCCATAGTGCAGGAAGAGGGCATGTCGGATAAGAAGTGTATTAACCCGAACTGCCCAGCCCAGCTCGAACGTCATCTCATCAACTTTGTCGGCCGCAGTGCGATGGATATTAAGGGCTTCGGCGAGGAGAATGTCCTGACGCTTGTCAGAGAAAAACTGCTTGCAGGTATAGCCGATATCTACACTTTGAAAGATCACAGGCAGGAGCTGCTTGATAAAAAGCTGATCGGACTTGAAAAGAGTACGGACAAGCTTCTTGCTGCCATTGAAAATTCCAAGAAGAATGAACCATGGAGGCTTCTTGCGGGTCTTGCCATTGAAAATGTCGGCAGTACGTCCGCAAGGACGATCATGCGGCATTTCGGCTCATTTGAAAAGCTGATGCAGGCTGACCGGGAGACACTTCTTTCCGTCAAGGACGTGGGTCCTGCTACTGCTGCCGCAATCGTCAGCTTCTTCTCGGCTGCGGAGAACAGGGAACTTATTGAAAAGCTGAGCGCAGCCGGTCTTACAATGGCTGAAGAAGTAAAGTCGGCCGGCAGCGAGCTGACCGGAAAGACATTTGCGGTCACAGGCGATGTACATAAGTTCAAGAACAGAAATGAGCTGACAGCCTTTATTGAGGAACGCGGCGGGAAGTGCGCCGGCAGTGTCTCGAAAAAAACATTTGCTCTCATAAACAATGATCCGGGCAGCATGTCCGGAAAGAATAAAAAGGCCCGTGAGCTTGGCATTCCTATCATCACTGAGGAGGAATTCCTGAGAGCTCTGGAGGAAGGAGAATACAATGCCGATTAAAGTACCGAATGATCTGCCCGTCAGGGCGATCCTTGAGAAAGAGAATATATTCGTCATGGACGAGAACCGCGCGGTCCACCAGGATATCCGCCCGATCCAGATCCTCATCCTGAATCTCATGCCGATCAAGGAGGACACAGAGCTCCAGATACTCAGGGAACTCTCGAACACGCCGCTCCAGATCGACTGTACTTTTATGAGAATGCGCTCGCATGATTCCAAGAATACATCCAAGAGCCACCTGGATACCTTCTACGTGACTTTTGATCAGATCAAAAGGAAACACTACGACGGAATGATCGTCACCGGAGCGCCTGTCGAGCTCTATGAGTTCGAGGACGTCGACTACTGGGATGAGATTTCCCAGGTATTCTCCTGGATCAACACGCATGTCACATCGACGATTTATCTCTGCTGGGCAGCCCAGGCAGCTATGTATTACTACTATGGTCTGCAGAAGAAGCTCCTGGAAAAGAAGATGTTCGGCCTGTTCCAGCACAAGGTGTTCAATCGCAAGGTCCCGCTGGTCCGGGGGTTTGATGACCAGTTCCTTATGCCTCATTCGAGATATACGGATGTCCCTGCCAAAGACATTGCCAACTGCCCCGAACTCACGATTCTCGCCCAGTCGAAGGAAGCCGGTGTATTCTTATGCATGGCGGAGAACGGAAGAAAGATATTCGTCACAGGCCATCCGGAATACGGACGCATGCAGCTTCGCCGCGAGTACGAGCGCGATAAGAAGAAGGGCATAGAAATTGACCTGCCAAAGAATTATTTCCCGGATGACGATCCGGGAAAGAGACCTCCTCTCGTGTGGAGAGCTCATGCCAATAATCTTTATACCAACTGGCTGAACTATTATGTCTATCAGTCGACTCCTTACGATCTCGACGGAACGCCGTGGGGAGATGAGATACCGGATAATTATTCGGAAAAGCGTGTCGATGAGAAATAATCCTTTGCTTTTGCGCAAAATCCGATTATAATTTGGTCATTGCACTAAGAGTACCCGGCGCTCCGCCGGGCAAATCATGCCGGAGGAGATTTTTTAATGGATGATAATCAGCAGATAAAAGAAGCGGAGATTGACCTTCGGGAGGTCATAGCCGCTGTCTGGGCAAAGATGTATCTGGTGATCCTGGCGGCTGTCATTTTCGGCGGTCTCATTTATGTGTTCACGAAATTCTTCGTGACGCCCATGTATACATCTAACACAAAGGTATATATTCTGAACAGGACGAGTCAGAATTCTGAAATCGTCAATACAGCCGACCTGAATTCTTCTACGTATCTCACACAGGACTATCTGCAGCTGGTCACAGCGCGCCCTGTCATGCAGGAGGTCATTGATGAACTGGGACTCGGCATGACGACCAACCGACTCGCAGCGACGATCTCGGTCACGAACCCTGCGGACACCCGATACATTGTCATCAACGTCACGCATCAGGATCCCGCAATGGCCCAGGCGATCGCGGATGCTGTGCGAGTATCCTCGGCAGAGTATATCACAAAGATCATGGCGATCCAGGCGGTCAATACTGTTGAGGAGGCGGACCTGCCCGTTAGTCCGTCCAGCCCGTCGGTCCGGAGAGACACGTTCCTCGGCGCTGTTCTCGGCGCTATGCTGGCAGTCATACTGATCGTGATCCGCTTCATGCTGAATGACACGATCAAGGACAGCGAGGATGTGGAGCGATATCTCGGTCTGTCTGTCCTCGGAGTCATCCCCAAGGAGGATGACGCTATGGAGACAAGCAGAACAAGGAAGAGCAGAAAGAAAAAGGCAAAGAGGAAGTAAGGATGCCGATCGTAAAATTAAAGGACAAAACGCAGCATTTTCAGTTCGATGAGGCTATAAAGATGCTGCGTACAAATGTAGAATTCGCAGGTGAAAATGTACAGGCAGTGTGCATCACCAGCTGTCTTCCCAATGAAGGAAAGTCGTCAATTGTTGCCCGTCTTGCGGAGTCCATGGCTCAGGCAGGCAAAAAAGTCGTGCTGATCGATGCCGATCTCAGAAAATCCGTGCTTCTCGGACGCTATATAGTCGAGGGTACGGAACTCAAAGGCCTCAGCCATTTCCTGACGGGCCAGGGGACGATAAGTGAGTGTCTCTGCCAGACGGACTACCCGACGCTTCAGATGATCTTTTCGGGTCCGGATGTGCCGAACCCGGCTGAGCTTCTGGGAGGGAAGCGCTTTTTGGCGCTTCTTGAAGCTCTGAGAAAGAATTATGACTACGTTCTCATTGATACGCCGCCTCTCGGCTCCGTTATCGACGCGGCGATCGTATCAAGACAGTGCGACGGGGTCGCTCTTGTCATCGCTTCGGGCGAAGTCAGCTATAAGTTTGCCCAGCAGGTAAAGGCTCAGCTCGAAATGTCCGACTGCAAGATCCTTGGTGTGATCATGAATAAGGTCAACATGGAATCCGGCAAGGGTTATTACGGAAAATACTACGGAAAATACTACGGGAGAGATTAAGGAAAGTATATGGAAAAGATTCAAAATGTACTCACATCAAAGCTGAAGGAGGCTTTTCTTGCGGCAGGCTACGATCCGTCCTACGGTGAGGTCCGGCTCTCGGACCGTCCGGACCTCTGCGAGTTCCAGTGCAACGGAGCTCTGGCCGCCGCCAAAAAATATCGCAAGGCTCCGTTCATGATCGCTGATGATGTCGTGGCTGCACTAAGTCACGGAGAGAAGATATTTGATGCCGATGTAGTCCGCCCGGGCTTTATCAATATCAATGTCACCGGTGAATTTCTCGCGGATCTGCTCGGACAGATGGATTCCGATCCCTACCTGTCCATTCCGCAGGCGGAGACTCCGAAGAAGATTGTGATCGATTACGGCGGTCCGAATGTCGCAAAGCCGCTTCATGTCGGGCATCTTCGCAGCGCTGTCATCGGCGAGAGCATAAAGAGACTTGCAAGGGCATGTGGCGATGATGTGACCGGCGATGTCCATCTGGGTGACTGGGGCCTTCAGATGGGTCTCATCATAACAGAGATGAAGAAGAGAAAGCCGGAGCTTATCTATTTCAGGGATGACGCTCCGAGCGACATGGACGCTTACCCGAAGGAAGCGCCGTTCACTCTGGCAGAGCTCGAGGAAGTGTATCCGTGCGCCTCCGCAAAGTCCAAGGAAGATGAGGCATACAAGGCGGAAGCGCTTGAAGCTACTCATCTTTTACAGATGGGAAGACCGGGCTACCGCGCTATGTGGCTTAAGATCATGGAACTGTCGGTGGCAGACCTGAAGAAGAACTACGAAAGACTGGATGTCTCCTTCGATCTGTGGAACGGTGAATCCACAGTACAGCCTTATATCGCTCCGATGGTAGAGAAGCTGAAAGCGGAAGGTTATGCTCACTACGATCAGGGAGCCCTGGTCATCGACGTCGCGGAGCCGGACGACAAGATCGAGATTCCGCCCTGCATGGTCCTGAAATCGGATGGAGCTTCTCTCTACAATACAACAGATCTTGCTACGATTGTCCAGAGAATGGAAGACATAAACCCGGATGAGATCATTTACGTTGTCGATAAGCGCCAGTCCCTGTATTTTGTGCAGGTATTCCGGGCAGCCATAAAGGCTCATCTCGTCGGAGAAAATACAAAGCTTGTCCATGTCGGTTTCGGCACGATGAACGGTAAGGACGGAAAGCCTTTCAAGACCCGCCAGGGCGGTGTCATGAGGCTTGAGACCCTTCTTGATCAGATCAAAGAGTCGATGGTCAGGAAAATTGCCGAGAATAAGAATGTTCGTGAGGAGGATGCCGACGGAACGGCAGAAATCGTATCGCTTTCAGCCATCAAGTACGGGGATCTGTCCAACCAGGCTTCCAAGGACTATGTATTCGACGAAGAGAAATTTACAGCTTTCGAGGGCAATACCGGCCCGTATATTCTCTATACGATCGTACGTATAAAGTCTATCCTCGAGAAGGCATGTGCACAGGGCTTCGCGACAGACAGTGAGCTTCTTGCCCCGGCGGATCCCGCCGAGAAAGCCCTTATGCTTGATCTTGCCCGTTTCGGCGCCTCGATCGAAGAGGCTTACGGGGAGCTCGCTCCGCACAAGATCTGCGCTTATATTTATGAGACTGCAAATGATTTCAACCGCTTCTATCACGGCACCAAGATACTGTCCGAGGAGAATGAGGCAAGGCGCGGAAGCTATCTGAGGCTTCTTTCGATTGTTCTCAAGGTCCTGAATAAGAGTATAGATATACTCGGATTTGAAGCGCCCGATCATATGTGACCCTTGATAACAACTTCAGATGGGCTGTTATTACAGTTCGTTAACGGCGCAAAGCATCCATCTTCGTGAGAAAAGCATTGCTGGTCCGACCGAGAGACCAAGAAGCTTTAGCTTTTTTGGCTCGCAGGGTAGTGACCAGCGCTTTTCGATGAAGATGATGTTTGCGACGTATCTCAGACCCTGAGCAGCCTGTCTGAACTGTTGTGACCCTTGGCAGACTCATCCCTTTCATGGTAAAGGTACAGTTGCAAATAGACACAAATTACGGTATACTATATCAAAAGGTACAGCAAAAGAGCTGTGCCTTTTTTTATTCCTATGAAACCGGAGGCAGCAGCGTGGATAAGATAGGCAAATACAGGGTGCTGAAGAAAATCGGGAGCGGAGGGACTGGAAGCGTTTATGTGGTCCTTGACGACCGGATAGGGAAAAAGTGGGCGATGAAAGAATTGCCGAAATCAAAAAAAGGCGGACGGGATGGTCTGTTCGTCCTTAAAGGGCTTGATCATCCGTCTATTCCCAGGATCGTGGAGGAGCTCGAGGATGAGTATTGCGTCTATGAGATCATGGACTATATAGAGGGAGTGACCCTTGCGGAATACGCCGGAGCAGGCCGTATTCGATCGGCCGAGCAGCTGCTTGCCATATGCACGGAGATAAGCGGGATCATTGCGTACTTGCACAGCCAGGAACCGCCCATCATTTTCCGCGACATAAAGCCCGATAATTTCATTGTCACGGGCGATGGCAATATAAAGCTGGTGGACTTCGATATAGCCCTTGTAGGTGAACAGACGGACAACATGCCTCTTGGTACGCGGGGATATGCTGCCCCGGAGCAGCATTTCGGGATCTGTTCCATGGCAGCGGATGTTTACAGTCTGGGGGTGACAATCGGTGAGCTTGCACATAAACTTCGGCTGGCGCCCGGTATCAGCCGGGTATTTGATAAAAGGATCCTTATGAAGATTCGGAGGGTCTCCGGTAAAGCTGCGGGAAAAGACCCCGTATCACGCTATTCGGACGCCGGGGCAGTGTGGGAAGAAATGGTGCGGATCCGGCGTACGTACAGAGCGGAGAGAGCTGCTGCGATAGCCGGGACGGTACTATTGCTTCTTACTGTACTTACTGCCAGTCTCAGAGGTATATACCGGGATGCTGTAAAATCTGACGCGAGGAACAGAGTGCTCACGTACCTTGAATCGTCGAGGAAGACAGCGGACAGGATCATGTGTGAACTGGCTGAAGACCGCGGCGCGGATGTCGATGAGGATCTTGCCGGGTTCTATAAAGAAGTTATGAAGGCGGGCAGTCTGACAAAGTATACGGATACAGGGACAGCCAGGGAAGTCATCAGGCAGAGGATACTCTATTATGAACTTGCCGGAAGCCTGGCTGACAGTGAGGATGAGCGTGATCAGCTGTACCGCAAAGCCATAGCGGAGGTCCTTACGCTCATGGAGAACGCGGGAGATGAGGAGCTTGGATTTTTGAGGCTCAAAGCTGCGGACCTCAGCAGAATCGTGGGTGATACGGGAAGTGCTGAGAGACTTCTCTCGGAATTTATCAGAGAAGACTCTTCTGATGAGGAAAAAATCTCTGCATGGGTCAAAGTCATAGCTATGAGGTTATACGACGAGAGGAATTCCGATACGGCAAAGCAGGCACTTCAGGAAGTTCTTAAGATTGACGGGGCTTTGGAGAATGAGCTTGTCATAAAGTACAAAGAGATTATCGAGAGTGTTGAAGGATGACCCTGTCTCTTGGCAGAGAGCGAAGGAGGGCACTTCTAATGAAAAGGAGGTGACAGCATGCTGACATTGGCAATTATCGGAAGACTGAAGAAAACCGGAGTTATCCTGATTCTGTTTGTTTTGTGCGCGGCATGTACTGTGCGCGCCGATCAGCAATTTGTTCTGACTGTAGGAGAAACTATGGTAATTCCGTGCCTTATTGAAGTGTGGTCGGACCAGAGTGTGAACTGTGTGATCAGCAACACGGAAGTGCTTATGTCAGACGGAAGCGGACGTGCTGTGATTGCGCTCTCGGAAGGAGTTTCTGATGTATATGTCCATATGACAAACCCGGACACAGATATACGATATTCATTTGTCGTAGAGCCTGCGCAGCACTGGGATGCAGCGGAAGGATGGACTCAGCCGGATGAGGCGGGTACTGACGGCGGAGCCTTGGAAAGCGACGAGCCCCGTGTCAACGACGAGACGCCGGGCATCTCTCCCGGTTCGCGGACGAAAGCGCATATGCCGGAGGATGGCCATGCCGACTCCGGGGCGGAAGCGTATATGCCGGAGGATGGCCATGCCGACTCCGGGGCGGAAGCGCATATGCCGGAGGATGGCCATGCCGACTCCGGGGCGGAAGCGCATGTGCCGGAAGCTGACCATGCCGACTCCGGGGCGGAAGCGCATATGCCGGAAGCTGACCATACCGACTCCGGGGCGGAAGCGCATATGCCGGAAGATGACTATGCTGACCTTGGGGTGGATACCGATATGTCGAAGACGGTTGAAAAGGATGCTCTCAGAACGACGGAATCGGTCCCGTTCTGGGAGAAACGAGGCAGCGGAGGAATCTCATTTGTGGTCATAGAAGATGATCTTCCCGGAAGAACAGCAAAGGAAGGGGATGTTATCGACTCTGGCGGCGTAAAGTACAGACCGATTGCGTATCTTAATGCTGACGGGGAAGTTGTACCGCTCTTCGTATGTGCCGCAGGACATGAAGTAAGGTGGAAGTATATCGGCAGGATCCTTTATATTGAAGCTTCTCGGTCGAATACCGGACCTTTCAGGGTGAGTGCCCGCGACTGCAGGGGAAATATCTGTTATTATTCTTCATAGAATTATGTCACGAGAATCCTGTGCTTTGGATTGAAGAAGTCGGCATATATGTGCTATACTGCATTTTGGACTATGTAAAAAAGACAGGGCGGTCACACATGAGAAAGAAAAATAAAAAACTCGATATCCTGATGATTCTCACAATTATTGCAGGCGTTCTGGTATTAGGCGCGGCAGGTACACTGATCGGTCTTGAGGCCGGCAGGCTCCACACAGAAGTAGAGACAGCGAGAGCGGAGAGGGAGGCGAAAAAAGCCTCTGCGGACAGCGGCGAGAGCGCAGATGTCTCAGAAAGCGGTCTTTCTGACTCAAATCTGACAGAATCCGTTGACCCTGAGGCGCTGGCTGCAGCTCTTCGCGCGACTTCCGATGTGATCCGGGGTGTCGCAGTTGCTGCGGTACCCAATGTCAGTGAATATGCGGATGCAGTCCAGAACGGAAATCTGGTCACTCCGATACCTCGCAATTCACTGGAGAATGCCGCGACCGGCGAAAACCCGACTGAAGAAGAAAATCCGACGGAAGGAAACGGATTCATCGTCTGTATCGATGCCGGCCATGAGACTCACCAGATCACGGATCTTGAGCCGAACGGACCTAATTCTGAGAACATGAAGCAGGGAGTGACCAGCGGTACGCAGGGCAGCTGGTCAGGTGTGTACGAGTATCAGGTGAATCTTGATGTGACTCTTAAACTTCGTGACGCGCTGACTGCCCGCGGCTATACGGTCGTTTTGTGTAGAGAAATCAATGACGTTACTATGTCAAACGTGCAGCGTGCGCAGATAGCCACGGATGCAAATGCCGACATTTTCCTGCGCATTCACTGCAACAGCGCGGACAGCAGCTCTGTTGACGGTGTGCTGTGCTATGCCCCCACATCTTCCAATCCGTACCTCAGTGAAGAGGTGATAGAGCGCAGTCAGGCCCTTTCGAGAATCATGAGAGACGCACAGTGCGAGGAGACCGGTCAGGACGCCCTGGATAACCTGTATCAGGATGATATGACCGGAATCAACTGGGCGACGATGCCGGTCACGATCGTCGAGATGGGGTTCATGTCCAACTATGATGAAGATATGTTCCTCACGTCGGAAGACGGCCAGGATCAGATCGTGAGAGGTCTTGCCAATGGCGTCGACGAGTATTTTTCCCAGTATGGCAGAATGGAGACCGCGGAGTAAATAGGAATGTGGAATACAGTATTATTCGATCTCGACGGAACGCTTACGGATTCCGGCGAGGGAATAACTAAAAGTGTACAGTATGCACTTGAAAAAGAATTCGGCATGCAGGTCCCACTGTCGGACCTGCGGTGTTTTGTAGGCCCTCCTCTCAAAGAACAGTTCATGAGCTTTGCGGGGGTATCCGAGGAGGAGGCAGTCAGGGCAGTCGAGCGCTATCGCGAGCGTTATAGACCGAAGGGGATTTACGAGAACTATCTGTATGATGGAATAAAGGGTGTTCTCCGACAGCTCCATGAGGAGCATTTTACCCTGGCTCTCACATCGTCGAAACCGACGGAGTTCTGCAGGCAGATCCTTCGCATGTTCAATATTGATGAGTATTTTACAGCCGTTGTCGGCAGCGATATGGACGGTCGCCGTACGGATAAGTATGAACTCATCGAGGAGACGATCTATGAGCTTGGCATGCAGGACCTTCGCGATGAGATCGTGATGGTCGGCGACAGAAATTATGACTGTATCGGAGCTGCAAAAGCCGGGATCGACTGTATCGGCGTCACATACGGTTTCGGTCAAAGGGCTGAGCTGGAGGCTGAGTGGCCGGCCTGCATTGTCGACAGTCCGATCGAACTCCGAAATGTACTCATTGGGCAGGCGGGAAGCGGAATTAACGGAACAGGCGGCAGTTCTTTCAGGGGTGAAAAATCCACGAAAGTGACAGGCTATGGCATAAAGCCGTCTGTCATGCCGGAAGATGGAAGTATCTTTCGCTGCATTTTCAACTGTGTGGTGCCGGTCGCATTTGCGTACATCGTCTCCAGCGTCTTGTATGTGGCTATCATTTGGGGGATGCAGATGTTCCTGCCGAGGGTAGAGTTTGACAACATGCTGCTGGTCGTTATGACCGGTGTTGTGGATTTTATCCTGATTCCTTTTCTCTATATTATGTACAGGCGCGATGAAATAAAGAGGAAGGCTCACGGGAGGACAGAGCGCATTCTGAATCCCAATGCGTTCGGAGCTGCAGCGGTCCTTGTCGTCGCTCTGTTTTCTATCGGATTTGCGGACACTATCCAGGTGCCGCTCGGAGTGCTGATCCATGACGAGGCCGGCGCTGAGATCAACGCTTCTTTATTTCAGAATGTGAACCTTATCATCCAGTTCGTCAGTCTCTGCGCGATAGGACCTGCATGCGAGGAACTGATCTTTCGCGGTCTTGTGTACCGGAGGACCAGAGATTATCTGGGCGTATGGTGGGCTGTACTTTTAAGCAGCATCATTTTCGGGGTGTATCATCAGAACCTGACCCAGGGAGTGTTTGCCTTCTTCTTCGGCATTGTGCTGGCAGCGGTATATGAGCATTACGGGACTATATGGGCGGCAATCGCAGCCCATGCGGCCAATAATCTGTATGCGGTCATATTGAATGCCCTGCTCGAGCGGGAACTTGTCTCGGATACCGGATATCTGTTCATGCTTGTCGTGTCATGTGCAGCGGCAATTTCACTGGGATTCTACATCTTTAAATTTGATCAAAAAAAGAACGTTATATAACGGTAAGTTTGTTGACTTGCCTTAATTTGTCATGTATAATATCGTCTGTTGCAAATTTCACATATGCGGATTCCGGCATTCGGTGCCCACTGGGTCATGCCGGCAGGAAACATATGGGTGAGCTAAAAACCATAAAAAAGGAGAAACAAAATGAGTGTTATTTCAATGAAGCAGCTGCTCGAAGCAGGCGTCCACTTCGGACATCAGACCAGACGCTGGAACCCCAAGATGAAGCCGTACATCTACACAGAGCGCAACGGCATCTATATCATCGACCTTCAGAAGTCCGTAGGCATGGTCGACGACGCGTACAATGCAGTCGTTGATATCGTCAAGGACGGCGGAAAGATCCTCTTCGTCGGCACAAAGAAGCAGGCCCAGGACGCGATCCGCACAGAGGCTGAGCGCTGTGGTATGTACTATATCAACGAGAGATGGCTCGGTGGTATGCTGACAAACTTCAAGACGATCCAGTCCCGCATCAAGAGAATGAAGGATATCGAGACAATGGCAGAGGACGGCACATTTGAAGTCCTGCCGAAGAAGGAAGTCCTTCAGCTCAAGAAGGAGCTCGAGAAGCTTCAGAAGAACCTCGGCGGTATCCGTGACATGAAGAAGCTCCCGGACGCTATCTTCATCGTTGACCCGAAGAAGGAGCGTATCTGCGTACAGGAAGCTCATACTCTTAACATCCCGCTGATCGGTATCTGCGATACGAACTGCGATCCGGAAGAACTTACATATATCATCCCGGGCAATGACGACGCTATCCGTGCCGTCAAGCTGATCGTCTCCAAGATGGCTGACGCTGTCATCGAGGCTAATCAGGGTCTCATGGATGTTCCGACAGAAGGCTACACAGCATATCCGGATGAAGAGTCCGAAGCTGCTGCCGAGTGATTTGAACACAGTATTAGGAGGAAATTATAATGGCAATTACTGCTGCAATGGTTAAAGAGCTTCGTGAGAAGAGCGGCGCAGGCATGATGGACTGCAAGAAGGCTCTTACAGCATGCGAAGGCAATATGGAAAAGGCAATCGACTTCCTTCGTGAGAACGGCAAGATGAAGGCAGCCAAGAAGGCTGACAGAATCGCCGCGGAAGGCCTCTGCATGGCGCTCGTATCTGAAGACGGCAAGAAGGCAGTCGCAGTTGAAGTTAACTCTGAGACAGACTTCGTCGCAAAGAACGAGAAGTTCCAGGCATTTGTTAAAGCAATCGCAGAGCAGGTCATGTCCACAGACGCCGCTGACGTTGACGCGCTTCTGGCTACAACGCTCGCAGACGGCAAGACAGTGTCAGAGTTCGTGACAGAGCATGTCGCTACGATCGGTGAGAACCTGAAGATCCGCCGTTTCGCAAGAGTGAACGCTGAGAATGGCTTCATCACTTCTTATACACATATGGGCGGCAAGATCGTCGTTCTCGTAGAGATTGAAGCTGATGAGTGCACACCGGAGCTTGCCGAGATGGCTAAGAACGTCGCTATGCAGGCGGCCGCTATGCGTCCGGAGTACTGCACACGCGCCGAAGTATCCGCTGAGTATCTTGAGAAGGAAAAGGAAGTCCTTTTCGCGGCAGCCAAGAACGAGAAGCCGAATGCACCGGATAAGGTCATTAACGGTATCGTAAACGGCCGTCTCAACAAGGAGCTCTCCGAAGTCGTTCTTATGGATCAGGTCTATGTCAAGGCAGAGGACGGCAAGCAGTCCGTACAGAAGTATGTTGACAGCGTAGCTAAGGCTGCCGGCACAAAGGCACAAGTGAAGAGCTTTGTCCGTTTCGAGACAGGCGAAGGCATCGAGAAGAAGCAGGAAGACTTTGCTGCGGAAGTTGCCGCACAGGTCAAGGGCTGATAATCGAATAAGAAAAAGTGAGCCGCCGCATCATATGATGCGGCGGTTTTTTCGATAAGGAGCTGACGGAACTATTATGCATACATCATCTACTTCTACTGTCCGGGATATGACTGAGGGCTCTATTGCAAGCCACTTGATCGGATTCTCAATACCGCTTCTTCTCGGCAATGTTTTTCAGATGCTCTACAACACGGTGGACTCCGTCGTTGTCGGCAACTTTGTCGGTAAACAGGCTCTGGCAGCAATCAGTTCCACGACCATGATCGTCAACATCATGATATTCTTTTTTAATGGATTCTCCATTGGAGGAGGCGTAGTGATCAGCCGGTATTTCGGCGCCAAAAAGATGGAAGATCTCCACAGGGCAGTGGAGACTACGATCGCGGTCACGATACTGTTCGGGATTTTCTTTACATTTGCAGGTATTTTTATGGTCCCTGCCATGCTCGGCCTTATGTCTACACCGGACGATGTATTCCCTGAGGCCAAAGTTTACCTTGAAATCTATTTTTCGGGCGCTCTGGGCCTGCTTATCTATAATATGGGGAGCGGTATACTGCGCGCTGTCGGAGATACAAAACGTCCGCTTTATTTTCTCATTTTTACGAGTATCCTCAACACTGTCCTGGATCTGGTGTTTGTCATCGTATTCAGGACCGGGATCGCCGGAGCTGCATTTGCCACCATCCTGTCTCAGTTCCTGTCTGCATTCCTCGTTCTCATGCTGCTTTGGAGGACAGATGATATCTATAAATTGACATGGCATGATCTTCGGATCGATCTGTCTATCTTGAAAAATATTCTTGAGATCGGTCTGCCTGCCGGGCTTCAGTCGATGATCACATCGGTATCCAACGTTTTTGTGCAGTCTTATATTAACGGCTTCGGCTCTGGATGCATGGCGGGCTGGGGGGCTTATAATAAGCTGGACTCTTTTATATTCCTGCCGATCAATTCACTCAGTCAGGCAGCGACAACGTTTGTCGGTCAGAATATCGGGGCGGAGAAGCGGGAACGCGCGGATGCAGGCGCAGTCCGGGCTGTCACCATGGCTGTCGGAGTGACGGCTTTTATCGGCACGCTTCTTGTGATTTTCGCACCGGGGGCTACGGCTCTTTTCACCCGGGATGAAGAGGTAATTTATTACGGCACCCTGTTTCTTCGAATGAACACATATTTTCTCATGTTCAACGCGGTCAATCATGTCCTTGCGGGCGCGCTGCGCGGCATGGGCGAGTCGAAAGTCCCGATGTACTGTATGCTTGCGTGTTTTGTCCTGATCCGACAGCTATATCTTTTTATCGGAAGCAGAATCGCCTACAATCCGTATGTTGTCGGCTTCGGCTATCCGGTCGGCTGGATGACCTGCTGCGTACTTGAGCTCGGTTATTATCTGACCCGCATAAGGGGCAGGAAAAACGATTCGGAAAATGAAAGCTGCTGAAGCGGGACTTGAACTCAGTGAGAAACCGCCAGGATGTAAAAAAAACGAGAATACTGTGACAATAGTCAGTACAAAAACGATTAGTGATACTTTATAATAGTAATATTGTCGCAAATAATGCACATTCGATAATCGAGACCTGGAGATGCTTTATGCAAAGCAAGGATAAACTACTCAACGGAATTATTATTGCTGTCTATCTTGCGGCTCTGATTTTTCTGGGCAGCACCGGTATGAATCTGATTTCCCTGTCAGAGAAGGGAACAGAGGATTCGCGGCTCATAGGCGCCAGTTATATGACCATGAATAATGAGTTCTATGATATCATCAATGAGCAGATCCGCGTCAGAGTCGAGGGGGAGGGGGATCAGATGGTCCTGCGTGACCCGGGTCTCGACGCGAATCGTCAGGCTGAGCAGATCAATTCTATGCTCTCCATGGGAATCAGCGCCCTCATCGTGACACCTGTCACCGCCGATGGCCTCTCCGACGTGCTTGACAGGGCACAAAGGCTTGGAGTCAGGGTCATTGTCGTTGACACGGAGCTTGACCGCGACGGACAGGCTGACTGCACGATTGTATCTGATAATTTTCGGGCAGGCTATATGATCGGGGAGTATATGATGAAGCAGCAGGAGTCCGGCAGGATACTTGTCCTGCATCATGAGACGGCTTTATCGGCATACAGAAGAGTAGAGGGCTTTAAGAGTGCAATAAGGACAAATCCGAACTTTCAGATCGTTAAAGAAATCAGCTGCAAAGGTCAGTACGAGATCGCGCTGCCCCTTGTCGAGCAGTACATTGAGGAGGGCGGTGATTTCGACACTGCTTTCAGTCTTAATGACCTTGCGGGTGAAGCCGTGGTGACTGCTGTTCGTAATCATCCTGAGCTCGGTAAAGTATATGTCTACGGTGTAGACGGATCTCCGGATGCCAAGATGATGATCCGGTCCGGTGATATGGAAGCGACAGCCGCACAGTTTCCGACAGAGATCGGAGAACAGGCGGCGGATATTCTCTACAAGATGCTGGACGGTGAAGTCTTTCCCGAGACCATCACGGTCCCGGTCGACCTGGTGTGCTACGACAATCTTGAGGAATTTGATATCAACCGCTGGCAGTGATACTGTGTGCTTTGCGAACCGGGAGCTGAGTTTATATGAGTGTATTTGAGATCAATGTCACGAGTCCTGAAAGAGTCTGGAAGACGATGAAGCACCTTAATGCGCTGATTCTTCTTTATATAACAGTCATTTCCTACCATGCTATTATGGGTATGGCAAGGAGTAATTCAGCCGGACTTTTCCTCAGGACGATCCCCAGACTGCCTATGGAGAGCGTGAGATTCATGGCGGTCGTATTTATATTATACGGTACACTTCTTCTGCTCTTTTCCGCTGAAATGGAAGAGGACTATATCAATTTCATAAAGGCTGCCATGGAGCTGGTCATAAGCCTTATGCTCACGGCAGTGTGCGGTATGGCATACACCGGTATTATTATACTGGTCATGACGGATGTTATTCACAGCGAATACACAAGACAGAAAAAAATCCAGGTCCTGCTTCCGATCATATTGTGCTACTTCATAGTCGATTCGGGCATTTTGAACCTGTGGTTCAGAAATGTCTCGTTCTCAGATTATCTGGTATTCTACAATGCGGGTGCGGCAGGCATCCTGCAGAGTATCCTGAATATCCTGGAGCTTGTCAATGTTGTCATGTTCATCGTTTTCCTGATCGTGACGCTGCGTTATCAGATGGACGAGACGGCAAGAATCATGAGACTCAATGAGGAACTCACCGAAGCCAATATTATGCTGGAAGATTACTCAAAGAAGTCAGCTGAGATGGCTCAGACGCAGGAACGCAACAGGCTCGCCAGAGAGATCCATGATACGATCGGACATGTTCTGACCGGTATCGTGACAGGTCTTGAAGCCTGCCTTCTTATTCTCGACGTGAAGCCTGAACTGGCAAGGACGCAGATAGAGGCCATACAGGAAACAGCACGGCAGGGAATGAAGGATGTCAGAAGCTCTGTCAGGGCTCTCAGGCCTGACGCTCTTTTGCGTCTTCAGTTTAATGAAGCCATTGAGAAGATGATTGATGACATGTGCAGATCGACCGGCATCCTTTTCGAATACATATGTGAGGATTCTTTATCGAACCTGGCGGCAGATGAAGAGGACGTGATCTACAGAATTCTGCAGGAGAGTATTACCAACTCGGTGCGGCACGGGCATCCCACACGAATCAATATCCGTATCGAGCGGCATGACAAGCAGATCCTGATTCGGATAGAGGACAACGGTGTCGGCTGCAAGGAACTCCACAGAGGTTTCGGGCTTACCCATATGCAGGAACGACTCAATATGCTGGGTGGAAGCATGACAGTTGACGGAAGCGGAGGATTTATAGTGAAGGCAACTATACCGCTTAGATTACATACAGGAGGGGTTTTGGAAGATGATTAATATACTGATTGCTGATGATCAGGAGCTGATGAGGCAGAGCCTTAAGATCATGCTGAGCTCACAGCCGAATTTTGCGGTGACAGATACTGTCTCCAACGGCCGCGAGGTCCTGGAAAGTATAAAAAAGAATAAGCCGGACATCATTCTGATGGATATCCGTATGCCGGAAATGGACGGTGTAGTCTGCACACAGAAAGTAAAGGAAATGGCGCCGGATATAAAGGTGATTATTCTCACGACGTTTGATGATGATGAGTTTGTATTCAACGCCATAAAGTTCGGGGCAAGCGGGTACCTGCTTAAGGGTACTTCACTTAAGGACCTCACCTCGGCAATCACAAAAGTATACAACGGCAAATCGATCATGAACGACGAGATAACGGGAAAGGTATTCCGCATGTTCTCTCAGATGGCGCAGACTAATCAGACGATACGGGTCGGCGAACAGCTCACCGGTAAGCTCAGGGAATCGGAATGGAAGATCATTGAATGTGTAGGTCGAGGTATGTCCAACAAGGAAATCGCCCAGAGACTGCACCTCTCCGAGGGAACGATCAGGAACAGCCTTAGCGTCATTCTGAGCAAACTGGGACTCAAGAACAGGACACAGCTCGGTATCTGGGCAGTTCAGACAGACACTGCAGCCCGTATGTACGATTCTGATGAGGAATAAATAGGCGGATCGACCATGGAACACTTTACAAAACGGCAGAAAGACCGGCTGACCCTGCTTGTCGCAGCGATCATGATCATTATTTCAGCCGAGCTTATCCTGAATCCATTCGGCAGGATATACAGTGAGAACACGGGAATTCTAAGAATCGGTGTGTTTTCTGACAGCCTTTGGGGCGAGAAAAACGGATATGCCCATGTCATTCTGAATGAAGCTATTGAAGCTTTTGAAGCTGAAAATCCGGGGGTCAGTGTCGTTTTTGAGAGCGGCATCCGGCGCCGGGATTATTCAGAGTGGCTTTCCAACGAGATTTTAAAAGGCACTGCGCCGGATGTGTTCTTTGTCCTGGATGAAGATTTCGAGTATCTGTCGGATGTAGGAGCTCTGCAGGATCTGTCTTCCTACGTACTTGAAGATAAGTCTTTTGATTCCGGCGTCTATTATGATGCGCCTTATGATGCCGGCAAACGAAAAGGTATCCAGTATGCGCTCCCTTATGAATGCTCGCCGGAGATCATGGTCGTCAATGCGTCGATTCTTAACGCGGAGAACATTGCCATGCCCGGTCAGGATTGGACGTGGGAGGAATGTTTTAATATCTGCAGGCAGGTCACAGGACCCAGAGATAATGAGTCGGGCTATCAGTTCGGCATATCGGAATACGGATGGGAGAGCTGCTTCTGCTCCAACGGCGTAACTCTCTTCTCCGAGGAGGGGGATCGGTGCTTTCTGACGGATGAAAGAGTCACTGAAGCGATTACCTTTCTTGACAAGCTTGGCGGGCTGACCGCAAAAATGACGAACGTCCAGCCCTCCTTCTCTGACGGAAATGTTCTGTTCCAGCCAATGAGCTATTCAGCTTACAACGCCTACATCAGCAACCCGATCCATATGGGTGTCGGCGGTGATTTTACATGGGAAATCCACACCATGCCGCAGGGGCCCAAGGGGGATAATAATTCTAACCTGAATACTCAGCTCATTGCCATGAACAGCCTGTCGAGCAAGAAAGGGCAGGCATGGAAACTGATGAAGACTCTGACTTCTGACCCCGATATACAGAGAGATATCTACAGGTATTCTGAAGGAATCTCGGTATGCAGACAGATCACGCATACTCCGGAGGATGAGTTTGGAGTGGAAAAGCCGGATAAAGACGATCAGAAGATACTTGCCATGGCTATGGAACACTCGGTCAACAGGCAGCGTTTCAGGAATAAGGAGGAAGCATTCCAGCATATCGATATCGCGGTCAGCGAAATACTTGCCGGCTCGGGCAACATACGAATGGAACAGATCATATACAATCGCAGAATTAATAATCATCTGCAGCAGATAACGCAGTAGGACACTATGCGCCATCGCCCGTACCGATAGACGGACAGCGACGGCGCTTTTTTCATGTCAGAATGACATTGGTTAGAGAATGATAGTGACAAATGTAATTCACACAACGGAAAAACCCTGTTTTGAAGACAGAGAATGTGGATTTTTGTAACATAAAATAAGCATTTATTGTTCTTGAATGAGATCAAAAAGCCAATTTTCAATAGGGTTTTATGTGCAAATTGCACAGTATAATAAATAAGAATTTGTAAGTTTGTGTATAATATTACAATAATCAGGATAGGAAGTGACAAATGTCACTGTTCATTTTGGATATTTGTGACAAGATATAAATAAGTCTTTTTTTTATAATTATTTAAGATTTAATTTATTATTCATTTAGAAAGGAGGAATCACCAGATGAAGTATGTCGTTATTGTCAGTCATGGAATGTTAGCCCCCGGTCTGCATGATGCTGTCAAGATGCTTGCAGGCGAGGACAGCCCGGAAGTTCTCAGCACCAGCCTTCTGAACGGAATGGGTGCCGATGAATATGCTGACAATTTCCGCAAGCTGATCAGCGTGGTCGGTCCGGAGGACGAGATCATCCTGTTCGCTGACCTGGTAGGCGGCTCACCGCTGTCATTTGCAGCAAATGTACTTGCGGAAGAAGGTCTTCTCGGAAGAACGCTCATGATCGGTGGCATGAACCTGCCGCTGGTCCTTACGACCGTTCTTTCGAAAGACATGATGGAACTGGAAGATATCAAGACTGAAATTCTTCCGGATGCTGTTGAAGGTCTCAAAGTCTTCGAAGTTGTTGCTGAAGAATCTGCAGATGATGACATCTGAGAAATAGATTCTTATTGATTTACTGCCACGAAAGGAGATTTAAAAATGGCTATTTCTTTTATTCGAGTTGACGACAGAATGATTCATGGACAGACAGTCACAAGATGGTCTCTTGAGTATCCGTGCACAGGTCTTATCGCTGTAAACGATGCAGCAGCTAAGAACCCGGTCCTTAAGCAGGCTTATAAGAGTGCGTCCGACAAGAAGACTTTCGTATGGGGCGTTGATGAATTCATCGCCAAGTCAGAGAAAGTTCTTGCTTCCAAGGATCAGTACTTCCTGATTACGAAGAATCCTATTGACATGAAGAAGATCCTTGTCGACAAGGGATTTGATCCGCAGGGAGTCAAGACCGTCATTATCGGACCGTGCAACGATCGCCCCGGAACAACAAAGCTCGGCAACAATCAGTCAATCACCAACGAAGAAGCAGCTGCTCTGGAAGCTATCATGCAGAAGGGCTATGAGATCGAGTTCGCGCTGGTCAAAGAGACCGCGATCGGCAACTGGAAGAAGTTCAGAGGCCAGTTCGGTTACAATTGATCTC
This sequence comes from uncultured Lachnospiraceae bacterium, assembly GCA_902788035.1. GTDB lineage: Bacteria > Bacillota > Clostridia > Lachnospirales > Lachnospiraceae > Chordicoccus. The sequence goes on along the minus strand of CADAIL010000006.1, from coordinate 56,261 downwards.
GCTAAGTTCCCGTCAATAATAGAATATACGAAGGAGATATGAGTTATGTCTATTAGCATAGTTCAGGCATTAATTCTCGGAATTTTTGCCAGCTTATCATCCATGCCCGGCATGGGAAGTTCCTCTATCGGTAACTATACTCTGGGCCGTCCGCTCGTCGGTGGCCTGGTCTGCGGTCTCGTCCTCGGCGATATTCGCACCGGTATCCTTGTCGGTGTCGCCATGCAGGTCGTTTACATCGCTCTGGTAACTCCGGGCGGAACTGTTTCCGCTGACGTTCGTGCCGTTTCCTATATCGGTATCCCGCTGGCAATGCTGGCTCTGAAATCTCAGGGTCTTGATCCCGCCAGTGTCGAAGGCGCAGGTCTTGCAACTTCCTTCGGCGCCATGGTCGGTACAGTCGGTACAGTCCTTTTCTATGGAACCGCTACAATGAACCTTGTATGGCAGCATATGGGCTGGAGCGCTGTTGAGAAACGCAATTACAAGATGATTGCGATGACGGACAGATATCTGCCGTGGATTTCTCATCTGTGCTTCTCCATGATCCCGACGGTCATCATGCTTATGCTTGGCCAGACTGTTGTCGAAGCAATCAAGACATACCTTCCGATGGATGGTCTTGCAATGAAGTCCCTCTTCACAGTCGGTGCACTTCTTCCTTGCGTAGGTATTGCGATCCTTCTCAAGCAGATCGTCAGAAACGTTACGGATTTCATTCCGTATCTGACAGGCTTTGTATTTGCAAAGAGTATTGGTATTAACCTCGTATCCGCTACTGTTGTTGCCGGAATGTTCGCTATCCTTGTTTACAAGCTGAAGATTCTTGAGCTCACAAAGCCAGCGGCAGCCGCAGCCGGATCCGGCGATTTTGATGATGATGAGGAGGATATCTGATATGGCAGAGAAGAAATTATCAAAGAAAGCGTTGACGACATCGTTCCATCATTGGTATTGGGGCCATCTGACCTGCTTCTCTCAGGAGCACATGCAGACATTCGGTTATCTTCATGCAATGCTTCCGCTTTGCCAGGAACTGTATGACAATGAAGATGATCTGGCCAGATCAATGAACACATATACCGCATTCTTCAACACAGAGCCGCAGCTCGGTACTGTTATCATCGGTATCACAGCAGGTCTTGAAGAAGCTCGTGCCAATGGTGACGAGGAAGTCGATGACGAGACAATCAACGGCCTCCGTGCAGGTCTTATGGGACCGATCGCAGGTATCGGCGACTCTCTGGTTGTCGGTACTGTTATCCCGATCCTTCTCGGTATTGCAATGGGTATGTCTGGCGGCGGTTCACCGCTCGGCGCTATCTTCTACATCATCGTATGGAACCTCTTCGCATACTTCGGAATGCGTTACCTGTACTTCACAGGTTACAACCTCGGTGGTAAAGCCGTTGAATTCCTTGTAGGAAATCAGGGTATGGCAATTCGTGAAGCCGTCTCCACACTCGGCGGTTTCGTCATTGGTGCTGTTTCCGCTACATGGGTATCGGTAACGACATCGCTTGCACTTAAGAATTCAGAAGGCGAGACATTCCTCGTACTTCAGGATAAACTTGATGAAGTCTTCCCGGGCCTTCTTACAGCAATCACAATTATTATTTGCTGGTATCTGATGTCCAAGAAGAAAATGTCTCCTATTAAAGTTATGCTGATCCTCCTTGTAGTTGCCATCGTCGGCTGCGCGATCGGTATCTTCAATCCGGGACTTTCCTATTAAGTTTACCTACCTCTATTATCAGATTCGGTTTCGAATCAGCAGAGGGATGGAGCGTATCTCCATCCCTCTGCGTTTGAGTAAAAAGAAGGAGATTTTCCATGACCAAAGCAGAAAAAGAAGCGTGGCTCAAGGAAGCCAAGATGCAGATGCAGGCAATCGCCACCCTCGAAAAATATAATATGGCATCCCTTGCCACGGCCGGTGTCGGTGCCGCCCTGTGCTATTTTGCAGTTACAGCGGCCAATAGAAATCCTCTGTTCATCGTGTGCAGCCTGATTTTGGCTATCTTTGGCGCGGTGAGTTCCATGGTCCTGAATCTGGGAATCAGGAATGGAAAGAGAAATGTGGAAAAAATCCTGAATGCGGTAGAGGGAAAGGAAGAGAAAGTAGTAATCCCGGACCGCCTGAAAAATAAGAAGAAAAAGGCGGCATCGGAGAAAACGGATGACCCGACCGGGAAGGATGAGTAAAACTAATAACGCACATGTGAATGGCAGCTGATAGAGTGATCTATCAGCTTTTTTATTTATGTCAGCTGGCGCTGACCCGAATCCCGCGCCAGGTCTCGCGAGCGAGACTTGAAACAGGATCATCCCGTGCGGCATAAATTCCGGATTTTAGATGCCGGGTGGATTCGGACATGGTACAATAATACATGAAGAAAAAGGCAGTCCCAATCTGCAGTATTAAGGAGGAATATTATGGCCCTGAACATTACTGTATACACGCAGAGTTGTATAAGAATCAGCTGTGACGAGGGTGTTGTCTACTTCGATCCCTTCCGGATGAAGGAGTCACCTCACGACGCGGATTATATATTGGTCACCCACGATCACTTCGACCACTTTTCGCCGGAGGACATAGATAAGGTCTCTAAATCCGGTACAATTCTCATCGTACCTGAGAAGATGCTGGCAAAAGCCGGTGAAGTCAGGCACCTTGTGAAGCAGATAGAGACTGTAAATGCCGGACAGAAAAGAGTGATAGAAGGGCTGAAAATTGAGACGGTTCCCGCTTATAATCTGCTGAAGCCTTTCCACCCGAAGAGTGCCGGCTGGGTAGGATATATTCTGATCACGGAGAATAAGCGGATTTATGTGGCGGGCGATACTGACGTGACCAAAGAGAACAAGCAGGTAAAGTGCGATATAGCGCTTGTCCCTATCGGAGGAACGTACACGATGGATGCGAAGAAAGCAGCTGAGCTCATCAATACGATCTGTCCGGCTGTCGCGATACCGACGCATTACGGCAGTGTTGTCGGAAGCATGGATGCTGCGGATGTATTTTCTTCCCGTGTGAAGGCTCCGGTCAAAGCAGAAATTAAGCTTCAGTATTAATGGGAAGCAAAAATGGGACAGGTGGAAAACGCAGAAGCGGGGCATCCCCAAAGATATAAAAAGGCTGCCGCATTAAGACGCACCGGCAATATATATAGCAGACGTTATTTGCAGATGTCTGCCATATATATTGCCGGCACGATCTAATGCGACAGCCTTTCTGTCAGTTTTTCAGGCAAGTGCTTTCTTCAGCACGTCCAGATTGTTTTCCATGAGAGAGATATATGTTGCGCCGTTTTCTATGTCCGCGGCCTTTATGCTCTGAAGAGAGTCGAACGCATAAATCTCCTGATCCTTTGTCTCTGTGTTGTCTCGGATTGTCTGCGCTATCTTCTGGTCGCTGTTTTCGAGTGTGCAGATTGACTTGAGACCGAGTTCGTTCACCTTGCCGGCAAGATAAACGATTGTCTCAAAGCTTGCCTCTGTCTCGGCGGAGCATCCTGAAAAAGCCGCGTAGTAGTTCAGCCCATAGTCCTCTGCCATGTAGAGGAACGGGAACCGGTCGCCGAACAGCAGGGTATCTGTCGATCCTTTGGCAACTGCCTCGGTGAACTTAGCATCAAGCGCGGAGAGCTTTTCTCTATATGAAGCGAGATTTACCGAATATACCCCGGCATTTTCCGGATCCTTTTCTTCGATAGCCTTCTCGATGGCATCGCAGCAGACCTCCGCGTTTCTCAGAGATAGCCATATATGCTCGTCATATTCGGACTCTCCCTCGTCTTCATGATCTCCTTCCTCAGCGGATCCTTCTGCATCTTCGGTCTCCGTACCGAAGCCGATGACTTCTTCTTTTGCGGAATTTCCGAGTACATCGAGCAGATTTACGACGGTCATGTCACTGTCCGCAGCCTCGGTGAGCGCATCCTCCACCCAACTGTCGGATTCACCGCCGACATAAATGAAGATGTCGCAAGTTGCAATCTTCATAATGTCCTCCGCGGTGGGCTGATAGCTGTGAAGGTCGACACCGTCGCGGAGAAGCAGGACAGGCTCAATATCCTGCGGGGAATCCTTCACGATCTCCCTTACCCAGTCATACTGTGGAAAAATTGTTGTCACAATGCTGACAGATGATCCGGAATCCGATGAGGAGCTGTCAGTCAGCGCAGAGACAGAATCAGCAGCCGGGGCGGTATCCTTCTGCCCGCAGGCTGCCAGAGACCCTGCAGCAAGCAGAAAGGAGAGCGCTGCGCAGAGTAGTTTATTTTTTATCATGGGTATAAGCCACCTCCAAAAATCTCTTAAAACATCTATATTAATATCGAAAGGGATTCTAACAAAGGCACGGCGATAAGTCAAGAAGAGACTCGGCGGAGACACACTGTGATTTAACAAATGATTGAAAGCAGTGTGTCCGCAATCTTCTCGGCGGCAGCCAGCTTGTACAGGAGACGAGAACCCTGAGGCTCGATTTTAACAGCACGGGAAATGATGGTCCCGCGAAAGTATACAGCGAAATAGACGCAACCGGGTATGGAGTTGTCTGCATTTGCAGGATCGACATTGCCCATTGTACCGGTCACCCCGATTCCTATGTCCGCATTATAAAAAGCCGCACAACTCGTGGCCATGGCTTCGGCCGTCTGGACAGAGTATACGGAGTATCTCCGGATAATATCTTCCGGAACACCCATGCGGATCTTGGCTTCGTTGCTGTAAGTGACGAAAGATCCCTTAAAAATCGCTGATGAGCCCTCTGTATCGGTTATCAGCGAAGCAATCTGGCCTGATGTAGCGCTCTCCATTGCGGTGACCGTCAGGTTTCGCTCGATGAGCAGCGTTGTAAGTATGTGATATTTTTCGCGAACGGAATACTCATATGCAGACATAATGACTCCTTTAACTGCGTGGGGAGTTTCAATAACGAAGCTTCAGCTGGGACAGTTTCACCGGCACGTCATAACCGAGAGAAGAGAGATAATACTCCATCCCGCGCCGGGCAAGGTCAATGTGGTTCTTGGGCGCTACAGTGACGCTTTTTACGGGCAGTTCTTCCTCTGCCGAACAGTCGATTACTATGTAGGGCAGAAGGAAGCCGTTCTGCTCCCGAAATTTTATCTGGTTTGGCGGATCGCGGAATACGAACCGGTATTCTTTTTCGGATGCAAATGCAGTCTGCTTAAAAAACAGGGCGTACAGCGCTATGGTCTTCTGCAGGGTGAGTTTGTATTCCCCGAAAAGAGAGATTCCGCCCGGAAGATATGTATCCAGAATATCGCCGAACGATTTGCCGAGCTCGCGCGGGATCTGCTCGATTATGAGCCGGCGCAGACAGTTTTTTTGTTCTTCCCGGTCATAGACGACAAAGCCGTCGCAGAAAATCCTGGTATTGTTCATGATCCTGTCCCGTATTTTCCGCCCGTCGAACTCCAGATTGTAGCCCGTCTTGTCGCCGAACTCGGACCAGAGAGTGAGGCTGTCGGGAGAAGTGCTGAAAGAGACAAGATAATACTCATATTTATGGAATTCATCGAGGTTGTCGTAAATGAGGTGACGGATTTTTTCGCGCCAGCGGATCACGCTGATTTCATTCGTGACCTCGTCAAGGACGTTCAGCACGTACTGCATTTCGTTGACGTCGTTCAGGAACTGCGTGTTTGTGGCGTAAAGGGTGTGACTCCTCAGTATATCCTGAGCGCTTTTGCAGCGCGTATAATGGTAGAGGCTGGTCGTGCTGTCTAGAAAATTCAGATTTAAAAAGCGCCGCAGCATTTCTTTGCCCTCCTTGGCCGATATTTTTCTACATTATATCATAAAAAGAAGAAGGTAACAGTTCAGAAAGGCGTTCTTTAAAGAGGAGCGATTCATGCCTTGTGATAATCTGCCTTAAATGTTATACTTGGAATAGTTTGTTAGAATGAGGTAACTATGAGAATCGCTATTTGCAGATGGATAACAGCAGTCTTATGTATCATTATGCTGACAGGATGCGGACAAGAAGCTCCGAAAACTTCTGCAGACCTGATTTTCAGGTTCTACAGATCCTCTTCCGGAGATGCCAAACTCATCAGGGAAGACTATCTGCTGACCACTATCAACAGAAAACTTGTCGGCATTGATCTCTCGACCGGCAAGGTCAGCGATCTGGGTATTTCCTGTGACTGGCTGAGCGTTATCCCGGAGGATGGGGTCATCCTTTACAGCAATGCGGACTGTGAGCTGGGTGCCTGCGTTCTCGATGATTATAACAAAATTGCTCAGAACAACATTCTGTATACCAACACAGAGGCGGATTATATGATCGATCCCGCAATAGAAAAGGCGGGCGGCTCTTACTACATCAGTATGACCTTTGTCGACGGACGTTTGAATAACGCCAATGCCAAGCGATCGAACGGCCAGTATACAATCCGCTTTTACAAATCGGAAGACCTTAAAAAGCTGACGTATCTATCCGATGTGGTGAGCGCAAATCGCAACCTGGAGGATATAAAGCTTACGGTCACCAATGAAAAAATGTATATGTTCTTTGAGAAAGAGACTCTGGATCAGGGCAGCTCTGCCATTCAGATGGCTGTCTCGGAGGATATGGGCCGTCACTGGAAGTCGCCGGTCACAGTACTTCCGAGCGACGCTGACCAGGAGCCTGCAGGTCTTCTTCGCGCTGACGACGGATGGTATCTATACTATAGTTCTGATGTCGATAATCCGGGAGAATCCTATAACGGGGCAAGTGCCTACAGGACCCATCTGGACCGGGATATGGGCGTGGTATCGAAGAATGAGAGACTGGAGCTCGCGACACCGGATGAGTCCGATCCTGAAACGGATCAGAAGGGTGGCATTCTTCTCTATGATGTTCAAAAATTCGGAAGCAGCATATATTTTGTGTATTCGGAGGATCATCTGAGCTCCGATAATTTATGCGTATCAGTTCTTGAAGCAGGAGAGTAACAGGTGGCAAAAAAGAGACAGCAGAAAAGCAAGGTGAATACGGTCCCGTTTGTTCTGATAGCTGTGTTTATCGCTGTTGTCGGAATGGCTACGTGGTATTTATTCTTCTCTGAGGAGGAGAATACGTCAAAAACCGAGAGCGCGACCGGAGTGGTCGTTATCACCGGGGTGCCGCAGAATCTGAAAAAGGATGAGTCAAAGACTGACGATGAGTCAGGTGAGAAGTCTAATGATGACACAGACGGGATTATTCGTCAAAACGGCACTGTTGACGTCACTAAAGTCCCACATTTGTTTATATACCCGCTGATTAATGACAGCCGCGCGTTTGATGTCAATTTTGCGTCGAAGGACCGTGTGGTTGTCAACAACAGCAACAACTTCACTACCCAGGAATTCAAAGTTCTTTTAGAAAAGCTGTATGAAGCCGACTTTATGCTGGTACGCCTGCGCGACCTTGTGGAGGAGACGGAGAGTCCTGGCGGAGGAGTTCTCATCACTCCGAGGGAGGATCTGAAGCTTCCCGAAGGAAAGAAGCCGATTATTCTTACTGAGGATAATGTGAACTATCACCACACAACGCAGAATATGGGCTATGCTTCAAAGCTGATTGTGAGGAGCGGTAAGATAAAGTGCGTATACGTGAACGCGAACGGCACAGAAAAAGTGGGGAATTATGACGCCGTTCCGATCCTGGAAGAGTTCATTGAGAGATATCCGGATTTTTCTTATGAGGGAGCCCGCATGACCCTTGCGCTGACCGGTTATAACGGTGTGTTCGGTTACCGCACAGATGCTGCCTATCAGACAGGCGAGGGGCTTACACAGCTGCAGAAGGACTGGCTGTCCGAGAACCCTGATTTCAGCTATGATAAGGATGTAGAGGATGCGAGAGAGGTGGCAAATGCTCTTTTGGCTGCCGGGTATGAATTTGCAAATAAAACCTGGGGAGACCGCATTGTCGGCACCTCCACGCTAACTGACCTCAAGGTCGATATGGAAAAATGGAAGACCTCGGTCGAGCCGATTATCGGTAAGGTTGATACATATGTCTTCGCTCACGACAGTGACATCTCGGATAAACCTGGGGAATACCTGACGACCAATGAAAAGTTTAACTATTTCACCGATGAAGGATATCACTTTTTCTGCACTGAGAGTGCGCAGACTTTCGGCATGGAGGCGTTCGGCACGTCATACACCTGGTCCATGAGGTATGGACTGACCCCGTTCAACGTGCGTGAGTGGAACAGAAGTGAGCCGGCAACGTCGATCATGAACGCACTTGGGCTTACGCAGATGGAAGGCTACTATGATTCAGACAGGACAGGGGATTACGCGTATCTGTCCTGAAGATGCTGTATGGACAAAAATGATTCAGACAGGCCCGGAACAATGGATCCGGCCTGACTAAATAGAATGTAACAAGGAGGAATTTATGTCACAGAATCAGGATCTCGAAGAAAGGAGAAGAAGAAAGGCGAGAAGGGAAGCCCGGAGAAGGCGTGAGAGAAGAAGAAAACTCATTATGCGCGCTGTCTTTCTGGTGCTCCTTATAGTCGTTCTTTTTGGTATTATAACTCTTGCGAGAAAGCTGACCCGAAAGGTCGATGGCGGCCAGACGGAATCAGCTGTATCAAATACTCAGACGAATTCAGCGGTGACGGACGTAAACGGCAGTGCACAGACAAATGAAGGAACGACATCCACTGTGCCTGTGGTGCAAAATGTGACAAAAGACCCGCAGACAAAAGAGGAAGTTCTGGACTATGCCAGATATCAGGCGATGCAGTATGATTATGACGGCGCGATCGCCACGATCCAGGGGTTTGACGGCTATGACACGGACGCGGAGCTCAGCAGTGAGCTTGCTTCGATAACGGCTGAGAAGAGCAGCTGTGTTCAGGTCGATGTATCTACGACCCCCCACGTCTTCTGGCATTCTCTGATCAATGACAGCAGAGGTCTTGTCGCATCCGCCACCTGCACGGAGGAGCGCGTAGAGAAGAACAACAAAGCCATGACGACTGTAGGTGAGTTCGACATTATGGTACAGGATATGTACGATGCCGGTTACGTTGTCATAAGTCTCGACGATCTGATCATGGAGGGAACTGACGAGAACGGCAATACAGTATTCAAGAAAAATACAGGAGTCTATCTTCCGGAAGGTAAAAAGCCGCTCATTATGTCTGAAGATGACCTGAGTTACTACCACAGCTACGGTGAGAATGGCGCGCAGGGATACGCTGACAGGCTGGTCATTGATGACAACGGAGAAGTCAAGTGTCTGTTCACGGACACTGACGGAGTTCAGAAGACCGGGGACTATGATATGGTCCCGAGAATTGATACCTTTATGAAGAATCACCCTGATTTTTCATACAAGGGAGCAAAGCCGACCGTTGCGCTGACAGGCTATAACGGTATCTTCGGCTACCGCACGAATGACTATTATAAACAGGGTGTGGACGGTGCAGATCTCAATGAAGCCCAGAAGACATTCCTGAGAGAACATCCGGAGTATGATTACGATAAGGATGTGGCTGAAGCCACAAAGATCGCGGATGCCATGAAAGCCAACGGCTGGACATTTGCAAGCCACACCTACGGTCACAGGAACGCGACAGATGCTTCCTTGGAAGCGCTGATGAATGACCACGAGAGATGGAAGATTGCCGTCGGTAAGTGTGTCGGACCGACCAACAAGATCATCTTTGCTTTTGGCGCGGATATCGGACCGGTCTGGGGATATACGGATGACAACCCCAAGTTCACTTATTTTAAGGAGCAGGGCTTTGATATCTTCTGCAATGTTGACGGCAATATCGGATGGACTGAATTCGGTCCCAACTACGTCCGTACAGGCCGTGTAGCGCTGGACGGTGTCAGCATGTATAATGCAATCACACCGGGTACTCCGTCACATGAGACATATTCTCATGACTTTGAGGTCCTCGGTATCAATGATGTCGCGTCGTTCTTTGATCCGAACAGAACGCCATCCTACTGCCTGAGTGAGTCATAAAAGAATAAGATTTAAGATTACAGGGAGCTGCCGCATTAAGGCGAGCCGCCAATATATTTAACAGACGATATTTGCAAATGTCTGCCATATATATTGGTGACACCGTCTGATGCGACAGCTCCCTGACTCTTTGGGTAAACAGCCTAGAACAGCTCGTATATACAGGCGAGTGCCGGCAGTCGGTCATGCAGCAGCAGAATCAACGAACTTTTCTGAACATGAGTACAGCGCCGAGAATGGGAACCGGTGCGAGCAGTATACAGGCGACGAGACTTTTGGCGTGTCTGCCTGACGAGTGAAGTTCACTGCTTGCGTAAACATCCTGATCGGTTTCTACCCTGTGAGCTGATACGATCAGTCTGTGTGAATTGATGCCCACCGGTGTGCAGGTGTAGAGAGTGAGAATATCTTCCCCGGGCTTTATCCGGAAATACGGGGCATCGTAATCGACGGAGTCAGCATGCTCTGTCTTGCCGTCATAGGGCAGGACGACGGAGATATCCTGATCGGAAAGGACCCTGTAAGTGAGGGTGCGGGAGAGTACATGTACTAATATTTTATCGCCGGGAGTTATCTTTCCAAGATCCGTGAAAAGTCGGGCAGAGGTGCTTCCGGAGTGAGCTGCTATGACGCAGTTCGTTGATATGCCTCCGATCGGAAGGGAAGTTCCGCACACATGACCGGCCATGACATCAAGGACTTCATCGGACGTTCCGTGACCGACGGGCAGACAGATGCCTATGGATGGGATATCGACTATGCACATCACGCCGCCTGTTCCGGGGAGGAGAGCGCGGTACGCGTCAGTCTCCTCTGATGTCCCGCGGTAAAAGAATGGGGTGCGTGACTGAGCGGTTTCGATACTCCTGTTGTATTCGGAAGCGAGAAGAAACTCCTGACTCTGGCTGTCTTTATCTTTCTCCTGACTGCTTTTTTCCACATAACTTCGGATGACAACACTCTCACTCATGTATCCGATCTGATTCATGAAGGGTATATAGACGATAGCAGACAGCAGAGCATATGTCAGGGCCGCAATCATGAGCCGAAGGATAAGATCAGTCGGTTTTCGCTCTGTTCTGATCCCGTTTTTTCTCATTCTGATAGTCCTCCGCGCTCACCCGGTCTGTGGTCATCAATAAACGATCCGCAAGAGGGTCTTCGCCGCTCTCCAGTCTTCGTTTTCTTATCATCAGAGCCCCAAGGAGCATAATACTGAAGACCAATATACATGCCGCGACTTTCCAATAGCTGTTATCCCCGGCTTTCAGGGGAGTGATCATTGCCTCATTGCTGACTGACAGTTCAGCAATTCCTCCGTTGTCTGCTGAAACAGAGAGGGAGATAGGATTCGCGCTTCCCAAACCGAGCTCTGCTTTGACGAGTGAGCCGGAACCCGCCTCTCCGGTCAATGTGACTGTGAGGGGCGATGTGAGCAGGCTGTGGCCTGCCCCGGTCTTTGTTTCGGCAATTGTGTAGGAGCCCGAATCAAGGCCGCGGATACGAAGCAGTCCGTCCGGTGCGGGGGAAAGTGCGGATACGGAATCCTCATGGGCAGTCGTTCCCTGTGCGGTATAAATTCCCGCGCCGGTCTTTTCAAAATATAGAAGGCTGTCTCCAAAACGGACACAGAACCGGGCCTCCGACGCATTCGGAAGACCTGTTTTTTTGAGATTGATGCCGTAAGTTGCGGCATAAGCAAGCGGGGAGCGGAGTGTATGGCTTGCAGTAGTCCGGTCGGTACTGACGTTCCAGATGCTTTCATTTGCTTCCGGCCCTTCGGTTCCGACGGCTGCATTTGCACCAAGTAGAGCATCATAAATGACATATAAGCCGGAGTTACCGGTGAGCGAGTTTATTTTACTGAGTCCTTTGTCCGTTAGAGACAATGTGAAACCGTGTTCGGTACCTGATGCTGAATAATCCGACGTGGGAGAGAGTTCTTTGAACGCAGCGATAAGGTTGTATGAAAGGTTCTCCTCCCCGAGCCAGTCACCGCAGACTACCCTTCTGATCTCTTTGTGATGCAGGCCGTCAGTCATAATATCGTCTAATGCTATCTCGTCATAATTACTGCTGTCTCCGAGGTTCGGAAGATTTATATAAGAAATAAAAGAAAGCGTGCTGCCTGTTTCACGGTCATCCGCATCTTTTAATGTCATATCCGGGAGCAGTATTTTTTTACCGCTTTCCAGTGTTCTGCTTTTCGGATAGACAGAGACGTCATAGATCCACAGATTGTCAGGATCCAATGGTTCGCCTTCGGTGCTCATGGCTTGTGTGTTTAACTGCGGAAGCATTAGGAGAATGGGCGCATGGCCTGAAAGAACGCGAAGATCATCTCTGCCCGGAAACTGCGTAATGGCAAGGACATACAGACCTTGTGAAAGATTATCAGAACGTGTTACGCCGTCGATGTCGGAAGGAGGCAGTGCGCTGCCGTGGCTTTTCACAAGTTCTGTCAGCACTGTCTCATCCTTCGGGGCTTTATCCCATGCATCCTGAATTTCTGACAATTGATAATCCGATTCGCTTCCGTTACTCCTGCTATCCGGGGACAGACCGCCGGGAATGAGAAGCTCTATAAATTGTTCGTCCATATGACAGGCACAGAGTGTAACCGTGTCGCCTATTGTCTGCGAAGTGACATCACCGACTTTCCAGATGGAGTATACAGCCCCCGAAAGAGGCGAAGCGTCATCGGGGATACTCTGTCCATCGGCATATGTACCATCACTCTCATCACCGCTCTGACTGATATAGGAGTGTACGGTGAGAGAACAGGATCTGTCGGCAAAAATACTCTGCGGGAACATTAACAGCAGGCAGGCTGCGGTGATGAAAAGAAACAGTGCGGATCCTCTCCTTTGCATAATTTTCCTCCTTTGACAATCTTTTGATCAGAGCAAAGTAACATAGTGGCAGTGCTGCGCCTTATAATCGGGAAAATATGATCCGGACGGATCGTGTCGGGAAATGACCTGTGGTTTGCTGGCGGGAAAACAGAAAAACCCCGAAGCGTTAAACTTCGGGGTTTTCAGTGAATAGCCGGTAGGGGAATCGAACCCCTGTTTCCGCCGTGAGAGGGCGGCGTCTTAACCGCTTGACCAACCGGCCTTATTCGCTGCTCGATTATAATATCATTAATCCGGAGGGAATGCAAGCATTATTTTAATTTTATTTTATGGCTTTATATAAATAGCTTATTTGTTATTCCATGTGGCAGTGTGTAACGGTTTGGGCAGTGTGTAACAGTATGGGCAATGTTGTAACAGCTTGGGAGGGGGTAATAGTTTGGGCAGGATGCAGCTGATCGGGAAGGCTGTGCATGTAGTAACGATGCCGGCAGCAAAGCATACATCTTCGTGAGAAAAACATTGCAGGTCCGACCGAGAGATCAAAAACGCGCAGGCGTTTTTAAGCTCGTAGGGCAGGACCTGCGTTTTTCGATGAAGATGATGTTTGCGCCGGCTTATTAAACTTCGTTACAGCCTGACCGAACAGCCTGACCGAACCCCGAACAGCGTCGTCGGCACCGTCACAACTGTTTGTATATAACCCCTTGCGAACATGCGTTCTATGTGATATAATGCAACACTCAGGGGGTAGCTTATGGCAAGAAAAAAGGAAATCTACGACGAGTCCAGTATACACGTGCTGGAAGGCCTGGAGGCCGTCAGAATGAGACCGGGAATGTATATAGGAAGTACATCCCGCAAAGGCCTTAATCATCTGATCTATGAAATCGTCGACAACGCTGTCGATGAGCATCTCGCAGGATTCTGCGATCATATTGAAGTGACGCTGGAGAATGACGGCTCATGCACGGTGAGTGATAACGGGCGCGGTATCCCGGTCGGAATGCACGAAAAGGGTGTGCCTGCAGAGCGCCTTGTATATACGACGCTTCATGCCGGAGGAAAGTTCGACAACGAAGCCTATAAGACATCCGGCGGACTTCACGGCGTCGGCTCTTCTGTTGTGAACGCCCTGTCGACGTATCTGGATATCAAAATAAAGCGTGACGGAGCTATTCATCATGACCGCTACAGACAGGGGAAGCCGGATCTGGAACTTGTGAACGGTCTTCTTCCTATTATGGGAAAAACAAAAGAGACGGGTACCTGTGTCAACTTCCTTCCCGATCCCGAAATTTTTGACATAGTGCGTTTCTCTGCGACGGAAGTCAGATCCCGTCTGCACGAGACAGCTTACCTGAACCCCGGACTCACGATCGTATTCCGTGACAAGCGGGATGACAGGGATACCGAGATCACGTATCACGAGCCGGACGGAATTATCGGCTATGTGCGTGAGATGAACAAAAATGAGGAGGTCCTGACGGAGCCGATTTATTTCAGGGGCATCGATGAGGGGATCACTGTCGAGGTGGCTTTCCAGTATGTCAATGAGTTCCATGAAAATATTATGGGCTACTGCAACAATATTTTCAACGCGGACGGAGGCACCCACCTGACAGGCTTTAAGACCGCCTTTACAATGGTCATGAACAGCTACGCCAGGGAAATCGGAGTCCTGAAAGAAAAGGATACGAATTTCACGGGACCCGATATTCGGAACGGCATGACGGCGGTCGTGTCAATTAAGCACCCGGATCCCAGATTCGAAGGCCAGACGAAGACCAAGCTGGACAACGCGGACGCATCCAAGAGCGTTTCCAAAATCGTCAACGAGCAGGCGCCGCACTATTTTGACAGGAACCTGGATACGTTAAAAGTCATTCTCGGCTGTGCCGAAAAATCCGCTAAGATCAGAAAGACTTCCGAGAAAGCCAAAAACAGCCTGCTGACTAAGCAGAAGTATTCATTTGATACGAACGGGAAACTTGCCAACTGCATCAGCAGGGATGCCTCAAAATGCGAGATTTTTATCGTTGAGGGAGACTCTGCCGGCGGCTCGGCCAAGACCGCCCGCGACCGGAACTATCAGGCCATACTGCCGATCCGCGGAAAGATCCTGAATGTCGAGAAAGCCAGTATCGATAAGGTTCTGGCCAACGCCGAGATAAGGACCATGATCACAAGTTTCGGGTGCGGGTTCTCTGAAGGCTACGGCAATGATTTTGACATCACGAAGCTTCGCTATGATAAGATCATCATCATGGCCGATGCCGATGTCGACGGCGCCCACATCGGAACATTGCTGCTCACACTTTTCTATCGCTATATGCCGGATCTCATCCGTGAAGGTCATGTATATGTCGCTATGCCGCCCCTTTATAAAGTAGTGCCGGCAAAGGGGGAGGGGGAGTATCTGTATGACGACAGCGCGCTTTTGAGATATCGCAAGACTCACCGTGATCAGAAGTTCACTCTGCAGCGCTATAAAGGTCTCGGCGAGATGGATCCGGATCAGCTCTGGGAGACCACACTGAACCCGGAAACCCGGATGCTCCGCCGTATTGAGATCGCGGATCCGAGACTCTCGTCGGATATTACCGGCGTGCTCATGGGTACGGATGTTCCGCCCCGCAGAGATTTCATCTACGAGCACGCGCGCGATGCAGAACTTGACGTCTAACGCACATGACGCTGAGCCTTACATCTGCAGCGTACAATGCTGAGGCCTGCGCCTTGAGAAGGAACTTGCGGGAGGACTGCCGCGAGGACTAAATAGAAGGATATTGATTGGAATATATGAGACAGATTGAAGATCGAATTCTGCGCACCGATTATTCGGAAATCATGCAGAAGAATTATATAGATTACGCCATGTCGGTCATCGTGTCGAGGGCTCTGCCCGATGTCCGGGACGGACTGAAGCCGGTTCAGAGACGCGTGCTTTACGACATGTACGAACTGGGCACGAGGTACGACAGACCATACAGGAAATCCGCGCGTATTGTCGGCGACACAATGGGTAAATATCATCCGCACGGCGACAGTTCCATCTATGATTCACTGGTCGTGATGGCCCAGGATTTCAAGAAAGGTCAGGTCCTGGTGGACGGTCACGGAAACTTCGGCTCGATCGAGGGAGACGGTGCGGCTGCCATGCGTTACACGGAAGCCCGTCTGATGAAGATCACGCAGGAGGTCTTTCTCGCGGACCTCGACAAGGATGTCGTCAATTTTGTTCCAAACTTTGATGAGAATGAGAAGGAGCCGGAAGTACTTCCTGTCCGGGTACCGAATATTCTGCTCAATGGTTCCGACGGTATTGCCGTCGGTATGGCCACCTCGATCCCGCCTCACAACCTCGGAGAGATAATCTCGGCTGTATGCGCATATATAGAGGATCCGGATATTCCTGAAGAGAAGCTTTTCGAGTATGTGAAAGGCCCCGATTTTCCGACCGGAGGAATCGTTGTAAATAAGGATGAGCTGCCGCGGATCTATGCCGAGGGAACCGGAAAACTTCGGGTCAGGGGAAAGACGGTCATCGAGAAAGTGAAGGGCGGAAAACTGCAGATCGTCGTGACCGAGATTCCGTATACCATGGTGGGCAGCGGTATAGGCAAGTTCATGGGTGATGTTGCCCAGCTTGCCGAGAACCGGGTGATCACAGACATAGCGGACATATCCAACCAGTCCTCAAAAGAGGGAATCCGAATCGTCATCGAGCTGAAAAAGGGAGCGGACGCGGAGAATATCCGCAACATCCTTTATAAAAAGACCAGACTTGAGGATACTTTCGGTGTGAACATGCTGGTCGTCTCTGACGGAAGACCGGAGACCATGTCCCTGAAACGCATAATCGAGGCATTTGTTGACTTCCGGATCGATATTGCCAACAGGAAATATCACACTCTCCTTGAAAAGGATCTCGAGAAGAAAGAAGTCGAGGAAGGCCTCATCGAAGCCTGCGATGTAATCGACCTTATAATTGAGATCCTGCGAGGATCGAGAAACGCCCAGATGGCGAAGAATTGCCTCATTTACGGAGAGACAAAGGATATTTCATTCAAGACTAAAAAGAGTGAAAAACTGGCTTCAAAGCTCCGCTTCACCGAGAGACAGGCCCAGGCAATTCTTGATATGCGTCTTGTTAAGCTCATTGGCCTTGAAGTCGAGGCACTGATCGCCCAGCATGAGGAGACCCTTCGCAGAATAGCTCACTATGAGCATTTGCTGAACGACTACGACGCGATGTCCGAAGATATCATATCGGATCTTAAGAGTATAAGCCGGGAATACGGAAGAGAACGGCGAACGCTGATAGAAAATGCCGACGAAGTCGTCATAGAGGAAAAGCAGACGGAGCCGGAAGAGGTCGTATTTGCAATGGACCGCTTCGGCTATGTCAAGATCCTCGATGCAGCGTTATATGAGAAGAACAGAGAAGCCGCGGAGGCAGACCACAAGTATATCTTCCGGGTCATGAACACAGATAAGATAGGCATATTTACGGACACCGGAAAACTCCACACGGTTAAAGTGCAGGACATCCCTGCAAGGCGGCTCCGTGATAAAGGTGTGCCGATCGACAATCTGACGAATTTCACTAACCGCACAGAAGATATTGTATGGGTATGCCCTATGGAGACGATTGCGGGAGGCAGAGTGTTCATTGCCACGAAGCTGGGACAGGTGAAACTGACGCAGGGAGCGGAGTTTGTGAGCAGTGTTAGAACTGTGGCGGCGACAAAGCTTCAGGAAAACGATTCAGTTATCATGGTCGGCATGGCCGATACCTGCGATACGGTCTTTTTGCTGAGCGGCATGGGCTTGTATATCAGGTTCGCGCTCTCAGAGGTCCCGGAGATGAAGAAGGCCGCTGTCGGCGTGCGTGGCATCCGTCTTGCCGAGGGTGATGAGGTGACAGCCGCGTATCTCCTTGGAGGTCAGGGTGAATTCACCATCGACTACAACAGCAAAAAACTCTATCCCGGTCGCGTGAAGATCTCAAAACGAGGGGGAAAAGGCACCAGGAGATAAACAGTTCAGACAGGCTGCAGCTTGTATTTTGCGGTCGGCAGCAAAGCATCCATCTTCGTGAGAAAAACATTGTATATTCGACAGGGAGACCAAAATCATCAGTTTTTGGCTCGCAGGACTTGCATTTCGCTGCCGGCATCAAAGCATCTATCTTCGTAAGAAAAACATTGTATATTCGACAGAGAGACCAAAATCATCACTTTTTGGCTCGCAGGACTTGCATTTCGCTGCCGGCAGCAAAGCATCTATCTTCGTGAGAAAAACATTGTATATCCGACCGAGAGACCAAAAAGCAATAGCTTTTTTGGCTCGCAGGGAAGGATATACGTTTTTCGATGAAGATGATGTTTGCGGCCGGCTTATGAAACTTTGCGCATATTCGGCGGAGAAAGTGCTTGCAATTTAAATTGGCGGGTGATATAGTTCTATGTGATGATTTGATACTGTAGACTGTAGAGCGGGCGGATGCCCGCTCTTACTTTTGCACAAAGGAAGAGTTGTGAGCAGAAAAGAAGTAATAGAAGAAAAAGCCTGGGAGCTTTTATGCAGCGTGTGTGACACGCAGGGGCTTATCCCGGTCGATGCGGAATATGCCAAAGTCAGCGGAGAGTATAATCTGCTTATCTATATAGATAAAGAAGGCGGTGTCGGTATTGATGAGTGCGAGGCCGCAAGCAGAGCGCTTGACCCGCTCCTCGATAAGGAAGACTTCATCCCGGATGCCTATACGCTGATCGTCAGCTCCCCCGGACTCGGGAGGCAGCTGAGACGGCCGAGAGATTATGTATTTGCAATGGGAAAAGAACTGGAGATACATACGTATAAGGCAGTGAACGGGGAGAAGGAATTCTACGGAATTCTGACCGCTTATGATGATGATACCGTCACGATCACGTCGGACGGAACTGATACAGTCTTTAAAAGGGCAGAGATATCCAATATCCGCCTTGCATTTGATTTTTAACATGGAGGAAATCTGAAGAATGAACACCGAATTAAAAGAGGCGATTGAACTACTGGAGAAGGAAAAGCATATCAGCAGGGAATCCCTTCTCGAGTCAATTGAAATGTCACTTATGCAGGCATGCAAGGCCAATTTCGGAAAGAATGAGAATATTAATGTCAACATTAACCGAGAGACGTTCGACTTCTCTGTAACGGCTGAGAAGGAAGTTGTCGAATCTCAGGAGGATATAGTTGACCCGATCCTCCAGGTCACGGTAGCGGAAGCCAGAGTTGACCATCCGGAAGCGGAAGTCGGCGATATCATTATCGTGGATATTAATTCCAAGAACTTTGGCCGTATCGCGACTCAGAACGCGAAAAACGTCATTCTGCAGCGCATACGAGAGGAAGAGCGCAATGTGGTCTTCAATGAGTACTACCAGAAGGTGCGTCAGCTCGTGACAGGCGTTGTTCAGAGAATGCAGGGAAAGGCATATTGCATCAACCTCGGCAAGGCAGATGCTCTCCTTTCCGAGAACGAACAGGTCAAGTCGGAAAAGTTCTCCCCAACAGAACGAGTAAGAGTGTATGTGCTCGATGTCAAGAACTCATCAAAAGGTCCGAAGATTCTTGTTTCAAGAACACATCCGGAGCTTGTCCGCAAGCTCTTTGAGGAGGAAGTGACGGAGATCAGGGACGGCATTGTCGAGATCAAGGGAATTTCCCGCGAAGCTGGATCCCGCACCAAGATGGCAGTAGCCTCCACTGAGAGGAATGTCGACCCGGTAGGCGCCTGCGTCGGTCAGAACGGCTCACGCGTGAATGCGGTCGTAAGGGAACTCAGGGGCGAAAAAATCGATATCATTGCCTGGAATGAGAACCCGGCGATTCTTATTGAAAATGCGCTGAGCCCCGCCAAGGTCATCTCGGTCGAAGCGAACCCGGACGAGAAGGCCGCAAGAGTCATTGTACCGGATTATCAGCTTTCACTTGCAATCGGCAAGGAAGGTCAGAATGCACGCCTGGCGGCAAGACTGACAGGATATAAGATTGATATCAAGTCGGAGACGCAGGCGCGCGCAAGCGGCGAGTTTGATGATGTTATGAAAGAGGAATTCGCAGAACCGGAGAGCGAGGTAGTTAATGAGTCAGAGACAGCAGGCAGCTACGAAGAAGAAACCGCAGCGGACATGTCTGGGGTGCCGGGAAGTCAGGAATAAAAACGAACTCGTCAGAATAGTCAGGACGCCCGAAGGAGAGGTCATTGTAGACGCTAAGGGCAGAGCCAACGGGCGCGGAGCGTATATATGCAGTAATGCGGAGTGTCTCAGGAAGGCGGTCAGGACAAAGGCTCTTGAGAGGGCTTTGAAGGTCGAGATTCCGGAGGCAATAATAGAATCGCTAGCGAGGGATCTCGAACAATGAATATAAAAAAGGCTTTCGGATATCTCGGACTTGCGCAGAGAGCGCGGAGTGTCGCGTCGGGTGAATTTCAGACTGAAGAGGCGGTCAGATCGCGAAAGGCGAGAGTGGTAGTCATAGCGGGTGATGCCTCGGACAATACAAAAAAACATTTTACAGATATGTGTACGCATGCCGGCATACCATACTGCGTACTTTCGGATAAAGATACTCTCGGACATGCAATCGGCAAGGGAGAGAGGTCATCACTTGCAATTACAGATGATAACCTTGCAAAGGTATTTTTGGACAGTGTGAGGGAATAATAAGGAGATAGGAATGGCAAAAATCAAGGTTCATGAGCTTGCAAAACAGATTGGCGCAGACAGAAAAGCTGTCGTTGATTATCTGCATACTAAGGGCTATGATACTATGACAGCTGTTTCGGCGGTGCCGGATAACGAAGTGGATAATATCCGCTCTCGTTTTGGCGGATCATCACAATCTGTTTCGGCGGATGGTCCGGCAGCTGCTGCAGCATCAGGAACAAATGAAAATCAGGATAAAGGCCAGGCAGAAGCCGCGCCCAAAAAGAAGGGTATAGTGCGTGTTTTCCGCTCACAGAACGCGAGCACGCAGACTTCGGGCAGGAAAAAGCCGGAGACTCAGGAAGCACCGGCGGCGGAGGAAACGGCTGCACCGGCAGCTCCGAAGAGTGAAGACACGGCTTTAAAGGCAGCGCCCAAATCGGAGGTCCAGGAAGTGCCGAAGGCAGTAAAACCGGAGCATGCAGCTGAATCTGAAGCGCCGAAGGCCGAGATCCGTCAGGAGTCTGCGAGACCTTCGAATGCCCAGGATGGTCAGCGTCTTCAGAGTGACAGGAGACCGAGAGAGGGAAGTCAGGAAAGACGTCCTTCCGGTGGTCAGGCTCAGGGCCGCGGCGAAGGCCGCGCGCAGGGCGACAGAAGACCGAGAGAAGCAGGTCAGGAAAGGCGTTCTTATGGGCAGGACCGTGACAGACGGACTTCTAATAATCAGGGCCAGGGCGGTCAGGAGAGACGCCCGTACAGTCAGGGTCAGGGCGGTCAGGAAAGACGCCCGTACAGTCAGGGCCAGGGCGGTCAGGAGAGACGTCCGTACGGCCAGGGCCAGAGCGGTCAGGAGAGGCGTCCGTACGGCCAGAGCGGTCAGGAGAGGCGCCCGTACAGTCAGGGCCAGGGCGGTCAGGAGAGACGTCCGTACAGTCAGGGCCAGGGCGGTCAGGAGAGACGTCCGTACGGCCAGGGCAGTCAGGAGAGACGCCCGTACGGCCAGGGTCAGGGCGGTCAGGAGAGACGTCCGTACGGCCAGGGTCAGGGCGGTCAGGAGAGACGTCCGTACGGCCAGGGCCAGGGCGGTCAGGAAAGACGATCCTTTGGTCAGAATACAGGCCGTGACCAGGGTGGTCAGGAGAGGCGTCAGTTTGGCCAGGGTCAGGGCATTGGCCGAGGCACAAGAACGGGTGGAGCTTCCCGTCCGGCGGCAAGCGCTGACGGTGCTCTTGTCCACAAGACAACGCGCGACTACCGCAAAGACGGCGGCAAAGATTATGACCGCAATAAAGAAGAGAGACGCGAGAACGGAAAGCACAGCCAGTACGGAAGCACCTCCAACAAGCCGAATCAGGGCAAGAAGCAGTTCTCCCGCATCCCGAAGGCTCTTCAGCAGAATAAGCCTAAGAATGAGGCTCCGAAGGAGAAGGAGGTCGTAACTGAGATCAAGATCCCGGAGAAGCTCACAGTCCGCGAGCTGGCTGAGGCTATGAAGATGCAGCCGGCAGCTCTCGTGAAGGATCTTTTCATGAAGGGCATGATGGTCACAGTGAATCATGAACTTCCGTTTGAGAAGGCTGCAGAGATCGCGATGGAATATGATATCATCGCTGAGCAGGAAGAGAAGGAAGACGTCATCGGTGAACTCCTCGCGGAAGCTGAGGAGAATGAGGATGAGATGGTCGCCCGTCCGCCTGTCGTCTGCGTCATGGGCCATGTTGACCACGGCAAGACATCTCTTCTTGACGCAATCAGAAATACGCATGTGACTGACCGCGAAGCGGGCGGTATCACGCAGCACATCGGTGCATATATGGTAACGGTCAACGGTCAGAAGATCACGTTCCTTGACACACCTGGCCATGAGGCATTCACAGCTATGCGTATGCGCGGCGCGAACTCTACTGATATCGCAGTCCTGGTCGTAGCTGCCGACGACGGCGTCATGCCGCAGACAGTGGAAGCCATCAATCACGCGAAAGCTGCAAATGTAGATATAATCGTAGCAATCAACAAGATCGACAAGCCGGGCGCTAATATTGACCGCGTCAAGCAGGAGCTTTCCGAGTACGGTCTTCTTTCCGAAGACTGGGGCGGCGACACGATCTTCTGTCCAGTATCGGCAAAGACCCACGAAGGTATCGAGAATCTTCTTGAGATGATCCTTCTTACTGCAGAAGTCGATGAATTGAAGGCTAATCCGAACAGAAAAGCCAGAGGCCTGGTCCTTGAAGCTAAACTTGACAAGGGACGCGGTCCGGTGGCCACGATCCTCGTACAGAAGGGCACGCTCAAGCAGGGCGATTTCATCGCCTGCGGCAGCGCGAGCGGCAAAGTTCGCGCCATGACAGACGAAAAGGGCAGGAGACTGCATAAGGCAACTCCGTCCATGCCGGTCGAGATCATCGGTCTGTCATCTGTCCCGGATGCCGGCGAGGTGCTGGTGGCCCTTGACAGCGATAAGGAAGCCAAGGCATTTGCCCAGACCTTCATCACAGAGGGCAAAAAGAATCTTATCGAGGAGACAAAAACGCAGATGTCTCTCGACGATCTCTTCAACCAGATCAAGGAAGGCAGCCTGAAGGAGCTTCCGATCGTCATCAAGGCGGACGTCCAGGGCTCTGTCGAGGCAGTCAAGCAGTCGCTGCTTAAGCTGTCGAACGAGGAAGTCGTCGTCAAAGTCATCCACGGCGGCGTAGGCGCGATTACCGAGTCCGATATCGCTCTCGCATCCGCGTCCAACGCGATTGTCATCGGCTTCAACGTCCGCCCGGACGCTACTGCCAAGGCTATGGCTGAGACACAGAAAGTCGATGTCCATCTGTACAATGTCATCTACGAGGCAATCGAGGATGTAACAAGAGCCCTGAACGGCATGCGCGCGGCAGTTTACGAGGAGAAGATCCTCGGCCATGCTGAGATCCGCCAGGTATTCAAGGCATCCGGCATCGGCAATATCGCCGGCGCTTACGTCAGAGACGGTATCTTCCAGAGGAACTGCCAGATTCGCGTATTCCGCAAGGATGAGAAGCTCTATGAAGGTTCTCTCGCATCCCTGAAGAGATTCAAGGACGACGTCAAGGAAGTGCGTGAGGGTTATGAGTGCGGTCTTGTATTCAAAGATTTCGGCGATTTCGAGGTCGAGGATACGGTTGAGGCCTACACAATGGTAGAGGTACCCAGAGAATGAAAAAAAACAGTCCAAAGAGCAGACGGGTCAATGAAGAAGTAGCCCACGAGCTCGCAAATATTATCCGCGGGCTCAAGGATCCCAGAATTGCGGTAATGACATCTGTCATGGATGCATATGTCGCAACTGATCTAAAGACCTGTAAAGTGTATATAAGTGTTATGGGCGATGAGGAGCAGCAGAAAAAGACGATGGAGGGACTTCGCAGCGCGGAAGGTTATATCCGGCGCGAACTTGCTCACAGTCTTAACCTTCGCAACACGCCCGAGCTTACATTTGTGCTTGATCGGTCAATAGAACGAGGCGCACGTATGTCACGTCTCATCGACGAGGTGATGGCACAGAGCGCGCCGGTAGAAGAAAATGATGAAGCTTGATGATATTTTTACCAAAAGCATAAAGACCTGCGCCATTGTCGGACATGTATCGCCCGACGGTGACGCGGTCGGCAGCGTGACAGCTCTTTATGGCTATGTGAGGAAGAACTTTCCGTGGATCGATGCGGAACTGTATATAGAGAGACCAAAGGAGAGCCTTATGTTCCTGCCCGGTCTTGCCGATGCTTTTTTTGACACGCCGGAGGATTCCGTTCGGGATCTCTTTGTGTCCTGTGATGTGAGCTCGACCGACAGGTTCGGAGTGGCAGGGAATCTGTTCCCGCTAGCGAAGAAGACCTTCTGCGTTGACCATCACATCAGCAATCCGCTTTTTGCGGATATAAATGTCGTGGACGCGGATGCCAGTTCCTGCGCTGAGGTACTTTACAATCTTATGGATCCGGCAAAGATCGATCTCGATATCGCGACATCACTGTATACCGGTATTATTCATGATTCCGGCGTATTCCAGTACAGCAACACCAGAGGAGAGACACTCAGAATCGCCGCGGATCTGCTTGAGAGAGGAGTCCCGGCAAGCCGGATCATCGATGAGTCGTTTAACCAGCGAACGATGAGACAGAGCCGGATCCTCGGCAAAGTACTGCAAGAGAGCATGCTCTATGTGGACGGAAAGGTCATCGTCGGGAGTGTGACCCTTGATGACATGAACACATACGAAGTAACCAAAAAGGATCTCGATGGGATCGTCTCCGAACTCAGGCTGGTAAAGGGCGTTTTAGCGGCTGTTTTCATTTACGAGACTGAGCCTTCTGTATTCAAAGTATCGCTTCGAAGCAACGGTGACCTGGATGTGAGCCGCGCAGCCGGCACTTTCGGCGGGGGCGGTCATATAAAGGCAGCCGGATGCACAATAGAAGGCCGGCTTTCGGATGTCCGAGATCAGCTGCTTGATGAGCTTGCGAAATATATCTGAGTATTGATGGGCTGGGCTTTTTTGTGCTGCAGCTCATCTTTTTTGTCAGCCGAAGAGGTAATTAATGGTACATGGTGTAATTAATGTAAGAAAAGAGAAGGGAATGACATCTTTCAGCGTGGTGGCCCGGTGCCGGAGAATATTCGGACAGAAAAAAATCGGTCACACGGGAACACTGGACCCGGATGCCGAGGGCGTACTTGTCGTCTGTCTGGGCAAAGGCACTAAGCTGGTCGATATGCTGTCCCATGGAACGAAGACATATGAGGCAGTCCTCAGGCTCGGCTGTGTCACGGACACGCAGGACACTTCGGGGACGGTGCTCCGTGAATTTGAAGTTAATGTCAGCCCGGATGAGGCGGAAGCCTGTGTGCTCTCATTTGAAGGACCTCAGATGCAGGTTCCGCCCATGTATTCGGCCCTCAAGGTAGACGGTAAGAAGCTTGTCGACCTGGCAAGAAGGGGAATAGAGGTAGAGCGCAAAGCTAGGGAAGTCATCTTCTCGGATATTGAAATACTTGAGACAGACCTGCCGAGGGTCCGCTTCAGAGTGACCTGCAGCAAAGGGGCTTACATAAGGACCCTCTGCGAGGATATAGGAATGAAGCTCGGATGCGGCGGCTGCATGGAGTCGCTCCTTCGGACACGGACAGGCAGGTTCGAGATCAGTGAAGCGCTCACATTGGATGAGATCAGCGAAAAAGTGTCAGAAGGCGACCTCTCGTTCGTCATGCCGATTGATAAATTTTTCGATGAATACCCGAAAGTCCAGGTGCCGGAAAATCTTGACGCCGATATCAGGAACGGCAATCGATTTGAACTACGCGGCCTTTCGGACATACCGAATAAAAAGGTGCGGGTGTATCTGTCTGACGGTGCATTTGCGGGAATATATAAAAAGAGCGGAAAGCGATTCTCACTGGAAAAACACTTTTATATTTTCGACACGGAGGAAGGGACCGCGCAGTGATCGCTCTCATTAAAGAGCGTGCCGGACTTGTAGAGATATGCTGATAATTAAAGACACAATTGATATTTCATTTGATTACCCGACAGTCGTGACACTGGGAAAGTTCGACGGAGTTCATAGGGGACATATGGCGCTTATTGACCGCGTTCTGTCTTATGAGAAAGCTAACAGAGTGGAAGGAATGAATCCGGTAAGCTGCGTATGCTGCTTTCGTGTCTCGCCGGTAGGACTCCTTACAACAGAGGAACGCAGAGAAATACTGAGAAAGAAAGGGGTACAGCTCCTTACTGAGGTCCCGTTCGTTCCCGAGCTAATCACGATGGAGCCGGAACAGTTCGTCGCTAAGATCCTGGTGGAGGGACTTCAGGCAAAGCACGTCGTTGTGGGAGAAGATTACCGCTTCGGGTATCAGAGGCGGGGCGATGTCAGGCTCCTCCGAGAACTCGGCGAAGACTTCGGATTTACGGTTGAGACTGTTTCTAAAGTCAGAGACGGGGGACAGGATATTTCCAGTACGAGGGTACGCGAAGCACTGATGAGAGGTGATATGGAGACGGTGGGCCATCTGCTCGGCTATTCGTATTTCGTGACCGGAAAAGTGATTCACGGACGAAGGCTCGGTAGGACGCTCGGGTTCCCTACGACCAACGTGATCCCGGATCAGGAGAAGATCCTCCCGCCGTGCGGAGTCTATACAGTGCGCTCTGAGATCAACGGCAGGGTCTATAACGGAATAACCAATATAGGAACAAAGCCTACGGTCGACGGTCACTTTGTCGGTGTCGAGACGTTTTTGTACAAATGCAGCGAGGATCTCTACGGGGAGACACAGAAAGTGGAGCTTCTTCATTTCCAAAGACCCGAGATGAAGTTTCCGTCAATTGAGGAGCTTAAAAAAAGGATAGAAGAGGACCGCAGAGCCGGTGAAATTTACTTTAAGAATCAATAAAATCTTGACGCGGTCAATATGATTTGATATACTTTGAACCGCTGCATAGGTCAGCATGTATTACTACACCTTCACTTGGAGAAAGGAGTCTCCGACCGTCTCTTGGTGAAAGGCATGAATTTTATAAGGAGGATCTTAAAATGATCACAAAGGAAACAAAAGAGCAGATTATCAAAGACTTTGGACGTACTGAAGGCGACACAGGTTCACCGGAAGTTCAGGTAGCGCTTCTGACAGCCAACATCAGATCCCTCACAGAGCATATGAAGAAGAATCCGAAGGATTTCCATTCCAACAGAGGTCTTCTGAAGATGGTCGGTCACAGACGCAGCCTTCTTGCTTATCTCAGAAAGAAGGACATTAACCGTTATCGTACACTGATCGAGAGACTCGGACTCAGAAAGTAATGCATTTATACGGGGGCAGGGAAAACCTGCCCCTGCTTTGTGTGCAGGAGGGACGTGTCCCTACCTGCCCGCCATAAGGCGCGGGGCAGGGTATCTGCGCACAGAGAGCATGCAGGCAGCACTATTATGCGGCTTATTGCTGCAATGTTTTTTAGGCCAATCGGCCAGAAGGAGAAGAATGGGAGATTATAAAAGTTATTCAATGGAACTCGGAGGCAGAACACTGACGATTGATATCGGACGTGTCGGCAAACAGGCAAACGGATGCTGCTTCATGCATTACGGTGACACAGTCGTGCTGTCCACAGCTACGGCTTCCAAGGCACCGCGTGACGGCATCGATTTCTTCCCGTTGTCTGTAGAATTTGAAGAGAAGATGTATGCTGTCGGTAAAATTCCGGGCGGTTTCAACAAGCGTGAAGGCAAGGCCAGCACACATGCTGTGCTGACAAGCCGTGTCATCGACCGACCGATGCGCCCGCTGTTCCCGAAGGACTACCGCAATGATGTGACCCTTAACAACCTTGTAATGTCTGTTGATCCGGAGTGTGATCCGGAAGTTGTCGCCATGCTCGGTTCCGCTCTTGCGACCAGCATCTCCGACATTCCGTTCGACGGTCCGTGCGCTATGACCCAGCTTGGTCTTATCGACGGAAAATTCGTCATCAATCCGGGCTATGAACTCAAGCAGAAATCCGAGCTCGCGCTCACTGTTGCGTCCACAAGAGAAAAAGTCATCATGATCGAGGCGGGTGCAAATGAACTCACCGATGAAAAGATGATTGAAGCAATTTACAAATGCGATGAAGTCAACAAAGAAATCATTGAGTTCTTTGACACGATCATCGCTGAGTGCGGCAAAGAAAAGCATGAGTACGTTCACTATGAGATTCCGCAGGAACTATACGACGCCCTCTATGAGATCTGCCCGCCTGAAAAGATGGAAGAGGCAGTTTTCACGGATGACAAGATGGTCCGCGATAAGAACATCTCTGATATCCGCGACGCATTTGCAGAAAAGTATGCTGACAACGAGGAATGGATGGCCCTCGTCGGCGATGCCCTGTATCAGTATCAGAAGAAGACAGTCAGGAAGATGATCCTTCACGATCACAAGAGACCGGACGGCCGTGCTATGAAGCAGATCCGCCCGCTGGCTGCCGAGATCGATCTCATTCCGAGAGCTCACGGCTCCGCGATGTTCACACGCGGCCAGACACAGATCTGTGACTGCGTCACACTCGCTCCGCTTTCTGACGCTCAGCGCATCGAAGGCCTTGATCCGTACATCACAGAAGCAAGATACATGCATCAGTACAACTTCCCGTCATACTCTGTCGGCGAGACAAAGCCGTCCAGAGGACCGGGACGCCGCGAAATCGGTCACGGCGCTCTGGCTGAGAAGGCCCTTGTCCCGGTGCTTCCGTCCAAGGAAGAGTTCCCGTATGCTATTCGTGCCGTCTCCGAGACCTTCGAGTCCAACGGCTCAACATCCCAGGCTTCGATCTGCGCTTCCTCCATGGCTCTCATGGCAGCAGGTGTTCCGATCAAAAAGGCAGTAGCGGGTATCTCCTGCGGTCTTGTCACAGGCGAGACAGATGACGATTACATCGTTCTGACAGATATCCAGGGTCTTGAGGACTTCTTCGGCGATATGGATTTCAAGGTGGCCGGAACTCATGACGGTATCACAGCGATCCAGATGGATATCAAGATCCACGGTCTCACACGCCAGATCGTCGAGGAGGCGATCAGGAACACACATGAAGCCCGTGAGTACATTCTGACAGAGGTCATGGAGCCGGTCATCGCCGCTCCGAGAGCGGAAGTATCCAAGTGGGCTCCGAAGATCGTTCAGATCAAGATCGATCCGGAGAAGATCGGTGATGTTGTCGGCCAGAAGGGCAAAAATATTAATGCTATTATCGCCGCTTATGATGTCCAGATCGACATCGATGATGACGGTTCCGTATCTGTCTGCGGTACTGATCAGGTCAAGATGGATCAGGCAATCGAGACAATCCGCATAATCACGACTGATTTTGAGAAGGGCATGATCCTCACAGGCAAGGTCGTATCCATCAAGGAGTTCGGAGCTTTCCTTGAGTTTGCTCCGGGCAAAGAGGCTATGGTCCATATCTCCAAGATCGCGAACGCCCGTATTAACCGTGTTGAGGATGTTCTTCAGATCGGAGATGTAGTCCGTGCGATCTGCCTCGGCAAGGACAAGATGGGACGCATCAGCTTCTCTATCAAGGACTGCCCGAAGGACGCGACAATCGGTAAAGTTGTCGCTTCGGCAGACCCCGAATAAATAACTGAGTATGACTGTCGTTCATCGGATGAGCTCTGGTGGACGGCAGTTTTCGATTTACTTGAGAGGGATGTATGGAAAGAATTGCGGAATTTCAGAAAGTGAGCTTTGAACAGTTCGCGAAAGCCATGAAGGGCACGTTCGGTGAGATCGAGGAGCTCGGAAGAGTATATGACGAGATTGTTCTGCCGAGAAGGGCGACGGCAGGCAGCGCCGGATATGATTTCAGATCAACAGTCTCGGTCAGTCTGGCTCCCGGAGAGACAGTCTTGATCCCGACCGGGATACGGGTAAGGATAGATAAGGGCTGGGCACTTCTTCTTTTCCCGAGGAGCGGTCTCGGATTTCGTTACAGACTGCAGCTGAACAACACGGTCGGTGTAATCGACAGCGATTACTATGACAGCGACAATGAGGGGCATATATTTATAAAGATGACCAATGATTCCAACGAGGGGAAGACCTGCGTCATAGAACGCGGGACAGCGTTCGCCCAGGGAATTTTCATGCCGTTCGGAATAACTGCGGACGATGACACATCAGAGGTCCGGAACGGAGGATTCGGGAGCACATCCCGTTAAGGTATAGCGAAAAAGGGCTGTCACACAAGCCGGCGTCATAGATTGCAGCATACTGCAGATGTCTGCTGCGTGTTATGACGCCGCCTTGCGCGGCAGCCCTTCATATTGCGTAGATTTCACCTTCCCGGATCAGTCTTCCTCATAAAATTCCGCTTCATCGAGCAGCTCGTCGAGTGCGTCCGCCGCAGCGTCGTACTCATCGTCATCATCGATATTAACGAGTTCGGGAGCTTCATCATCACCGTGGTCGATAAAACGATAGATCAGGATGCTGTCCTCCTCTTCATCATCCTGTGCCAGGAGCGCGATGTACTCGCGGTCATTAGCGGAGAATATTGCAATAATATCACACTCGAGCTCTGAGTCGTCATCCATTGTCAGAATGACTGTACCAAGATCTTCTTCTTCCGGGATTGCGTAATCATCATTAAAAGCCATTCGATATGACCTCCTTTTTATTATTATAAAGAGAATAGCAGATTGAGACCTAAAAAGCAATGGTCATTGATAGGCCTTTGGGGTATAATACAAATTGGAATTTTGGTGTCAATCCACAAATTGAGGGCTATTATATGGTCAAAAAAAATAAAGTTTCCCCCGGCGATCCGCTCGTTCTCGGGACACATGAGACCGCGAAAGGACTGAACTTCGCAGTCAGAATACCGGACGATCTTCCGGCGTCACTTGTTCTGGTGGCGGAAGACGGCATCGGGGCAGCACAGGTGATCGACCTGCCTGTCTTATGGCGCTGCGGTGAGGTGGCTTCGGTGACTCTTTCAGGGCGCCACTCTTCTCCGATTGCGTATTATTATGTGATCGATGGGGTGCGCACGATCGATCCGTGCGCGAGGCGGATCGTCGGAGACGTGTGTTATACGGACCCCGAAAGGTTCAACTGGGGCGATGATATGTCTCCTGAGATTCCTTTCTCTGACATGATCATTTACAAGCTCCATGTCAGGGGCTTTACTAAAGGCAAGGGATCGGGTGTGCTCTCCAAAGGGACGTTCAGAGGTCTCATGCAGAAAATTCCATATCTCAAGGAACTCGGGATCAATGCGGTCGAGCTTATGCCCGTCTATGAATGGGATGAAGAGCTGAAAGTCAGAGTCAGGAAACGCAAGGATGAGGAGGACCTGCCGAAAAAGAATTACTGGGGCTACTCGGAAAAGAACTGCTACTTTGCACCGAAACAGCTCTTCTCATCGAAAGAAGATTCAGTCACAGAACTGAAAATGATGATAAAAGCCCTGCACGCGGCGGGAATCGAGGTCATACTTGAAATGTATTTTCCGGGTGACGCGGACCGGCAGACTGCGCTGACCGCGCTCCATTTCTGGAAAACAGTGTACCGTGTGGACGGTTTCCACGTGATCGGCGCAGGGGTTCCGAAAGAAGCCCTTGCTGCGGATCCGCTGCTCGCCCGCACAAAGCTTTTCTTTGACTGGATCGATACATGGCGTGTATATCAGGGAAAAAGCCCGAAAATACGCCATATCGCGATCTGCAACGGATATTATCAGTCTGAGGCTCGCAGGTTCCTTAAAGGGGACGCCGGCCTCTCGGAAGCATTTCGCATGACTCAGAAGGCCAACCCTGCGACCCATGCGATCGTGCATTATGCTGCAAATGTAGACGGTTTCACACTCGCGGATGCCGTCAGCTATAATGCCCGCCACAATGAAGCCAACGGCGAGAACGGCATGGACGGTACATCCGATAATAACAGCTGGAACTGCGGAGTCGAAGGGCGGACAAGAAAGAAGCCTGTCCTTGAACTGCGGGAAAAACAGATAAAGAACGCGCTTGCTTATGTCCTTTTATCACAGGGAGTACCGCTCATTTATGCCGGCGATGAATTCGGCAATACTCAGGGCGGCAACAATAACGCGTACGCGAGCGACAATGATATCGGCTGGGTATCCTGGAGGCTTGCGAAGAGGAATAAAAGCATCTCGGATTTCGCGAAGAAACTTATCTCGTTCAGGATGGAGCACGGCATCCTTCATACGGAGCAGGAGCTGCGGGGTTCGGATTACAGGGGATACGGTCTGCCGGATATATCCTGGCACGATACGAAGGCCTGGTACACAGATCAGAGCGCGGAAAGCCGCTCGTATGCGGTCATGTACAATGGTGCTTACGCAAAAAAGAGCGATGGCTCAACGGACGATATTATTTATGTGTGCTATAACGCGCACTGGGAGTGCCATACATTTGCCCTTCCGCAACTTCCTTCCGATATGCGATGGACTACCTTGTTCACGACGGATGAAGCGGGCTTTGAGGAAGCGCGGGAAGGATTTATGCGATGGGCTAAGGCAGATGCTCTGAGAGATATCGAGGTCCGCCTCGCAAGGACACTGGCCGGACTGGAAGCCCACAGAGAACTTGTACTTGCGGAGGAGGCAGAGCGCGCCGAAAAAGCCGAAAAGGACACGGAAAAGACGGAAAAAGCAGAAAAGCCGGCGG
Organism: uncultured Lachnospiraceae bacterium; assembly: GCA_902788035.1. Taxonomy (GTDB): domain Bacteria; phylum Bacillota; class Clostridia; order Lachnospirales; family Lachnospiraceae; genus Chordicoccus. Next base: position 23,509 of record CADAIL010000006.1, on the reverse strand, counting down.
AAAGGCAAAAGAATCGAAGAACATATGATTTTGAAGCCCTCCGGAAGAAGTACATTGCAGACGCGGAGAAAGCCGCATCGAGGATCGAAGAGGCATTTGAGACCACGGATTTTCCGAAAAATCAGAAATACATTTCGGTGCCGCCGCGCAGTGTTACTGTACTGATCGGAGAAAAATATAAGGCGGGAGAGATATAATGGAGCATATAACGCTGCATAAGGCAGCAGGACACCTCCGGACCATCACAAAGCACCACCATCTTGTCATGGGATACTGTTTCCGGGCGGGTCTCTACAGACAGGGCATCATGCACGATATTTCCAAATTCAGCCCGGAAGAGTTCCTTGTCGGTGCCAGATACTGGCAGGAAGGTAAGAGGAGTCCGAATAACGCGGAGAGGGAGGCGACAGGTCTGTCCCGCTCGTGGCTGCACCACAAGGGGAGAAATAAGCACCATTATGAATACTGGATCGACTACTCTCTGGATTCCCCGAACGGTCTCGGCGGCGGAAAGATGCCACGCATATATGTTGCCGAGATGATTTTTGATCGGGTGAGTGCGTCCAAAGTCTATAAAGGAGATGCCTACACCGACAGCTGCCCGTTAGAGTATTTCATGAACGGAAAGGATAAGTGCTGGTACATTCATAAAACTACACTTGCCCAGATGGAGTTTCTTCTCCGCATGTGGGCCGAACGCGGTGAGGATTACACGATCCGATATATAAAGAAAGTATTTTTAAAAAGCCGCCGATGAGATGGTCTCACCCACGAGACTTGAATTTTAGTAAAAGATTTGTTATATTTTCATGTGCGGATAAAGACAGTGGGAATTCTTACACAGGTGATATGATTTGGAAAAACAGAGAGCGGAATATTATGATTACAATTTAATCGCGGTCATTCTGCTGCTCGTCGGTTTCGGACTGGTCATGCTCTACAGCACCAGTGCCTACACCGCGGAGCTGCAGCACGGCGATGATATGTATTTTTTCGCGCGGCAGGCACGCGTTTCAATCGCGTCGATCCTCCTTGCGGTCGGCCTCTCTTTCGTTGATTATCATTATCTGTGGAATCTGGGCTGGGTGAGTTACATAGGATCGGCTGTCCTTATGCTCCTTGTAAAGACTCCTCTCGGAGTGGAGGTCAACGGGGCGAAAAGGTGGCTGAATCTCGGAATAACCTTCCAGCCGTCTGAGATAGCGAAGATTGCCATCATAATCTTTGTTCCCATGCTGATTGCACAGCAGGGAAAAGCTTTCAGAGGCCTTAAGGCATGTGCGGCACCTTTCATGGCCGGACTGGTCCTGTCACTGATCACCTACATTTTTACAGATAATCTGAGCACAGCGGTCATTATTCTTGGAATTGACGTACTGATCATATTCGTCGCTCATCCGAAGACAAGACCGTTTATCATTGCATTCGCGGTGCTGACGGTCCTGGCAGTCATAGGGACCATAATCATCTGGAGAGTGGCTGAAAACGCTCCGGTGGACTCGTTCCGCCTGCGGCGAATTCTTGTCTGGAAGGACCCGGAGAAATACATTACCGAGGGAGGCTACCAGGTCATGCAGTCCCTGTATGCCATAGGCAGCGGGGGGATTTTCGGAAAAGGACTGGGAAATAGTATGCAGAAGCTCGGCTGGCTGCCGGAAGCTCAGAATGATATGATATTCCCGATCATCGTCGAGGAACTGGGAATCTTCGGCGGAGCAATCGTCATTTTCCTGTTCATCTATATGCTGTACAGACTGCTCTTTATCGCGGAGAACGCGCCGGATCTTTACGGTGCTCTTATAGTTACAGGCGTATTTTCCCATATTGCCCTTCAGGTCGTTCTCAACATCTGCGTGGTCCTGGGAATACTGCCGACAACAGGTGTGACCCTGCCTTTCATCAGTTACGGAGGAACTTCGGTCCTTTTCCTGATGATGGAAATGGCCTTAGCCCTGTCCGTATCGAGAATGATCCGGTCAAAGAAGGCTGTCAAGGACCTCTGGGGTAACGTCGTCAGGAACAGCGAAATCTGAATGCTGCCCCTATACCGCCTGGGCTCTTTGAGCCCTGCGGAGATATTTATACAGAAAATTACGAAGGAGACTACATATGGTCAAGACCAGATTTGCACCGAGCCCGACAGGAAGAATGCATGTCGGAAATTTAAGAACAGCACTCTATTCATACCTGATTGCCAAGCATGAAAACGGAAGTTTTATGCTCCGCATCGAAGATACAGACCAGGAACGTTTCTATGAGGGTGCGCTGGAGATCATCTACCGCACTCTTGAGAAAGCCGGACTCGATTTTGATGAAGGCCCGGACAAGGACGGAGGCGTAGGTCCCTATGTTCAGAGCGAGAGATGCCGGCAGGGGATCTACAAAGAGTATGCGGAGAAGCTGATCGCTTCCGGCAACGCGTATTACTGCTTCTGCACGAAAGAGCGTCTTGAATCCCTCAAGGTCTCAGAAGAAGGCAAGGAGTACGCCATGTACGACAAGCACTGCCTGCACCTCTCAAAGGAGGAGATAGAGGCCAATCTGGCAGCGGGAGTTCCGCATGTCATTCGCCTGAATGTTCCGCGGGAAGGCCGGACCACATTCTCCGATGAGATTTACGGTGATATAACGGTCGACAATAAGGAACTTGACGACATGATTCTGATCAAGTCTGACGGCTTTCCTACCTATAATTTTGCAAATGTAGTCGACGACCACCTCATGGGCATTACCCATGTTGTCCGAGGCAACGAGTATCTGTCATCGAGCCCGAAGTATAATCTTCTCTATAACGCGTTCGGCTGGGAAGTTCCCACTTATGTCCACTGCCCGCTGATCACGGATGAGAATCACGCAAAGCTTTCCAAGAGATCCGGACACTCATCGTTCGAGGATCTGCTCGATCTCGGCATTTTGCCGGAAGCAATCGTGAACTATGTCGCTCTCCTTGGATGGAGTCCCGAGGACAACGAGGAGATCCTCTCTCTGCCCGAGCTGGTCAAAAAGTTCGACTACAGAAAGATCAATAAGAGTCCTGCTGTCTTCGATATGAGCAAGCTCCGCTGGATGAACGGCAAGTACATTGAGAAGATGGACGAGGAAGCGTATCTTGAGAAGGCACTTCCGTATGTCGCAAGGACCGTGACAAAGGTGGAGGACAAGAAAGCCCTCGCCGATCTTGCCAAGAGCCGTATCGAGACGTTCGAGGATATCCCGGAACTTCTCGGGTTCTTCGAGGAAGTGCCGGAGTACGATGAGAGCCTCTATGTACACAAGAAGATGAAGACCACTGTCGAGCTTTCCTGCGATGTTCTCACTAAGGTGCTTCCTTATCTTGAAGGCCTTACAGATTACAGCAATGACGCGCTCTATGCGGCCCTGATAGCATTTGCCAAAGACAACGGCCTGAAGAACGGTCAGGTAATGTGGCCGATCCGCACAGCCCTCTCAGGCAAGGCTATGACGCCGGGCGGAGCGACACAGCTCATGGAACTGCTGGGAAAAGAGGAATCCATCGCGCGCGTCAGAGCTGCTGTCAACAAGCTGCAGAAATAACACCGCGGAACTCCTTTAGAAAAGAAGAGCGGATGAGATCCCCGGCGATAAGGAATTAGGAATGACCTGTAAGGGAAAGAAGAGGGTCTGTGTATTCTACATGTACATAGACGAAAGACGCGCGGGAGACGACCCGCGTGTCCGGACAAAACATATAAGTGAAATGGGTGGGAGACTGCTTGAATATGCAGTTTCCCGTCTTTATCGTATAGGTGTCCCGGAACTTTCCAGAGATAAGGGAAAGTATGGGAAACCCTGTTTCCGCATTCATCCGGAGGTCCGCTTCAACATAAGTCACTCCGGAGATCTTGTCATATGCGCTGTCAGCGATTTCGAGATCGGTATCGATATACAGGAGAAATCCCGGATGAATACTGACCGGATCGCCAAAAAGATCATGAGTCCGGCTGAACATAAAAAATATCTTGAAAGTTCCGAGCGGCAGGATTTCTTTTATCGCGTCTGGGTCATGAAAGAATCCTATGTCAAATGGACCGGGGATGGAATTACCAGGGAGCTTCATAGCCTTCCCATGAACGGATGGCATCAGTTTTTATATGTCGATCACCGTTTTGCATCCTGCATTTGGGCGAAAATGCCGCTGGAGGTAGTAGTCGCGGAGGTCCGCGAGCGGGATCTGAATTCATGAGGAGCCATTGAAAATGGCGGATTCCGCGGAAGAACTATATCGACGAGCTTAGTCTTACGAGTGAGACGTGAACATATTCAAAGAAAGGTTTAACATGGACGAAATAACAAAACGCCGAACGTTTGCCATTATCTCGCATCCGGACGCGGGCAAGACAACACTGACAGAAAAATTCCTGCTGTACGGCGGCGCGATCAATCTTGCGGGCTCCGTCAAGGGAAAAGCTACTGCGAGACATGCGGTCTCCGACTGGATGGAGATCGAAAAGCAGAGAGGTATCTCTGTCACATCTTCGGTCCTTCAGTTCAATTACGGCGGGTTCTGCATAAATATCCTGGATACGCCCGGACATCAGGATTTCTCCGAAGATACTTACCGTACCCTGATGGCGGCAGACTCCGCGGTCATGGTCATCGACGGAGCCAAGGGCGTTGAGGCTCAGACCAGAAAACTCTTCAAGGTCTGTGCCCGCCGGCATATCCCGATTTTTACCTTCATCAACAAGATGGATCGTGAAGCCCGGGATTCATTCGAGCTTGTCGATGAAATCGAGAAGGAGCTCGGAATACCCTGCTGCCCTGTGAACTGGCCGATCGGCTCAGGCAAAGCCTTCAAGGGCGTATATGACCGCGGAACAGAAAAGCTGCTCATTTTCCACGATACCCAGAAGGGCACAAAAGAGGGTGAGATCGAGGAGATCGAGATGGACAACGCGGCACAGTCAGGCTATGTGACTGCGGAGGAAGAAGAGCTTCTGCGCGAGGAGCTGGAGCTTCTCGACGGGGCGTCCGCCGAGTTCAATCAGGATGAAGTGAGCCGCGGTGAGCTGTCACCCGTCTTCTTCGGATCCGCGCTTACCAACTTCGGCGTAGAGACGTTCCTTCAGCACTTCCTCGCGATGACCAGCTCTCCGCTGCCTCGGATGTCGTCGGAAGGCATGATTGACCCGGAGACGCATGATTTCTCGGCCTTTGTCTTTAAGATCCAGGCCAACATGAACAAAAATCACCGCGACCGCGTGGCTTTTATGAGGATTGTCTCAGGTCACTTTGACGCAAATATGGAAGTTTACCACGTGCAGGGAAACAAGAAAGCAAGGCTTTCACAGCCCCAGCAGATGATGGCTGATGACCGCCACGTCGTCTCTGAGGCCTGGGCAGGAGATATCATCGGTGTGTTCGATCCGGGAATCTACTCGATCGGCGACACTGTGTGCATGCCGGGGAAGAATTTCAGGTTCGGCGGCATACCTACATTTGCACCTGAACACTTCGCAAGGGTACGTCAGGTCGACACAATGAAACGCAAGCAGTTCACCAAGGGCATCGAGGAAATTGCCCAGGAAGGCGCGATACAGGTCTTCCAGGAATTCCACACCGGCATGGAAGAGATCATTGTCGGCGTGGTCGGCGTGCTGCAGCTTGACGTGCTCCGTTTCCGTCTGGAGTCGGAATACAAGGTCGAGATCCGCATGGAAACGCTTCCTTATGAAGTCATCCGCTGGATCGAGGACCCGGACAGTGTTGATGTCGAGAAGATCGAGGGCACGACGGATATGAAAAAAGTCAAGGATATGCGCGGGAATCCGCTGCTGCTCTTTGAACACGAGTGGAGTGTCGGCATGACACTTAATCGCAATAAAGGACTGAGGCTCTCCGAATTCGGAGGCTGGGAGCAGGACGACGAGGAGTAAAAGACTGCTTTACTCAAACCTTAATGGGGAGTATAATCCTCTTGATAAGAGTTTCATGGGAGGACGCAAAATGCCAGAAAATGGAAACATCTATACGATAAGAGAAGATGCTGAGACCGGCACAGTCAGAGTCGCTGATGAAGTTGTCTGCGTGATCGCGGGTCTTGCGGCTACGGAAGCCAAGGGAGTGGCTTCCCTAGCTGGCAATATTACCAACAGCAGTATCCCGAAAAAGGGCGCGAAAGCTCTGTCGAAGGGAGTCCGCGTGAACCTTGAGGACGGAAAGGTCAATGTGGACCTTGCGCTGACGATCGATTACGGCTACAGCGTTCCGGAAGTGAGCCTTGACGTGCAGGAGCGTGTAAAGAGCTCGATCGAGAGCATGACCGGTATTGAGGTGGGTGAAGTTAACATCCGCGTAGAGGATGTCCTCGTGGACGAGAACTGAGAAAACTCGTTCTTGCTCATCACACAATGAGATATACAATTATGCAGGTATATACAGCGGGGTTCAATGATGCCGCTGTATATACTTGTTGTGTTTTTGCGTAGGCATGTTGTCATGATGCCTGACCAGAGTGCGGCGCGAAGCCGGTCATTTAGGGCATAAATTGAAGGCAGAGGACCTTCACAGTGGATTTATCCTAAAGTTAACAGATTGTTAACGGCTTATGGGTTTGATGTCAGACCCTTTTAGTGTATAATCGACTGAACAAATGTTTTTCAAAATGGAGAAGAAACGTGAAAAGAAGAGAACTTCGAGAGCATCTTTTTAAAATGGTATTTATCTTCGCCTTCACTATCGAGAAAGATATGGAGGAGCAGAAAGCCCTCTATCTGGACGGAATCGATGGTCTTAAGGAGAAGGACAGAGAGTATCTCATGAAGAGATATGACGCGGTCCATGACCATATTCCGGAAATCGACGCAGCCCTGAACCGGGCAGCAAAAGGCTGGAAGACATCCCGCTTCGCGAGCAGTGACCTTGCCATACTTCGGGTCGCCGTATATGAGATGCTTTTCGACGATGATATTCCCGAGAAGGTCGCGATCAATGAGGCAATCGAGCTTGCCAAGATATACGGCGGGGATGATTCGCCTTCATTTGTGAACGGGGTCCTCGGTCAGGTATCCAGAATACACAAAAAGGCCGCTGAGTACGCGGCGGAGAAGGCTGCTTTGAATACGGACAGCGGGGATGTGAGTGAAGAGCAGTGAGGAGCCATATTCCATCTGCGCGGTTCAAAGAAGTCATTATGAGGAGTCAATGAACAACGTATATTCTGTCGGACAGATCAATAATTATATCAGGAGAATGTTTCAGCAGGATATTCTCCTGTCCAGAGTATATGTCCGTGGGGAAGTATCCAATCTTAAATATCACACATCCGGCCACATCTATTTTTCTCTGAAGGATGAGACCGGTACATTGTCATGTGTCATGTTCGCCGGCAACAGGAGAGGTCTTACGTTCGAGATGAAGAACGGGGACAAAGTTATCTGTGCCGGCAATTTTGATGTCTATACGCGAGGCGGTAATTACCAGATGTATGTGAAGGCCATCCGCCTCGAGGGAGCGGGACTCCTCTACGAACGGTATCTGAAACTCAAGGCGGAACTTGAGGAAATGGGGATGTTCGATAAGGCTTATAAAAAGCCTGTCCCCAAATACGCACGCAGGATCGGCATCGTCACGGCACCCACCGGTGCGGCTATCAGAGACATTCAGAATATCAGCCGTCGAAGGAATCCCTATGTACAGCTTATACTGTACCCTGCGCTTGTACAGGGTGAAGGCGCTGCAGTCTCGATTGCTAAGGGAATCGAGAAGCTTGATGAAGCTGGTGTGGATGTTATTATCGCTGGCCGCGGCGGCGGATCTATTGAAGATCTCTGGGCTTTCAATGAGGAAATTGTTGCCAGGGCTATTTTTAATTGCCGGACACCGGTCATATCCGCGGTCGGGCACGAGACTGACACCACGATTGCAGATTTTGTCGCCGATCTTCGAGCACCCACCCCGTCCGCTGCTGCGGAACTGGCAGTCTTCGATTATTTCGAGTTTGCTGACACGATCGCAGTTTACAGGAGACGGCTCGGACAGGGAATCGAACGGCGGATCATTAAGGCCCGCGGCGATATGCGCTACTATGAGGTCCGGCTTGGAGCCCTGAGTCCGAAAAATCGTCTGCGGGACAGAAGAAGGCAGCTTGAGAATATTGAGGAACGGATGAGGAACATTCTTAAGAACCGGATCGGAGGGGAACGCATGCGGGCATCAGATGTTTCGCGGCGCATGTCCCTTATGGCAGAGCGCACGCTCAGGCAGCGTCAGAAGAAGTACTCGATGCTGGTCGAGCGAATGAGAGGGTTGAATCCGCTCGACCGGTTAAAAGCCGGCTTCTCCTTCGTCTCTGACGAGGAGGGCAGGGCAATCACCCGCATATCAGGGGTGAAGGCAGGACAGATACTGAACATCCATGTGACGGATGGAGTCATTAAAGCCGGTGTGCAGGAAACGAGCGGCAGAAATATCTCAGAGTGAGATTCGGAGGAGTGATATGGCAGAGGAGAAGAAAGAACTGACAATAGAGGAGAGTTTTGCACAGCTGGATGAGATGGTGAAGAAAATGGACAGCGAAGACATCTCACTTGAGGAATCATTCCGCCTCTATGAGGAGGGCATGAAGCTGCTCCTTGCTGTGGGAGGCAAGATCGACGCGGTGGAAAAGAAGATGCAGGCTCTTATGCCGGACGGTGAGGAAGTGCCGTTCGAATGATGCGCAGGGAATCGGAGGATATGATTTGAAGAAAAGACTGGATGTTCTGTGTGTGGAACGGGGACTGGCCGCGTCCCGCGAAAAGGCGAAAGCCATCATAATGTCGGGCATTGTGTACGTTGACGGCGTGCGGGAGGATAAAGCCGGAACTTCATTTGATGAGACCGCTGTTATTGAAGTCAGAGGGACAACTCTGAAGTATGTCAGCCGCGGAGGGCTCAAGCTCGAAAAGGCCATGGAAGTATTTGAACTGGACCTTGACGGACTTACCTGTCTTGATGTCGGCAGCTCCACGGGCGGTTTTACAGACTGCATGCTTCAAAACGGAGCCAGGCATGTATACGCGATCGACGTAGGGAGAGGACAGCTCGACTGGAAACTCAGGAATGATCTCCGTGTCACCTGCATGGAGAAGACCAATATCAGGTATGTTGTACCTGAGGATATCGGTGTTGCGGCGGATTTCTCCAGCATAGACGTGAGCTTTATTTCACTTGTCAAGGTCCTCGGTCCTGTGAGGGATCTGCTGAAGGATGACGGCAGGATCGTGTGCCTCATCAAGCCGCAGTTCGAGGCAGGGCGGGAGAAAGTCGGAAAACATGGCGTCGTGCGGGATGAAAATGTGCACAGAGAGGTCATCCTGAAAGTGAGGGATTACGCGGAGTCGATCGGGCTGACACCGATCGGTCTGGATTACTCGCCGATCAAGGGACCTGAGGGTAATATTGAGTATCTGATGTATCTGTGCAAGGGAGACAGCAACGGAATCCGGACATACAGCATTGATGTGGACAGTACCGTGCAGAACGCCCACGGCGCTCTCGACCACTGAGCGGATATCCGGTTCCGGAACTGCGTCAGCTTTCTGACCCGGGTGCGCTTGACCTGCCAATGAGACTTGAATCAGACAAGAAATGGGGATTTACACTGCTATGAAGAAATTTATGATTTTGCGCAATTCGGACAAGGACAGGAGAGGAACATTCAGCAAGAAGGTCGGAGATTATCTGACAGAAAAGGGAGCGGAATGTTTTTATTCCATTGATGGCATGGATATTGATGAGGATGTGGAATGCGTCATTGTTCTCGGAGGCGACGGGACAATGCTGCGAGCGGCCAAAAAGGTCGTGGACAGGGGGATTCCCCTTATGGGCATAAACCTTGGGACGCTTGGATATCTCGCGGAAGTTGACAGACGTGATGTTTATTCGGCTCTGGACCATCTTCTTGAAGATGAATATATCTTAGAGGAGCGAATGATGCTGAGAGGAACTGTGTATCATAACGATGAGGTGATCGCGTCGGATGTCGCGCTCAATGATGTCGTTATCGTAAGACAGGGCCGTCTGCGCGTCGTTTCTTTCATGAACTATGTCAACGGCGAATATCTCAATTCCTACAATGCAGACGGGATCATCCTGTCAACGGCGACAGGGTCGACCGGTTACAGCCTTTCCTGCGGAGGTCCCATTGTCTCGCCGGAATCAAAAGCAATTCTACTTACCCCGATCTCCCCGCACACGCTGATTACCCGAAGCATTATTCTCACGAGCAGTGATCAGATAACGGTCATGATCGGGCAGGGTCATGAACCGGGTGCGGCCGAGGCCAGCGTATCGTTCGACGGTGATGCCTATATCACAGTACATAGCGGCGACCGCATTGTTGTAGAGAAGTCTGATAAGAGTACTAAAATAATAAAATTGAGCGGGGTCAGTTTCCTTGAGATTCTGCGTCAGAAAATGGCAGGTTCATAAATCATATGAAAAATGCAAGGCACGAACAGATACTCCAGTTGATCGGGATCTATGATATCGAGACCCAGGAGGAGCTTGCTGAAAAACTGAATGAAAAGGGATTTGCAGTCACTCAGGCTACAGTTTCCAGGGATATAAGACAGCTTCAGCTGAGAAAAGTCAACGGAAGTGATGGAAAGTCCCACTATACGCTTGGCGGGGGCAGCCATGTAGATCTGAGCCACAAGTATAAGCGCGTGCTCCAGGATGCATTTGTGTCTGCCGATCACGCCGGAAACATCATTGTCATTCACACTGTTTCCGGTATGGCGATGGCAGCGGCGGCAGCCCTCGACAGCCTTGACTGGGGAGATGTCCTCGGCTGCATAGCCGGGGATGACACCATTATGGTGGTAATCCGGGAGCCGGATGGCGCAGCGGAAATCATAAAGAGGATCCGTGAGATTTCGTCATAAATGTGAGTAAGGTGAACAAATGCTTAGAAATCTGCATATTAAAAATCTTGCCCTGATCCGTGAGATCGATATTGATTTTGCTGAGGGGCTCAATATTCTGACCGGCGAGACCGGCGCCGGCAAGTCGATCATCATCGACTCTGTAAATCTTGCCTTAGGTGGAAGGGCTGTACGAAGTCTCGTACGGGACGACGCGGACTATGGTCTCGTGGAGCTTTTATTTGAAGTAGATGACGAGGAAACAATTTCTGCTCTCAGGGATATGGATGTGGATCCTGAGGACGGAGTGATCCTGATATCAAGAAAGATGAAAGGGACTCGCAGCATTTTCAGGATCAACGGGGAGACACGCCCGGTGGGAGATGTGCGGGAGTGTGCATCGCTCCTGCTTGATATACACGGGCAGAGTGAACATCAGAAACTCCTTGGGAGTGAGCACCAGCTTTCTCTGCTTGACGCTTACGGCCGGGAAGAGATTGCTGATGCCAGGGCTGCTGTCGCGTCTCTTTACAGTACATACAGCGCGCTGAAAAAGCGCCTCGAGAGCGAGGAGATGAGTGAGGAGGAGAGGAACAGACAGAAGTCCTTCCTTGAGTTCGAAGTCAATGAGATATCGTCCGCATATCTTTCCCCGGGTGAGGACGAGCAGCTTGAAAAGACTTATAAAAAGCTGGTCAATTCGAAAAAGATCGTTGAAGCAGTCGGAACCGCCCATGATCTTACCGGTTATGACGGTCAGGACAGCGCGGGGGAAAGCATTGGCCGCGCGATACGCTGTCTTGAGGGAGTATCCTCCTACGACAGTGATGTCGAAGAGCTCTTATCAATGCTCTCATCCGTCGATGATCTTCTCAATGATTTCAACCGAAGTCTGTCTGATTATCTCGAAGGTCTGGAGTTCGCGGATGAGGCATTTGCGGAGACAGAAGCAAGGCTCGACCTCATAAATCACCTGAAGTCTAAATACGGAAGGAGTGTGGATGATATCCTGGCAGTCCTGGAGGAGAAAAAAGAGCAGCTGACCGCTATTGAAAATTATGAGGAGGAAAGGGATGCTCTCTGCAGAGAATTCGCTTCTTCCGAAAAGGAACTTGAGGCGGCAAGCGCCGAATTGACCGCCCTAAGGAAAAAGACTGCCGAGGCATTCTCCATGGGTGTCAGAGAGCAGCTTGCAGATCTCAATTTTGCCAGAGCTGATTTTGAGATCCGCTTCAATGAGCCGGGCAGTTATTCCGCGAACGGGCGCGACCGCATCGACTTCATGATAGCCACGAATCCTGGAGAGGAGAGGCGGATACTGAAAAGTGTCGTATCCGGTGGTGAGCTCTCAAGAATCATGCTGGGAATTAAGACCATGTTCGCTGCCGGGGACCGGACGGGGACATTGATTTTCGACGAGGTGGACACCGGTATTTCGGGCAGGACAGCCCAGAAAGTAGCCGAAAAGATGGCTGTTATAAGCCGCGGAAGACAGGTGCTGTGCATAACTCACCTGCCCCAGATCGCAGCGATGGCGGACACTCACTATGGAATCACAAAGGATGTTACCGGGGGAAGCGCTGTAACGCGGATCGAGGTCCTTGATGAAAGGGAATCGGAAGAGGAGCTTGCACGGCTTCTTGGCGGAGCAGAAATTACACAAAATACACAAAAAAATGCCCGAGAAATGAAGGAAATGTGTCGACATTACAAAAAGAGTGTTTTATAATAACGATATAGTATCAGTAAATTTGACAACCAGGGAGGTTGGAACGAGATGAAAAATATTCTTTTTGTTGCATCTGAATGTATGCCGTTTGTTAAGACGGGCGGATTGGCAGACGTTGTCGGATCGCTTCCGAAATGCATCGACCGAAAGTACTTTGATTGCCGCGTCATTATGCCGATGTACTCCTTCATGAATCAGAAATGGAAAGACATGCTTGAGTACAAGACTCATTTTTACATGGACTTTAACTGGAACAGCTATTATGTAGGTGTCATGGAAGTCGAGTACGAGGGCGTTCATGTATACTTCATCGACAACCAGGACTTCTTCACATGCGACAAGCCGTATGCTGGAATGCCGTATGACATCGGACGTTTCGCTTTCTTCAGCAAGGCCGCTCTTTCAATCCTTCCGTCAATTGATTTCCGCCCGGATATCATCCACTGCCACGACTGGCAGACAGGTCTCATCCCTGTATATCTCAATGACGCGTTCCAGGCCAATGAGTTCTATCGCGGTATCAAGACAGTCATGACGATCCACAACCTGAAATTCCAGGGTGTATGGGATGTCAAGACTATGAAGGACATCGTAGGTCTTCCGGATTACTACTTCACACCGGACAAGATGGAATTCAACCGTGACGGCAATATGCTGAAGGGCGGTCTCGTATATGCCAACGCTATTACGACCGTTTCCAGAACATATGCAGAAGAGATCAAGATGCCGTATTACGGCGAAGGTCTTGACGGCCTGATGAGAGCACGCCAGAACGATCTCCGCGGTATCGTAAACGGTATCGACTATGATATGTGGAATCCGAAGACGGACGGACTTCTTGTAGAGAACTATGATTCAGATGATTTCAAAGCCAAGAAGATCGCCAACAAGACTGCTCTTCAGGAGGAGCTCGGACTCGATGTCGATCCGGATGTCCTGATGATCGGTATTGTTTCACGTCTTACAGACCAGAAGGGCTTCGATCTCATTGCTTACGTGATGGATGAGCTCTGCCAGGACGCGGTTCAGTTCGTTATCCTCGGTACAGGCGAGGAGAGATATGAGAACATGTTCCGCCACTTCGAGTGGAAGTACGGCGGAAGAGTATCTGCCCAGATCTATTACAATGAGGCTCTTGCTCACAAGATCTATGCAGCTTCCGACGCATTCCTGATGCCGTCTCAGTTCGAGCCGTGCGGACTTTCCCAGCTGATTTCTCTGCGCTACGGTTCACTTCCGATCGTTCGCGAGACAGGCGGTCTGAAAGATACAGTTGAGCCTTACAATGAGTTCGAGGGAACAGGTACAGGATTCTCCTTCACGAACTACAATGCGCATGAGATGATGGGCACTGTCCGCTACGCTGAGAAGATTTATTATGATTCACGCGAAGAGTGGGACAAGATGGTCAAGCGCGCAATGGATGCAGACTTCTCATGGCAGGCATCGGCTCTTCAGTACCAGGAGCTGTATGACTGGCTGATCGGCTGATTACCCTAATAAGAACGCATGAAAATGCCCTCGCGGCAAATTTGATAGTGTTACTCCTCTTAAGCCGTCTCCCCCGATAAGGGGGAGGCGGATTTTTTCGATTGGAAGGACGGAATCGAACATATTTTTGCCAAATCCGGTTGACATCGGAAGCGGAGTGTAGTATTGTACCTATAGGAACGAACGAATGTTCATGAATTCGGGCGGAATACCCGATAACACTGTAAGACATATGAAACACAGGAGATGAATCATTGAAGAATACAACGAATGTGAGTACTGAAAAAGAACGCGCCGAGAAAGTAAGGGCGCTCGAGGCAGCGATCGGCCACCTTGAGAAAGAATTCGGCAAAGGCACTGTCATGAAACTCGGTGAGTCCGAGGCCAACATGAATGTGGAATCTGTCCCGACGGGATCCCTTTCGCTTGACATTGCGCTTGGACTCGGCGGTATTCCCAAGGGCAGGATCATTGAGATCTATGGACCGGAATCCAGCGGCAAGACGACCGTTGCCCTTCATATGGTGGCTGAAGTTCAGAAACGCGGCGGTATTGCCGGCTTTGTCGATGCGGAGCATGCTCTGGATCCGACTTACGCGAAAAATATCGGCGTAGATATCGACAATCTCTATATTTCCCAGCCGGATTCAGGCGAACAGGCACTTGAGATTGCGGAGACAATGGTCCGTTCCGGCGCGGTCGATATTATCGTCGTCGACTCCGTAGCAGCTCTGACACCTCAGGCTGAGATCGACGGAGAGATGGGCGATTCACATGTGGGTCTTCAGGCAAGACTTATGAGCCAGGCCCTCAGAAAGTTGACGGCAACGGTCAATAAAACAAAATGTATTGTTATTTTTATCAATCAGCTGCGTGAGAAGATTGGCGTCATGTTCGGAAACCCCGAGACGACGACCGGCGGACGGGCTCTTAAGTTTTATGCTTCAATACGCATGGACGTAAGAAGAATCGAGACACTGAAAGCGCAGGGTGAAATGATCGGAAACCGCACAAGGATCAAGATCGTAAAGAATAAGGTGGCACCGCCGTTCAAGGAAGCGCAGTTCGACATTATGTTTGGCAAAGGAATCTCCAAGGCAGGCGACATACTTGACCTTGCTGTCGCCAACGATATTATCGATAAGAGCGGAGCGTGGTTCGCCTACAACGGTGACAAGATCGGCCAGGGCAGGGAGAACGCAAAGAATTTCCTGCAGGAGAATCCCGACATTATGTACGAAGTCGAGCAGAAGGTGAGAATGGCATACGGGCTTCCGTCAGATCTTGCTGATGAGATGGAGGCAGCCGGAGAAACTGAAGAGTAATATGGATGAACTGACAAAAGCCAAAAGGCGTGCCCTGTATCTGCTGACCGACATGGACAGGACAGAGAAGGAGCTGCGTGATAAGCTCAAAAAATCAGGTTATTCCGAGGATACGATCGCACGTACTATGGAGTACGTGCGATCTTTCGGATATATAGATGACAGAAGGTACGCGGAAAAGTTCATAGATTTCGCGAAGGGAAAAAAGAGCCGGGTGAGAATCGCCTATGACCTTCAACAAAAAGGTGTCCCCAGAGATGTCATAGATGAAGCCTTTGAATCTGCGGAGGAGTGGGACGAGAAGGATCTTATTCGAACACTTGCCGAAAAGAAGCTCAGGAGCATGGACACGTCGGATCCTGCGTCTTACACGAAGGCCGCGTCTTACCTCGCCCGAAAGGGATTCCAGGGATCTGATATCATGGCTGTTTTGGAGGATCTCCGGTCTTTTGAATGTAATGATGTATACCCGGAATGATTTGCACAGAATGACGCGCAAGTTCAGACGGGCGGTCTTGAGCTCCGCTTGCTGCCGGGTCTGATGCCGGTAACAGTTAAGACGGGCTGTTCCCGGACTTTGTTTCCGGCAGCAACGCATCCATCTTCGTGAGAAAAACATTGCGGGTCCGACCGAGAGATCACAGAATGCGTCAGCATTCTGTAAGCTCACAGGGCAGGACCTGCGTTTTTCGATGAAGATGATGCTTGCGCCGGAGCCTAGTGCTTCGATACAGCCCGTCTTAACTGTGAGGTATTAGCGGTCTTAGCTGTTATAAAACAAGACATCCTTAGCGCTTGACATAAGTTCAAAAAAAAGATATATTATTTAATTAGTTGTATAACTGTACAATGAAAATTAAATAATGGAGGTGCTCCTGATATGCCAACTATTGTGTACATAGTGGTTATCCTGGCTCTTATAATCGCACTTCCGATCACGTACAAGGTTGCCATAAACAATAAGACAAAGGCAGACGCCGCGAAAATCGGCACAGCTGAGGAGAAGGCGAGAAGCATTATTGATGATGCCATCAAGACAGCTGAAACCAAGAAGCGTGAGTCTCTTCTTGAGGTGAAAGAGCAGTCACTTGCAGCGAAGAACGAAGTGGACCGCGAAATCAAGGACAGAAGAGCGGAGATTTCCAAGCAGGAAAGGCGTATCCAGTCTAAAGAAGATGCACTGGACCGCAAGACCGACGCGATGGAAAAGCGTGAAGCAGATTTCACAGCCAGGGACAATGAGCTAAAGAAGAAGAAGCAGAAAGTTGATCAGTTACACGATCAGGCCGTCAAGGAACTGGAGAGAATCTCGGGCATGACTACAGAGGAAGCCAAGGAATTCCTGTACCAGAGAGTGCAGGATGACGTGAAGGTGGATGTGGCAAAGCTGTATCGTGAGCTGGTCGAACAGGCCAAGGACGATGCGGAAAAGAAAGCCAGAGAGATCGTCGTAAGTACGATCCAGAGATGCGCCGTAGATCACGTTGCAGAGACGACGATTTCGGTCGTTCAGCTTCCGAACGATGAGATGAAGGGAAGGATCATCGGTCGTGAAGGAAGAAATATCCGCACGATCGAGACAATGACCGGCGTCGATCTTATCATCGATGATACTCCGGAAGCAGTTGTCCTCTCGGGGTTTGACCCGGTGAGACGCGAGATCGCAAGAATCGCCCTTGAAAAGCTGATCGTAGATGGACGTATCCACCCTGCAAGAATCGAGGAGATGGTAGAGAAGGCACGCAAGGAGGTCGAATCCCGTATGCGAGAGGATGGAGAAGCAGCCGCTTTCGAAGTTGGCGTTCATAACCTGCATCCTGAGCTGATCAAGTATCTCGGCCGTATGAGATATCGTACTTCCTACGGACAGAATGCGCTGAAACATTCTATCGAGGTCGCACAGCTGACAGGTCTTATGGCCGCGGAGTGCGGATGCGATGTTCGCCTTGCAAAACGCGCAGGCCTTCTTCATGATATCGGCAAGTCGATCGACCATGAGGTCGAGGGATCCCATATACAGATCGGTGCTGATCTCTGCAGGAAATACAAGGAGAATGAGATTATCATCAATGCGGTGGAAAGCCACCATGGTGATGTGGAGCCTACCTCGCTTATCGCTTGTCTTGTTCAGGCGGCGGACGCAATTTCCGCAGCCCGCCCCGGCGCAAGGCGCGAGACGCTGGATACCTATACAAATCGTCTGAAACAGCTTGAGGATATAACGAATGGTTTCAAGGGTGTCGAGAAATCATTTGCCATCCAGGCCGGACGAGAAGTCAGAGTCATGGTCGTTCCGGACCAGGTCAGCGATTCTGAGATGGTCCTTCTGGCAAGAGACATTGCCAAGCAGATCGAGTCTGAACTCGAGTATCCGGGCCAGATCAAAGTCAGCGTGATCCGTGAAAGCCGTGCGGTAGACTACGCGAAGTAAACAGAAAGGAAGAGTGAAATGCCACTCTTCCTTTTTTTGGTTCAATATGTTAGAGTATTATTCAGCATGAGCCGCCGCTGCGCATCCGGTCGCGGAAAGTCCGGGGGCGGAGGTTTTTCGCTAATGTCCGTACGGAACATTTTACGAAGGGATACTTACTTCATGGGTTTTTCAACAAATACATTTCTGTTCATATTTCTACTGGGAACGCTTGTCGTATATATACCGACGGCGCTTTTCCTTCCCAGAATGAAGGTACCGGTCCTTCTTGCCGCCTCGCTGATATTCTATTCATGGGCGGATGTGACAGCGCTGCCGGTCCTTCTGGTCATGACCCTTATCAATTATGGGTGCGGTATCCTGATAGAAAGATACCGGGCAGCAGGACAAAGCCGAAATGAGACGATGTTCCTTGCAGTCGGTATTGTTCTTGATCTTGCCATACTGATCTTTTTTAAGTACGCGAGATTCATACTGGGCATTTCGTTTATGTCTCTCTCCGGAATTGCATATCTTGTCGACGTGTACAGGGAGAAAGTGAAGGCTCAGCGGAATATTATCACTTTTGCGCTGTTCATGTCCTTCTTTGTGAAAATAGTAGAAGGCCCGATCGTCCGATATTCCGATGTCACGAGACAGATGAACCGACCGGAGTTTTCAGCAGCCAGATTCACTGAAGGCATACGCCGATTCTCTGTCGGACTGGCCAAAAAGGTTCTTCTGGCCGACCAGATCGGTGTTGTCGCGCATGATATTCTGGGTACGACCAACAATTCACCGATTCTCGCATGGCTCGGAATCATCAGCTATACGATCCAGCTCTATCTCGACTTTTCCGGATACACGGATATGGCGATCGGTCTGGGCAAGATGTTCGGCATCGATTTCAAGGAGAATTTCAATAATCCGTATATATCCCAGTCTATAACCGAGTTCTGGCGCAGATGGCATATGTCGCTGTCTAAGTGGCTCCGCGACTACTTCTATATTCCGATCGGAGGAAGCAGATCCGGCAATACCTACGTCAACCTGTTCCTCACCTTCCTGCTCGCGGGTTTCTGGCACGGTGCTACGCTCAATTACATTGTCTGGGGAGCCTGGAACGGTATTATCCTGTGCATAGAGAGGTATCTGAAGAAGCATTCGAAAATTGTACTTCCGGAGCTTGTCCGACATGCCATCACGCTTCTACTGATCATGATCGGGTGGGTGTTCTTCTATTTTGAGGATTTCAACCAGGCGCTGGCTTTCCTGCCGACTCTGATCGGTCTTGGAAGTACCTGGAACTCTGGATTCACTCTCAGGTGGTATCTGTCTCAGCGTATGGTTCTGACGCTTCTCGCCGGTATCATATGCTGCACGCCGACACTGGACAGAATCGAAGAAAAAATGCGCGAGAATCGTATCTGGGACCTTGCCTATCTTGGTCTCCTCGGAGTGAGCATTATGATAGTTATGAGCAGTACGTTCCAGACATTCCTGTATATCCGCTATTGATGAACAAGTGAGGATAATGAATTGAGAAATAAGATTTGTGACCTGATCGTCATAACCTGTTTTGTTGCCATGCTCGCCCTCCCGCTCATTTTCTCGGATAAGACCGGAGGAAAGCTGCAGGCGGATGAGAACAGATGGAAGGCAAAAGCTCCGTCATCTCTGGTCCCGCATAAAGGGTTGACAAAAGAGATTGAAAACTGGATAGACGATAACTGCGGCGGAAGAGAGATCGCAAAATCGTTTTATAATACGTTGAACTACGGCTATCTCAATGAGTTCCGCAGCGATTCTGCCATTGTCATGAATGACTGGTACTATTCACTGGACTCTGAGGACCTTACTCTGAATAATCTCCAGCACAAAGACGTCATGACCAATGATGAGGTAAATACCTTTATAAGCCGCATGCAGGATATTAATAACTATTTTAATGAGCAGGGCATTAAATTCGGTATGTCTGTCTTTCCTTATAAGGTGGATGTGTATCCCGATAATCTGAAGGGCTACGTGACGCAGGTGAGACCTAACTCCGAAATCAATCTGATGCAGACGATAGCGATCAACTATCCGGAACTCAATATGAATGTGGTCAACAATGAGCTCAAGGAGGCTGCGGCTGCAGGCAAGCTTGTGTGTTACCGCTCATACGACGGCGGGCATTGGAATGCCCAGGGTGTTAGGTATGGCTATGCTTCACTGATGAAACAGATCAGCAATCTGCTGCCGAAGGAGGATATAAGGATCCTCAGTGATGAAGATTTTAATATGCAGATCCTTGAGAGGACTAACACGGTCCTCGGTCAGAAGTTCTCTGAGGAGGATGTCTCGTACTCGGTGAAAGAGCCGAAGGCAGTCCAGCAACAGGAGTGGTTCGATAAGATTGATTATAAGCCCAATGATCCCTGGCGCTCATACAGATACTTTACGACCGGTGATGCATCAAAGCCGGATATACTGATCGTCGGCGATTCATATATCTGGATGCAGATGTTCCCGTGGATTGCGGAGAGTTTCAACCGCAGCGTGTTCATTCACCAGTTCGACGAGGATAATATACAGAGGATAGTAGACCGTGTCCATCCGGACATAGTTATCTTTGCGGGCCTCACAACGACAGTCGAGGACCTTGTACACTACTCGTCTCTGACAACAGAGAGAACGATGTGGGGTAATATGTTCTTCTGATTTCCTATATCTTGTGGCAGAAAATTATCGGAAACCAACATATAGTGACCTCTGATTTTCCGCATAAATAAGCGAAAAAATAATGATTTTTTTGTTTGATTTTATGTAAAGTTGTGCGTATAATATGTTTTGTCACCTCGAAAAATCCATAGTTTCGGAGGCGGCTGGGGGAGACCACTTATGTTTTGGAGGGTGAATTGCTTTTTGTGATTACCGTAAGATCGGAGATTAAATCATGGAAGAAGCAATTCTGAAATTTATCAAATATCTGCACAAGACAAAAAAGGCCTCGGCGAATACAGAACAGTCATACAAAAGGGATCTCGATAAGCTTGCGTCCTATCTGGAGAAGGAGCTGGCAGTTGACAGTTGGGGAGCTGTGACAGCCACTAATCTTAATTCGTATATGCTCTATATGGAGGGGCAGAATTACGCGGCTTCATCTATATCAAGAAGTGTGGCTTCGATCAGGGCATTTTTTGGCTATCTATATAAAAAGAATCTGATCGCGGACAATCCGTCCGATGAACTTCATCCGCCGAAAGTCGAAAAGAAAGTGCCGGATATTCTTACCGTATCGGAAGTGGAAAAACTGCTTGCGCAGCCATTGCGGGATACAGCTAAGGGCATGAGAGACCGGGCAATGCTCGAACTGCTCTATGCGACCGGGATCCGGGTATCTGAGCTGATCAGCCTCAGAGTATCGGATGTGAATCTGAAGATGGGATATATAAACTGCCGGGACAGAGACCGGGAGCGGGCGGTGCCGTTCGGGAACGCAGCCAGGACAGCACTTGCGGAATACCTTGAGAATGCCAGAGATTTGTTCCCTGAGGCTTCGGAAAACGATGTCCTCTTTACAAATGTGCAGGGAAGGAAGATGAGCAGACAGGGGTTCTGGAAGCTGCTGAAAGGGTATGCGCAGGAGGCCGGCATCGAGAGAGATATCACTCCTCACACGCTTAGACACAGCTTTGCGGCTCATATGATCGAGAACGGAGCGGATCTTCGAAGCGTGCAGGAGATGCTCGGACATTCTGATATATCCACAACACAGATTTATCTGAATCTGAATATCGGCAAAATGCGAGATGTCTATGAAAAAGCGCATCCGAGACACTGAAACAAAGTAC
Organism: uncultured Lachnospiraceae bacterium; assembly: GCA_902788035.1. Taxonomy (GTDB): domain Bacteria; phylum Bacillota; class Clostridia; order Lachnospirales; family Lachnospiraceae; genus Chordicoccus. Next base: position 1,850 of record CADAIL010000006.1, on the reverse strand, counting down.
GGGAACCTTAGGGCTGCCGCGCAGATACCGTTTAAGGTATGAGTCACAGTGAGAACTGTGACGGGACCTTACGGCAATCCGCGCGGCATTCCTTTTATTTACGGAAAAGGATTTGCATTAGTTAAAATACGCTACAACCACGACGGTACGTCTGTTATAATAAAGATGACGAGTGCCGGCCGGAGCCGGTGCATTTTCGGCGAGCCAAAGCGGGATATTGTGTCCGTGAAAGTCGCCGTGTGCTTTTGTCTCGCCGGGCAGGACTTGAAGTGAGGGGGCGCGTTAGCCGATGATCAAGGCGGATGTTCATGTACATAGTTCATTTTCCACAGACTCTGAGACAGCGATGGAGAATCAGGTGAAGGCCGCCATTGCTGCCGGCGTTAATGTGCTCTGTTTTACTGACCATATTGACTACGATTACCCTGAGTCCGGCACAGTCTATGATTTCAATGTTGCAGAGTATCAGAGGGAGATAGAAAGGCTCCGTGAAATCTACAGAAAGAAAATTGAAATACTTATGGGCGTAGAACTCGGAATGCAGAAGCACCTCGGGGGATGTTACAAAAAGCTTCTTGATGACTATCCGTTTGATTTCAGTATCGGGTCCCAGCATCTTGTCGGAGGACACGACCCGTTCTTTTCGGCTGTCTTTGAAGGCAGGACGGACAGAGAAGTTTACAGAGAGTATTTTGAGGACCTGCTTGAGGATGTACGTCTTTTTCACAGCTTCGACTGCCTCGGCCATCTGGATTATGTAGTGCGGTATGGCCGTCACAGGGCCAGAGAGTACAGCTACAGAGCATACGCGGACATTATAGATGAGATACTGAAACTTCTGATCCGATACAATATCGCGATCGAAATCAACACTGCAGGGCTCAGGAAGATGATCGGTTTTCCGAATCCTCATCCGCTGGTGCTGAAAAGATACAGGGAGATGGGCGGTACACTGGTCACAATAGGCTCCGATGCTCACAAGATGGCACATGTCAGCTGCCAGTTTGACGAAGCTGTCAATATCCTGCGGAGCTGCGGGTTCACACATTATGCATATTATGTAAAACGGAAGCCGAAATTCGTAAAAATCTGAGGAAAATGTGTAAAAAACATGAAATATTCCTTGTATTTTTAGTGAAGTTTGAGTACAATACTTACAAGGGTTTTATACCTCAAGTAATGTATATCAAATAATTTTCACAGGAGGATTCACGATTATGGCAGTAAGAGTTGCAATTAACGGTTTTGGTCGTATTGGCCGTCTGGCATTCCGTCAGATGTACACAGCAGAGGGGTTTGAGATCGTAGCAATCAACGACCTTACATCCCCGGCTATGCTTGCACACCTGCTCAAGTATGACTCTACACAGGGCAAGTTCGAACTTGCTGACAAGGTTGAGAGCACAGAGAACTCCATCATCGTTGATGGACATGAGATCACGATCTATGCCGAGAAGAACGCTGCTGACCTTCCGTGGGGTAAGCTGGATGTCGACGTAGTTCTTGAGTGCACAGGCTTCTACACAAGCAAGGCTAAGGCTCAGGCTCACATTGATGCTGGCGCTAAGCATGTTATTATTTCCGCTCCGGCAGGCAATGACCTTAAGACCATCGTTTACAATGTAAACCATGAAATTCTTACAAAAGATGATCATATCATCTCCGCTGCATCCTGCACAACAAACTGCCTTGCACCGATGGCTAAGGCTCTTAATGACCTTGCTCCGATCAAGTCCGGTATCATGTGCACAATCCATGCTTACACAGGCGATCAGATGACTCTTGACGGCCCGCAGAGAAAGGGTGACCTCAGAAGATCCCGCGCTGCAGCTGTTAACATCGTTCCGAAC
>CADAIL010000005.1:110290-153222 GCA_902788035.1 uncultured Lachnospiraceae bacterium | reverse complement strand
AGTGTAAGACTAAATGCCACATTTGTGTAAGTGGAATTTGGTGAAAGACTAAAATCCACTTCACCCCCTTCAGAGTGGAAATAAACTTTTCACTTCAGCCCTTCAAACAAATTATTAAAAACTGAAAAACCCTGTTGACAAAACAAAATGTTTTTAATATAATAATCAAGCGTTGTGCGAGAGCAATATAACGCCGAGGCGACGGGGTGTGGCTCAGCTTGGCTAGAGCGCCTGGTTTGGGACCAGGAAGCCGCAGGTTCGAATCCTGTCACCCCGATTTAAGTTTTATATTTATACTTCGTTTGCGGGTGTAGTTCAGTGGTAGAACACCAGCCTTCCAAGCTGGACATGTGGGTTCGATTCCCATCACCCGCTTTCGTCTCATACGAGGCGTCTAGCGGCTATGTGCCTGTAGCTCAGCTGGATAGAGCAACGGCCTTCTAAGCCGTGTGTCGGGAGTTCGAGTCTCTTCAGGCACGTCGTATGGTGGGTATGGCGCAGTTGGTTAGCGCGCCAGATTGTGGCTCTGGAGGCCGTGGGTTCGAGTCCCACTATCCACCTTTGGCAGCAAAGTTCTGCAGAACTTTGGTGATTGATGGGCTATCGCCAAGGGGTAAGGCACAGCACTTTGACTGCTGCATTCGTTGGTTCGAATCCAACTAGCCCAGCTTTGGAGCATTAGCTCAGGTGGTAGAGCACTTGACTTTTAATCAAGTTGTCCGGGGTTCGAGTCCCCGATGCTTCACGAGAAATTATTTCCGGAAATACCATGAAGGTGTTTCCGGATTTTTGTTTTTTGAAAAAATCTGATGACAATTTGAAGAAATCTAAGATGGAGGATCAAATGAAAAAACTGGCAGTCTTTTTCCCGGGCATAGGCTACACAGCCGACAAGCCTCTCATGTATTTCAGCAGACGGATCGCGGCAACCCATGGCTTCTATATTCTGATCATGGACTACAAAGGTTTTCCGCCGAAAATTATGGGTGACCGGGGCAGGATGGAGCAGTCGTTCCGGATTGCGCAGGAGCAGGCGGAAGATAAGCTGTCCGGCACTGACCTCTGTGACTATGACAATATTGTATTCATCGGAAAGAGCATCGGGACCGCGGTCGCGGCTAAGATCGCTTCGGAAAGTCCGGCACGGGACAGGATCAGGATGGTCCTCTATACTCCGCTGGAGGAGACCTTTGCCTTTGACTTTGGAGATGCTATCGCATTTACGGGCGACGCGGATCCCTGGGTCGGTAAGGAGAAGAGCCGCATCTGCGGCATCTGCGAAAGTCGGGGGATTCCCTGCTCATTGATTCCGCACGCGAACCATTCGCTGGAGAGCGGAGATATATTCACAGATATGAAGGAACTTTATGAGATCATGCAGGAGACGGAGCGGTTTATAGAGCGGGGGTGACAGCTCATACAGGCTGCCCCGAAGTGCTTAATCCGGCGCAGACATCATCTTCATCGAAAAACGCAGGTCCTATCTGAGAGCTTAACAATGCATATGCATTGCTGATCTCTCAGTGAAGGACCCGCAATGTTTTTCGATGAAGATGAATGCTCTGCTGCCGGAATCGAAATGATGATGCAGCCTGTCTGAACTGTCGCATCACGCGAAAAGAACCGTCCCCGATACGTGATTTTTTTAGTGCTATTATTGCGGCATTGATGTATAATGTATAAGAATATGACTTATCTTACATAAGCTCCGAATCCGGAGCGAATATTCGAACAACACATTCACGTGATTTTTTTCGATACTGCTGAAAAGAAGCCTTGTGATAAGGCTTTTTTGAGTTCGTTTAGGTTTCCTTGGGAGGAGATATATGAATATTATTATTGTAGGGTGCGGCAAAGTTGGCTCTACGATTGCGAACCAGCTCTGCAATGAAGGATATGACGTCACTGTTATTGACAACAATCCGAACAAGCTTCGGGCCGTATCGGACGGCATGGACGCGATGGCCATGGTCGGCGACGGCACAAGCTACACAACGCTCAGGGAAGCCGGCATTGAAAACGCCGACGTCCTGATCGCAGTCACAGATTCGGATGAGAAGAATCTTCTGTGCTGCGTGATCGGCAAGAGGACCGGAAACCTGGCCGCGATCGCCAGAGTCAGGAACCCTGTCTACAGCAATGAGAGGGAATTCCTGCAGAAGGGCTTCGGCCTGGCCATGCTCATCAATCCCGAGAGCGCCGGAGCGGAGGAGATGGGGCGCATTTTCAGATTTCCGTCGGCCATCGACATTGAGACGTTTGCAAAGGGCAAAATCGAGCTTTTGACAGTGCGCATTCCGGAGAAGAGCCTTCTGGCCGGCAAGCCGCTGACGTATATCCACCAAAAGCTACGTACGGACGTACTCGTTGCCGTGGTGAGAAGAAAAGGGCAGGTCATTATCCCGTCCGGTGATTTCGTGATTGAGGCGGGCGATCTTGTGTCAGTCATCGCGGAACATGAGCAGGCGCACGAGTTCTTCAGAAAAATCGGTATCGAGACGCATTGGGTGCGCGACGTCATGATCATTGGCGGAGGCAAGATGACATATTACATGGCGAAAAATCTGGCTGCCAGCGGCATCGGGATCAAGATCATCGAGAAGGATCTTAAGCGCAGTGAAGTGCTGAGCGAGCTGCTGCCGGATGCCGAAATCATCTGCGGCGACGGTACCGACGAGGATCTTCTCCTTGAGGAGGGAATCGAAAAAGTCGACGGTGTCGCGGCGGTGACCGGTATGGATGAGCAGAATATCATGCTGACGCTCTTTGCCCGGAGCCAGTCTGATAACGTCAAGACCGTGACCAAGGTTGGCAAACTGTCCTTCACAAAGGTCATAGACAGTCTGGATCTCGGATCTGTAGTCAATCCGAAGGAGACGACGGCAGAGTATATTATTCAGTTCGTCCGCTCCATGCGGGCTTCTATGGGAAGCAACGTAGAAAACCTATACAAGATAGCCAACGGCGAAGCCGAGGCCATTGAATTCCACGTCACTGAAAAAACAAGGGCTGTCAGCATTCCGCTGGTCAAGCTGAATACTAAGAAGAACATACTGATCGGAAAGATATTCAGGAACGGGCGCGCGTTCACCCCTACCGGACATGATTCCATCGAAGTCGGTGACTCTGTCATCCTTGTTGTCCTCAGCAAGGACAAGATCAGGGATCTGGATGATATTCTTGCTTATTAAGGAGGAGTCCGGGTCATGAATTACGGAATGGTCATTTATATTCTTGGATGGATCCTGAAGATTGAAAGTGTTATGCTGCTGCTCCCGTGCATCGTCGCTGTTATTTACCGCGAATCTGCCGGTATATCTTTCCTGATTACTGCCGTCATAGCACTCGTAATCGGAACGCTTATGTCGCTCAGGAAGCCGACGCGCACGAAAGTGTATGGCCGCGACGGCTTTGTCACTGTAGCCCTGGCCTGGCTGGTTATGTCGCTGATCGGCGGGCTCCCGTTCACCCTGAACGGAGATATACCGTCTTATCTCGACGCGGTATTCGAGACAGTATCGGGCTTTACAACGACGGGAGCGTCTATCCTTACCGCCGTCGAGCCGCTGAACAAATGCAGCCTCTTCTGGAGAAGTTTCACCCACTGGGTCGGAGGCATGGGAATCTTCGTCTTCATGCTCGCCGTCGTGCCGCTCCTCGGCGGATCCACCTTTAATCTCATGAAAGCGGAGAGCCCGGGACCGGTCGTCGGCAAGTTCGTTCCCAGGGTCGGAGACACGGCAAAAATCCTCTATACGATTTATTTTATTATAACTGTGGTAGAGTTCATCCTGCTGGTCGTGTTCAGGATGCCGGTGTTCGAAGCCCTCTGCCACACATTCGGCACTGTGGGCACCGGCGGTTTCGGCGTCAAAAATGACAGCTATATGAGCTATACTGCCGCGCAGCAGAACATAACGACGATCTTCATGATTGCCTGCGGTATCAATTTTCAGTTTTATTTTTATCTGGTCGCCAGAAAGCTGCGGCTTGCGTTCGGGATGACGGAGGTAAGAGCCTATATTTCGCTTGTTCTCGTCTCTATTGTGATCATAACGATCAATATCACCGGAATGTACAGCTTCGGCGACGCCCTGCGCCATGCAGCCTTCCAGGTCGGCACGATCATCACTACGACGGGATACGCGACGGCCGATTTTGACAAATGGCCGGAACTCAGCAAGACTCTGCTGGTTCTCCTCATGATCATCGGGGCCTGCGCGGGTTCGACCGGCGGAGGTATGAAAGTATCCCGATTTGTTATCGTATTTAAGACGATCCGAAAGGAAATCGACAATATTATCCATCCGAGATGGATCAAGAAGATCCAGTTCGACGGAGCGTCCGTTGCGCATGAGACGATCCGGAACACGAATGTTTTTATCGCGATTTATTTTACAATTTTCCTTTTATCCACACTTTTGGTATCTGTTGACAATTTTGATTTTACGACAAACTTCACAGCTGTAGCCGCAACATTGAACAACATAGGTCCTGGCCTTAATCTTGTAGGTCCGACCGGCAACTATTCGTTCTTTTCTCCGCTGACCAAGTGCGTTCTTATATTCGATATGCTGGCAGGGCGTCTCGAGATTTTCCCGATGCTGCTCCTGTTAACCCCGCGCAGCTGGAAGAGATATAATTAAGTAAAGGAAATATTTATGCCAAATATTATGACAAAAGAAAGGTATCAGAGCCTTCCGGTGAAGACCCTCAGAGAACTTGCGAAAGCCCGCGGCATTAAGGGGATGTCCACGCAGAAAAAAGCGGTCATCATAGACGCGATGCTTGAGCTCGATGCAAGAGAGGCGGAAGCGGAAGCAGCCAGGGTCTCCGAAGCGAAAGTGGTTTCCGCGGATGTTTCAGGCGGAGCTGAAGACCAAGGTGCTCGGGAAGCCGATACTGTATCAGTCAGCTCACCCTCGGAGAATAATCAGACTTCGCCGACAAAGCGCGTACCAAAAACAGAGGAGACGGAACAGGCTGCGCCATATGAGGCGGCAAAGACTGAACCTTCGACAGGAGAAGAAAAGCGCGAGGAGAAGCGTGACAAATCCGTTTATGTCCCTGGCGCAATTCCGGGCGATCAGGGAAATACTGTGCGCGGGCTTCTGGAGATCATGACGGACGGATTCGGGTTCCTGCGCAGCGCAAATTTCCTTCCCGGCGAGGAGGATGTCTATGTCTCTCCGTCCCAGATCAGGCGTTTCAATCTGAAAACAGGCGACATGGTCGAGGGCAATAAGAGAGAAAAAGCGCAGGGTGAAAAGTACGGCGCGCTGATTTATGTGTCCCGCGTAAATGACCGGCCGGCAGATGAAGCGAGACGCAGGCTTACATTTGAAAATATGACGCCGATTTTCCCGAACCGACGTATCCGTCTGGAACGACCGGACGGCTCCCGCGCGACGAGGATCGTCGATCTCATCTCTCCGATCGGCTACGGACAGAGAGGAATGATCGTCTCCCCGCCGAAAGCAGGAAAGACGACTCTCCTCAAGGATATTGCCAAGTCGATACTCACGACAAATCCGAATACGTACCTTATTATTCTGCTCATCGATGAGCGGCCCGAGGAAGTTACGGATATGAAAGAGTCGGTGAAGGGAAAACATGTGGAGATCCTTTATTCCACATTTGACGAGACCCCGGAGCATCACAAGCGCGTCTCCGAGATGGTCATCGAGCGGGCCAAGCGGCTTGTCGAGCAGAAGGAGGATGTCATCATTCTGCTTGATTCAATTACGCGTCTTGCCAGAGCCTATAACATTATTGTAGCACCGAGCGGCAGGACACTGTCAGGCGGCCTCGACCCGACAGCTCTCTATATGCCGAAGCGTTTCTTCGGCGCAGCGCGCAATATGCGAGAGGGCGGAAGCCTTACCATTCTTGCGACTGCTCTGGTCGATACGGGCAGCAAAATGGACGACGTTGTCTATGAGGAGTTCAAGGGTACGGGCAACATGGAATTGATCCTCGACCGGAAGCTCCAGGAGAGAAGAATGTTCCCGGCTATCGATATCGTTAAATCCGGAACAAGGAGAGAAGACCTCCTTCTTACGATGCGCGAGCGCAAGGCAGTAGATATCATGAGGAGACGTATGAACGGTCTGAAGGCAGAGGATGCGGTCGAGACTATAATCGATGAGTTCACCAGACTGCCGACCAATGAGATGGTGGTCGACCAGATTCTTGCAAAATGGAAGTAAATCCTGTAAAAAGAGTACTTGCATATGAATCTTAACTATGTTAAAATCATTTTTGCTGTCTTATATGAAAAAGGCGAATAAGAAAACTACGTAAAAGTTTTTATAAAGAGGTGAAAAAGATGAAGGAAGGATTACATCCGAATTACTACCAGGCTACAGTGACCTGCAACTGCGGAAATACCTTTACTGTAGGCTCAACAAAGAAAGAGATCCACGTTGAAATCTGCTCCAAGTGCCATCCGTTCTACACAGGCCAGCAGAAGGCTGCCAAGGCTCGCGGACGTATCGAGAAATTCAACAAGAAATACAATCTGGGCAAGTAATAAAGGTCAAAAAGAGAGTATCGGGGACGGCAGGCATGCTGTCCCCTTCTTTATATCGTCTTAGCGCAGCACCCGCTTTCAGGCGGCGCAAAAAGACGAACCATAAGTCATTAGGAGAACAGCTTGCAGAAATCATCAAATATCGGCGGTCAGGCAGTCATGGAAGGCATAATGATGCGCAACGGCGACAGATATTCTGTTGCCGTTCGGAAGCCTGACGGTCAGATCGAAGTCAAGGAAGAACCATATAAGAGTATTTGTCCTGTCAAGGGAATCTACAATATTCCAATCCTGCGCGGAGCAATCGCGTTTATCGATTCAATGGTCGTGGGAACATCATCACTCATGTGGTCGGCAGAATTTGCCGCGGAGGATGAGGAAGAAAACGATGAGCCGCGAGATGAGGCCAAAGAAGCCAGAGAGTGGAAGATCGCCATGACGCTGACGGTCATCTTTTCCGTATGTTTTTCGGTCGGTCTCTTCATGATCCTGCCCTACGCGCTTGCATCAATATTGAGGCGTTTGGGCACAGGTGAGGTGCTGGTGTCATTTGCGGAAGCGCTTCTTCGCCTGGCAATATTTGCACTGTACATGTTCCTTATATCCAGAATGAAGGATATTCAGAGAGTTTTCGCGTACCACGGCGCGGAGCACAAATGCATCAACTGCATTGAGAACGGCTGGGACCTCACGGTGGAGAATGTCATGAAAGCCTCGAGGCGGCATAAGAGATGCGGCACGAGCTTTCTTCTTATCGTTGTTGTGATTTCCGTCATATGTTTCCTGTTCGTCGGCTTTCTGGGCCTTCGTTCACCGCTGCAGAGAATTCTGTCCCGAATCATCCTGATCCCTGTCATCGCGGGCATATCCTTTGAGTTCCTGCGCCTTGCGGGTTCCAGCGACAACCCTGTCGTCTGCAGTCTGGCAAAGCCGGGGCTCGCGCTTCAGGGACTGGTCACGCGGGAACCGGATGAGAAGATGGTGGAGGTCGCAATCTGTGCCGTCGAAAAGGTCTTTGACTGGAGAAAGTGGCAGGGAAAGCAATAATATGAACTCGTCTTTTGAACTCAGAATGTGCGGGAACTACTATGAACTTGTGCACGAGGGGGAGAAGCTTCTAACTTCGGCGGGATGTCCTGAACCCGCCGCGGACGCCAGGCTCCTCCTCTTTTTTGTCATGGGCTGGAATCTCACCGATTACGCCTTGCAGGGAGGACTGCCGTGTGAGGACGATAAGGCAGAACGGTTTATGCACCTCATTGAGAGACGGATGACGAGAGAGCCGCTGCAGTATATAACCGGGACAGCTTCGTTTTTCGGCTATGAGTTTCATGTGACGCCGGACGTGCTTATTCCGAGGTTCGACACGGAGACTCTTGTGGAATCAGTCCTGCCCCATGTAAATTGCGGGGACAGGATACTCGATATGTGCACCGGCAGCGGCTGTATAGCGATCACGATTTTCCTCTTGTCTGCAAATGCAGGAAAGTCAGTCTCTGTCACCGCCTCCGATATTTCCGAGGCAGCACTCGGTGTGGTAAGGGAAAATGCCGCCGTGCTCGGAGCTCAAATAAGAGCGGTTCGAAGCGATTTGTTCGAACGTATTGAGGGTACTTATGATATAATAACCGTGAACCCTCCCTATATTGAGACGGAGGTCATCGGGACGCTGGATCCCGAAGTCCGTCTCTTTGAGCCTCATCTGGCACTTGACGGCAGCGATGACGGCCTCGCTTTCTACCGCAGAATAGTGAGGGAAGCCGGGAATTACCTTGCCCCACAGGGCATGCTTGCCCTCGAGATCGGCTTTGATCAGTCGGAGGCAGTGGAAGAACTTTTGAGAGCGGAATCCTACGCGAATGTAAGCACAGTGCGCGATCTGGGCGGAAACGCAAGATGCGTACTCGGGTACGCAGCAGAGAATGCGGCACCTGCCGCCTGCAATCTGGAGAATGTATGATAGAAAAATTGGATAAGATACTGCACAGGCAGGAGGAAATCCTGAGGGAACTTGCCTCGCCGGAGGTACTTGCTGACAGCACAAGGATGACTGCTCTCATGAAGGAGCAGGCAATGCTTGCCCCTGTCACGGAAGCTTATGAAGCCTACCGCAAGGCATGCCTTACGGAGGAGGAGTCGGAGTCACTGCTCCTCACCGAGACGGACCCCGAGATGAGGGAGATGCTCCGGGAAGAGCTTGTGCAGTCTAAGAAAGATAAAGAAGAACTAGATGAGAAGATTCGGATCCTTCTTCTTCCCAAGGACCCCAATGACCAGAGAAATGTCATTGTGGAGATCAGGGCCGGAGCGGGCGGAGATGAGGCGGCTCTTTTTGCCTCGGAAATATATCGAATGTACGCGAGATATGCCGACATGAGAGGGTGGCGCACGGAGATGATTTCTCTGAACGAAAACGGCCTCGGCGGCTTCAAGGAGTGTACATTCATGATAAGCGGTACCGGAGTATTCGAGCGTCTCAAGTATGAGAGCGGGACCCATCGCGTTCAGAGAGTTCCGGAGACGGAGAGCGGTGGAAGAATTCATACATCGACAGTGACCGTCGCGGTCCTCCCGGAGGCGGAGGAGGTCGACGTGGAGATTGATATGAAGGACTGCCGTTTCGACGTCTTTCGGGCAACAGGCAATGGCGGTCAGTGTGTCAACACGACGGACTCCGCAGTCCGGCTTACCCATATTCCGACAGGCATTGTCATCTCATGTCAGGATGAGAAGTCCCAGCTGAAGAATCGGGCAAAAGCCCTGAAAGTCCTTCGCGCCAGACTGTATGATCTGAAGCAGAAGGAAGAACACGACAAGAGAGCGGATCTTCGAAGGAGCCAGGTCGGCACCGGTGACCGCTCGGAAAAAATCAGGACTTATAATTTCGGTCAGGGCAGAGTGACCGACCACAGAATCCATCTGACTCTGCATAAAATTGACAGCATATTGAACGGCGATCTTGATGAAATCATTGACAGTCTTACTGCGCAGGATCAGGCTATGAGACTTGCGGCAGCGGACGGCAGCCATACAGCCTGAGGTAATTTGAGCCTTTTCTGCGGCCGGCCGCAGAGGACATGATTTTTAAATACAATGACCATTTTAAGGAGAGAGTAATGATGAGGAAAACAGCATTAGTCATTCTTGCGGCAGGTATAGGAAGCCGCTTCGGAGGTGGAATCAAGCAGCTTGCGCCGGTGGGACCGAGCGGAGAAATTATCATGGATTATTCGATCCACGACGCCATAGAGGCAGGCTTTGACAAAGTCGTTTTCATCATCCGCAGGGATATCGAGGAAGATTTCAGACGGATCATCGGTGACAGGATCGAGAAACTCATCCCGGTCGAGTATGCGTTCCAGGATATAAACGATCTCCCGGAAGGGTTCAGCGTGCCTGAAGGCAGGACCAAGCCGTGGGGAACAGGACAGGCAGTTCTGGCTGCCAGAGATGTAATTAAGGAGCCGTTCGTAGTCATCAACGCGGATGATTATTATGGAAAGAACGGATTTGTCGCCATGCACGATGCCCTCGTAAACGCGTCGGAAAACGGCGATGAGGAGCAAATATACCTTGCCGGATTTATCCTTAAGAATACTCTGTCGGAAAACGGCGGCGTCACCCGCGGTATCTGCAGTCAGGATGAGGATGGAAATCTGACCGGCATCGAGGAGACAAAGAATATCATCCGCACGGACAGCGGAAGAGGAGCGGCAGCGATGACAGATGAAGGGCTTGTCGATATCGACGCCGACAGCCTCGTATCCATGAATATGTGGGGACTTATGCCAACGTTCGTCGATAAGCTTCGCGAAGGATTCCCGAAGTTCCTCGCCGGTGTCAAAGAAGGGGATATCAAAGCCGAGTATCTTCTGCCGATCATTATCGACGGCATGCTTCAGGAAGGAAAAGCCCGTGTCCATGTGCTGCGCACTGAGGACAAGTGGTTCGGCGTTACATATCGCGAGGATAAGGATTCGGTTCGGGATGCATTTGCAGAACTTGTAAAGAACGGTGTATATGAGTCACCGCTCAACAGCTGATACCCGGAGGCTTTTCATTGAAATTAAAAAAGAAACTTTATGTCATAGCCATTGTTATGGCTGCGCTGCTTGCCGGCTGCGCGCGCGGAGATGCGAAGGCGGCCTACACGGAAGCATCTACCCAGCTCGTATCGGGCTCCTATGAGGAGGCCGAGGCCGGCTTTAAGAAAGTCATCGAGAGCGGCTATTATTTAGCTTACGCATATCGGGGGCTTGGGCTCGCGCAGATGTCCACCAGCAACTACGCGGAGGCATGTATTGCGTTCGAGCGGGCACTTCTCAATGTAGACGGACAGGGAGTGGATTTCACAAAGGATGTGAATCTGTACCTTGCTTTCTGCAGGCAGAGGCACGGCGAGACAGACAAGACAATGGAGATTTACAACAGTATACTTGCCAGAGAGACAGATCCGGATGTCCTCTTCCTTCGGGGCAGGCTGAATATGGAACTAGGAAATGAGGCGGCGGCAGCGTCGGACTTTGACAAGGCGGCAACGCTGAGCGGAGACTACGACCTGTACATCAATATCTATCAGGCGTACGCCTCCCACGGCAAGCGGGCTGACGGCAGCGATTATCTCGAGAGGGCGCTGAAAATCGTCAACACATCGCAGGCCGACTACTATAATAAAGGGCTCGTCAATTACTATCTGCAGAACTATGACGACGCTAAGTCCTATCTGATCCAGGCCCTCGATGAGGACCCGGAGGATTCCGGATCGATCCTGCTGCTCGGCAGAGTTTACCTTGCCCTTAACGATGTGGCCGACGCAAGGGCCATGTTCAACGAATACGTCGACGATCCGTCTACGGCGCCTGCGGCCTACAACGGGCTTGCTCTGTGCGATATGGAAGATGACGATTATGAAAAGGCACTTGCAAATGTCGAGAAGGGCCTCGAATACGGCAACAGCACTGCCAACCGCGGCCTGCTCTTTAATGAAATTATTATCTACGAGCACCGCAGGGACTGGGCGATGGCCAAGGCTAAATCGGCGGCCTACATCGCCATGTATCCGGCTGACGAAGCAGGTCTTCGCGAAAACGAATTCCTTTCGACACGTTGATAAGCGGGAGAAGTATATATGATAGAAACTGCCCAGAAAGAAGAACGGGTCCTGCTTGTCGCTGTACAGATGGGTGACGAGTGGGAGACACAGGAATCGCTGGATGAGCTGGCTGAACTTGTGCGAACCGCCGGCGGAATTGTGGTCGGACGGGTAACCCAGGCCAGAGAGCGTATTCATCCGGGTACTTATATAGGAAAGGGAAAAATAGAGGAAGTCGCTGCGCTCATCGAGATGCAGGATGTCTCGTCAGTGGTCATGGATGATGAGCTGACCCCTGCCCAGTATAATAATCTGACTGACGCGCTTGCCGTCAAGGTGGTGGACAGAACGATGCTGATCCTCGATATATTTGCACAGAGAGCGAGCACTGCCGAGGGAAAAATCCAGGTCGAGCTTGCCCAGCTGCGATACAGATCAGCCAGACTGGTGGGACTCGGAAAGTCAATGTCACGTCTTGGCGGCGGTATCGGAACGAGAGGTCCCGGTGAAAAGAAACTGGAGATGGACAGACGGCTTATCGGAAAGCGGATTTCTGTCCTCAGAGAGGAACTGGCGGAAGTTGTCCGGCATCGTGAACTCATAAGGTCCGGCCGCAAAAAGGGCAAGACCCCGCCGGTGGCAGCAATCGTAGGCTATACCAATGCCGGAAAATCGACACTGCTCAACTATCTGACGGACGCCGGTGTCCTTGCCGAGGACGAACTCTTTGCCACACTTGACCCCACGACGAGAGCCGTGCTTCTGCCGTGCGGCAGTGAGATACTGCTCACTGACACGGTAGGCTTTATCCGCAAGCTGCCCCATCATCTGATTGAAGCGTTCCGAAGTACTCTTGAGGAGGTCGTCTACGCGGATCTTATTATCCACGTGGCTGACGCATCGAATCCGAGGATGGACACGCAGATGGCTGTCGTCTACGAGACTCTGAATGACCTCGGGGCAGGTGTGAAGCCTGTTTACACATTGTTCAACAAGATCGATCTTCTCGAGGACCGGGAAGGTCATCACCTGTGGGATTCTCATGCGGAGAAGACTTACTGCATTTCCGCAAAGACAGGGGAAGGCATAGACGCTTTCGCTGAGGGGCTTTCCGAATTCATCCTGCAGGGACAGATCCTCTATGAAGAGACGATACCTTATGCTAAGGCCGGCCTCATCTCACGGATTCGCAGCGAAGGCCAGCTCATGACGGAGGAATATCGAGAGGACGGGATCTATGTGAAAGCTCTGGTGCCGTCTCCGCTATACGGAAAACTTCTTGCGGAAGTATAAAGGTTTTCCTGACAGGACATATTCTCTGACCGGCGAATTGTCGGTGTAGAGAGCAGGCCTGTCGGGAAAACTTTTTTTATCTCAGTGGGGGAAGACCCCCACTTCTACAAGCGGTGGGTAAATAAATATCCTGCTCGTCTCAGTGGGGACGACCCGAATCCCTCGCCAAGTCTCGCGAGTGAGACTGGAAAAAAGTCCATAAAACGAAAATGAGCAAAAGTGAGCAAATGGTCATCGGCTTATCCGTGAAAAGTACGCAAACATGCGCAAAATAGGGTTTTTTGTCATGTACAATGCTCAGCTTTTGAACGCTTTTCACAAAAAACAGGTCCAAATTTTAGGGATTATTCATGCTCACAAATGATTGAATTTGACTGCGAATAATGCTATTATTTATAAAGGTTTTATAAATGTAAATAGTTCGTGAAGTTTGTGAGGGCGGCTGTGATCAGAGGATACCGGCCGATCAAGGAGATAGTATGCTGACAGAAGAGAGATGGGCTTCGATTCTGGACATCGTGGAGAGGGAGAAGGCGGTGTCTGTTCCCGAACTTGAAGCAGTGCTCGGCGTATCTGCCTCGACGATCCGAAGGGACCTGACTCAACTTAACAGGATGGGAAAGCTGGTCAAGGTCCATGGAGGAGCGACCAGTATCGAGACCCAGTATGTGGGCAAAGACATCACCATGGAAGAAAAGTATTCCATGAATAATGAGGAGAAGCAGATCATCGGGAGATATGCGGCCGGCCTCATCGGACCGGATGATTTTGTCTACATTGACGCGGGAACAACAACGGAATGTCTTGTCGATAATATCCGGGAGATGAGGGCTACATATGTCACCAATTCTCTGACGCATGCCCTGAAGCTGATCCATAAGGGCTGCAGGACATTCCTGCCGGGCGGAGAAGTTAAGAGTACCACGGAAGCAATCGTCGGAGGAGACGCCCTCGGCTATGTCTCAAGACTTCATTTTACGATCGGATTCTGGGGGACGAACGGAGTGACCTATGAGACGGGGTTCACAACGCCGGACCCGAACGAAGCACTGATCAAGCAGCTTTCCATGGAGCAGTGCACGAACAGGTATATTTTATGTGACCGGAGTAAGTTCTCTGTGGTGTCGCCGATTACATTTGCAGCATTCGACACAGCCACGATCATCACAGGAAAACTGACGGACAGTAAATATAAAAAATATGAAAACATAGTGGAGGTGACAAAATGATTTACACAGTAACATTTAACCCGTCGCTGGACTACATCATCAGAGTCGAGAACCTTCGCCTGGGTGTGATCAATCGTACCTACTACGAGAACATCCTCCCGGGAGGCAAGGGAATCAATGTCTCTATCGTTCTTAAGAACATGGGACATGAGAGCTGCGCGCTCGGCTTCATGGCAGGTTTCACAGGCCGTGAGATCGCAGCAAGACTCGCCACATTTGGTGTAGATTCTGACTTCATTGAGGTTTCTGAAGGACTCTCCAGAATCAATGTTAAGGTGAAATCCAACGAAGAATCCGAGATCAACGGTCAGGGACCGAAGATCACGGATGAGAACATTGAGGCTCTCTACAAGCAGCTCGATAAGCTTCAGGCTGGCGACATTCTGATCATCTCCGGCAGCGTGCCGAACACTCTCCCGGGTGACATGTATGAGCGCATTATGTCAAGACTTGAAGGCAAGGGCATCGACATCGTAGTTGACGCTGAAAAGGATCTGCTGGTCAACGTTCTTAAGTATCATCCGTTCCTGATCAAGCCGAATAACCATGAGCTCGGTGATATCTACGGTGTTACACTGAAGACAAAGGATGAAGTCGTTCCGTACGCAAAGAAGCTGCAGGAAGAGGGCGCACGCAATGTCCTCATCTCCATGGCAGGCGAAGGCGCAGTATTCATCTCCGAGAAGGGCGACGTCATGAAGAGCGAGGCTCCGAAGGGCACAGTCGTGAACTCTGTCGGCGCAGGTGATTCCATGGTCGCAGGCTTCGTAACAGGCATGATCGAATCGAACGATTACATGACAGCATTCCGCATGGGCCTCTGCACAGGATCGGCCAGCGCATTCTCTCCGGACCTTGCGACAAGACCGGAAGTGGAAGCTCTGCTCGAGAAACTTCCGCCGATCGAATAAAGCGGAAAGAGCCGGTATGACCGGCAGGGCTGCTGATTCCTGCATACTTGGAAGAGCGGCCGATTCAAAGAAAAATCCGGAGTTTCAAGTAGGAAGCCCCGTATTTTAAACCATCGGGAGAGCATCTCCCGACATAAAAGCCCCCTGAGGGCAATATGAGGAGGATTGGGTATGAGAATTAGAGATTTGCTGAAACCGGAAGGCATTAAGCTCGGCGGAAGCGCGACAAGCAAGATGGATGCCATCAACCAGATGGTAGACCTCATGTACAAAGAGGGCAACATCTCTGACAAAGAGAAGTATAAAGCTGCCGTCCTTGCACGTGAAAAAGAAAGCACAACAGGTATCGGCGACGGTATCGCTATCCCGCACGCAAAGACAGACGCCGTCAAGGCTCCGGGCCTTGCAGCCATGACGCTGCCGGAAGGCGTTGATTACGAGGCTCCGGACGGAGAGCCGTCCAACATCATTTTCCTGATTGCAGCTCCGAATACGAAAGAGAACGTTCACCTTGAAGTTCTTTCCCGCCTTTCCATGCTGCTGATGGATGACGATTTCACAGATTCCCTGAGAGCTGCCAAGTCAGTTGATGAGTTCCTTTCCATCATCGACAAGGCAGAGGGCGAGAAGCTTGCTGACGAAGAAGCTAAGGAAGCTGCTGCAGCATCCGGCGTATCCCAGGGCTATGACATCCTTGCGATCACAGCCTGCCCGACAGGTATTGCGCATACCTACATGGCAGCGGAAGCTCTTGAGAAGAAAGCGACAGAGATGGGCCTTAAGCTGAAGGCTGAGACACAGGGTTCCGTTGGCGCGAAGAATATTCTCACAGCTGAAGAAATCGCCAATGCCAAGGGTATCATTATCGCAGCTGACAAGACAATCGATCTTGCGCGTTTCGGCGGCAAGAGAGTCTATCAGACATCTGTTTCTGCCGGTATCAACAAGCCGGAAGAACTGATCAACAAGATCATGAACAACGAAGCACCTATCCTTGACGGAACAGCTCCTGCAGCTTCCGCTTCTGACGGCGAAGGCCAGGGCATCGGCGCTTCCTTCTACAAGTACCTTATGAACGGCGTTTCCCACATGCTTCCGTTCGTTGTCGGCGGCGGTATCCTGATCGCGATCGCATTCCTGATCGACGGATTCCTTGCTCCGAACGCAGGCGCTGACTTCGGTTCTGCTACACCGGCAGCTCACTTCTTCAAGCAGGTCGGCGGCGACGCATTCGGCTTCATGCTCCCGATCCTTGCAGGTTACATCGCGATGGCGATCGCTGACAGACCGGGTCTTGCAGTCGGTTTCGTAGGCGGTACTCTTGCAAATGCAGGCTACAGCTGGGGCTGGCTCGGCGGCGGCGCTGCTGTCGGCGGCGGCTTCCTCGGCGCTCTGTTCGCAGGCTTCGCGGCAGGCTTCTTTGTCAAGTGGCTCGAAGGCGCATGCGATGCTCTTCCGGATTCTCTCGAAGGCATCAAGCCTGTCCTGCTGTATCCGCTGATCGGTATCCTCGCTATCGGCGTTATCATGTTCACAGTTAACCCGATCTTCGCATGGATCAACACAGCAATGACCAATGTCCTGAACGGCATGGGAACATCCAACCTTGTCCTTCTCGGCGCGATCGTCGGCGGCATGATGTCCATCGACATGGGCGGCCCGTTCAACAAGGCAGCTTACGTTTTCGGTACAGCTATGCTGGCTGAAGGCACAGACGCAGGCAAGATCATCATGGCTTCCGTTATGGTCGGTGGTATGGTTCCTCCGCTCGTAATCGCTCTTTCCACAACAATCTTCAAGAATAAGTGGTCTGAGGCTGATAAGAAGGCCGGTCTTGTAAACTACATCATGGGTCTTTCCTTCATCTCCGAAGGTGCTATCCCGTACGCTGCAGCTGATCCGGGACATGTCATTCCGTCCTGCATCATCGGTTCCGCAGTCGCAGGTGCTCTTTCTGCTATGTTCGGATGCGCAAGCCCGGCTCCGCACGGCGGCTTCTGGGTAATCGCGATCATCACGAACCCGATCATGTATTTCGTAGCGCTCGCAGTTGGTTCTATCATCGGCTGCCTGATCCTTTCCTTCTGGAAGAAGCCGTACGAGGGCTGATACTGATTCTTAAGCTACAGTCTGTATATGTCAGTGGCGGATGTCCCCACTGACATATACGATCACATGTTTTTTCTAAAAAGTGTGTGAAAAAGATGCACAGATACTATTAATATTAAATGCTTTTGTGCTATAATACGATTTAGGCAGAACAGTCTGGAAGCAGTCCGGGTCAGGGCAATAAAGACTGTTGAATATTTTGATAAGGAGATCAATCTTATGAAGTCATTTAGCTATGTAATCACAGATCCTGAAGGCATCCATGCTCGTCCGGCAGGCGAACTTGTAAAGCAGTGCAAGTCCTATGCAAGCAAGATCACTATCATCAAGGATGGCAAGTCAGCTAATGCTGCTAAGATCCTTGCAGTCATGAGCCTTGGCGTAAAGAAGGGCAATGAGGTTACTTTCCAGATCGAAGGCGCTGACGAAGACAAGGCTGCTGCTGAGATCGAAGCTTTCATGAAAGCTAATCTGTAATCAGAGTATGAGCTTATATAGCGTAACGACCGGGGCTGCCGCACGTATGTGCGGCAGCTCTTTCGTTAGTATCGGGACCGGTTTTAACTGTCCGATGACAACGTATGAAAATGTGCTATACTAAAAGGAGCTTTAATGAGGTCCGGAGGCTTATATGTATTGTGGAAACTGCGGCGCGGAAATCACCGATAAAGACGCCTACTGCCCCTACTGCGGAGTGATGAACGTGCGGGCAGCAGAGACGGAATATATGGAGAAGCTCGAAGATATCCGGGAGAACACGGAAAAGCTCGGAGATGAGGGCGGCAGACACACGAAGAAGGAGGTCAGACGTGTAGGTAGACTGGCCGCCATTATCTTTGCCATTGTTGCAGTCCTCGTACTCGGCCTCTTTGTATTCAGCTGGGCTATGGATCACTTCTTTTACGGAAACGGGCGTGATGCCAGGGATGAGGCAGCCTTCAAGGAGAAGTATTTTCCCAAACTGGAAGAGCTATATGCTTCAGGCGATATGGATGCGACCTGCGATTACCTGAACGAGATCGGCGGAGAGGACGGAGCCGAGGTGCTTCAGATGTGGCCGCACTATAAGTATATATCTTATTATATGGACTACAAAATCGTTCACGCGATACCGGGGACGGAGCTTGATAATGATTTCTGGAATCTCAAATATGGTGATGTCCTTTATGCCGGCATAGAGCTGATTTATCAGGCCGGATACTTTGGTCAGAAGAACATGAGCGCCGAGGAGACAGAAAAAGTTAAGGGGTATGCTTCCGAGGCGGAGGATATATTTTCTGAATACTTCTCGCTGGATAAATCAGAACTCGACGAGATTTATCGGGACTGTACAGATGAAGAAGGCTATGTCTACTATACGAAGATACAGGAATGGGCTAAGAAGACGGGAGGTGCGAAATGAAGTGTCCTAAATGCGGCGCGCCGCTCAGAATGGAAGAAAAATTCTGTACTTACTGCGGTGCTCCCAATACACTGGCAGCCAAACATCAGGCCGATATGGACCATTACGAGCGTGAGTTTGCCGAGACGCAGCAGGAAGTGCTGAAAAAGAGCCGGAAGGCAGGATCGCTGGCTGCCATGCTGGTAGTGCTCGTTATCATGATCGTTCTCAACATTATTGCCGGTTTTATTTCCGCAAATGCCTGGCAGATCAAGTATGACAGGCGAAAACAGGAAGCGGCAAAACATGCCGAGGAACATATTGCAGTCATAAACAGGATGATCGAGGAGAAAGACTATATATCGATCAGAGACTATTATTATGACAACGATATGGCTGATGGCGAAACGTTTGAGGCCTACAGCGCGATCGTACATTATGCCGGAAATCTTGAAGACCTGTACGGCACCCTGTGTAATTTTGATGCTTACAGCTTCTGGCAGTCGGATTCTCCTAACTCCAGTCGAATAACGTATCTGGCTGATGATATCATAGAACTGTATGAGGATCCGAAAAACAACTATTACCGGGATGAGGCGGTCACAGACGATAAGATGGCCATTATCGAGGATATACGTCATCAGGCGGAAGGACTGCTTGTTGCCTATGCAGGATTCGATAAGGAAGAGGTCGGTGAGCTGAAGAATATGTCGAAAGCAAGGATCGAAGAAAAGGTCAGGGAAAGTCTTGAGGCTGTCTTCGAAGAAAAGCGAGAGGCGGAGGAAGCTGAAAAAGCTGCTCAGGCTGAGGAGACAGAGAGCTTTTCCGTGGAGGCTTTTATTGAGCAAGTACAGGGAGGTGCGGGCGTATGAGAAAGAAGAAAACAGGCGTCAGCGTTGGCACGATCCTTTATGTGGTCCTGCTTGTGATACTGTCTCTGGTACTGGTGATTCAGATTTCCTACATTGCATCGGAACTCAGAGACGACAGGTATGATTACTCGGCTGATGAGGACGATTACATAAGAATGACCACGTATGAGAACTATTATCGGATTCTCGATGAGGCGACAAATGACAGCCGGCTTGGTAAAAAGCACACAGAAGTCGAACAGGAGATCCGGGCTCTCGGGTTTTATTACGAGGCAGCTACTCTGTATAAAGCGTATCTTGCTATTGATGACAGTGAGTCCGCAGCGCAGCAGAAAGCCCGGATGGACAGATTTAAGGAGGAAGCCGGATCCTACAGATCTGAGACAGGCAATATCGACAAGCTGCTCGGCATCAGCTGAGAGATAGAGAATTACAGTCAAAGAAAAGAGGGACTGACGCCGTTATGGCTCAGTCCCTCTTGCCGTTATCAGATGAGAGTGCAGGGATCCGGTCCGGAGTTCTGTCAGCTGACACCGCGACGTGATTCGGATTACTGCAGGTTTGTCTTCGTCTCCTGAAGCTTCAGAGCACGGACCTTCAGCGGCAGGCCGAAGAGAGTGATGAAGCCGTCCGCGTCATGATGGTCATACATGTCGCCGGTCGTGAAGGAAGCGAGAGATTCGCTGTAGAGGCTGTACGGAGAAGTCGTGCCGGCCTTGATGATGTTGCCCTTATAGAGCTTGAATCTGACTTCGCCTGTCACATACTCCTGTGTGGATTTTGCAAATGCAATCAGCGCGTCGCAAAGCGGCGTATACCATTTGCCCTCATAGACGACCTGAGCGAGCTTGTCGCCGACGATCTTCTTGAATTCCATTGTAGCCCGGTCGAGGACGAGCTCCTCGAGCTGCTTGTGAGCCTCCATGAGGATCGTGCCGCCCGGTGTCTCATAAACGCCGCGGGATTTCATGCCGACAACGCGGTTCTCAACGATATCGACGATGCCGATGCCGTTCTCACCGCCGAGCTTATTCAGCGTGCGAATGATATCGGCGACCTTCATCTGCTTTCCGTTGACGGACGTCGGGACGCCCTTTTCAAATGTCATCGTGATCTCTGTCTCCTTGTCCGGAGCTTTCTGCGGGGAGACGGAGAGGACGAGCATGTGCTCGTAATTTGGAGCGAGGGACGGATCTTCAAGCTCGAGGCCCTCGTGGCTGATGTGCCACAGGTTGCGGTCACGGCTGTAGCTCTGGGAGTGGTCGAACGGAAGATCAATGCCGTGGGCTTTGCAGTACGCAATCTCGTCGTCGCGGGACTTCATTGTCCAGAGATCTGTCATACGCCACGGGGCGATAACTTTGATATCCGGAGCCAGAGCTTTGATGCCCAGCTCGAAGCGGATCTGATCGTTGCCCTTGCCGGTTGCGCCATGGCAGATCGCGACAGCGCCTTCCTTGCGCGCGATCTCGACCAGCTTCTTTACGATAGCGGGACGGGCCATGGATGTGCCGAGCAGGTATTTGTTCTCATAGACAGCGCCTGCCTGTACGCAGGGCATGATGAAGTTTTCAGCAAAATCATCATTGATGTCCTCGATATATAATTTTGCAGCTCCGGAAAGCTGTGCCCTCTCAGAGAGACCGTCCAGCTCGTTCCCCTGTCCGCAGTCTACGCAGCAGCAGATGACTTCGTATCCGAATGTCTCTTTAAGCCACGGGATGACAGCTGTCGTGTCCAGACCGCCTGAGTAGGCAAGTACCACTTTCTCTTTGCTCATAATAAAATCCTCCTGGTATTTAGTACATTTGGGACCGTATGCCGGTGTCCTTACATTGTATATGATTTTTCGCGTCTTGCAAATCTTTTTCTTTATTGCCCTGCAACGAGATATACTATACACCTTATGCAAGGTTTATGCAAGTATCTGTGTAAAATTCAGAAATGTGTTGCATAATATTCAAAGAATATGTATAATTATGCAAACGATAATGAGGTTTACTTTTTTTAAGTGTTGATATATTATTTATAAGGTTTGGACAGATAAATAATCAAACGGAAAAACTCCCACGAATTGGTCTAGTGGGGAAGACCCCCGCTTCTGCAAGCGGTGGGTAAATCAATATCCTGCTTGTCTCAGTGGCGGGTCACAATCCCCCACTGAGATAAACGCTCCGCGAGGATGCGCAGGGATTCGGTTGGGAATTATGTCAGCTGCCGCTGACCCGAATCCCGCGCCAAGTCTCGCGAGCGAGACTTGAATTTTGGAATGTGGCATAACTCAAGGATCGAAGTGAGAAGTATATACAGGTTTTCTGAGGAGGGTATATGAAAGTTATAGACGGCGGTATCACATCCGCAAAAGGTTTTTTTGCCGCAGGCTGCGCGGCAGGCATCAAAAAGAACGGAAGCGCTGATATGGCGATGATATATTCGGAAGTACCCGCTGAGGCAGCAGGTACATTCACGACTAATGTGGTCAAGGCAGCTCCGGTCATCTGGGACCGCGATATAGTAAGATCAGGCGGTCTTGTACAGGCGGTCGTGATTAATTCAGGTGTTGCAAATGCATGCACCGGCCAGCTCGGCCTCTCCTACTGCAGACAGACAGCGGAAGCAGCTGCACATGGCTTCGGCATCGATCCGCTCGAGGTCCTTGTCGCGTCCACCGGCGTCATCGGTCAGCAGATCCCGATTGATAAGATCACAGCCGGCTGCGGTATGCTGAAAGAAAAGCTCGGTTCCGCGCGTGAGGACGGATTGTCATGCGCAAAGGCCATTATGACTACAGACACCGTATCCAAGGAAGCTGCCTGCGAGATAACCCTCTCTGACGGAACGACGGTGACGATCGGCGGCTGCTGCAAGGGCTCAGGCATGATTCATCCGAATATGTGCACAATGCTCTGCTTCATCGGAACGGATGCAGCTATCTCCAAAAAGATGCTTCAGAAAGCACTCTCAGATGTTGTCCCCGAGACGTTTAATATGGTCTCCGTGGATGGCGATACGTCTACCAATGACACGTGCATTCTGTTGGCCAACGGTCTGGCCGGCAACGCGGACATTATTTCCGAGGATGAGGATTATAAGATTTTCCATGACGCGCTCCATGCAGTTATGACATCATTATCCAAGCAGATGGCAAGGGACGGCGAGGGTGCTACCTGTCTCTTTGAGGTGAAGGTAATAAATGCTGACACGAAAGAGAATGCGCGGATACTCGCCCGCTCAGTTGTGTCCTCTTCCCTCACTAAGGCTGCAATCTATGGTCACGACGCGAACTGGGGACGTATCCTCTGCGCGCTCGGCTACTCGGGCGCTATGTTCGATCCGGAGAAGGTCGATCTGTATCTTACGAGTGCAGCGGGCGAGCTTAAAATTCTCGAGAACGGTGTTTCGACCGGTTACAGTGAGGAATTTGCAACGAAAATTCTCTCTGAAGACGCAATCACGGCTACCTGCGATATGAAGATGGGCGACGCCTCCGCTGAAGCCTGGGGCTGCGACCTCACTCACGCATACGTGGATATCAACGCGGACTACCGCTCATAATAAGATATTCTCCCTGGGGTGAGGCTGCGGAAGCTGCCAAAGCACATGGAGAATGCGGCGCCAAAAGGTGCGGAAGCATGGCGGGAATATAAAGCTAAGGAGGAGAAGAGTATGGCAGAAAATATGGATCTATGGCTGGAAAAGGCGCAGGTACTCATCGAAGCGCTGCCCTACATCCGCGAGTTTAACGGAAAGACGATCGTAGTTAAATACGGCGGATCCGCAATGACGGATTCCCACCTGAAGAAGAGTGTCATCAAGGATGTGACGCTCCTCAAGCTTGTCGGTATGAAGCCGATCATTGTTCACGGCGGAGGAAAAGAAATCAGCAAATGGGTCAAACTCTCCGGACAGACCCCGGAATTCGTGAACGGCCTCCGTGTGACAGACGCAAAGACTATGGAGATCGCCGAGATGGTGCTTGGCAAGGTCAACAAGGGTCTTGTTCAGTATATGGAAGGAAACGGCATCAAGGCCTGCGGCATCTCCGGCAAGGACGGCGGAACGATGCGTGTTAAGAAGAGAGAACTCGCGGACGGACGCGACATCGGTTTTGTCGGTGAAGTCACAAAAGTCGATACGACCCTGATCAACACTCTGCTCGAGAATGATTTTGTCCCGGTCATCTGCCCGATCGGTCTCGGTGAGGAGGACTGCAAGTCGTATAATGTGAACGCCGACGATGCGGCATGCGCGATCGCGACGGCAATGCAGGCAGGCAAGCTCGTATTCCTCAGCGATATAGAGGGCGTATATGAGGATCCGCACGATCCGTCGACACTGATTTCCGAACTGACAATTGATGACGCGGAGAAGTTCATCGCCTCCGGGAATGCGGGCGGCGGAATGCTGCCGAAGCTTCAGAACTGCATTGAGGCAATTAAGCAGGGCGTTTCCCGCGTCCACATCCTTGACGGAAGAGTGGAGCACTCGCTGCTTCTTGAGTTCTTCACTGATAAGGGTATCGGAACGGCAATCATTGATGAGGAAGGCAGCCGGTATTATCACGGCGATAAGTAAAATACAGAGAGGTACAAATAATGAATCAGCAGGAGATTATGACCACTGTCGATGAGTATGTGCTGCACACATATAATCGTTTTCCGATTTCAATTGACCGGGGAATGGGGACTCATGTCTGGGACTCAGAAGGCAAGGAGTTTCTGGATTTTATGGCAGGTATTGCTGTCTATGCCCTCGGCTATCACTATCCGGAATACGATGAAGCGCTGAAAGCGCAGATCGATAAAGTGCTCCACACGTCGAACCTCTATTACCATGAACCGCTTGCCCTGGCAGCCAGGGCAGTCGTAGAGTCCACCGGGCTCTCCAAAGTTTTCTTCACCAACAGCGGTGCGGAAGCGATCGAGGGCGCAATCAAGTCCGCGAGAAAATACGCATGGATGAAGGACGGAAAGAACAACCATGAGATCATCGCGATGAAGAGCTCCTTCCACGGCCGCTCCGTCGGCGCTCTGTCCGTCACAGGCAACGCCCACTATCAGGATCCGTTCAAGCCTCTTATGGGCGGAGTTGTATTTGCGGAATTCAATAACCTGCAGAGTGTCCTTGACCTTGTTAATGACACAACCTGTGCGATTCTTCTTGAGACAGTTCAGGGAGAAGGAGGCATCTATCCGGCAACTCCGGAATTCCTTCAGGGAATCCGCAAGATCTGCGATGAGAAGGATATCCTGCTGATTCTGGATGAGATCCAGTGCGGCATGGGACGCACCGGGACTATGTGGGCCTACGAGCAGTACGGCATAAAGCCGGATATTGTGACCTGCGCGAAAGCTCTCGGCTGCGGTGTTCCGGTCGGAGCATTTGTCCTTAACGAGAAGGCGGCAGCCAAAGGCCTCATGCCGGGTGACCATGGCACGACTTACGGCGGGAACCCGTTCGTATGCGCTGCTGTTGCGGAGGTCTTCAGCCTGTACGAGAAAATCGACCTTATCTCACAT
Organism: uncultured Lachnospiraceae bacterium; assembly: GCA_902788035.1. GTDB lineage: Bacteria > Bacillota > Clostridia > Lachnospirales > Lachnospiraceae > Chordicoccus. The sequence goes on along the minus strand of CADAIL010000005.1, from coordinate 128,284 downwards.
GTAAAGGAGATTTCGGAGTATCTGGCGGCTTCACTCGACGCGTTTGCCGAAAAACACGAATGTGTTGCCGCACATCGCGGTCTCGGTCTTATCCGCGGACTTGAGTTTACAAAGGAAGTGCCCGTTGGGGAAGTGACAAAGAAAGCGCTCGAGAAAGGTCTTCTTATTATCAGTGCCGGATCGAACGTGCTGCGCTTTGTCCCGCCGCTTATCATCACGAAAGAGGATGTGGACGAGGCAATGGCGATTCTTGAGGAATGTATCTGAACAACCGGGAACGTCTCGCATACAACTAAGGAAAACTCAATATAGAATATATGTATGAATGAAGGGGCTGTCTTTTTGACGGCCCTTTTATGACAGTTCAGGCGGGCTGTTCTCATATTACGTTTCCGGCAGCAAACCATCCATCTTCGTGAGAAAAACATTGTTGGTCCGACCGAGAGATCGCGTAGGCAGCTTGCTGACTGCGCAAGCTCGCAGGGCAGGACCAACGTTTTTCGATGAAGATGATGTTTGCGCCGGATTCTTGATCTTCGCTACAGCCCGCCTGAACTGTTACGGCCTTTCTCTTTCGCTTTGTTAAATTCATAAATCTATCTTGTATTTTGAAAACAGATTCGTTAAAATTAAATCGTGCACGTGCCGGTACAGCATTGACTGGAGGTGCACTTATGTTGAGAAAAACTGCGAAATCCATGGCGGCCCTTGTCATGGCTTTTCTCTTCTTATGCGGCTGTACGCATAACAGAGAAGAATCCGTAAATACACAGCAGGACATAGCCCAGGAGTATTTTGGCACGGAGTCCGTATCGGACGACAGGTCATCGGAGGGCGGAAAAGCCGGCCTTTCGAGCAGTTCTTCCGTCCCGGACGGTGCCGGAGGAACCTCTGATTCGTCTGATCAGAGCGTAGAAGAGACCGGTAATATCTTTATATATGTCTGCGGCGCGGTCAAAGAACCCGGAGTGTATGTACTGCCGGAAGGTTCACGTGTCTATGAGGCGATCCGGATGGCCGGCGGGATGACGCCGGAGGCCAACGAGGCGTTCGTTAACCAGGCGAGAGTCCTCGTTGACGGGGAGCAGATCACTGTCTTCACAAAGGAGGAGACGGAGGGGCTGGATCCGAAAGCCTTTGACTATGATGTTTCGGCTATGGATCCGGTATCGCAGGGGAAAATCAATATCAACAAAGCCACGGCGGAGGAACTCACTTCCCTTTCGGGAATCGGTGAAGCCAAAGCAATGGCCATTATCGAGTACAGGGAGACGAACGGCGCATTCCGAGAGACTGCCGACATCATGAAAGTCAGCGGGATCGGAGAAGCGCTTTATAATAAAATCAAGGACGACATTGATGTCAGTTAGGAGTTATAGATGGCACGAAGAGTATTGGTCGTAGATGACGAAAAATTGATTGTTAAGGGCATACGTTTTTCACTGGAGCAGGATGGATATGAAGTCACATGCGCGTATGACGGCGAGGAGGCGGTACAGTACGCCAAGCAGACGGAGTTTGACATCATATTGCTTGACCTCATGCTTCCTAAGCTCTCAGGCCTTGAGGTCTGTCAGCAGATCAGAGAGTTCTCATCGGTCCCGATTATTATGCTCACTGCCAAGGGGGAGGATATGGATAAGATCCTCGGCCTTGAGTACGGCGCTGATGACTATATAACAAAACCGTTCAATATTCTTGAAGTGAAGGCAAGGATCAAGGCCATTCTTCGCAGGTCCAAGAGACCGGCGGACGAAAAGGCGCAGACAAAAACTGTCGAGATCGCCGGTCTCAGGATGGACTGTGACAGCCGCCGCGTCTATGTGAACGGTAAGGAGATTTATCTTACAGCTAAGGAATTTGATGTCCTCGAGCTGCTCGTATTCAATCCGAATAAGGTCTACAGCCGCGAAAATCTTCTGAACATTGTCTGGGGATATGAATACCCGGGTGATGTCCGCACGGTTGATGTCCATATCCGCCGTCTGCGAGAGAAGATCGAGGAGAACCCGTCAGATCCGAAATATGTTCATACTAAGTGGGGTGTAGGTTATTATTTCCAGAGCTGAAAAACAGCCGAGAGGGATATTTGTACGGAGCCTTCGGTTCCGGTTCATGGTCATTCTGATCCTGATCGGTATAGTACCGTGTATAATCGCGACCAATGTCGTAAGCAGAAGTTATAAAAATCGCGCTGTTTCTTTACGCGAGTCGAGTGTAAAGAACCAGTGCGACATTTTGCGCGCAAATTTAGACTCGGAGGACTATCTGAACAACTTAGATTCCAAGGTAGTCAACAGCGAGCTCGCGCTTCTTTCAAATGTCTATAACGGACGCATAGCCATTATCGACGAAGATTTTAAGGTCGTCACAGACACCTATGACATTGATATAGGAAAGACGTCCGTATCCAAGGAAGTAATCAGCTGCCTTGAGAGCGGCAAGGGTACATCGCAGTATGATGACCGCAATGACTATATTATCATGACCTTCCCGATCGAGGTCAAAGGTCAGGTCAAAGGGGTCATGCTCATTTCTGTCTCCACTAACGAAATCGCGCAGAATGCCAGACTTCTTGAAAACAGAGGTCTGACCGTCACGGTGATCGCCTCATTTGTCATGCTCATTCTCGGCTACATTCTTGCAGGCATCCTCGTCCGGCCGTTCATGAGAGTTACTCATGCCATTGAAGACGTCACTGACGGATATCAGGATGAGGCAATATCTGTTCCGGATTACACCGAAACTATGCAGATCACAACAGCGTTCAACCAGATGCTGTCCCGTGTCCGTGCAATGGACAGTTCGCGTCAGGATTTTGTCTCCAATGTCTCTCATGAGCTGAAGACGCCGCTTACATCCATGAAGGTCCTTGCGGATTCGCTGAACGGACAGGACAATGTGCCTGTTGAGCTGTATAAAGAGTTCATGCAGGATATTACCCAGGAAATTGACAGAATGAACCTTATGATCCAGGATCTTCTCACTATGGTACGTCTCGATAAGAAGGCGGCTGTGCTCAATATTGAGAGGACCGATGTTGCATGGATCATAGAAGCTATACTAAAGAGACTGAAGCCTATCGCGGATAAAAGAAGTATTACCCTCACATTTGAGAAGGTTGTTCCTGTCGTTGCAGAGGTCGATGCCAGCAAGCTGGAACTCGCTCTCAGCAATCTCATAGAGAATGCGGTAAAGTACAATGTTGACAACGGATGGGTGAGGGTCAACCTCGACGCCGACCGCAAGTATTTCTATGTGGTGATCTCCGACTCCGGTGTGGGAATTCCCGAGGAGGAGCAGGAGCATATTTATGAGAGATTTTACAGGGGAGATAAATCTCATTCTACGGAAATCGAGGGTACAGGACTTGGCCTCGCGATTACCAAGAGCGTGATCGTGCTCCTCCGCGGAGTAATCAAGGTGAACAGCAGACCCGGTGAGGGTTCAACATTCCAGGTCAGAATACCGCTGGTAAGACAGACCTAAAAGCTGAAGGAAATCAGATGAAATCTCTAAAAGCATTTGCTGAAAAGTTCATATCGCTGGCATTACTTGTATGTATCGTACTGCCCTTTGGCGCCTGTGGCAGCAGCCAGGAATCGGGCAAGAGCACATATGCATATTTTATTGACGAGGACGGTGATTCCCTTGAGTCCGAAAAGCTGGATATGCAGGGCCTTGCGGGTGAGGAAGCAATCTCCCTTGTGCTCGACGCGGTCCTTGCCGGACCCGTGAGTGAGAAACATACAGCGCTTCTGCCCAAAGAGACAGAAGCCCTTGGCTACACATTTAAAGATGGGCTCGTAACTGTCGACTTTAACGAGAATTACAGCTCACTGACGAGAACGCGCGAGGTCCTTGCACGGGCAGGAATCGTCCGGATGCTGATGCAGATCAAGGAAGTGAACGGTGTCGTCTTTACTGTCAAAGGCAAACCAATCAAAAATTCCAAAGGAGATGAGATCGGTGTCATGACTGCGGACACATTCATCGAGGATACCGGCCGCCAGATCAATAACTATCAGCACGCATCAATCAATCTTTATTTTGCGACAGAGAATGGAAAGGGACTCAGAAAAGAATCCCGGTCGATTTATTATAGTGCCAGCATGCCGCTTGAGTGGGCTGTTGTGGAACGGCTGATCGCGGGACCGAAGAGCCGTGGAAACTATGCGGTAATTCCGGTCAACACGCACATAATCTCTGTGGTTTCCTCCGATGGTGTGTGTTATGTGAATCTGGATGAGGCGTTTCGTTCCAAGGTGCTTGCTGTCGATGAACGGGTCACGATCTATGCAATCGTCAACTCACTGATTGAGGACTGTAATGTAAATGCGGTCCAGATTTCCATCGCAGGCGAGACCGATGTTGATTTTGGCAATGGTATCAGACTGAATCAGCCGTTCACGGCGGATCCTTCACTGGTCGTTGAGCAGGTGGAGGAAAAAGGATAAGGAAGACGGGTACAGGAGGCTTTTGTGAAAGGACGACCACTGTCAGTCCTGTGTCTGCTGGCCGTCGGCATTTTGATGATCATAGCTGCCTGCGGGCTGCCGCTCACGGCGGAGCTTCCGCACACGGACGCAGCGGACTCTTATGCCGAAAAGACTATGTCGGTGACCCTTACCGGTGATGTCAGGCAGTCGGAGATACAGGAAGATTTTTCCTATATTTTAATCGGCAACGCAGTTCTTTACGGCAGTGAGAGAAACTATAAAATCCATAATGTGAAAGTATATTTGACGACTCCAAAGCGGTATGCTGTGGGGTCGTCTTTATGTTTTCGGGGGAAACTCAAACGAATCAAACCTCCAACGAATCCCGGTGAGTTCGACCGGGAACTGTACTACCGGATCATGGGTGTGAGGTACACAATGTCGGATCCTCTGATTGCGGTGACGGACGCTGATTTCAAGTATCCTCTGGAAATGCTTGCCGGGATTCGTGAAAAACTTAAGGAGCGTGTCCGGCATGTTTTTCCGGAGGATGTGAGAGGTATTATTTCTTCGATGTTGATCGGTGATAAATCAATGCTCGATGACAGGACCAAAGCCATGTTCAGAATCGGAGGCGTCTCACATATGCTGGTGATCAGCGGCCTCCATGTGACCCTTCTCGCTGAAGGATTATACCGTATTCTTCGAAGGCTCCGCTTCCCTGTGAGGCGTAAGGGCAAATGGAGGCTCGCCGGAATAGGTGATACCGCATGCGTACTCATAAGCATGTGTCTGCTTATCTTTTATGCCGGGATAACAGGTCTTTCTGTCTCCACGAACCGCGCGGTCATCATGTATGGCCTTGTTCTTGGGGCAAGACTTATGAAGAGGACCTATGATCTGCCTACTGCCATGTCTGTGGCTATGATTCTGCTCCTTTTAGAGAATCCCATGTACCTGCTGTATTCCGGGTTTCAACTAAGCTTTCTCGCTGTTCTGGGAATTCATCTTGCGCAGGGGAGAGGAAAGCTCATGTCAGGTTTCATACTCATGCTGGTGACCCTTCCGGTCGTGCTGCATTGTTTTTATGAAATACCACTTTTCGGGACATTCATCAATTTGATTGTCATACCGTGCCTGCCTCTTCTTCTCGGGTTTGTCCTTTTTGGGCTTCTGCTCGGCGGCGCATTTGCCTATCCCGCTATACTGCTCACAAGAGGTCTCCTCATGCTTTTGAATGCGACGGCCGTGATTCCGTTTTCGTCTGTAATTCTGGGCAATCCGGGAAAATTTCAGACGGCGCTGTATATAATAGTTTTGGTTCTGTTCCTGTACCTTTCGGGCAGAGCGGGGACAATCAGAAGGAGATGCGCTGTCAGTATGCTGATACCTGTGATGATATATGTGCTCGGCTTTCATCCGCGGACAGGTCTTGAGATTCACTTCCTTGACGTGGGGCAGGGAGACTGTATAGTAATCGAGGGCGCTGACGGTGCAAATATCGCAGTCGATGGAGGCTCAACGTCAGTACCCGATGTAGGAAACTACCGTATTCTGCCCTTTCTGAGGAGTGAGGGCATCCGGCACCTCGAGTACATGGTGCTAACCCACATGGATGAGGATCATATAGGTGGCATGAGGCAGATTTTGGAAATGATAGCTGACCATCAGACGAGTCTCAGGGTTGACACGGTAGTGATGCCCTATCTCGCTGATCGGGACCGAACATACATGGAAATTGCAGATCTGGCAGGGCGGGCAGGGGCGAGAGTGCTTTTGGTGTCGGCCGGGGATTCATTTGCAAGAGGAGAGCTGGGAATTACTGTTCTCGGACCGGATCCTGCTTTGGAGGATCGACCTGCTGAACCGAACGCGCAGTGCATAGTGCTGGCTGTAAGCTATAGAGAGTTCGACTGTCTTCTGACCGGCGATGTAGTCGGCCGGGGGGAGGACAATCTGACGGAACTCTTAAGACGGGCAGGAAAACAGTTCGAGGTGCTGAAAGTCGCTCATCACGGATCAAAGTATTCGACCCCGGAAGAGTTCCTCGATATTGTCTGGCCGGAGATCAGTATTATTTCCTGCGGCGCGGACAACCGCTACGGCCATCCTCATGCAGCGCTTCTCAGGAGACTTCGGGGCAGCGGGACCCGGATTCTCAGGACAGATGAATGCGGCGAGATTGCCGTGCAGACGGATGGGGAGTCTGTGCGGGTAAGGACCTATGCGGATGGATAGTGTAAGGGCTGAAAGACTGAGCGACGACCGAGAACCGGAAGAAAGGATGGAGTGCTGACTGTAAATAAGGGTATAAAAAAAGCCGCTGCAAGCGCGGCTTTGAGAGGTATAATTATTTCTGCTTTACGCGACCAGCCAGGAATGTTTCTTCACCGAGTAAATCGGTACGAAGGGGATAATGATCGGCACAGTCTTTACATATTTCTGATATCTCGGGTTGTGACCGTAATTCCTGTCCTGCCGGAGCTCCAGTCTGCGGGCTCCGCTGAACATGACATAGATGATTCCGATATAGCCAAGGAGCGCGATGAACCACATGAGAACTGAACTGTAAATATTGAGACCGGAGATGAATACGCCTGTCCAGAGGAGCAGTTCACCGAAATAGTTGGGGCAGCGCACGATGCTGTAAAGTCCGGTATCGACGAACATGTGCGGATCCCTTTTCTTGGCCGCGTTCTTCTGCGCGTCCGCAAGCATTTCTATGATGATGCCTGAGGCCATCAGGATAATTCCGATGATGGAGAAGGCGTCTGCGCCGGCTCCCGCCTCCATTCTGAAGAGGACGGGCGCGGTCTCGCAGAGATAGAGCAGCGCGCAGGCAAGCCAGATACAGATCTTTACACCGACCGGCACATTGGACTTAGACTCTCCCTTCAGGAGCTTTTTATATGCAGTGCTCTTTAGCTCGCGGTAGAGAAGATATCCGCCCAGCCGGGCACCGTAGATGATAAAGAGCAGACACATGATGAGGGTGGCGGGAGTAATATTTGCCCTGAGCATGATGAGCAGTACGATGCCGATCCCCGCGATGGAAAATCCATAACCTACGGAGAAGAAGTAGACATACATGATAAAGCCGACGGAGGCTATAATAAGAGCGGTCAGAAAAACTATTAAAAGATGCATAGCGAGTCCTTTCGTGATTATTATATGGTATATGCACCTACAGAATACCATTCTTTGTCGCTTAGGAAAAGCCCGACACTCACTATTTTAATCTCTGACGCGGAATTCATGATTCGCAGTGACTGCTAATATTCATGTGCGAAGTTCACGTGGCAGCACCATCATAGCAGTTCAGATTACTCATGGCCCGCATCGACAGACGGGAAGTCTCAGGCGATAAGGAGGATAATGCGGTAAATACAGGCGAATAATAAATAAGACCATATACAGATGAGAAATATTGTAGTATACTCAATTTTCGTTAGTGACTTATAATGGTAATCGGAAATTGAGTATTTCATTTTGACACCAGGGAGGAATTATCTATGTCGGATTATATTCTTAGCTGCTGCTCGACCGCGGATCTTTCAGCAGAACTCATGGAGGCCAGGGATATACATTATATATGTTTCCATTTTGAAGTTGACGGGACAACGTATCCGGATGATCTCGGACAGTCGATCCCGTTTTCAAGGTTTTATCAGATGATGCGTGACGGAGCTATGACCCGGACCTCGCAGGTCGCAGCCGGTGAATATGAAGAATACTTCGAAAGCTTCCTCAGGGAAGGAAAGGACATTCTTCACCTCACATTGAGTTCGGGAATTTCCGGAACGCTCAATTCCGCTATGATCGCGGCAGAGGATCTGCGGGAGAAATATCCGGAGAGAAAAATCTATATTGTCGATTCTCTTGCCGCTTCATCGGGCTATGGTCTTTTCATGGACCGTCTTGCGGATCTCCGGGATTCGGGTATGAGTATTGACGAAGTTCGTGATTGGGCTGAGGACAATAAGCTGAAGTGTCTGCACTGGTTCTTTACCTCTGACCTTACGTTTTTCATCCGGGGCGGGCGCGTATCGAAGGCATCGGGGATGATCGGACAGGTGCTCAATATATGCCCTCTCCTGAACGTCGATGCTCAGGGGAAACTGATTCCCCGGGAGAAACACCGCGGAAAGAAAAAGGTCATTCATGCCATCGTTCAAAAGATGAAAGAACAGGCGGAGAACGGTCTTGATTATTCAGGCAAATGTTTCATCTCCCAGTCAGACTGTCTTTCTGACGCCCGTGCGGTAGCGGATGCAGTCGAGGCGGCCTTCCCGAAGCTGGACGGAAAGGTCCGGATATTTGATATCGGAACCACGATCGGCAGCCATACCGGCCCCGGCACTGTCGCTCTGTTTTTCTGGGGACAGGAGCGCAGGAACTAATCCGGACGGAGATCTGCACAGGCTGAGTAATATAAAGCGAGAGGAGTTATACTATGGAATTTACAGAAGTTGTAAAAAACAGATATTCTTGCAAGAAGTACGACGGAAGCGCGATTACGGAAGAACAGCTTGCCGCAATCCTTGAAGCCGGCCGCATGGCACCTACAGCGAAAAATCTGCAGGAACAGCACATTTATGTTGTTCAGTCTGCGGAAGGTCTGGCAAAGATAGATCAGGTGACACCGTGCCGCTACGGTGCCCCCACGGTACTGGTGGTGGCATTTGATAAGAATAACGTTTTCACTTACCCGGGCGGGAAGCGTGATTCCGGTATCGAGGATGCTTCGATCGTGGCGACTCACCTTACACTCGCTGCGTACAATGCGGGCGTTGACAGCTGCTGGGTCAACTTCTTTGATCCGGAGGCGCTCGCTGCGTCCCTCGGGCTGCCGGAAAACGAGGAGATCCTGATGCTGCTCGATCTTGGTCATGCGGCTGAAGGTGCCGGGCCTCTTGCAAATCATATGAGCCGTAAGCCTCTTTCTGAGACGGTGAGCTATATCTGATCAGTAGTGCTACACCATAGACGGTCTGCATGTAAGGTGTGGAGAGCAGTCAGGTTGTTCAAAAGTGCTGTAGCATAGATGGTCTGCTTGTACGGGGGTGCAGTTCAGGCAGGCTGTTCATGAAGTTGGTTTCAGGTGCAAATCATCCATCTTCGTGAGAAAAATATTGCATATCCGACCGAGAAATCGTGCAGAGGCGGTAACGTCTCTGCACAAGTTCGCAGGAAAGGATATGCGTTTTTCGATGAAGATGGTGTTTGCACCTGCTTAAGAAGTATGGAACAGCCTGTATAAACTGCTTAAGATCTGCGGTGGAAAGGGTGGAAAGAGTCTGTAAATGCATAAAAATAGTGCTTGACATTTCACCTGCTATCGCATAGAATAACAAAGTGTGTTCCGCCCATGCCGCTATTCGTGTCTCTAGGCTAAAGGCAGAGCAGCCTATTTAGATAATAAGATTGTTCATTTTAGTTTAGATGGAGGGTAATGATTTGGCTAACATCAAATCTGCAAAGAAGAGAGTTCTCGTAAACGCAAAGAAGGCGGCTCGCAACAAGTCAATCAAGTCTGGTGTCAAGACTTCTGTCAAGAAGGTCGAAGCAGCAATCGCAGCCGGCGATAAGGCAGCAGCAGTATCAGCTCTTAACGCATTCAAAGCTGAGATGGGCCGCGCTACATCCAAGGGAGTTTATAAGAAGAATACAAACTCCAGGAAAGTTGGCCGTATGTCCAAGAAAGTTGACGCAATGGCATAACTTAATATGATATGGATTAAAAACTGTCGCGCAAGCGGCAGTTTTTTTGTAGCACCAACCCGGCAGAGCAAGAATCCCATCCTGCTCTTTTTTTCTTCGGTACAAATGAATTCGTTTATTGACAGCAATTTGCGGGTAGAATATACTAACTATAGGTTAGGCAAAACTAACCAAAAACGAGATTATTTGCCTGCCTAAATACGCGGAATGGCAAAAGGAGGAGAAAAACATGAGCAGCAAAGACACAATTATCATTCTGGCAAGCGTCGGAACGACGATCATCCGTGCGAAGGTCACCACATATGACATGATTAAAAGGGATCTGGCTGACTATTCGGGGATGGAAGTTCTTCAGGTATTCACCGACGACAATGCAGCCCATGCCATGTCTGAACCTGAGGACAGGGTCTATACCGTGGAGGAAGCCCTCGAAAAGGCGATTGCGCTTGGCTATTCTAAGGTCATTGCCGTACCGGTATTTATGACAAAGGGCGAGCTTTATAACAGTCTCAAGAGCCGTCTGGACTTCTATCTGGACCGTCTCGAGATCACGATGACAGATTCCGTTCTTCACGATGCTCAGTCCTGCAGAGAATTTCGGCGCTGTAGACGGGCCGGGCATACGCTTTCTTATTTTCCTGCAGGGGTGCCGCATGCGCTGCCGGTACTGTCATAATCCTGATACATGGAAAATGCCAGAAATTCCTTCTTGCGGAGAGAGCGCAAAAAACGCGTCGGAGGCAGAAGAAAAGCCCGTTCCATCCGGGTGCGTACCGGATGAGCGGGCGGTGAAGAATGCAAATAAATGTCCCGGGAAAATGATGACTGTGAAGGAGATACTTGATAAGGCCGAGCGCTTCAGAAGTTACTGGAGAGAGACGGGCGGCATTACCGTGAGCGGGGGTGAGGCCCTCCTTCAGATCGACTTCCTGACAGATCTATTTGAGGAAGCAAAGAGGAGAGGCATCAGCACGGTGCTCGATACGGCTGCCCAGCCGTTCACACGGACAGAGCCTTTCTTCTCCAAATTCGAGCGGCTCATGAAGAGCACGGATCTGATCCTTCTCGATATCAAGCATATCGACGACGAAAAGCACAGATATCTGACCGGCTGCCCGAATGTGAATATCCTTGACTGCGCAAGGTATCTTCATGACATCGGCAAACCTGTCTGGATCCGGTATGTGCTGGTGCCCGGATATAATGATTCCGATGAGGACCTGACAAGGACATATGACTTTATCCGCACGCTGAGAAATGTCCGGCGGGTGGAAGTACTTCCATATCATACTCTCGGAGTATTTAAATGGGAGGAGATGGGAATTCCCTATACGCTCCGCGGGGTCGACCCTCCGACCGAAGAGAGCGTCATGAGAGCCCGGAAGATTCTGTCCGGACTCACGTGCAGGTCGGAAAATTGACTGTTGGACTCATGCACGGACCGGAAACTTGATTGACAGACTTTGTGCGTGTCGGAATCCTGACTGCGAACTCATTTCCTTGCCGAGAATTTGATGAGCAGCAGTTCGACGCTGAGCCTCTCGGCAATATTGCCGGTCTTTACAGCCTCCTCCATCTTTGTGCAGTAGGTGATGTGTTTCCGCAGTTCGTCGGAGGTATAGTTCCTGACGGTGTTCATGGACCGTCTCACAACAAAATCCCGGATTCCGGTCTTCTGGGCGATCATGGGTACTGAGTTTCCGACGACAGCCAGCTCCTTGATCATGAGGAGCTGGTTGAACTGCCTCGCAATCAGGTAGAGTATTCGGAGGGGCGGTTCTTTTAAGGCAAGCAGATCTGCGTAGAGATCCAGGGCTTTCTTCTGATTTCTCGCGGTCACGGCGTCGATCATTTCGAATATATGATTTTCGATCTGAGTCCCGGTTACCGCCTCAATGTCTGTCCGGGTGACAGAACTTCGGCCCTGACAGTAGGAGATGACTTTGTCGATCTCGAGCGAGAGGTGATTCATATCCGGACCGGTCCTGCTGAGTAGATATGCCATGTCGGAGGATGTGATCCGAAGCCCCGCATGGCCAAGAATGCCTGCCCCCCACCGCATAAGCTGGTCATCCTTCTGAGTGGCAAATTCAGAGACATAGCCGTATTTCTGTACTGCTTTATACAGCTTATTTCTCTTGTCTGCTTCGGTCTCGGAGAAGACAATGACGGCATAATCCGGTATGCGCGACATGTAATCGGGCAGGAGCTCCACCGCGCTTTTGAAAAATCCGCTGTCTTTTACTCTGATGAGCCGTCTCTCCGCAAAGAAAGGCATGGTCTCGGCAAAATCGATGATCGCTGTCTCTGTGGTCTTATCCCCCTCGAAGCTGACCCGGTTCATGCTGTCGCTCTCCGGAAGGATAGCGTCGCACAGCTTTTTGGTGTAGGACAGCCGAAGAAAGCTCTCCGGTCCGTAGAGCAGGTAGACTCTGCTATAGGTATTGTTTTTTATGGCTTCGTTTATGCGTTTCATATAATACAGTTTCTCATCTGGCTATGGCACAGTTTGAGTCGTTTTTTTCCTACAAGGCTATGGCACAGTGCGGGCAGCTTTTTCTCCCGCAAGGCTATGGCATTCAGCCCATCTCCAATTTATTCAATTTTCTGTCAAATGTCAGCAGACCGTTCACTTCCTCCTCAACATCCGACACCTGTGTATAGACCGCACCGCTGAGACCTTCTTCCGCAAGCTTTTTGACAGTATCCTGCAGATTGCGGAATTTCTCGTTGAACTCCTCCGCGCTTTCGCATTGCCCGTAACCGTAGACTTCGGGCGAGTAGCTGTGACCGTGGACAAGGAGGGTGAGTCCGCCGTACTCTGTGATGCAGAAAGCCCGGCGGTCTTTCTCGACGATCAGTTTCCGGAAGTAGTTGTGTACGGAGCGGATATCTCCGCCTCCCTGATCGTACCATCCCGACGCGTGGTCTATGAGCCTCGTGCTGTCGAGTTTCTTCATGCGGGCGGCGACTGCATTTGCGTCGAACTGGCCCCAGCCCTCGTTGAACGGTGTCCAGAGAACGAGAGACGTAACGCTCCGCAGATGTTCGACTGTGTCTCGCATCTCCCTGAGCCAGACTTTTCTTCCGAGCTTAGATGAGCGGGAGAAGATGAAGTGATGACGGTCGGAAATATGCTTTGTGATTGCCGGGAAAATCGTCGGCAGATAGAGGGTGAGTGGCGTCTTCGGCCGTGTGCCTCCGTTTATGATATCCTGCCAGACCAGCATGCCGAGCCTGTCACAGTGATAATACCAGCGCATCGGTTCGATCTTGATGTGCTTGCGGAGCATGTTCATGCCGGCGGATTTCATTTGCACTATATCATAGATGAAGGCTTCGTCGGAAGCGGGAGTGTAAAGTCCGTCCGGCCAGTATCCCTGATCGAGGACGCCGTTCATAAAATACGGTCTGTTATTGAGGAAGATGCGTGTGATTCCGTTTTCGTCAGACTCGAGGGACACTTTGCGCATGCCAAAGTAGGAGATGACTGTGTCGTGCCCCGCAGTCATTTTTACCGGATAGAGCCAGGGTTCCTCCGGGCTCCAGGGCTTAACGTCCGGGATATCTATGCTTAGCTCCTCGAATGGGATAGCCGATGCTTTAATCAGAGGACATGCGAAGATGCCGGATTCCGATACGCGGTCGGCATCGTACTCTTTTGTCGGCTGCGCGATAAGAATTTCGACCGGAACTCTGGCTGACGTCTCGATGCGGCATTTCACTTTGTTGCTGTCGAGATCGGGCGTAAATACCGCGCGGGTGATATAGGTCTCCGGGACCCATTCCATCCAGACGGTCTGCCAGATGCCGCTCTGGGCTGTATAATACATGCCGCCGGGTCGGAGGGACTGCTTTCCGCAGCTGCGCCATGATGTGTCGGACAGGTCGGTCACGCGCACGTGGAGTTCATTAACATCCGGGACAAGGTAGTCTGTGATATCGACTTCGAACGGGAGATAGCCCCCATGGTGGTGGACGATGCCGTTACCGTTCATATAGACCTGGCAGGACTCGTCGACTGCTCCGAAGTGCAGGATGAGCCTCATGCCGGTCATTTTTTTTGCTGTGAAGATCCGGTGATACCAGAGGACTTCATCCGGCATGAGCTGCCTGTCCACGCAGGAGAGAAGAGATTCCGGCGAGTACGGGACGATGATGAAGCCGTCGTAATTGACCGGGCCTGGATAGCGGGACTCGAGAGAGGTCTTAGGCCTTATCGCATACTCCCAGCATCCGTTCAGGTTGATATAGGAGCTTCGAACAAGCTGCGGGCGCGGATATTCCGGGAGCACGCTGTCCTCCTTGAATTCTTCACCCCACGTTGTATACATTCTTATCGGATCCGCCTTCTTCTTGCAGAGCTGAAGTGAACCGATCGCGTTTTTTATATTCATTATGCTGCCCTTCCTTTGTGGCTGCTCACGATACTGTCTTATATGTAATTTTACCTGTTTTGCCTTTTGATGGCAACTGTCTAAAAGCAGTTCAGACGGGCTGTAACGGAACTCCGAGTCCGGCGCAAGCATCATCTTCATCGAAAAACGCAGGTCCTTTCCTGCGAGCTTAGCAATGCATATGCATTGCTGATCTCTCGGTCGGACCCGCAATGTTTTTCTCACGAAGATGGATGCTTTGCGCCGGTAAACGGGTCACAGGGACAGCCTGTCTGAACTGCCGCCGGGGATCGATGCAGTTCATCCAGGCTGTAACGGAACTCCAAGATTCGGTGCAAGCATCATCTTCATCGAAAAACGCAGGTCCTTTCCTGCGAGCTTAGCAATGCATATGCATTGCTGATCTCTCGGTCGGACCGGCTTTTGTTTCTCACGAAGATGGATGCTTTGCGCTGGTAACCGGGTCACAGGAACAGCCTGTCTGAACTGCCGGAGGTCATAGCCAGGGATCGTGACAGTTCAGACGGGCTGCAGCGCAGTATCGAGAACCGTCGCACGCATCATCTTCATCGAAAAACGCAGGTCCTGCCCTGCGAGCCTACCAATGCTTACGCATTGCTGGTCTCTCGGTCGGACCCGCTTTTGTTTCTCACGAAGATGGATGCTTTGCGCCGGTAACCGGGTCACAGGGACAGCCTGTCTGAACTGCCGGAGGTCATAGCCAGGGATCGTGACAGTTCAGACGGGTTGCCTGGAGTTTCGGGATCCGGCTCAAACTGAACTCTTGTATCTCCACATATTTCATGGTTAAATATAAGTTGACTAAATATGCGTAGACGGAGCATCTTGGGAGAACAATAATTAAAGACTTCCCGCTTCAGATTAATAGCGTAGACGCACTCATAAAATATGTACTCGCGGGGCGTCGCCGAGCGGCCGGTACTTGTGTAGGCGATGAGCCAAGGCACCTGTTTCGTGCTTGCACGAAAAGCAGGTGTTTTGGCGATTGCCCATCATCGAGCACGAAGTGCGAGATGAGTGTTTCGAGCGTAGCGAAGAAAGCTTATTAGTACCGCTGCCAGCGAGGCTGAGCGAGAGCGTCCCAGAGAGTACATTTTTATGAGGCGGCTTCTTCATACTGGAGTGCGGGAAGTCTGCGAATAATGGCAGTGTGCTGAAAGGGAGAAAAACAATGATCAGACTTATAGCAAGTGATATCGACGGGACTCTTGTCAGAGATGGTTCTCATCACATCAATCAGGAGTATATGCAGGTCATAACCGCGTTAAAGAAGAAGGGGGTCCGCTTCTGCGCGTGCAGCGGCCGCCAGTACAGCAGCATCCTTCATCTTTTTGCCCCGATCGCGGATGATATCTATTTCATCTGCGAGAACGGCACGGTCCTCCGCACGAAGGATAAGGTCCTGCACACATGGACAATTTCCGAAGACTATATAAGGCCTCTCATGGAGGACCTGCGCAAGATCGACGGTATTGAGGTCGGTTTCTGCACACCGGACGTGACATACACGGAAGGGAGCGAGGATACTGCGCTCTTTAAGCTTCTTCGGGACGGCTATAAATATGATGTGGAGGCGGTGCCGGATCTGCTCGAGCTTCCGCTTGATAATATTTGCAAAATAACGATCTATCACGAGAGCGACGCCGAGGGCATGTGCGCTCCGATCTACAACTCTGACTGGGTGAACAAGCTGCGCATCACCTGCTCCGGCAAGTGCTGGGTCGACATCTGTGCGATGGAGGCAGGTAAGGGTGAAGCCTACGCGCTGCTTCAGGAATACCTGGATATCCCGAAGGAGGAGACCGTGTATTTTGGCGACAACATGAATGACCTCACGGCTTTTGACGAGACCGGTGTGAGTTATACAGTTGCAAATGCGCGCTCCGAAGTCCAGGACTCCGCCGACATCGTCATGGGCTCGTTCAGCCATGACGGAGTGCTCACAGCACTGAAGACGATTCTGATTGCTCTGTAAGTCTCCGGGTCGGAATTTAAGGCATTGAGTACGATGATGCAGACGTCGGCTAAGGCATTGCGTGCGATGAGGCAGAATAGATTAGATAAAGCAGTGTGCATAATGAGGCGTGGCAATGAGAGAAAAGTTCGCGAAAACTGAACACATGAAAAAGAGATTATTTCAGATCGTGGAGGTCGGCTACGCCCAGGACCGGGTGAGCCGGCTCTATGATATTGTCAATGTTGCCGCGATCCTCATAAACCTTGTCGTCAGTATTCTGTACACTTTTGCTCCGGTGGAAGAGCGGTACGGGGGAGCAATTGTCGTCATAGAGAGCGTCACGGTCATGTTCTTCACTGTCGATTACATACTCCGCGTCTACACTGCCCGCTATCTCCGTGAGGATGGTCCGGAGTGGAAAGCTATCCTTCGGTATGTCTTCTCATTCACGGGAATCGTGGACCTTCTGTCGTTTCTGCCGTATTACCTTCCGTTTTTCTTTCCGGAGGGGGCAATCGCTTTCCGCATGTTCCGGGTCGTGCGTATATTCAGACTCTTCCGGATCAACGCCTACTATGATTCCCTGAACGTCATCACGGAAGTCATCGTGAACAAGAAACAGCAGCTGCTCTCATCGGTCTTCATCGTCGTTATTCTTATGGTCGCTTCGAGTCTGTGCATGTACAGTCTGGAGCATGAGGCCCAGCCGGATGTATTTGAAAATGCATTCTCCGGGATATGGTGGGCGACATCCACACTGATGACGGTCGGCTACGGAGACATATACCCGGTGACGACCGCCGGGCAGATGCTCGGCATAATCATCACATTAATAGGCGCCGGCATGATCGCTATTCCGACAGGTATTATTTCTGCCGGCTTTGTTGAGCAGTACGCTAAGATTCAGAAGACTGCCGAGATCGCCTCGGAGATGGATGTCTCCTTTATTAAGGTGCGCCTCGGACACGAGGACAAGTGGTCGGGCCGATCCATAAAGGAACTGGGCCTTCCGAGCGGTATGGTGGTGGCGGCGGTGAGGCGTGACGACATAGTCATCGTGCCTAATCCGGATACTGTCCTTGTGTCCGGCGATTCGCTGGTCGTAGCGGCCGAAGGCCACAAGGAGAATGTGGACATTGATCTGAAGAGTATCATCTTAAAAGGTCAGCATCCCTACATAGGCAGGCGGGTTCGCGATCTCGACATTTCCCGCCAGACATATATAGTCATGATAAAGCGTGAGGGCAGGATCATCACCCCGCGCGGTGACTCCCGCCTCGAGGAGGGGGACGAGCTGGTCCTCTATACTCGAAAATTTATCCCGGAGGCGACTACCATTTCCGTGTAATAAGTCTTGCAACAGTTCAGACGGGCTGCTTAACAGTTCGTTACCTGCGGCGACAATTATCAACGTGTGAACATCCCGGACCAGTTCAGACGGGCTGCTTAACAGTTCGTT
>CADAIL010000005.1:0-110275 GCA_902788035.1 uncultured Lachnospiraceae bacterium | reverse complement strand
GACAATTATCAACGTGTGAACATCCCGGACCAGTTCAGACGGGCTGCTTAACAGTTCGTTACCTGCGGCGACAATTATCAACGTGTGAACATCCCGGACTAGTTCAGACGGGCTGCGCTTACACTTCGTTACCGGAGCAAAGCATCCATCTTCGTGAGAAAAGCATTGCGTATCCGACCGAGAGATCAGCAATGCATATGCATTGCTAAGCTCGCAGGGAAGGATATGCGCTTTTCGATGAAGATGATGTTTGCGCCGGATATTGAACTTCGCATGCAGCCGTCTGAACGGGGCAGCAGCCGTCTGAACGGGGCAGCAGCCGTCTGAACGGGGCAGCAGCCAGTCTGAATGGGGCAGCAGCCGTCTGAACGGGGCAGCAGCCATCGGGCAACAAATGTTCGATTGGCATTGAAAATGACAGCGCAATTTGCTACAATCATCCATACATCACGCGGCGAAAGCCGCACCGCATAAGGAGTCTACATGGATCAGAGTAAAATCCGTAATTTTTGTATCATAGCCCATATAGATCATGGTAAGTCCACGCTTGCGGACCGGATCATTCAGATGACCGGTCTTTTGACTGAGCGCGAAATGCAGGAGCAGGTCCTCGACAACATGGACCTCGAGCGTGAGCGCGGCATAACCATTAAAGCGCAGACCGTCCGCACGGTCTATAAAGCGGATGACGGGGAGGAGTATATCTTCAACCTGATCGATACCCCCGGCCATGTCGACTTCAATTATGAAGTGTCGAGATCTCTGGCCGCCTGCGACGGGGCAGTTCTCGTCGTCGACGCGACCCAGGGTGTGGAAGCCCAGACACTGGGTAATGTGTATCTTGCTCTGGACCACGATCTTGAGTGCATTTCTGTCATCAATAAGATCGATCTTCCCAGCGCTCATGCGGATGAAGTCGCGCAGGAAATCGAGGACATAGTGGGTATTGAGGCTATGGACGCACCACGTATCTCTGCCAAGACCGGTGAGAACGTGCATGCTGTACTGGAAGAGATCGTTCAGAAGATTCCTGCTCCGGACGGAGATCCGGATGAACCGCTGAAAGCCCTCATTTTTGATTCACTGTATGACTCTTACCGCGGTGTCATTGTCTTCTGCCGCCTTATGGACGGCAGAATGAGAAGAGGTACCAAAGTGCGCATGATGGCGACTGGGGCAGAGTTCGAAGTCGTCGAGGTGGGCTACTTCTCGCCGGGGCGCTTCATCCCGTGCGAGGAACTCAGCGCGGGCGAGGTCGGATACATGACTGCCAGCATCAAGGAGATTCGCGACACACGCGTCGGTGACACGATCACTGAGGCCATGCGGCCCTGCAGTGAAGCGCTGCCCGGCTACAAGGAGCCCCAGCCCATGGTCTACTGCGGCTTCTATCCTGCGGATTCAGCGAAATATCCGGACCTTCGTGACGCCCTCGAAAAGCTGCAGCTCAATGACGCAGCCCTGCAGTATGAGCCGGAGACATCCCAGGCTCTCGGCTTCGGCTTCCGATGCGGCTTCCTCGGCCTGCTCCATCTCGATGTCGTGCAGCAGAGACTCGAGAGAGAATATGATATGGATCTTGTCACAACAGCTCCGTCTGTTATTTACAAGGTCTATAAGACGGACGGGACGATGATCGAACTCACGAATCCGTCCAATCTTCCGTCACCGTCGGAGATCGAGTACATGGAGGAGCCCTATGTCAGAGCGGAGATCATGGTCACGACCGAGTATATCGGCTCCATCATGACGCTGTGCCAGGAGAGAAGAGGTATCTACGAGGGTACCGAGTATATTGAACAGACTCGCGCTGTCCTCACATACAGGATGCCTCTCAATGAAATTATTTATGACTTCTTTGACGCGCTGAAGAGCCGTTCGCGCGGCTATGCCTCATTTGATTATGAGCCGATCGGCTACGAGAGATCCGAGCTGGTCAAGCTGGACATTCTCGTCAATCACGAGGCGGTCGACGCCCTGTCCTTTATCGTGTACGCCCCCAACGCGTACGAGCGCGGCTCAAAGATGTGCGAGAAACTTAAGAAAGAGATTCCGAGACAGCTCTTTGATATTCCAATCCAGGCTGCCATCGGTTCGAAGATAATTGCGCGCGAGACTGTCCGTCAGCTCCGCAAGGATGTCCTTGCCAAGTGCTACGGCGGTGATATTTCCCGTAAGAGAAAACTGCTGGAGAAGCAGAAGGAAGGAAAGAAGAAGATGCGGACCATCGGAAGTGTAGATATTCCGAAGGACGCGTTCTTAAATGTCCTGAAGCTCAGCGAGGAATAATTCCCGGGCGCGTCATGCCAAGCGGCAGGAGACATTATTATTTATGAGAGATATGAAATTTATCCGCATCCGCGGTGCAAATGTGAATAATCTCAGGGATCTCAGCGTCGACATCCCCCGCAACGAGCTGGTCGTCCTGACCGGGCTTTCGGGGTCCGGCAAGAGTTCTCTGGCATTTGATACGATCTACGCCGAAGGCCAGAGGAGATATATGGAATCGCTGTCATCCTATGCGAGACAGTTCCTCGGTCAGATGGAGAAGCCCGATGTGGAGAGCATTGAAGGCCTGCCGCCTGCCATCTCCATTGATCAGAAATCTACCAACAGGAACCCTCGTTCTACAGTAGGAACGGTCACGGAGATCTACGATTATCTGCGTCTTCTCTACGCAAGAATCGGTATTCCCCACTGCCCGAACTGCGGACGCGTGATCGAAAAGCAGACGGTAGACCAGATGGTCGACCGGATCATGGAACTGCCGGAAAAGAGCAGGATACAGCTGCTTGCGCCGGTCGTCCGCGGAAGGAAGGGACGTCACGAGAAGGTATTCGAGCAGGCAAAAAAGAGCGGTTACGTCCGAGTCATGGCAGATGGGAACATGTACGACCTGTCTGAGGAGATCAAGCTCGACAAGAATATCAAGCATAATATCGAAATCGTCGTCGACCGTCTTGTCGTGAAGCCGGGTATTGAGAAGCGCCTTACGGATTCGATCGAGACTGTCCTCGGACTTTCGGAAGGCCTCTGCATGGTCGATACAATGGACGGGAATGTGATGACGCTCAGCTCTGCATTTGCATGCCCCGACTGCGGAATCAGCATTGAGGAGATCGAGCCGAGAAGCTTCTCCTTCAATAATCCCTACGGAGCCTGCCCGGTGTGCGCCGGTCTAGGCTACAAGATGGAATTCGATATCGACCTCATCGTTCCGGACAAGAAGTTGTCGATCAACGAGGGCGCGATCACAGCCATGGGCTGGCAGAGTGCCAATGAAAGCGGTTCCTTCACCAATGCCACGCTCGAAGCGCTGGCCAAAGAGTACGGATTCGACCTCGATACGCCCTGGAACAAGTACCCGCCCGCCATCAGGAAGATCCTGGTCGACGGCACAGACGGCCACAAGGTCAAAGTTCACTACACCGGTCAGAGAGGCACCGGTGTGTATGATATAGCCTTCGAGGGACTCATTGAGAACCTTAACCGAAGATATAGGGAGACGAGCTCTGACTGGTCTAAGGGTGAGTATGAGAAGTTCATGCAGATTTCCCCGTGCAATGCCTGCGGCGGTCAGAGACTTAAGCCGTCAGCTCTTGCTGTCACGGTAGGCAATAAAAATATCACGCAGGTGACCGACTATTCGGTCACGAAGCTGCTTCATTATTTTGAAAAACTGAAGCTCAACAAGACACAGCAGGCGATCGGACGTCAGATATTGAAGGAAATCATAGCCCGCGTGTCTTTCCTTCGGGATGTTGGGCTTGATTACCTGACTCTGTCAAGAGCTACGGGGACCCTGTCCGGTGGTGAAGCTCAGCGTATAAGGCTCGCGACTCAGATTGGATCCGGTCTGGTCGGTGTCGCCTATATCCTGGATGAGCCGAGTATCGGCCTGCACCAGCGGGATAATGACAAGCTTCTGAATACATTGAAAAATCTGAGAGATCTGGGAAATTCCCTGATCGTCGTCGAGCACGATGAGGATACAATGCGCGCGGCTGACTGCATCGTGGACATAGGTCCGGGAGCGGGAGAGCATGGCGGCAAGCTCGTCGCGATCGGCTCTGTGGATGATATTATCGCGTGCCCTGAGTCCATTACCGGCAGGTATCTGAACGGCGAGAGTTTCATCCCTGTGCCGGCAATCAGGCGGAAGCCGAAGGGCTGGCTCAAAGTTCGAGGCGCGTATGTGAATAATCTGAAAGGCCTTGATGTGGACATCCCGCTCGGCGTATTCACATGTGTCACGGGAGTCTCCGGATCCGGAAAGAGCTCGCTGGTCAACGAAGTTCTCTATAAGCGGCTTGCGAGAGATCTGAACCGGGCTCATGAGATTCCTGCCAAACATAAAGAGATATACGGAATAAAGAGTCTTGATAAAGTCATCAATATTGACCAGTCTCCGATCGGACGAACGCCGAGGTCCAATCCGGCGACCTACACAGGAGTCTTCGACATGATCCGTGACCTCTACGCGGGGACGACGGATGCCAAGGTCCGCGGCTACAAGAAGGGCCGTTTCTCATTTAATGTGAAGGGCGGAAGATGCGAGGCATGCCAGGGCGACGGAATCGTGAAGATTGAGATGCATTTCCTTCCGGATGTGTATGTCCCATGCGAAGTGTGCCATGGAAAACGGTATAACCGTGAGACCCTGGAAGTCAAGTACAGGGGAAAGAGCATATATGATGTGCTGAATATGACCGTCGAGGAAGCTCTTGAATTCTTTGAGCATTTGCCGAGAATCAGAAATAAGATACAGACGCTCTATGATGTAGGCCTGTCCTATATTCGTCTCGGTCAGCCGTCGACAGAACTGTCGGGCGGAGAGGCACAGAGAATCAAGCTCGCTACCGAGCTGTCAAGGCGTTCGACCGGAAAGACCATTTACATTCTCGATGAGCCCACGACCGGTCTTCATTTCGCGGATGTCCATAAGCTGGTCGACATTCTGCAGAGGTTTACGGAGGACGGCAACACAGTCGTCGTGATTGAGCACAATCTCGATGTAATTAAGACAGCCGATTATATTATCGACCTTGGGCCGGAAGGCGGAGACCGCGGAGGCACGGTCGTTGCGAGCGGCACTCCGGAGGAAGTAGCGGAGTGTGAAGGCTCCTACACCGGCGTCTACATTAAGAAGGAACTGAAAAAAGCAGCCGAAAGGAAGAACAGGGAAGCGGCAGCTGAGGGATCAGGACGTGAAGCGGCAGCCGAAGGACAAAACCTGGAAGAGGCTGAATAAGGCAGCATAAGGAGGAGTATATGCCTGTCACAGATATCGGCATAGATATGGGATCATCCAATACGGTGGTCTATACAAAAGGAAAAGGAATCGTCATTAATGAGCCGACAGTCGTCGCGTATGACAAGGATACCGATAAGATACTTGCTTTCGGTGAGGAAGCCCGCCAGCTTATTGAGCGCACACCGGGAAACGTGGTCGCGATTCGTCCGCTCAAGGCGGGTGTCATCTCGGACTATTCCGTTACCGAGAGACTTCTCAAGCATTTCATACAGCGGGCTCTCGGCCGAAGAGCTTTCAGAAAGCCTTATATAAGCATCTGTGTTCCGAGCGGTGTCACCGAGGTAGAAAAGAGAGCGGTCGAGGAGGCTGCATTCCAGGCGGGGGCTCGCGACGTCACCATCGTCGCAGAGACTGTGGCTGCAGCCATCGGCGCTGGAATTGACATCACTAAGCCGGTCGGCAACCTGGTCGCGGACATAGGAGCGGCCACGACGGACGTGGCGGTCATCTCCCTCGGAGCCCCGGTGATACTGAGCACCGTGCGTGTCGGAGGAGACACTTTCAGTGAAGCCATAGCGCGCTATGTGCGAAGAAATCACAGCCTGTTCATCGGCGAAGGCCTGGCAGAAGAAATCAAGATAAAGATCGGGACTGTCACGAGCCGTCCGAACTCTGAGTCCATGCAGATTACCGGCAGGAACGTCATCACAGGGCTGCCGCGGACGATATCCATAACATCCGAGGAGGTCCGGCAGGCATGTGGTGAAGCGGCGACGGAAATCGTAGAGACGATTCACGGCGTACTTGAGAAGACGCCGCCGGAACTCTCCGCCGACATTGTCGAGCGAGGCATCGTTCTCACCGGCGGTGGAGCCAGACTTGAGGGCTTTGAGGAACTGATCGAGGATCGGACCGGGATCAACGCTATGACGGCGGAGAATCCGGAGTGTGCCGTCGCCGAGGGCTGCGGACTTTATACGGAGAAAATCGAGCAGCTGAGCCGCATGGAGAGATAAATGCAGGAAGAATCAGTAAAAGGAATTGTTGATCATATCATCTATCGCAACGATGAAAACGGATATACGGTGCTGAGTCTGCACACAGACGGAAAAAAGCTGACATTAGTCGGCTTTTTTCAGGTAATAAACGAAGGTGAGTCGATTGAAGCCTTCGGACACAAGACAGTCCATGCCTCCTACGGTGACCAGTTTAAAGTGGTTCGATATGAAATGAGGGAGCCGGAAGACTGTGAAGCAATAGAGCGTTATCTCGGATCCGGCGCTATCAAGGGAATCGGCATGGCCCTGGCTGCCAGGATCGTGAAAAAGTTCGGCGTGGAGACGATGCAGGTGATGGAGACGGAGCCGGAGAGACTGGCGGAGGTCAAGGGTATAAGTCTTCGAAAGGCACGGGAGATTGCCGCGCAGTTCGACGGTCAGAGGGCCCAGAGATCCGCCATGCTGTTCCTTCAGAAGTACGGCATATCTCTATCGCTCGGAGTCCGGATTTACAACACTTACGGCGAGGAGATGTATCAGATCCTTCGGGAGAATCCATACAGACTTGCTGAAGATATAAACGGTGTCGGCTTTAAGACGGCGGACAGTATTGCCGCAAGGATCGGTATTGCGGCAGATTCCGAATACAGGATAAGGTGCGGTATTCTCTATGTGCTGGGACTTGCCGCCGGGGAGGGCAGTGTTTACCTGCCGGCATGGCAGCTGATCGCGCGCTGCGCGGATATGCTCGGCGTGCCGGACGGGGATGTGGAACATCAGATCACATCACTTTCCCTGGAGAGGAAAATTATTATTCGCGACCATGCCGATCATCAGGAAGACGCGGAACGGTCGGCTCCCTTCCGTGAGGACTATGATGAGGATGAGTTTTTCGGGGATGACTTCTTTGCGGAGGATCCGGCAGAGATCCATGCCGAATTGGACAAAAGAAAAATCGTTTACCTTGCAAGGTATTATTATCTTGAGCTGAACACTGCCAGGATGCTGCACGACCTTAATATCTGTATTTCCAATGACGATGAGGGAATCAGATCCCGGATGGAAAAACTGTTCAAAAAGAGCAGGATCACATTGGAGGAGGAACAGAGAAGGGCAGTCTTTTGCGCTGCGAAGAACGGTCTTCTCATTGTGACCGGCGGTCCCGGAACGGGAAAGACGACGATAATAAATGAGATGCTCCGCTTTTTTGCGTCTGAGAATCTGAACGTGCGTCTTGCGGCCCCGACGGGGAGAGCGGCAAAGCGGATGACGGAGACGACGGGCTATGAGGCTTCGACGATCCACCGTCTGCTCGAAGTATCTTCTGCCCCGGATGATGAGAGCCGGGAAATCGTCAGGTTCGAGAGAAATGAGTCAAATCCGCTTGAGACAGACGTCATTATTATCGACGAGATGTCAATGGTAGACATTTTTCTTATGCATTCACTTCTTAGCGCAATTCCGCCCGGAACAAGGCTGGTCCTTGTCGGCGATGTGGATCAGCTGCCTTCTGTGGGACCGGGCGCGGTTCTTGCGGACATGCTTAAAGCGGATGTGTTCCCGAGTGTCCGTCTGACAAGGATCTTCAGGCAGGCTCAGAATTCGGATATTGTCGTGAATGCCCATAAAATCAACCACGGGGAACAGATCCCGCTGACGACAAAAAGCAGTGAGTTCCTGTTTCTCGGACGATCGGATACCAACCTCATCATCAGCAATATAATAGAGCTTGTCAGGGACAGGCTGCCCGGGTATGTCAATGCTCAGCCGTACGATATTCAGGTCCTCACTCCGATGAGAAAGGGCCTTCTCGGTGTGGAGAGATTGAACAGAATTCTCCAGGAATACCTGAATCCGCCTTCGGAAGATAAGGCGGAGAAGACTTTCGGGGATGAGATCTTTCGCGTCGGTGACAAGGTAATGCAGATCAAGAACAATTACCAGATCGGCTGGGAGATACGCGGCAGATACGGAATCGCTGTCAAGACAGGTGAGGGCATCTTCAACGGTGACATGGGAATTATCAGGGAAATCAATGACTTTGCGCAGACGATATCCATCGAGTTCGACGAGGGACGATTTGTCGATTATCCGTTCGGCAGTCTTGAGGAGCTGGAGCTTGCCTACGCAGTAACTATCCACAAGTCTCAGGGAAGCGAGTATCCCGCTGTCATACTGCCGCTGCTGACCGGTCCCAGAATGCTCTTTACAAGGAACCTGCTCTATACTGCTGTGACACGGGCCAAAAAGTGCGTTATGATACTCGGGAGCGAGGATACGGTACGCGGCATGATTGGCAATGTCCGGCAGAAAGAGAGGTTTACATCTCTTTCGGAACGGATCCTTGAACTATCCGGTGAGGAGAGTGCAAATGACGCATCGCGCAACAAAACATAAATTCCCGAATCTGCTGACGGATCTCTTATATCCGCCCAGATGTCCGATCTGCGGTCAGCCGGCTCCGTTCGGTCTCAAAATATGTCCGGAATGCCGTCTTCGTCTGCCCGTTATTGAGTCAAAGCGCTGCAGAAAGTGCGGAAAACCGATAGAAGACTTTGAGGTGCTCTGCCCGGACTGCGCGAAGGAGGAGCACTTGTATGACTGCGGTCTCGGCATTTATATGTATGACGAGACCATGAAGCGGGCAATATCTGAAATGAAATACAAAGGAAGACGCGAATACGGAGAGGCGTTCGGAGATTTGCTCTATGAGAATGCCCGGTCTGAGCTCATGTACTGGAAGCCGGACTGTCTGATCCCGATTCCTCTCCATCCGGCAAGAGCCCGAGAACGGGGATACAATCAGGCTCTGATCATATCAGAGGCTCTTTCCGCACGATGCGGCATACCTACAAGAGCGGATATACTGGTGCGCACGATGGAGACAGACCGAATGAAGGAACTGTCCGCTAAAGACCGAATGAATAATTTGATCCGCGCGTTCTCCGCAGTGGGAGACTGCCGGAAAATGCGGAGCGTCGTACTGATTGATGACATCTATACGACCGGGGCAACGATTGATGCTGCCTCCGCTGTCCTTCGAAAGGCCGGAATAGACGAAATATACTTCCTTGCGGTTTGCATTGGAGGCGGTTTCATGGTATCATACTAATAACTCTGTGCATTGCGGGGATTTTTCTTGTGCACAAAATTTGACAGCACGTGTCTTTTGACACTCTTTATGAACGTCCGCCTGCGTGCGGAATGAATATGAGGTGAACTATGGTAGATCAGGAACGAGTCCGCCTGATGATAAGGCTTGCAAGATACGAGAATGGGGAAGGTGTGGAAGATTTTCGGATACGGAAGTATTACCGCAGCGATTACACGGCTCTGCAGCTCATTAAGACGTGGATCCTTACGACGCTGGGCTATGGTCTTCTTCTCGGCCTGATAATCGCGGGCAATGTGGAATTCCTTCTGGATAATATCGATTCCATGAACCTCCGGGTACTGTTTTCATGGATCCTGATAGGATATATCGTTCTTATCGGCGCGTATTTTGCCGCAGTGTATATTTCGTCGGTGATCAGGTATAACCGGGCAAAAAGGAATGTTAAGGAATACCTGACCGCGCTGGAGAGAATTTCGCGCATGCAGTGACGGATCGGTATCTGCCGTGTAGTTTGCCGGCCTACGCCGGCCGGATCCTGAGCTTTCGTTACGAGAGCGTGAATTATTTTAAGAACATTGTCCATATTAAAATAAAGGTAGGGGACTTTTGATGACAACGATACTTGAATTCAAGGAAAAAATCAGAGAAGTGTATGCCACATATACAATCTATGTCGACATCGTACTAAAGACAGCGCTGACTCTTTTATGCCTGTTCTGGATACGCGGCTGCTTTCCGCCGGGAGGCATATTTTCCAATGTCTTCGTTATTATAGTTGTATCTCTGCTCTGCTCGATCCTTCCGCTGCGGGTCATTCCCATTACATGCGGAGTTTTCATTATCGGTCAGGCATTTCGAATGGGTATTGACGCAGGCGTTGTCACTGCGGTCATACTTACAGTTCTTCTGTGTCTCTTCCTGCGTTTTGTGCCGGATGATTCGCTGGCTTTCATCTTCATGCCGATCGCCATGTATTTCGGCCTTCCCGCACTGATTCCGATCTGTTACGGACTCAGGAAGACACCCGCCTCGTTCCTGTCAATAGTCTCCGGCTGCGTTGTGTACTACACTCTTGAGTCTCTGGTCACAGGAGCGGAAGCCCTGTCAAAGCTTGAACAGACAGAGTATGTGGAGCGGCTCACTGTCCTTCTCGGAGGTATCGTCTCAGACAGCTCCATAGTCATCAACATTCTGGCCCTGGCAGGAGTGGTCATTATTGTCTACGCAGTGAGACGGCTCGGATTCGACTTCGCTTTCGAAGCCGCAATCATAGTAGGAGCCTCCGTCTATGTATTCTTTATTCTTCTTGGCAATATCGTAGTGCAGACGACATTTGACACCGTATCAACAGTTATCGGAGCGGTAGCCGCCGTGCTCGTCGCGCTGATCCTGAATTTCTTCTTTCTGTCGCTCGACTACCGGAGAACGGAGAAAGTGGAGTTCGAGGACGATGAGTATTATTACTACGTGAAAGCAATCCCCAAAGCCTATGCCTATAAGAGAAAGCTTCCGGTCTATCAGAACGATCAGGCAGCAGGCGGGGCCCCCGCGGAGACGGATATTCCGCAGGTGTCTCTGCCCGGGGTCGAGGATATCGATTTCGAGAAAAAACTGGAAGATTCCCTGAGAGACCTGTAATCCACTAGGAGGAACTGTCTTGTCCGCTTTTTTTGAACAGATTACCGGATTCATGTCCGGTCTGTATCTGCCGCATGTTCAGTTGAATGACCTTGTGGAGATACTTATAATTGCGGTCCTTCTGTACTTTTTTATGGACTGGGTACAGCGGACGCGCGCGTATACTCTTCTCAAGGGTATTGTGCTTGTCGTCCTCTTTATTGTGATAGCATGGATGCTTCAGCTGTCCGCGATACTGTTCATCACGTCCAGGCTTGCATCCGTAGCTCTCATGGCGCTGGTCATCATTTTCCAGCCTGAACTCCGAAAAGCGCTCGAGTCACTGGGCAAACGGAATTTCCTTATGTCACTTTTCCCGTTTGACACACAGCAGAACGCTGAGGACAGATACTCGGACTTTTTTATCAATGAAGTCATCAGAGCCGTCAACGAGATGGCGGAGGCCAGGACCGGGGCGCTGATCGTCATTGAGCAGAACATTCTTCTGACAGAGTATATCAATACAGGCATCATGCTCGATTCCATGGTGTCAAGTCAGCTGATCACGAATATATTTGAACACAACACGCCGCTTCATGACGGCGCTGTTATTATGCGCGGAGAGCGCATCGTCGCGGCGACATGCTACCTGCCGATTTCCGAGAATGTCACGATCAGCAAGAAATACGGCACAAGGCACAGGGCAGGCGTCGGTATCAGCGAAGTCAGCGACAGCTTTACAATCATCGTCTCCGAGGAGACGGGTCGTATTTCATATGCCTATATGGGAAAACTGTATACCGGAGTCATGACCAGCAACCTCCGCGAGATGCTCCATATGGTCCAGAAGAACAAGATGAGTGAGAGTGATGAGAAGAAGTTCCGCATCTGGAAGAGCAGGAGGGACCAATGAAAGAGTGGATGAACAATGCTAAGCTTTTCCAGAATATGACACTTAAAATGGCTTCCCTAGCCGGCGCGATCATAATCTGGCTGATTATCATGAACATCAATGATCCGGTCGTCACAAGAATCATATATGATGTTCCGGTGAATGTGGTCAATACGTCCTATATTGAAAGTATGGGACTGTCCTATAAGATTTCAGACGGTTATGACACGGTCGCCGTGACTGTCAGAGGTAACAGGTCCCTTGTCGAATCGCTTACTTCGTCAAGATTCAATGTCACGGCGGATCTCACACAGATCATAAGCCTGGAGACGGACCCTGTCATGGTCCCGCTCACGGTGTATTGCCCGAGCATCTCCTCTGAGAATCTGACAGCCTCTCCCAGAAATATTAATATTGATATAGAAGAGATGGTCAGCAAGGAGTTCGTCATCAACGCGACCGCGTCGGGAACAACTCCGGCAAACGGATTTGAGGTCGGCGAGATGACTGTTGAGCCTGAGACAGTGACTATCCGCGGACCGGGTACGCTGATTGATAAGATTGAACGGGTCAATGCAATCGTAGACGTCACCGGAATACGCACGGACAAGGATATGGAGCCGGTCATCAGGATTACTGACAAGAACGGTGAGCAGATAACAGATACACAGATGTCATATCTGTCAATGAACGTGACGGAGGAGGAGATGACTGTTCACGTCACAGTCTACGCTGTGAGATCGGGCGTCAGTCTGAAAGTCGAGACGAGCGGTGAGCCCGCGTCGGGCTATACAGTCGGCAATATCGCAGTCACACCATCGACACTGTCTGTTGTCGGAAGCCGCGCTGTGCTTGATATGCTTGAGCAGAACGGGAACACAATCACGATAACCGCTGATTCAGGTCTGGTCGATGTGACAGATAAGGTCTCTGATGTGAGTGTCAAGATCGATATCCGCCAGATTCTTCCCGAGGGGCTTTCACTCGCGTCACAGATCAGTACCACAGCTGTTGTGAGTGTGCAGATCCTGCCCGCAAACAGCCGGTCTGTCACTGTTGAGACCAGAAATATAGACATCTCCGGACTGACCGACGGCCGCAGCTGTGTCTTTGAATCCAGCAGTCTTGAAATCAAAATTCAGGGATCGCCAGAAATTCTTGACGGATTGTCAGCATCCGATCTTAGAGCAAGCGTAGATCTTTCCGGCCTCATGATCGGAAGGCAGAAAGTTCCGGTCAGCGTGGACCTGCCGGACGGATGCAGTCTGGTCGAGGACGTGTTCGTTGGCGTCATAATCAGCCAGCTGAGCGATTAAAGGCGCATGCTGCGTTCGGGAGAGAGAACTTATTTTAACTTCAATCTTCAACACAGGATTCTCGTGACTTCGTGTTGAAGATTGAGCCTCCGGCGGATCGCAGAGCTGCGCGAAGGAAGACGCACAGAGTGCGTCGCGCAGCTCGCGCGCGATCAGAGATCGCGATTTACTGTACCGGAAAGAGTAAGTGAAAGATTTAGAAAGGGAGTATACTATGGTCAGCAAAAAGGTAGTAGTAATGAACCCTACCGGTCTTCATCTGAAACCTGCAGCAATCTTCTGCAAGGAAGCGATGAATTTTAAAAGTACAGTTACATTTACGTTCGGAAACGCGACAGCCAATGCCAAGAGCGTCCTTTCTGTACTTGCAGCCTGCGTAAAAAGCGGAGATGAGATCGAGATCATCTGTGTCGGACCCGATGAGGAGGAAGCGCTTGACGCCCTGGTCAGCGCCGTAAAAGACGGTCTCGGCGAACCGACCGAGACTTCCGATACGGATGCGGGAGGGAATCAATGAAAAATTTTACAGTCAGACTTGCGGCAGTCATAAGTGCTTTATGCATGTGTCTTACGCTGTGCCAAGAGCAAATCTTCGCGGCGGCTGACCCTTCGGTCGTCACGACGAACGCCACAGCAGGATGGCCGCAGGCGGAGGATATTAACTCAACGACAGGCGTTCTGATAGAAGCCTCGACAGGAACTGTCCTCTTTAATAAATCGATGGATCAGCAGATGTATCCGGCATCGATTACCAAAGTCCTGACAACACTGGTAACGTTAGAGAACGGTAATATGTCCGATCCGGTAACGATGACGCAGACCGGAGTTAACTACGCTGTGGGCGGCAGCGCCAATCAGGGCACCAGGGTCGGTGAAGTTTTTACTCTTGAGCAGCTCCTCTATGGGACCATGCTCGCCTCGGCCAACGATATGGCAACGCAGATGGGAGAGTATATCGGCGGTTCAATCGAGAATTTCGCGGCAATGATGAATGCCCGTGCTGCAGAACTCGGCTGCACCGGCACTCATTTTACCAATGCCTGCGGCATGCCGGACCCGAATCATGTCACGACAGCCCACGATATGGCGCTTATTATGCGGGCTGCGGTTGAGAGAGAAGATTTTAGAAAAATCGCCGGAACAGGATCTTATACGATTCCTGCAACAAATATGAGCGGAGAGAGATCAGTCACGAACCATGATCCGCTGTTGCTGAACAAAGATTTTATGTATAGCGGACTCATAGGCGGAAAGACCGGCTACACGGATGCCGCGCAGAACACTTTGGTGAATGCGGCAAGCAGAGACGGCTTCACTCTGGTCTGTGTGACCATGCATGCAGTTGACGCGCCGAAAGCTGCATTCGATCATGTAAACCTCTTCAATTACGGATATGATAATTTTGAGATGTGTGAAGTCCTGCCTGCTGAGTACTGTGTGGACGGAAGAAACCGGATCGTCATACCGAAAGGGATGAAGCTTGAGGATCTGGAGGAGAATATTGAACAGTATGACGCGGATGGGACCGCAATGGTGCAGAAGACATATCTGCTGAACGGATATTCCCTTGGCTCGGTCACGCTGACCAAAGAGAACATGGATGCCTACGAAAAGAAACTCGAGGAAGAGGCGAAAGCAGCCGAGAGAGCTAAGAAGGAAGCGGCGGAATCGAAAAATTCGGCTGTTATCGGAGACAGAGAAGATAACTCATCCACTCTGAGCGATGTTTCAGAAGGAAAGCCGGGTCAGAAGATGACCGAAGCGGAGAAAAGTGCCGGTGAGAAGGTCGAGAAGATAAAGAACATATTCAAGGCCATCGTTGCCGGTATGACAGTTCTGGTCATCCTGTTCCTTGTTCTGCTTATCCGATACGTTGTGAAGAGCAAGCATTTCGATTAGAGGTATATGTATGAAAGTTGTTATTCTTGCAGGCGGATTCGGTACCCGGATCAGCGAAGAGAGCCATCTGAAACCAAAGCCCATGATCGAGATCGGCGAGAAGCCGATTCTCTGGCATATTATGAAAATGTATTCCAGCTATGGGTATAATGAGTTCGTTATCTGCTGCGGTTACAAGCAGCATGTCATCAAAGAATGGTTCGCTGACTATTATCTGATCAACAGCGATGTTACATTTGATTTCAGCCGCGGTGACAACCAGATGATCGTCCACAATAATTCTCTTGAGCCCTGGAAGGTGACACTTGTGGACACCGGGCTTCGGACCATGACGGGCGGACGCGTGAAGCGTGTGGCGGAGTATCTGGGTGACGGTCCGTTCATGCTCACCTATGGTGACGGTGTCGCGGATATTGATATACCGGCCCTCATTGCCTTCCACGAGGAGCATAAAGGCCTGGTAACGATCACCTGCGCACAGCCCGCAAGCAGATTCGGCAATCTGGATATACATGACAACGGGTACGTGACCAGCTTCCGTGAAAAAAGCACTGCTGATACAGGCTGGGTCAATGCCGGCTTTATGGTGGTCGAACCCGAACTGATCGACCTGATCGATGGTGATTCTACTGTTCTTGAGAAGTATCCGCTGGAGGAAGCGGCAAGGCGGGGAGGCCTCTCCGCATACAGGCACCACGGTTTTTGGCAGTGTATGGATACCATGAGGGAGAAGGAGAAGCTGGAGGAACTCTGGTCTTCGGGAAAAGCGCCGTGGAAACTCTGGTAAAGAGGATGATGCCGTCCCAGAAGCGGCGCAGACTCTGATGGAACGTACCATGCCCGATGCGAACGGCGCGGAAGACGCCATCTTCCGACACTACTAACTAATGGAGTACTATTATTATGAATTTGGATTTCTACAGTGGAAAACGTGTATTTGTCACCGGCCACACCGGATTTAAGGGAGCCTGGCTGTCAAAGATCCTTTTGACTGCCGGCGCCGATGTGACCGGGTTTGCGCTGGACCCGCCCACGGACCCGGCGCTTTTTTCTCTTCTCAATCTTTCGAATGACATGGAGTCGATTATCGGAGATGTGAGAGACTATGATCATATGCTTGCTGCCATGAAAGTAGCAAAGCCTGAGATCGTGCTTCATCTGGCAGCCCAGCCGATTGTCCGGACATCCTATGAGGAGCCGCGCTATACGTTCGAGACTAACGTCATGGGGACGGTCAATATGCTTGAGAGTGTTCGGATGACGGATACAGTCCGCTCGGTCGTCAATGTTACGACAGATAAGGTCTATCTCAATGTCGAGCGCGAGGAGGGATACACAGAGGATGAGCCGCTGGACGGATATGATCCGTACTCCAACAGCAAGTCATGCTCGGACTTGGTTACCCACAGCTATGTAAATTCGTTCTTCAACGCACCGGGAGGACCGGCAGTGTCAACTGCCAGAGCAGGGAACGTAATCGGCGGAGGTGATTTTGCGAGAGACCGCATCCTGCCGGACTGCATCAGAGCGATGGAAAAGGGAGAGCCGATCATCATCCGCAATCCGAGATCAGTTCGCCCGTTCCAGCATGTACTGGAACCGCTGTCAGCGTATCTGCTCCTTGCGGAGAGACAGTACGAGGATAAATCGCTCGCCGGTGCCTACAACGTAGGTCCGAACACCGGCGATACTGCCAGCGCGGGGGAGATCGCCGACTGCTTTGTCAAAGCCTGGGGCGGCGATGCCCGCTGGATCACCCGCGGGGACGGCGGTCCTCACGAAGCCGGGCTTCTTGCACTGAACAGTGACAAGATACAGAGAAACCTCGGATGGAGACCCAGATGGAATATCATGGAGGCAGTGGAGAAGACGGTCGAGTGGTCGAAAATCTACGTAGCAGGCGGAGATGTTCTTAGCATCACCGAAGCCGAGATAAAAGAGTACTTCGACTGACTGGCGAAACGGCAGCAAGCGGGATCATAAACGAGCGGAACATGAGTGGCCGGTCATACTAAAATAAAAAATGAGGAGAACATCATGCTCGAGAACCTTACAGAGAAAGAGGCAAGAGGAAAAATTCTGGAACTTGTTTCAGAGTATTATACGAATTTTCACGAAAAAAAGGGTGAGTATAAAGAAGGGGACCGCATTCCTTACGCATCCCGTGTCTATGATGCGAAGGAGATGACCAATCTGGTCGACTCAGCCCTGGATTTCTGGCTGACAGCAGGCAGATTCACCGAGAAGTTCGAGGCGGATTTCGCTAAATATCTGGGCGTCCGCGCCGTATCTGTTGTAAATTCCGGATCGAGCGCAAATCTTCTTGCCTTTATGGCACTGACATCTCCGCTGCTCGGAGATCGACGTGTACTTCCGGGCGATGAGGTCATCACAGTTGCAGCCGGTTTTCCGACGACTGTATCTCCGATCGTTCAGTACGGCGCTGTCCCGGTATTTGTGGATGTAACCATTCCGGAGGGAAACATTGACTGCTCCATGCTCGAGGAGGCATACTCCGAGAAGACGAAAGCTGTCATGATGGCGCATACGCTGGGCAACCCGTTCCCCATCAAAGAAGTGAAAGAATTCTGCGACAGGCATGGTCTCTGGCTCATTGAAGATAACTGTGACGCGCTGGGATCACTCTATACCCTTAACGGCGAGACACGGCTTACCGGTACATTCGGTGATATCGGAACATCCAGCTTTTACCCGCCGCATCATATGACGATGGGCGAGGGAGGGGCTGTCTACACCAACGACCCGCTGCTCCACAGAATCGTTCGCTCCATGCGTGACTGGGGCCGCGACTGTATATGTCCTCCGGGTCATGACAACCTCTGCGGTCACCGATTCGACAAGCAGTACGGAACACTGCCTCTCGGATATGATCACAAGTACGTCTACAGCCATTTCGGTTACAATCTGAAGATTACAGATATGCAGGCTGCGGTGGGCGTGGCCCAGCTGGAGAAGTTCCCGACATTTGCCGAGCGGAGACGCGAGAATTTTGCTTTCCTTACAGAGCAGCTTTCGGGGACGGAGGAAGCTTTCATCCTCCCGAAGGCAACGGAGAACTCCGACCCGTGCTGGTTCGGCTACATGATCCACTGCCAGGAAGGCACCAGCCGCAATGAGGTCGTCCAGTACCTTGAAAGGAACGGAGTACAGACCCGCATGCTGTTCGCAGGCAACCTTACAAGGCACCCTGCCTACACGAATGATCCGGTCGTTCAGAAGAACAGCCGCATAGTCGGTTCGCTGGAGAACACTGACCGTATTATGGCAAATGCATTCTGGGTCGGTCTCTATCCCGGCATGACCGAGGCAAAGTTGTCCTTCATGGCAAAGAAAATGAAAGAGGCAGCCGGTCTCTGAAATGAGGGTGAGTTATGAGCAGATCTGATATGAATATGGCTGAGAGGGCAAGATTTCAGGGATTCATGATCCTGGACAGGTTTCGCGGCGGAAAAATCGAAGAAAAAATCAGACAGGATATCAGGGCCTATAATGAAGGCACCCTGATTTATGAGACCAATGAGAAGATTCGCAATCTGATAGCGCACGCAGTGAGAACGACCGCGTTTTACTCGAAGTTCCCGGAAGATGTGGAACTAAAGGACCTCCCTGTCGTGAACAAGGATACCTGGCGCGGTGACTATGACGCCTTTATCTCCTCTGCCTACAGTGACAGAAAAGGATGCCGTGAGATGACGACCAGCGGTTCCACCGGAACTCCGTTCACCATGATACAGGATCCCGACAAGATAAAGCTGAACACTGCGGACAGCATTTTCCTCGGCATGCTTGGCGGCTATGCCATCGGAGAGAAGATGGCTTTTATCCGCGTGTGGGTAAATAATGTAAAAAAGAGCCGTTTGAGGCTCAAAATGGAAAACTCTCTGATGATAGACAGCTCTTCGCTCTCTGATGAGTCAATCGCAAAAATTATGAGAACGCTGAGACGGCAGAGAGTGAAGGTCCTCGTCGGCTACTCATCGGCCCTTGGCGAGATCAGCCGCTGGATCGACGCGACCGGGCATGATACGCGGAAGTACTCAGTCCGCGCTATTATTCCCATTTCCGAGACTATGCCGGATACTGTGAGAGCAAGACTTAAGGAGCAGTTCAACTGTACCTGCCAGGCCTGGTATTCGAACGAGGAAAACGGGATCATGGGTCTTCAGCTTCCGGACTCGAACAGTTACTATATCAACTCCGAGAGCTATTTCTATGAGATCCTCAAGATGGATTCCGACGAGCCCGCGGAGGACGGGGAGCTCGGCCGTGTGGTCATCACCGACCTTACGAACTACGCGTTCCCGATCCTGCGTTATGACAACGGCGATACGGCTGTTGCCCATACAGAAATCCGGGAGGGAAGGAAGAAGCTGTTCCTCACGGAGCTTTACGGAAGAAGAAGTGATCTGATTTACGACACAAGCGGGCATGCGGTCACACCCTACATTATCACGAACAACTTCTGGGATGTTCAGGGAGTCGCGCAGTACCAGTTCATACAGACAGGTCTTAAGGACTACGAGCTGCGCCTGAACGGTGACAGGTCCCTTATGAATGTGGATGATATGCTGGGCCGCATTCTGCCGACACTGGGCGAAGACGCGAATATTAATGTAGTCTATGTCGATGAAATACCGGTCCTCGCATCCGGCAAGAGAAAGTATATCGAGAA
This sequence comes from uncultured Lachnospiraceae bacterium, assembly GCA_902788035.1. Taxonomy (GTDB): domain Bacteria; phylum Bacillota; class Clostridia; order Lachnospirales; family Lachnospiraceae; genus Chordicoccus. The sequence goes on along the minus strand of CADAIL010000005.1, from coordinate 90,491 downwards.
CCGCTGCCCGGAATATCAGAGATAACTGGAGTATTGTATTTATGGTTGACACTTCGAACAAGAAGGTACAGATAGCATCCAATACAGTGTATACGATCGCCGGAGCACTTGTTCTGAACGGTGTGCTCCAGCTTCTCGTATATCCGCAGCTCAACGCGCGCATGGGGGCGGAGGCCAACGGAACTGTCCTCTACATTATGGGGCTGGTCAGTATTCTCGGACCATCGATCGGACAGGCTTTGAACAATGCCCGACTGGTCATGCGGCGGGAATGCGAGGTAAAGAACGGCGACTACAATACGCTGCTCATCCTCTTCGGAGCTATCGGCACGGCTGTTGCCCTCATCATATCGAGAAATTCCATAAAGGGGATATTCTTTTACGTGATGACAGCTGCGCTCATCATGATCACGATTTTTCGCTATTATGGTGACGTCGAGTACAGGCTGACTCTGAATTATAAAAAGTATTTTATTTATTACCTGCTGATCTCAGTGGGTTACGCGGCAGGTTTTGCTGTGTACCTGATGCACGGGAGCTGGTTCTTTATCTTTCTGATCGGCGAGGCTGCTGCATTTGCATATCTTCTCCTGACCGGAAGCGTTTATAATAAGTTCTTCGTGAGATCTGAGTACTTTGCGCTGGCCATGAAGCGGGGCAGTATTCTTGTTCTCTCATATCTTGTGACCAATACTACCCTTAATATTGACCGTCTGGTCCTTAAGAACACTCTGGGCGGGACAGCCGTCACGCAGTACTATGTCGTGTCCCTGATCGGCAAGACGCTGGTGCTCTTCATAGCCCCGATCAATACGATCATCATTTCGTACCTGACCCGGGAAAAAGCGGCTCTCGGGAGAAAAAGGTTCCTGACCTTTGCCGGGGCGGGAATTCTTGTCAGTTTTATCTTCTTTTTGTGCTGCCAGATCGCGACGCCGATATTTATCCGGCTTTTCTACCCGGACCTTTATGAATCGACAAGGCAGCTCGTGACGGTCGTCAATATAAGTCAGATCCTCAGTATGCTGTCAGCTTACCTTTTTATTCTGGTACTCACTTTCACAGGGGAGAAGTGGCAGCTTACACTGCAGACAGCTCATCTTATGGCGCTCTGCCTGCTGATTTTTATAACGATCGGCAGCGGGTCGCTTCTTACGTTTTCTACAGCGGTCCTGGCCGCTAACGCGCTGAGAATATGCGCGGTGCTTGTTCTCGGATTTACAAAATCAAAGTAATAGGAGGGATTGATTATGAAACAGGCAGGCGAAGTTCTTCGCCGGATCGCATTCTTCGGGCTTGACGGGATGCGCGGCGGTAAGATGAGAAGACTGCTGGATGTGAATAAGAGTGAAATTATTCGGGGCATTACGCAGGAATATCAGGACAGAAGGCTGGATCAGATCCTGACTTACGTGAGAGAGAACTGTGAGTTTTACAGAGATCTGCCGGCAAATGAATCTCTGACCGATTTTCCTGTTCAGAACAAAGGTGATTTTATAGAGCACTATGAGGGAATCCTCAGTGATAAGTTCAGGGATGAACGGGACAAACTGACGAAGCTTTCAACGAGCGGCTCTACAGGTACACCGTTCACCGTGCTTGCCGATAGGGACAAGATGTCCCACGTATATATGAATTTCATGTCCGTTATGGAGCTGAACGGCTTCAGGCTCGGAATGAAGAGAGGCGAGTTCCGAGCGTGGATCAAGGGAAAGAATACCATCAGCAGATGGCACTCCTTCAAGAATAACCTGCTCATGATCGATATATCCAATATGGGCGATGAGAGCGTGAAAGCAATCCTTGACCGCATAAAGAGGGATCGGATCCAGGTCCTGGTCGCCTACTCCAGCGCGATTCAGGCTCTGTGCGACTATGTGGAAAGAAGCGGCTATGACACGTCGGGATGGTCGGTCGAGATGATCTTTACAATGGGAGAAGCCCTTCCTGCCGGCACAAGAGAGAAGGCAGCGGAACTTTTTGGCATTACCCCGGTCCTTTCCTACGGAAATAATGAGAATGGGTTCGTCGCGGTAAGCCTGGGCGGCAGCGATCTCTATACGATCGACCTTTATAATTATTATGTCGAGATACTTAAGCTGGACAGCGATGAGCCCGCGGAAGAGGGTGAACTCGGCAGGATCGTCGTCACGGATTTTTATAATCGCGCATTCCCCATGATCCGCTATGACACGGGGGATACAGGAAAAATCCGAAAGTTTAAGGACGAAGACGGGAGGCTCCATGCATGCTTTACCGAGATCTACGGCCGCCGCGGTTCTCTTCTCTACAATACGAAGGGTGAGCCGCTTTCGATCCATGTATTTATGAATGTTCTGCTTAATTTTGAAGGTCAGATACAGCAGGCAAAGTGTATTCAGACCGGAGAGAAAGAGTATACGCTTGAGATCAACGCGCTGAAGCTTCCGATTGACGAGGAAAAGGTCGTATCGGCTTACCGCCATTACCTTGGTGATGACGCGGTCATCACCGTTCAGTACCTTGAAGGCAGAATTCCAATCCAGCAGTCAGGCAAGACGATGGTGTGCGAGAACCGCTGGAAACGATAATTACCCAAAAGGCAGATGCAGCCGGCATTTAGAAGCGGTCGGCAGACCAGTGAGCAATGAGGAGGAAATTTTGATAAAGGTTTCGGATTATATAGCTGAATTTTTAGCGGAGAACGGCGTCAGGGAGGTGTTTATGGTCACCGGCGGCGGGGCTATGCACCTTGATGACGCGCTCGGGCATTCAAAGCGCCTTCGCGCTACATATCATCACCATGAACAGGCCTGCGCCATGGCGGCGGAGGCCTATTCCAGAATACATAATATACCTGCCTGCGTATGCGCTACCTGCGGTCCCGGAGCTACAAATGTCATGACCGGCGTTCTGTGCGCGTATATGGAATCACTGCCCATGATTGTTCTCACCGGTCAGGTCAGGACGCAGGTCACAGTGCGAAGCACCGGACTCACTCTCCGCACCATGGGTGTGCAGGAGTACGACGTGACAAAGAGCGCAGCTCCGATGACTAAGTATGCGGTCATGGTGGAGAAGGCGGAAGATATCCGCTACCACCTCGAGAAAGCCATGTTCCTTTCGATGTACGGAAGACGCGGACCGGTATGGCTGGATGTGCCTATGGATATTCAGGCAGCCAGAGTTGAGCCGCAGGAGCTTAAGTCATTTGACCCGGAGGAGGAAGGACTTAAGTGCGTTCCCTCAATTCCGGATGAGACGATCACAAAGATCCTTGAAATACTTCTCCGCGCGGAGAGACCTCTTATCTTCGGTGGTTTCGGCATCAGGGCGTCGGGGGCTTACGATCTTTTTAAGGAGCTTGTGACAAGACTTGGTATCCCTGTCATTGACGGCATGTCCAGCGTGGATCTCATGGAGGAGGATCATCCTCTCTACGCCGGAAGAAGCGGCATGACGGGCAGCCGCGCCGGGAACTTTGCCCTGCAGAACTGTGATGTACTCCTGTCGATGGGCAGCCGCCAGAGTATCCACCAGACAGGCTTTTCCTTCGATACCTGGGCAAGAGAAGCTTACACGATCATCAATGACATCGATATAAATGAGATCAGAAAGCCGAACCTGCATGTGGATCTTCCGGTCTGCGGTGATGTCAGGGAGCTCATCACAAAGCTTTTGGACCGCACGGAGGGCGACGGAATATTCGCTGTGGACGAATGGATCGCGAGAATCCATGAATGGAGACGGAAATACCCCATTGTCACCGAGAGCGAAAAAGGCCCGCAGCCGGACGGACTTGCCAACACGTACAGGTTCTATGATGTGCTCTCGGACCTCATGAAGGAGGATGACATTCTCTGCGTATCCTGCGGGACGTCCCGCGTTGCCGGCAGCCAGACCTTCCGCATAAAGAAAGGACAGCGGTTCATCACGAATTCCTCCACAGCCTCCATGGGCTACGGTCTCCCCGCGGTGGAGGGACTGGCCCGCGCATGTGAAGGGAAGGATATTACCCTTGTCACAGGCGAGGGGAGTTTTATGATGAATATGCAGGAAATGCAGACGATCAGGACGAACAATATGCCGGTCAGGATCTTCATGGTCTGCAACGGCGGTTACCATTCAATCCGCCAGACCCAGAACGCATTCTTCGGCAAACCTCTCATCGGAATAGGTCCGGAGAGCGGCGACCTCTCCTTCCCCGATACAGGAAAAATTGCTGACTGCTTTGGCTTTTCCTACGGGGAGTGCATGTCAAATGAGACAATCGCCGAAGACCTTGCCAGGGCAATGGAGCTTCCGCTCCCTGCCCTTATCCGGGTCGAAGTTACTACCACCCAGAAGACAGAGCCCAAGGCGGCATCCAGAAAGCTTGCGGACGGAACTATGGTGTCATCACCGCTCGAGGATATGGCCCCGTTCCTTTCGAGGGAAGAGCTGCGGGCCAATATGCTGATTCCGCTCACACCGGATGAGGACACGGACTGAAGAATGAGCCTCCGGCGGATCGCGGAGCTGAGCAGAAGATATACAAGCGCGTCGCACAGCTTATGCGATCAGAGAGTGTGATTTACAGAAAATTAGAGAGGTTGCCAGAAATATGGAAGAGAAAAAGAAACTGATTTCTGTCGTCATCCCCTGCTATAACGAGGAAGAAAACGTGCAGGCGATGACTGACACCGTCACCCGGATCATCACGAGTGAGCTGCCGGAGTATGATTATGAGATAATTTTTATTGACAACCATTCTCAGGACGGGACTAAGAGGATCATCAGGCGCATCTGTGAAGAAGACCGGCATGTTAAGGCCATTTTCAATGCGAGAAACTTCGGCCAGATGCGGTCGCCGGTTCACGGATTCAAGCAGGCTATGGGTGACTGCGTGATCCGCCTGAATGCGGATTTCCAGGATCCGCCCGAGCTCATCCCAACTCTGGTACATAAATGGGAAGAGGGAAACAAAATCGTTCTCTGCATCAAGAATAAGACAGAGGAAGGTCCGCTCATGGCTTTCGTGAGACGGCAGTATTATAAGTTCCTGAGAAAGATCACTGACATAGGACATATCGAGAATTTTACAGGTTTCGGTCTTTTTGACAAGGCTTTTGTCGACGTCGTAAGAAATATCCATGATCCGATGCCGTATTTCAGGGGTATGGTGGCAGAGTTCGGTTTCGACTACGCGGTCGTTCCCTACGAGCGGCCGAATAGGAGAGCGGGAAAGAGTAAGAATCATTTCTACAGCCTGTATGATGTCGCTATGAACGGTATCACTTCTTACTCAAAAGTTATCATGCGACTTGCGACGTTCATGGGGTTTACCATCGGTGGTTTAAGCTTTCTGGTCGCGATCATTTACACGATCCTGAAGCTTATTCACTGGGACTGGTTCCGCTCCGGAATCGCGCCCCTTATCATCGGTGTGTTCTTCCTCGGAGGTATCAACCTGTTCTTCACGGGACTGCTCGGAGAATATATTCTGGCAATCAATTCCAGAGTTCTTGACCGGCCGCTTGTCGTGGAGGAGGAAAGACTGAACTTTGATGAACCTGAAAAGGAGTCGGCATGAATCCTATAATCAGCGAGGACATGAAAGAGATCCTGGAGTCGGGCATTATAGATTTTGAAAGGCTCCGGGGAAAAACAGTCCTGATCACGGGGGCATACGGTATGCTGGCCTCTTATCTGGTGTTCATGATGATATACTTTAATGAACAGTCAGGAGAAGAGGACCGGATACAGATCATTGCCCTCGGCAGGAATCGGGACAAGATGAAAGCGCGCTTTGACCGGTATATAGAGCGGGATTATTTCCGCTTCCTCCAGCGGGATGTGACCGGGAAAATAGAAGTGGACGGACCGGTCGATTTTATAATTCATGCCGCGTCCCACGCCAGCCCGAAACACTACGGGACAAACCCCGTAGGTGTCATGGGACCTAATCTTCTGGGAACGATTCAGACTTTGGAGCTGGCCAGAGAAAAGAAGTCACAGGGATATCTTTTTTTCAGCAGCGGTGAGGTCTACGGAGCGTGCCAGGTTCCTCTGGTCGGGGAACACGATTTCGGTCCCTATGATCCGACGAACCTTCGGAGCTGCTACGGCGAGAGCAAGAGAGCCGGAGAGACGCTGTGCGTTTCCTACGCCCACCAGTACGGTGTGCCGGCCAAAATAGTAAGACCATCGCACACTTACGGACCGACGATGGATCTTCAAGGAGATGACCGGGTATTTGCGTCTTTTGTCGCGGATGCGGTCTATGGCCGTGACATAGTCATGAAGAGTGACGGGACGGCGACCAGGAATTTTATATATCTGGCTGACGCCGCCTGCGCGTATCTGAAGGTACTTCTCGACGGTGAGCCGGGGGAGGCCTACAATGTCACGAACCCGGAAGGGCGGTGTTCCGTAGGCGATCTTGCAAGACTGGTCACACGCCTTGCGCCAGGTGACGCGAAAGTGCGGATCGAAGCCGAGGATGCGGGTTATGTCGGACGAGGCAAGAATGTGTATACCATGCTGGATACATCCAAGATAAGCAAACTTGGATGGCACTGCCGGTATTCGCTGGAGGAGGGGTTCGAGAGAACTATCCGGTCATTTTTGAACAATTGAATAAGGAACAGTTCAGACAGGCTGTAAGGTAGTTCCTGAATCCGGCCGCAGACATCATCTTCATCGAAAAACGTCGGTCCTACCATCCGAGCTTAACAATGCTTGCGCATTGTTGATCTCTCCAGTCGGCCCGACAATGTTTTTCTCACGAAGATGAATGCTCTGCTGCCGGAAGCGAAAAGATGGAACAGCCTGTCTGAACTGTAACAGCCCCGGTATTTTTCTTCATAGCGCAATACTCATGACTTTAGTCGTGAGACACGTGCAAAGAAGGTTATCTTGTGTAGTACCCGTATTCGGTAAAGCCGACCAGATATACTTTCCGGAGAGTGAAATCTTCGGGCAAGATGGAGGGATAAGAGGTGAAGACAGCGTTCTGATCCGCAAGCTCATCTCGTATATAGTCCAAATTCTCTTTGTTCCTGTCCGGGAAATCCGTCGGATAGATCTGCGGATCCCAGCCGAGCTTATAGTACAGCTGTGGAACGCCCATGCCGTATGCGAACGTGTCGGGAGGAACCTCTTTAGAGATCAGCTCGATATGTTCCTCCTCAACCTCGCTGTTCCAGCTGCCGACCTGTCGGTTGGTCAGCCCCTGCTGGATATACAGTACCCCCTCGACGGAAATCCAGAATATCGCGAAGAAGAGGGCGCAGCCGACTGCATAGCGGCCAAGCCTGTACGCTTTGACACCGCCCTTAAAAAGAGTATCCCTGTCTATGAATCTGTCCGCCGCATAACCTGCCAAAAGCGCCATCTGTATGAACGCGATGGACATATTTCCGTAAGAAGGACGGTTAACAAAATAGATCATCGAGGAGAAGCCGGATAAGGCAATTCCGACCGTATATATGCCGGTCAGGCGCTCGTCATCGGAAGCCTCCGATCTTCCCCTAAGGACTGAAAGCAGCGTGAATCCGAAGAGAAGGATCTGAAGGAAATAAAGGTGACCGACTGACGGAAGCGGCAGACTGAGGTTATTTACATTGTATGTTCCGGAGTACAGGGGATATATGAACTGTCGGAAGGAAATCATTCTGCCGCCGACTGCCAGGTTGTAGACTTCCACGATTCCGAACGCGCATGCCAGCGCAAGGACAACGAACACGACAAGAAGAGCCGATGTTTTTATGGCGGAGACTGAAATCCATTTCTCTTTGTAATGTGTCTTAAGAAAGATACAGAACGCGAATATGACTGCGGTGAAGAGACCGGTCTCGAAGTTCCATACGAATGCCAGCGACGCGATTGCGAACCTGACGAGAAGTCTCAATACAGAGGGACCTTCTTTTGGATGCTTTGATTCCCAGGCGAGGAAGGCCAAGGCGAGCATCGGGAACAGCAGTCTTTGCGGGTTGATCTGGAAGTATACGCCTCTTCGTGTCAGGAGCGTGGATGTGCTGAGAACCGCAAGCATGGTAAAGAAATAGACCAGGTCTCTCTCAATCAGGACGTCAGCTGCGTAGGAGGCAGCCATGAACGAAATGAAGGTAAAGACACAGATCGCAAGGGCGACTGCTCTGAAGTTGCTGCCAAAGAGTTTGACCAACGGGAGATATATAATTCCGTGATGACCGTAAATATTGATGTGATGATTGTCAAAGGGAATCATTCTGGCGGTGTTGATGATCGTCGTTGTGTAGGCGTCGACATGAAGAATACCTCCGCCGTTGTCCATGAACGGTTCCGGGCACCAGGCGTAAACTGCCGCTAATAAGGAAATAAGGAGTGCTGTCATAAGGCGGATCACTCTGTTTTTACCGGTGCCGAATCTGCCGAAGACATACAGAATAAGAGCGGGAACAAGCATGAAGGCGAAGTAGACAGGATGCGGGAAAAAGTGTCTCAGCGCGTAGGCAGCGGAATCTCCGGGGAACAGAGTGTTCTCGTTAAGGTAGACCTTGTAAATGAGTGCGATGATCATGGCTCCTGCCGCCAGATGGACCGGGACGAGAAGCGCATTCATGACCCTGGCGGGCGTACTGTCGGGCGATATGCTCCTGCCAAGAAAATCAGTGACCAGGAAACATATAGTTGCGGCTACACAGATTCCGAGGATAGAAGCGACAAATAAGAAGAGGTTGAAGTTCACCGGAAAATCTGCTGTGCCCTCGTTATATGGAAGCCCGCAGGCAGTATGCCATGCCGCGATGAGAAGTAAAGCCAGAAAGATATAGACGGTCGTATCCGCATTTCTGTTTGTCTGTTTCACTTTTTCCCCCTTGATTGATTATCACACTTTTGGTTTTTTTCTGCGCCCGAAGGGCAGTATGAACAGGATGAACCACACAGCGAGACCGCCTGCCGAAATAGTTGCCGCCAGTTTCAGATACGGGAGCCGGTAGGTCATTTTGACATTGCAGGTGCCTTTCGGAAGCTCGACACCGCACAGGCCGCCGTTTATGTTCTGGACCTGAACATCATTGTCGTTTACTGTCGCAGTCCACCCGGATGTATAGGGAATCGGGATGCAGAGCATACCGGATTCTTCCGGGTTCTTCACTACAGCGCTGTAGACATCATTCTCAAATGTGATATCAGAGATGTCCGTCGCCTTGAGGTCCTGAAACTCAAGAGCGGCACTTATATCAGTTATAAGACTGAGATCTCTGAAAGTGACTGAACTGTTGTCGCTGAGGTCCACGCGGATATTGTTAGCCTGGTCCGGAAGGAGTTTCGATATATCGGGCAGGGCTGCGCTCATGGGAATAATCTCATTGTCACAGTCCGAAAGATCAGGATAAGCATTACTCAGGATAAATGTCTGGAGAGTTCCGTCACCAACAGTCTTTGCGGGGTCGACTGCGATGTGCAGATACTGGACTTCGAACTCGTCATCGGACAGGGCGTCGTTAAGAGCCATGATGAAGAACGGATCTTCACCCACTGCTGTTGCAGTAAATGTGCCGTCCTCGTTTTTCTCTATGCTGCAATTATTAATGTGACTGATCTTGTCGACAAGGGCCATCGGCTTGCCCCGGTGGATGTCATATTCCCTTAGGGAGACATTGCCGTCTCCGCCGTTTGTCTTGTAATAAGCATTTGTGAGGACTTTCATTCTTTCAAATGAATCCAGATCCTCGAACGCGGATTTGCGGATCTGATTGTGATACAGATAACCGAACGGGAGAGAGTTATTGTTGACAAATATTTTATTTGTGTCAGTCACATCGACCTGAGTGAAGAGAGAAGTCTCCATCGAGTCCCCGATACGATCCTCCCCGTTATCCGTGATCAGATATTTACCGCTAAGGAGAGTGAAAAGATAATACTCGTCATAGCCGACGATGAAAAAGTTGTCGGACAGCTGATTGACACGGTGCGCCCTGCTCAGCGTGTGAAGACTGGCGGGGTTGACGCTTGAATAGCTGGTCGTGGATTTGAACCCGTCGACCATGCCTTCATTTGCATAATTGTACTCTGTCGAGGTATTGATCCGATAGAAGCCGCTGTCCAGCGATGTTATATAGGAGACAGCGTCATTGGTTCCGTCATTGTAGAGTGACGAAGCGTATTCTTCGCGGGTAACGTAATCGCGCTCGTACAGAGAAGCTGAATTGGCAATTACCAGTTCCGCGCATACTGCAATCAGAAGAAGCGCACGCGCGCCGCCTCTGATTTTTTCAAATACATGCAGGAAGAGCAGGAACGCATAGACAGCTACGGATCCGACAGTAATGATGACTGCCTGCCTTGAGAGGTCAAAATTGAACAGCGGGGCATAGTGATGCAGTCCGTAAAGTATCGCCGCTGACCCTGACGATGCGATGGCAACAGACAGAACAAGACGGACCTTTCCCGGACCTTCCGTGAGAGCACGGACGAAAAATGCGATAGCTATGACTTCCGCAAAGCAGATCATGAAAGAGTATCGCTGCGATGAAATATTAAATGTGAGCAGCCAGCCTGCACCCCGAAAATAGAGCATGGCGGTGCAGACTGATGTGAGCAGTATGACCGGGATAACTCCTTTTTTGGAAAGCAGCAGATAGATGACGGAGAAAAAGAACAGAGTACTGACGAACAGGACCGCGATCTCATAATAATTGAGCTGGCCTGTGAAAGCGTTGCCTGTCCCGAAAAGATCGGTCGAGAAAAATCTGCCGATGAATGTCAGATACGTACGAAGGTCGTAGGGCTGTTTAATAATTTCAAAGCCGTATTGCTGCGTTGTCTCTGTGCGGTTGCTGGTCAGGAAGGACGAGATGATCGGGAGAACGGATACCGCTCCTATCACGACAGAGAAAATGCCTATGAGAAGAAGCCGCATAAGCCTCAGGACTGTAGTGAGGACGCGGTTTTCTTTTTTAGTGCCTTCCGGCAGATCCCGCCTTTCACCGGCAATCAGTGTATAAAGGAGTGTGTACACTGCGGTGAACGCGGCGGTCATATAGTAGAAATAGTAGTTGGAAATCAGGCAGAGAGCCAGAGCGGGAATCAGTAAAAAATAATATCTTTTGAACCCTGTGTCGTAAGCCCCCTGAAGGAGGAACATGACCAGAGTGAACATCAGAATACATGTGCCGAAGCTGTAGTTCTGACCCCAGAGGATGATATAGCTCGCATATGCCCAGATGAGAGCGGGGATTACAGCAGCATCTTTGTTTTTTAGGAGTATGCTGAAATAACCGTATCCGAGGAGGGCGGTCAGATTGTGCTGTATGTACAGGAATATGAGAATGCCGATGTGGAACCGGTCCCTCCCAAAGATCAGGAGGAACAGCTTCAGTGGATTCAGATATTGAAGAAATGTCGCAGTGGTGTCGCTGCCAAGACCGGATTCAAGTGTGAACGCGGAAAAGTCGCGGCTTTTCAGCAGGCGGGACAGCATTGTTATGATCGGATAGCTGGATGACATGCCATCCGAGCCGAGGTCCGTGTACATGAAGACTGCGTCGCCGAAAATAAAACGCCGGTAGAGCGCAAGAAAAATCGCGGAAGACAGCACAAGCAGAAGGAGAATTCTGTGCTTTTTAATAAATGTCATATGCATCCTCTTTCTTTTAGGGCTGCCGTAATAAGGCGTTTCCCCACTGCATATAGCTGACTTTATCTGCAAATGTCAGCCATATGCAGTGCGGACACAGTCTGACCGACAGCCCCATAATTGTTTATATATGTCAGCTGGCGCTGACTTTAATCCCGCGCCAAGTCTCGAAAGCGAGACTTGAACAGTCGGAGAAGCGATCACGGTTCAGAGACCGAAGAAAGCCCGTACTTCGCGTATCACGGTCTGTCTGTTCTCGTCTCCGATTCCGTAATAGAGCGGAAGGCGCAGGAGGCGCTCGCTCTCCTTCGTCGTGTATTCATCGATACCGTCGAACCTGCCGAATTTGAGACCGGCCGGAGCGGAGTGGAGCGGGATATAGTGGAATACCGCAAGGATGCCATGTTCTCTGAGATGGCGAATCATGGCAGAGCGCTCTTCAATGTCACGGAGCTTGATATAATACATGTGCGCGTTATGCTCACAGTCCGCCGGAATCCGCGGACGCTCGATCAGATGCTGATCTTCCAGATCTTTGAAAGCCGCATGGTAAGCATTCCATGTCTTCATGCGGTCGTTGTAGACCGTGTCATAGCTTTCCAGCTGAGCCCAGAGATAGGCAGCGTTCAGATCACTCGGAAGGTAGGATGAGCCGTAGTCGACCCAGGTGTATTTGTCGATCTGCCCGCGGAAATACTTGCTTCGGTCCGTACCTTTCTCACGGTAGATCTCGGCTTCGTCGCGATGGTCGAGGTTCGGCAGGACAAGAGCGCCTCCCTCACCCATGGAGAAGTTCTTAGTCTCATGGAAGGAGAAGCAGCCGAAGTCTCCGAGATTTCCCAGAGGCTTTCCCTTATATGTCGAGCCGAAGCCCTGAGCGGCGTCCTCGACGACGATGAGACCGTGCTTTGCAGCGATCTTGTTGATCGTGTCCATCTCGCATGCGACGCCTGCGTAGTCGACGGTCGCGATGACTTTGGTCTTCTCTGTGATAGCCGCCTCGATTTTTTTCTCATCGAGGTTCATGGTATCCGGGCGGATATCGACAAAGACCAGAGTGGCTCCCCTCTGAACGAACGCGTCCGCCGTGGAGCAGAACGTGTAAGACGGGAGAATGACCTCATCGCCGGGGCCGACTTTTGTGAGAAGTGCCGCCATTTCGAGGGCTGCCGTTCCGGAGGTGGTGAGGTAGGATGCCGGGAAGTTGAAACGCTCGTTGATCCAGGCCTGGCACTTTTTCGTGAAGGGCCCGTCGCCGCAGATCTTGCCGCCGCGGGCAGCCTGTTCCATATATTCGATTTCCTTACCCGTGAATGGGGGAATATTAAAATCAATCATAGTAATGCTCCTTATAGTCATAAGTAAGAGTATTTTACTACTAATTATATGCAAAGCGCAAGCGGTGAAAGCGGTTTGCTGAAACTTCCGCACCTGACCCCGCACCAGGGCCGGCTGTTTTATCGACGGTCGTAACGGTTCAGACAGGCTGCGCGGTAGATCCGGGATCCGGCAGCAAGCATCATCTTCATCGAAAAACGCCGGTCACTTCCTCGAGCTTAAAAATGCTAAAGCATTTTTGATCTCTCAGTCGGACCGACAATGTTTTTCTCACGAAGATGGATGCTATGCTGCCGGAACGGGGCTGAAGTTCAGCCTGTCTGAACCGTTACTGCGTCCACAATGCTTCACCGGTAGATACCTATTCCATAATCTAAAGGGGCTGTCGCATTAGACGGTGTCACCACTATATATGGCAGACATTTGCAAATAACGTCTGCCATATATAGTGGTGGCGCGCCTTGATGCGACAGCCCCTGAGATTCATTCCATATGGCAGGCTGACAGAGCCTCTTTCCGGATTTTTTCAAATTCAGTTACTGAGGAACACGGTGCGTAGACCTGACCGATCCGGTCAGTGCCATCGTGCATGACCGGGAGCAGCGCTCCCGCAGCGTAGTCGAAGGAGACGAAAATGTTTCGATCTCTGAGGGAACGGATCTTCTCGTAGTCGATAGAGACAAGCCTATGCTCCTTTGTCACATAGAGGAGCGAAGCCATACAGGGGACAGCCTTCTGCAGTGAGAAGTCTGCAGGCAGACCGCAGGCGGCTTTTATCATAAGCCCGTAATAGTCGATCCCGCCATACATTGAAATCAGCTCCGGGATGCAGGTCGCGCCGCATCTGCCGCCCGCCTCGATCACGTAGAGCTCGTCTCCGCACACGAAGGCATCGATGTTCATCGCGCAGTTGTTCATGCCGGAGGCCTGTATAATCTTGTTTACCTGATTTTCTATGTCGTCGCGGAGAACCGGGGAAACTTCATAGGGAAAGATGTGGCCTACGGGGACTGTCGCCCTGCCCCCTTTATATACGAGTTTATCGTGGGGCAGGAGAAGGACGGGGCGTCCTCCCGACACGAAGGCGTCAATGCCGATCTCGTGGCCGATGATGCACTTTTCGACAAGAAGATAGTCCTTCCCGGTGACTTTCATGGCCTCAGCATAAGCGGCGGGCATTTCGTCTTCCGTATCGACCCTTATGATGCCCCGGCTGCCTGATTTGTCAGTCACCTTGACGACGCAGGGCGGACCTATCTTTTTAAAGGCTGCGATGGCCTCCTTAAGAGAGTATATTTTCTCGAAGGCGGCGGTGCGGACACCGGCTTCAATGAATCTCTTCTTCATGACGGATTTGTCCGTGAGCACGCGGGCAGCCTGCCCGGATATACCCGAAAGCCCCAGGGTATCATTGACAAGACCGATGGAACCCATGGCGACATCGGTTCCGGTCGTACAGATTCCTTTTATGTTCATATTCCTCGCCGCGTCAAGGATAGCTTCCGAGTCTGTCGTGTCGAGATAGAGTACTTCGTCAGCAATGTCGAATCCCGGGTAAGGTCCGGGATAGCTCACAACTATGGTGTGATAACCGAGCTCTTTAGCTTTCTTAATAAGAGGGACCTGATAGATGCCTGCTCCGAGGATCATTAGGTTATTAGTCATCGCTTTATCCTTTCAAAAATGAATCCGGCCGGAGCCGGATCGCAACAGTTCAGACAGGAGCATCTCACAATTCGCTTCTCCGGCACAAATCATCCTTCGTCGCGCCGGATCATACAGAAAACTATATGTATGTCGTCAGCCGTTCTGATTCCTGTTTATATAGTTCTCGGCCAGCCCATGATAGCGGACAGTTTTCGTACCGGTTGTGCCGTCGTGCCTGCGATGGACAGGCATGTCGAGGTTCACGGTTTCGCGTATGATATACTGGGGGGTTCCGTTGATGGAAAGGATCAGCTTTCCGATATACTCTCCCAGAATACCCAGTATCAGCATGATTACACCGCTGAAGATCAACAGGCAGGCCATGAGGGATGCCCAGCCGACGGTCATATCGGGGGTGACCAGCTTTCGGATTATGGTCACCAGCGCGGACACAAGACCGATCATGGAAAAAATCATACCGAGGAAGAAGGATATGCGGAGCGGGAGGACCGTATAATTAAAATAGGCAAGCCAGAGCCGCATGAGCTTTCGCAGCGTGTAGTTGGATGTTCCGACTTCGCGCTTGTGATGTTCGACCATAACATTTCCTATGTTGGATGTCGTGCGGTAGAAGAGGCCGTCGACGTAAGGGTTGAAATTCTTGTAGAGGATGACCTCATCGCGGACAGCCCTGGTGATGACCCAGAAATTGCTGGAAACGATTTCCTTCGGCCGTCCCAGCAGAATGCGGGATGAGACCTCGTTGAACTTGCTTGTCAGGTTCTTTAGAAATCCGTTTTTCTTCTGGGCATATTGGCCGTACACGAGGTCATAACCCTCGGACATCTTGTCGAGCAGCTTGAAGACCTGGGACGGGTGCGTCTGCATGTCATCATCCATACCGAGGACGTAGTCTCCGTCTGCATAATTGAGGGCAGCCATGAGCGCGTTATGCTGGCCGAAGTTGCGCATCAGATTGATGCCGTGTACGGTCGGGTATTTTTCGGCAAGGCGTGTGATGGCCCCGAATGTGTCGTCGCGTGAATAGTCGTTCACGAGGAAGAAGTCGCAATCGTACTCATCGTGCTGACTGAACTCGTCCATGACCATTGTGACGACTTTTTCTATTGTGGCTTCCGAGTTATAGCATGGAATAATAATTGAAACCAGCATTTTTTTCCTCTCTTTTTAAATAGAAGTCAGTTCTTGCGAAACCGGACGATTGGCAGTGCTTCGCATCTGCCCGTATATCACTGTGTGAGATGTTTTGTCTCTTTGAGACCATGCGGATACTAATTTCGGTCACAGAAGTTCCAGCGCGTCGTAGAACAGCGGCGTGCCTCCCGTGTGGATAAAGAGTATATTCTTGTCCTCAATATTATTCTCCTTTAGATAGGAGAGCATACCGGTGAAAGCTTTTCCGGTGTAAGTCGGGTCGAGACAGATACTGTCACGACGCCACTCTGTGCGGATTATCTCGAGGATCTCCTCGTTGTATTCTCCGTACCCGCCGGCAAGGTATTCATCTGCAAGAATGATCTCATCAGCAAAGCGCGGCGGCAGAGTCTTTCCTTCATCGCGGAACCACTCGGTGACCCCACATTTTATGATCCCGGTCCCACGTGCTTTGTCTCTTGAGACAGAGATACCGACGATCTTTCTGTCATCTTCCCGGACAAGATGTCCGCAGACGAGACCGCTCTGTGTAGCTCCGGTTCCTGAAGCGTGGAAAATGTAATCAAATCGAATTCCCATGGCCTCTTCCTGAGCGCAGATCTCATCGTAGGCCCTGGCGTAAGCTCTGGCGGCACAGCCCTCATTTCCGGTCCCGAATCGGGTACCGTAGATGTAATAGGGTATGAGTCCGCGGGAGGCCGCCCTTCGGAAAGCCTCATCGACAGCAGGAGCGATTGCGTTCTTGGCACAGTAGATGATCTCTAAGCCGAGAAGACCGACAAGGACGCTGTTTTTTGTCTTTCTGTGGACGCCGTCCGGATCGTCGGAACAGATCATCATGCATGGAATGCCTTCCATATAGCATGCGCTTGCGAGGACCCGGCAGAGATTGGAACGGCTGTTGCCGTACATAATGAGACAGTTCCCACCCTTTGCCTTCATGTCCTCAAGGAACTCATGGGCAATGCGCACTTTGTTTCCGCCGCACGAAAAGGGAAGCAGATCGTCTCTTTTAATGTAGAAATTGTTGCCGGGGACGTTCAGCTTTGTGATCGGAGTGTTTTCTAAAATAACCATAAATTTATACCTTTTGTCTTGAAAAGCAACTTTTAATAGTATACTATCAACAGTCGGACGTGGCAAGCATTCTTGCATGATGGTGCTTTGAATGGTATACTGTCTTTAACTGTCTACCCAAAACAAAAATTACGAGGTGAAAATATGAGAACATATGTCGTCACAGGCGGCGCCGGTTTCATCGGCTCTAATTATATTCATTATATGTTCAAAAAATACGGCGATGAGATCCGTATTATCAATGTCGACAAGCTGACATATGCGGGCAATCTCGAGAATCTTAAGGATGTCGAGGATCGCCGGGGTTATACATTTGTAAAAGCTGATATCTGTGATACGGAAGCAATCAACAAGATCTTTGAGGAAAATGATGTCGACCGCGTCGTACATTTCGCAGCTGAGAGCCATGTGGACCGCAGTATAAAGGATCCGGGCGTATTTGCAAGAACGAACGTACTCGGGACACTCACGATGCTGGCGGCAGCCAAGGCAGCCTGGGAACTGCCGGACGGATCTTTCAAGGACGGAAAGAAATTCCTGCACGTTTCAACGGACGAAGTCTACGGATCACTGTCCAACCCGGACGATTACTTCTATGAGACAACACCGTATGATCCGCACAGCCCGTATTCGGCGAGCAAGGCTTCTTCCGATTTTATGGTCAAGGCTTTCATGGACACGTATAAGTTCCCTGCCAATATAACCAACTGCAGCAACAACTACGGTCCCTATCAGTTCCCGGAGAAGCTGATCCCGCTGATGATCAACAATGCCCTTCATGGCAAGGCCCTCCCGGTATACGGCGACGGAAAGAACATCCGTGACTGGCTGTATGTCGAAGATCACTGCAAGGGTATTGACCTTGTGCAGGAGAAGGGAAGACTCTTCGAGACATATAACATCGGCGGCCATAATGAGCGGGAGAATATCCAGATCGTAAAGACGATTATTTCCACTCTGCGCGAGGAACTTGACGACAGTGATCCGAGAAAGGAGCACATCTCCGAGGATCTGATCAAGTACGTTGAGGACCGCAAAGGTCACGACAGAAGATACGCGATCGCGCCGGATAAAATCAAGGCTGAGGTGGGCTGGTATCCGGAGACGACATTCGAAGTCGGCATTAAAAAGACGATCCGCTGGTACTTCGATCACCAGGAGTGGATGGAGCACGTGACAAGCGGTGACTACCAGAAGTATTACGAGGATATGTACGCAAACAAATAAGTAACGAAAGGAGATGGTCCTTATGGCTGTCTCCTTATTGTGGTTTTAATAAGCCAATAGAAGGAGCACTGATTTTGAAGATTCTTGTAACCGGCGCAAACGGCTATATCGGCAGGCACCTCGTCACAGCCCTCATAGAACACGGTCACAGGGTACTTGCCTGTGACGTCGCGTTCGACGGCGTAGACGGGAGAGCGGGGCGGATCCAGACAGACATTTTTTCCGGCAGCAGAGAGATATATGACGAGCTTATGCGTCCGGACGCGCTCATTCATCTTGCCTGGAGAAATGGATTTGACCACTATAACATGTCCCATGTGACGGAATTGCCGTCCCACTACGAGTTTCTTGTGAATATGATGGACGGGGGACTCCCGCAGCTTCTCGTCATGGGGACAATGCATGAGGTCGGCTATCATGTCGGAGCCATCGACGAGACGGTCCCAACTAACCCGGTGACCCCATACGGAATCGCAAAGAATGCGCTGAGGGAGCTCGTTACGGTCTACGCCGAAAAGAAGGGCGTAACACTGCAGTGGCTGAGAGGTTACTATATCCTCGGGGATGACGCGAAGAATCACTCCATCTTTTCAAAGATGACTGAGGCTGAGGAGAGAGGGCAGGAGCTCTTTCCGTTCACAACAGGCAAGAATAAATTCGACTTTATTAAAGTCGAAGATCTGGCAAGACAGATCGCGGCGGTCGCAAGCCAGCGGGAGGTGACGGGGATCATCAACTGCTGCAGCGGTGTGGCCATCCCCCTCGCGGAGGAGGCGGAGCGCTTCATCCGCGAGAACAACATGAAAATCCGGCTCGACTACGGCAAGTTCCCGGACAGGGCAGATGCCTCACCGGAAGTCTGGGGCGATCCTGCAAAAATAAACAAGATCATGAATAACGACAGGCCATGCGGCTGCTTAAAATAAGGAGGAAAATCATGGGTAAGATCAATGTGGAAACATGCGAAATCGAAGGACTGAAGATCATCACGCCGGCTGTCTACGGGGACGCGCGCGGCTACTTCATGGAAACTTATAACTACAATGATTTCAAGGCTGCCGGCATTCCCGAAGTATTCGTTCAGGACAATCAGTCTTCGAGCTCTAAGGGTGTTCTCAGAGGACTTCACTTTCAGATCAATTTCCCGCAGGACAAGCTTGTCCGGGTGGTGGCCGGAGAAGTTTTCGATGTTGCCGTCGACCTGAGACCGGGTTCGGCTACATACGGAAAGTGGCACGGCGTGCTTCTTTCCGCCGACAACAAGAAGCAGTTCTTTATCCCGAAGAATTTCGCGCACGGCTTTGTTGTCCTCTCAGACCACGCCGAGTTCTGCTACAAATGCACTGACTTTTATCATCCGAATGATGAGGGCGGACTTGCATGGAATGATCCGGAAATCGGTGTTGAATGGCCGATCCCGGAGGGAATGGAGCTGAATCTGTCCGAGAAAGACAAAAAGTGGGGCAGCTTCAGGGAATATACTGAGAATCGCAAATAATACGGGGAGCATTTATGTCTTTGAAAAAGAAGATCGTGCTGGCATGCCTTGTCGTGCTGGTGCTTTTGCTGAACTTTTTTATTCTGACGCATGACGGGGGAGTTGGCGGGACAGCTGTACTTACGTTCTCCCTGAACGGCACTGCGTCGGACAATATACAGGTGTTTTACAGCGACACGGCGGATTTTGCCCCGTCCAACCAGCATACTTGCGGTTACGAGACCGAGGATATCGGGAAGGACGTCACAATGGAATTCGCCCTCCCGCTCACGACCAGGTATGTCAGGATCGACTTCGGCGCCGCGGAGGCGGAATACAGGATCCGGGGAGCCAGATTCGTAAGCGGTGACAGAGAGCAGCTTTTTGACTCGTCACAAGTTCAAAGTGACAATGATATCGCATCCTACGAGAGTAATCAGGACGCTTTTTCGGTCTCTACAGAAAAAGGGGACCCCTTCATCATCTATGAGCAGGGTCCGGATCAGATCCTCGCTGACGCTCTGCCGGGAATTCGCACGAAAAATACCGTAAAGAATGTCATCATTGCGGTCCTTCTCGACCTTATGTGTGTCGTTGCTGTCCTTTTCCGGAAAAAGTTTTCAACGCTTCCCATGGAACTCATTCAGAACCGCGTGCTCATTATGCAGCTCGCGCGGAATGATTTTAAGACGAAATACGCCGGATCTGTGTTCGGTATCGTCTGGGCTTTCATTCAGCCTGCCATCACGATCGTTGTCTACTGGTTCGTATTTCAGGTGGGTCTCGGAGCGGCTGACGTAACGGCGCCGACGGGGATCACATATCCGTTCGTGCTCTGGCTCATCTGCGGTCTTGTTCCATGGTTCTTTTTCCAGGATACACTTGTGGGCGGAACTAACGCCCTTCTTGAATA
Organism: uncultured Lachnospiraceae bacterium; assembly: GCA_902788035.1. Taxonomy (GTDB): domain Bacteria; phylum Bacillota; class Clostridia; order Lachnospirales; family Lachnospiraceae; genus Chordicoccus. Next base: position 70,052 of record CADAIL010000005.1, on the reverse strand, counting down.
CACATACCTCGTAAAGAAGGTCGTGTTCAAGATATCCATCCTGCCGATCGTGAAGGAAATATCAGCGCTGTTCGTGCATCTCTTCTTCATATTCCTGATGCTGGTGCTCTTTACGCTGAGCGGTCACTTCCCGGATCTTCATTCGCTGCAGGTATTTTATTATTCGTTCTGCCTGTTCATGTACAGTCTGGGCGTGTGCTACGCGACCTGCTCGATCGTCGTCTTTTTCCGGGATCTCTCGCAGATCATTTCAATCATCATACAGATTCAGGTGTGGATGACACCGATCATGTGGAATATTGATAATATGAGCGCGAGAATGCCGGGCTGGCTGATTACGGTCTTTAAGCTGAACCCGATTTTCTATATCGTGAACGGCTATCGTGACTCCATGATGAACAAGGTCTGGTTCTGGGAGAGATTCGATCTCACCTTCTACTTCTGGGCGGTGACGGCAGTCTTTTTCGTGGTCGGAGCTTTCATCTTTAAGCGGCTCAAGATACACTTTGCGGACACACTTTGATCCGGGCATTAACATGCTTTGGATATAGGTGGGCATATCCCACTTGGATAAATGCAGGTCCGACAGGACCTGCATGGAGGATTTATGCAGGAAATAGCAATCGCTGTCAATAACATAACAAAGGCATATAAACTTTATGACAAGCCGACAGACCGCCTGCGCGAGTCGCTCGGCCTCTCAAAGAAAAAGAGATATAAAGAAATCCTTGCCCTGAATGACGTCAGTTTCGATGTCAAGAAGGGCGAGTGTGTGGGTATTATCGGGACCAACGGCTCCGGTAAGTCCACGATCCTGAAGATCATCACCGGCGTGCTGTCGCCGACGATGGGCAGTGTCCAGGTCTTCGGCAGGATCTCTGCCCTGCTCGAACTCGGTGCCGGATTCAACCCGGAATACACCGGAATGGAGAATATTTATGTCAACGGCACGGTCATGGGCTTCTCCCGCGAGGAGATCGACGCCAGACTTGAGGAGATCATCTCTTTCGCCGATATCGGCGACTTTATCAATCAGCCGGTCAAGACTTACTCAAGCGGTATGTTCGTCAGACTCGCGTTTGCGGTGGCCATCAACATTGACCCCGAGATTCTGATCGTCGATGAAGCCCTTAGTGTAGGAGACGTGTTCTTCCAGGCCAAATGCTACCACAAGTTCGAGGAATTCAAGAAGCAGGGCAAGACGATTCTGTTCGTCAGCCATGACCTGGGTTCTGTAGCCAAGTACTGTGACAGGGTCGTTCTTCTCAATAAGGGTGTCAAGAACTGCGAGGGCGAGCCCAAGGAAGTCATCGACATCTACAAACAGATCCTTGTCACGGTCCCAGCGGCTGAGCAGCGGAAGAATCTGGAGGAGGAGATATCCCGCTATCTGAAACCGGAGAACGCTGAGGGAAGATGGTACGGCAAGCTCGAGGTGAACCCGGAGCTGCTCGACTATGGCGAAAAACAGGCGGAGATCATAGATTTCGCCCTGATCGATGAGGACGGTAAGATCAACTCGGGTATCGTGAAGGGTTCGATGTTCACGATCCGCATGAAAGTGCATTTCAATGAGGACATACAGGATCCGCTGTTCTGCTTTACGATCAAGGATCCTCAGGGTACCGAGGTCACCGGGACCAACACCATGCTTGAGCGGATCGACACAGGCATTTACAAGGCAGGGACCGAGCATGTGATCGACTTCAGACAGCGCATGACGCTGCAGGGCAGGAGTTATCTGCTTTCTCTGGGCGTGGTGGGATTTGCACACAACAGATTCACTGTATACAACCGGCTGTACGATGTCTGCGATATCAACGTGATTTCAGATAAGAATACTGTCGGCTTTTATGACATGGAGTCCGTCACGACAATAGACGGGCAGACATACTGAGAGGGTGGCGCTTTGATCCTTAAAGACAGCGGAGTAAAAAGACTGGCCGTCTATGTTCTGCATGACAATGACGGTATTGTAGATACATATATTGACGCATTCCTGAAAGGCCTTCGAAGTGAGGTCTCGTGCCTTCGCGTTGTCATAAACGGGGGTGTGTCAGAGGATGGTGAAGCCCGGCTTGAGGCAGTCGCTGACGAGGTGATCATAAGACCCAACGAGGGCTACGATATCACCGCTTACAAGGAAGGGCTTCTTGCACACGGATATGAGGATCTGTGCGCATACGATGAGGCTGTGATCTGCAATGACACGCTTTACGGTCCAATTCACCCGTTCTCCCGGATGTTCGATGAGATGGCAGAAAGGGACGTCGATTTCTGGGGGATCACCGCGTTTTTCGGCGCGCCCTTCGATCCCTTCGGCACTATTTCCTACGGATATCTGCCGAAACACATCCAGAGCTTTTTCCAGGTCTTTCGAAAAGACTTCATGAGAACAGAGGATTTCAGAAAATGGTGGGAGGAGATGCCCGCCATTACGAGATACGAGGACGCAATCGGGACTCACGAGGCTGTCTTTACGAAAGCCATGGAGGACCTCGGCTATAAGTGGGACGTCTACTGTGACGGAGATGCCCTGTCCGAATACACATGGGATCCGCTGAGAGACTTTCCGAGATACTGTATGGAAACTCTGAAATGTCCGGTCATGAAGAAGCGGACATTTTATCATGACTATATGGAAGCCTTTGAGAGAAGCGGCGGCGAGGCTGCGAAGGAGGCTTTTGCCTATATAAAAGATGAGACGGATTACGATGAGCGGCTTATCGCAGCGAATCTGATCCGCACGTGCAATATGGCGGACCTTAGAAAGCGGCTCGGGCTGACCTATATTGTCCCGACGAAACTCGACCGGACGAGCACATCCCTGATGAGATCCGAAAAGGCAGAAGAGAAGAAAACTCTTCCGACTGACGATGCGAAAGAAGATAAGTGCGGGAAGGTCACGCTAAAGACCGCGCTGATCCTCCACATCTACTATGACGAGCTCGCAGAGGAGTGCGCTGCCTATGCAGCCCACATGCCGGAGGGCATTGATATTTATGTCACGGTCCCTGATGAGAGAAAGCGCGCGAGTATAGAGCCGTATTTTGATCGGATCAAAAATGACCACAGGGTCGAGTTCCGCATATCCGGCAACAGGGGCAGAGACGTTGCCCCCTTCCTTGTGACCTGCAAGGATATTTTCATGAACTATGATCTTGTCCTCAAGATACATGACAAGAAGGTAAATCAGATCCCGCTCCACTCTATCGGAAGGGCATGGGAGTATCTCTGCTTTGAATGTCTGCTGCCGACGGAGAACTATGTTAAGAACGTGATCAAGCTGTTCGAGGACCACCCGGATCTCGGTCTTCTAAGCCCGCCGGTACCGCTTCACGGTCCGTATTATCCTACTACCGGCAGAGGAGAGTGGGGAGAGAACTTTGCGGTCACAAAGGAGACCGCGGAGAAGCTTGGTATCCGCGTGCCAATGGATGAAAGTCGTGAGCCGGTTGCCCCGCTCGGCTCTGAGTTCTGGGTCAGGACGAAAGCCCTGAAGTGTCTTATGGACCACGACTGGCAGTATGAGGAATTCCCGAAGGAGCCGGTCGGTATCGACGGAACGGTGATGCATGCGATTGAGAGGCTGTATCCATTTGCAGCCCAGAGCGAAGGATACTATTCCGCCTGGATACTGTCCGATTCTTACGCCCGGATACATATGGATAACTGGGCTTATATGGCTTGCGGACTTGCGAGGGCGGAGGCGGAGCGCACCGGAGGCTGGAAGCCGTTCCGGGAACTCCTGTCCAGGACCGAAAACAGCTGACTTTTTTCCCGTCCGCTGCCCTTTCCGGGACGCTGCGGCGAACTCTAATGAGGAGAATTCTCTGAGATGAAATTGGAAAAGGATAACAGGAACCGGTGTTTCATCGTCCTGTATTTCGACAAAGACGGGCTTGTTGACCGTTATATGACAAATATGCTGAGGTCGATCCGGGAGGACGCCGCTTATATTCTGACGGTGGTCAACGGCTTTCTCACTGAGGAGGCAGGCATGCAGCTTTCCGCCTGCTGCGACCGGGTGCTCTACCGGCCCAACACAGGGTTTGATGTAGCAGGATACAGGGAGGGCATATTTAATATCGGTTTTCACGAACTCTCAAAGTATGATGAACTTGTCCTCATGAATTATACGTTCTTCGGCCCGCTTGATTCATTTGAGGAGATGTTTCGCGAGATGAATGTCCGGGATCTTGATTTCTGGGGAATCACGGAGCATTACGCTCTCAAAGTCGATCCCTACGGAGTCATACCTTACGGCTATCTGCCGGAGCACCTCAACTCGCATTTTATAGCCCTTCGCCGGGATTTCTTCATGAGTTTCCCGTACCGGGATTTCATTATGAACATGAAGAACCCTGATTCTTACGTGGACTCTATCGCGTGCTACGAGGCTGTTTTCACGAAATATTTTGCCGATCTCGGCTATAAGTGGGAGGCCTATGTGGATTCAGGTGATTACGAAGAGTACTCACAGGCACCGTTCGCTTACCACGCGGCAGAACTCATCAGGGATAAAAAGTGTCCGATATTAAAGCGCAGGAATTTTTTCTCCGATTATAAGATCAACCTGCAGAATAATGCCGGCGAGAGTCAGGTGTGCGCTTACGAGGCGGTCCTGGCATGTACTTCCTACGACCCCGCTCTCATGTGGGAGAACGTTCTTCGCCTGCAGGATCTCGCGCAGATCCACCAGACCATGCATGTCAACTTTTATCCGGACAGCGAGGTCAGTGATCATGTTTTTACCTCCGGCGAGACGTATGCCTTCGTTCTTTCGGACGAGGCAAAATTCAAGGCGGTCTGCGGCAGATACCTCCGCAGTATCCCGGACGAGATCAAGGTTATTTATCTTGACGGAAGTGAGTCCTACACGGAAAAGCTGAGACAGGCTTCCATGATGTCGATCGGCGCGAAATATGTGCTCGTCCTTAATCCGTTCGATCTGCCGGATCCGAAGGGGGATGTGATGAAGAGCTCAAAGGCCAGCCTTCTTTACGGAGATATGGAATCCCTCTATGGCAGCAGGGCAGTCATCGGAAATATTCTGGATACGTTTGAGAGCGAAGCGCACATCGGTCTCCTGGTCCCGCCGCTTCCCATGTACGGAGCATATTTTGAGACTCTCATGGACGGATGGGCAGGACACTTCGATGAGCTTAAGGCATTTGCCGTAAGGCTGGGAATGACTTTCCCGATCATAAGAGGCGATGACCTGCCGGTCTATCCCTACGGCGGAAGTTTTGCGGCCCGCGGCGCGGCATTTGCAAATGCAGTCAGCGAACTCGCTGCCCTCATAGACGAAGGTGAATCCGTCCCGGATGATATGGCAAGATTACTTCTTCCGTATCTCATGCAGAAGCAGCTCTTTATGACCGGAGTCGCCTGCGGAAGCAGTTACGCGTCGACCTGCGCGACAAATCTCGATCTTGCTCTGCGGGAGAATAATAAAGTTGTCTTTAAACGTTTCGGACCGGATTTCTACTGGACCGAACTTGATAAAATACGAGGAAAGGCACCCTGATGGAATCTCAAGAACTGATCGGTAAAGTAAAACTGAATTATAAGTGGTACAAGGGGACGGATCTCTACAGTGACGGAGATGAGGTCGAGAACCATATCCTTGATATTGTTTCCAATGAATCCGGTTTTGACTACTGTCATCCCGACATGAACAGCTGGCCGGTGCTCTATCATCTGACCCGTCAGAGAGAGAATATCTGCCTGCCTATGGACCTGAGAAGTGATGACGAGGTCCTCGAGATCGGAGCCGGCATGGGTGCCGTCACCGGAGGTGTCGCCCCCTATGTGAAGAAGGTCGACTGTATAGAGCTGTCCCGGCGCAGATCACTGATCAACGCGACCCGGCATAAGGATATGGATAATATCGAGATCATCGTCGGTAATTTTCAGGATATTGAGATCGAAAAGAAGTACGATGTCGTTACCCTGATCGGGGTCCTGGAATACGGCTGCTACTATATCGACAGCGACAGACCTTATGAAGATTTCCTTGAGAAAGTCCACTCTGTCATGAAAGACGGAGGCCGTCTCTACATAGCGATCGAGAATAAGCTCGGCATGAAGTATTTTAACGGAAGTCATGAGGACCATCTCTCAGTGCCGTTCGTCGGCATTGAGGGCTACAGGCAGGGAGATCACGTTAGGACGTTCACAAAGTCAGAACTCACTGAGATGCTTAAAAGCGCTGGATTTGGGGATATATATTTTTACTATCCCTTCCCGGATTATAAGCTTCCCACCGTGATCTACAGCGACGATAACATAAAAGACGCTGATATCGATTTCCCGGAGAATGCCAATTACGATCTTGATGTGATGACGCTGTTCTCGCAGAACAGGGCGTTTGCAGGCCTGAAGGGAACAGAGGAGAGGGCGGCATTTGCCAACTCGTTTCTCATCGAGGCCGTGCGCGGGAAGGAGGACTGAATGAGAAAGCTGTTCATTAAGTGCTCCGACGAGCGGAGCAGAAGATTTTCGATCATAACAACGATAGCCCGGACGGATGAGGGAAAGCGCGTCTTTAAGGAGGCCTGCTACGAGGAAGGCCGTGAGCATCTCTCACGCGTAGCTTCCTACGCCGGGATACTTGAGAAGGCTTACGCTCCGGCAAAGGCCTGCCCTGTGGAATATGACGGGGAAAAGCTTACATTTGCATACCTTACCGGTAAATCACTCGAGCAAATGCTGAGGGAAGCGGTGCAGCGAGGCGACGCGGACCGCGTGAAAGATCTCTTTATAAAACAGAAATCTATCCTCACGGCATGTCCTGACAACGATACGGTATTTGTCACTTCAGATGAGTTCGAAAAGGTCTTCGGCGAGGCAGAACCCTACATCGGTCTTCCCGGTTTCAAGGTGTCGAATTTTGACGGCATAGCCGGCAATATTATCTTTGAGGGAGATGATGTCTATTTCATCGATTATGAGTGGGTGATGACCTTTGTCATGCCTAAGAATCTAGTCCTCTATCACTGCCTCAGGGACGCTTACTACCATATCACCGGACTTGAGGAGCTCCTGCCCCTCAGGAATGCACTTAAACTACTTGGGATCAAGACGGATATGCATGTCATGCAGAGGAGCTACGAACATTTCTTTGAGTACGTGATCACTGAGCCGGACGGAACAAGCTTCGCGGTAGCCAAGCATTCGTCTCTCAAAGCCCACACAGAGCTTAAAGACCTTCGAAAAACAGTGATGCCCTCCGGAAACGCCGGCGGTACCGCCTACGATATGTGGCGCGAGTGTGACAGGGCGGTCGCTGTCTTGACGGGCAGGATCGGAAGACTCGAGGCGGAGCTTTCTGAAGCAAAAATGAAATACGCGCATCTGGATGACCAGTGGTTCCATCGCTATGATGAAGTGAGAATTGAAATGGTCCGGAACAGAGACATTTACGCCGCGGAAAAGGCTCAGATGGAATACTCTTACAGAGCTATGGAGACGGACCGCGATACGTGGAAGCATATGTACGAGGATGTGACCGGATCCAAATCATTCAAAGCCCTCCAGACAGTCAAGGGCATAGGGCGAAAGAAAGGGTGAGTTTGATGAGCACAGATACGATCAATTATAAAGAGGAATATGAGAAGCTGAAAGAAGAGATGATTACCCTTCAGGAGCGCTATTTCAAGGCCAGGGATGAGGGAATCCGGAGGGGCAGCTACGCAGCCCTTCTGTCCGGCAATAAGGCTATGATGGCCTACCGGAAGCTCTCCGTGAAAGCCGGACGTGACGACCCGTTCGAGAGACTGCGTCCAAGACTCTCCCAGGCTGAGGCCGGTATCCTCTACAATATCGATAACAGGTATTATAAGGGCGACCATCTGGTGATCCGGGGCTGGAGCTATGAGCACGGCGGACTCATTCCTGAAATCGTGATACGCGACAGGAGCCGGCTCCTTACATTTGATGTACAGCGATATCCGAGATCGGACGTCAATGAACTTCTCGGCATAAACGGGGAATTCCTCACGGGCTTTTCTGTCAGGCTTCCTCTTGCCCAGATCAAGCATCCGGTCATCACATTCGAGCTTGAAAACGAGCTCGGATACGTAGTGAGGGAGCTCAAGATCATACTGGACGAGAAAAAGCGGGCAGCTTATATAAAGAGACATGCTATCCCGACATACGCGATCGACAGCGCCGGCTACGATGACTGGATCCATGATCAGATGGTGACGGAGAAGGAGCTTGCCCGCGAGGCGGAGGTCAAGTTCGCTTATGAGCCGAAAATCTCCATCGTCATTCCTCTCTACAACACGCCGGAGAAGTTCCTCGATGAACTCATGGACGGCCTGCTCGGCCAGTCATACAGAAACATTGAGGTTTGCCTCGCGGACGGCAGTACCAAAGACGAGGTCGAGGAACATGTCCGTGAGAAGTATCTGTCCGACAGTCGCGTCGTGTATCAGAGACTTGCCGTGAACGCGGGTATTTCCGGCAACACCAACGAGGCCATTAAGATGGCAACCGGCGATTTCATCATGTTGTGCGATCACGACGACACAGTCGAGAAAAATGCCTGCTATGAGATCGTGAAAGCTCTTAATGAGGACCCGGAGATTGATTCTCTCTACACGGATGAGGATAAGATCATGTATACGTCGGGCGTTTATTACAGCCCGAACTTCAAGCCGGATTTCAGCCCGGATCTTCTCCGCTCTAATAACTATATAACTCACATTTTCTGTGTGAGAAAATCTATCGTCGATGAGATCGGCGGAGAAGAACAGGTCTACGAGAGAAGCGAATTCGACGGAGCTCAGGACTATGACTTTATCCTTCGCTGCGTCGAGAAATCGAGAAAAGTACATCACATCCCGAAGTTCCTCTATCACTGGAGAGCTCACCAGACATCGACCGCCGGAAATCCGGAGAGCAAGATGTACGCCTACGATAACGGCAGGAAGGCAATCCAGGCACACTACGACCGCTGCGGTATCCATGCGACCTGCGAGCTGGCAGAGGATATCGGATCCTACCGAACCAGGTATGAGATACAGGGAGAGCCGCTGGTCTCGATCATTATCCCCAATAAAGATTTCAGGGATGTGCTGGACCGCGCGCTTGTTTCGATATTTGAAAAATCGACTTACAGGAATTTTGAAATTATTATCGCCGAGAATAATTCGACGGAGCCGGAGACATTTGCATATTACGAGAAGATACAGGCAGAGCACGACAACGTAAAGGTCATTTACTGGAAAGATATCTTCAATTATTCCGCGATCAACAATTTCGCTGTGAAGCATGCCCGGGGCGAATACCTGCTCTTTCTGAACAACGATGTCGAGGTCATTACCGACCGCTGGATCGAGGAAATGCTCGGATACTGCCAGAGAGGAGACGTCGGAGCAGTCGGCGCCAGAATGTACTACCCGAATGACAAGCTGCAGCACTGCGGCATTGTCGTCGGCATCGGCGGTATTGCCGGTCACATCTGCCACATGGAAAAACGTGATTCGGGCGGATATTTCGGCCGCATTGTAAAGAGCCAGGATGTCAGTGCCGTCACGGCGGCCTGCATGATGATGCCGAGGCACGTGTTCGAGGAGGTCGGCGGTTTCGACGAGGAGTTCGTCGTTGCTTACAACGATGTGGATCTCTGCCTCAAAGTGAGGGCGGCCGGATATCTGGTCGTATATGACGCGTGGGCGGAACTATACCACTATGAATCGCTCTCCCGCGGTTCCGATGATATAAAGAAGAATCCGGAGAAACACGAGCGTCAGATGCGGGAAGCCAGAAGGCTTCGCGACAGATGGAAGGATATTTTTGAGAACGGAGATCCTTACTTCAACCCGAATCTTGACTATGATACTTCCGATTATGTGCTTAAGGGAACGATGCCTCCGAACTATTCCGTCCTGCAGAAAGCGAGGAATGAGGTGATCCAGGATGATAAGAAATGACGGTTTTTTAATTAAGAACGACAGATTTTCACTTACAGAAAAAGACCTCTATGTCCTTCGGGGCCATCTGGCTCCGGGGACAGATCTTGAAGCTTTTCTTGATGGCAGTCCGTTCCCGCTCGAAGTGAAAAAACTCACTCAGAATGTGGATGAGAGATACGGCGGCAGCGAGTGTGTCGTTAATTTCCGGATCCCGGAGGATATTGATTCTTACAGGAAACTCAAGGTCTATGCCGTGAGGGATCAGGGAAGGAGACTCTGCTTTGAGATTTCCGCCGGGGATCTTGCTTTGAAGATGAACGGTATCAAGCTGTTTGTCGATGACTTTACGGTCAACACGAAGGACGGTTATCTTCGCCTTCAGGGCTGGGCGGTCTCCACGGAACCAGTCGAGATGGCTGTTCTGGACGCTCAGAAAAAGAGAATCAAATGCAATATCGAGCGCTATAAGAGACTCGATGTCGCGGACCTCTTCGACGAGTATGAGATTGACCCCGTGTGCGGATTCCATATTGAACTTCGCCCGATCCCGAAAAAGAAGATATATGTAGCTCTTCGCTCCGGGGAGGCAAAGCTCATGCTTTCCTACCGTACGGACCCGGTCTCCGCTAAAGCCGATAAGTATGTGCGGCTGGGAAGAAAAGGCATTGAGTATTTTAAGTACCATGGCCTCAGGCCTCTTGCGGAGAAGACCTACGATAAGCTCTTTAACCCTGCCATGAAGCCGGTGATCTATGCGGACTGGATAAAAAAACATCTGCCAAGTGAGCGCGTCCTCGCAAAACAGAGAAAGGATGTGTTCGATCCGGCACCGCTCTTCTCCATCGTTGTTCCGCTCTATAAGACTCCGGAAGATTTCCTTGTGCAGCTGGTCGATTCGGTCAAAGCGCAGAGCTACTCGAACTGGGAGCTCATCCTTTCGGACGGCAGCGGTGAGGACACACCGCTTACGGATGTGCTGGACAGGCTTGAGTCTTCCGATACAAGGATACGCGTGATCCGGAACAATAAGCAGCTTCGCATAGCTGAGAATACCAACGCGGCGCTTCTCGCCGCGAACGGCGACTATATCGCATTTGCCGACCACGATGATCTGCTTGCTCCCAACGCGCTATATGAGAATGCCGCTGCCATCCGCGAGAATCCGGCGGCCGAGCTCCTCTACAGCGATGAGGATAAGATCGGCATCGGCGAGAAGTATATGCAGCCGAATATGAAGCCGGATTTCGATCCGGATTTCCTGAGGTCGGTCAACTACATCTGCCATCTGCTCGTCGTCAAAAAGAGTTTGATTGATAAGGTGGGTATGCTGGATCCGGCCTATGACGGTGCTCAGGATTATGATTTTGTTCTTAGATGCACTGAGGCGACGGAGAACATAATTCATATCCCGAAGATCCTCTACCACTGGAGATTTTTTGAGGGGTCAACGGCAGCCAACCCGGAGAGCAAGACATATGCCTTCGAAGCGGGAAGGCGGGCAATTGAAGCGCATTACAAGCGTCTCGGTCTCCCGGCCACTGTGGAGATGGGAGAGTACCCGGGTATTTACAGAACGGTCTACCACTGGGAAGGAACACCCTGTGTATCTATCCTTATTCCGAACAAGGATCACATTGATGACCTTGACAAGTGCTTAAAGAGTATCGACAGAGGTGTGCGCTACCCGAACCTTGAGATCATCATCATCGAGAATAATTCGACCGAGGAGGAGACATTCCTCTATTACAGGGACCTCGCTGCCAGAGATGACCGCGTGAAAGTCGTCTACTATGAAGGCGGATTCAATTTCTCCGCGATCAACAATTTCGGAGCCAAAGAGGCCAAAGGCGAGTACCTCTTCCTGCTCAATAATGACACTGAGTTCATCAGCGACGATGTCATCGGCGAGATGCTCAGTTTCTGCCGCAGAGATGATGTCGGAGCTGTCGGCGCAAGACTCTATTATGAGGACAATACGATCCAGCACGCCGGTGTTATTGTCGGATGGGGCGGAATTGCCGGTCACGCGTTCGTAAACCAGAATCGCGGAGAGACAGGCTACCAGCACAGGATCATCTGCCAGCAGGATCTCTCGGCGGTCACTGCTGCATGCCTTATGGTGAAGAAGAACGTCTACGATGAGGTCGGCGGACTCACTGAGGAGCTCGCGGTCGCGTTCAATGACATCGATTTCTGTATGAAGATAAGGCGCGCGGGCTATCTCATCGTCTATGATCCGTTCGCTGAGCTCTATCACTACGAATCAAAGTCGAGAGGCCTCGATCAGGGGAATCCCGAGAAGGTCGCCCGTTTCCAGAACGAGATGGCGATCTTCCAGAAGAGATGGCCGGAGATCCTCAGGGACGGCGATCCCTACTACAACCCGAATCTGTCGATGGTTACGCAGGACTTTTCTCTTAAGCGCAATTGAATTATATGAGAGGTGACGTATGAAATATTTTGTGACGGGTGTGGCCGGTCAGCTGGGCCACGATGTGATGAATGAGCTGGCAAAACGCGGCATGGAAGGCGTGGGAAGCGATCTTGCGGAGAACTACAGCGGGATGCAGGACGGAACGCCGGTGTGCGGTATGCCGTACCTTCCGATGGATATCACGAATCCGGAGAATGTGCGGAGTACGATCCTGGCGTCAGGATGTGATGCCGTGATCCACTGCGCGGCATGGACGGCAGTCGATAAGGCGGAGGAGATGCCGGAAGCCTGCCGCAGGGTCAATGCCTACGGGACGGAGAATATAGCTAAGGTCTGTGAAGAGCTGGACATCCCTATGATGTATTTCTCCACGGACTATGTATTTAACGGCAACGGAACGAGACCCTGGCAGCCCGATGACGAGTATGAGCCGCTCGATGTCTACGGCCAGACAAAGGCGGAGGGCGAGGTCGCTGTCCGTGAGCATGTGAAGAAATTCTTCATTCTGCGGATCGCATGGGTCTTCGGAACGAACGGAAAGAACTTTATTAAGACCATGCTGAATCTGGCCAAAACGCATGACACACTCAGAGTCATTAACGATCAGATCGGCACACCGACATACACCTATGATCTTGCCCGCCTCGTCGTGGATATGATCCAGACGGATAAGTACGGTATTTATCATGTGACAAATGAAGGCGACTACATCTCCTGGTATGACTTTACACTGGCAATCTTTGAGACAGCCGGCATCACTCACGTGACAGTCAACCCCGTCACTTCCGTGGAGTACGGCGCAGCGGCAAAGAGACCCTATAACAGCCGTCTTGACCGGTCAAAGATCCGCGAGATGGGATTTGAGCCTCTGCCGGACTGGAGAGATGCCCTGTCCCGCTACGTCAGGATTCTCAAGGGAATGGAATAAAACATATGAGCTGTCCTCCCGCGGGACTTGATCCGCAAAGTACGAAAGAGCAGGACCGGGGAGGACAAAAGAGGTAATACATGGAACAGCGCAAAGAGAAGTTTCTGCAGGTGAATATGTGGACGATTCTGGTCCTGACTTGTGCGGTGATCGCAACGTGTCTCGTTGTGTTTAACGAGTATGTTTTCGGCGGCCGGGTCATGGCATTTTTTGACGTGGGTTCGGATACGATCCAGCAGTATGTGCCTCAGTACTCGTCAATAGTCAACATGCTGAGGAACGGCACGTTCGCGCTCTGGAATTCCAGCGAGGGTTTCGGTATAAATATGTTCCTTCTCAACATGACCAACCCTGCTCTGGTGGTTATCTATGCGCTCGGCTATTTTTTCGGGACGGAACAGATGACCTATTTTCTGGTCTACGTGTATATCGGGGAAATTCTGCTGGCCGGAATAGCCTGCTATCTCTTTCTGTCCGCCTTTCGCCTCAGGGAGCTTCCCAAGGCAATGGCAGCCTACATGTATGCTTTTAACGGCTTTATTATCGTATGGGGACAGCACTATCAGTTCGCGATCATCCCGACGCTTCTTATGGTGGAACTCCTGCTCATAGAGCGCTGTATCCGGTTTCCGAAGAAGTGGATACTGCTCACCCTGCAGTCATTTGTGATCATGCTGAGCAGCTGCTATATAGCCTACATGATTTTTATCTTCTGCGGCTGTTATGTGGTGGTCAGAATTTTCATTCTGCCTCTTCGGTCTTTCTTCGACTATGTAAAAGGTGTGTTCCGTCTGGCTGTCACTATGCTGCTCGGAGTTGGTCTCGGCGGCATAGCGCTGACGCCTTTCATAGAGGCTCTTATGCACGTGTCGTCACGCATGCAGGCTGAAAAAACTCTGTTCGACCGCCTTTTTGATACCAATTATCCGGATATTTATAACTGGGTGCTCATGGGAAGAATTTTTTCGACCACGAGCCGGGGAATCTCGAATTACAGCGGGTATCTTAACTATTATGAGGATCCGTGTCTGTGGTTCTCCACTTTGGCGGTCCTCCTGGCTGCCCAGTACATATTCCTGATTCCGTTCATTTCCGGGGCAAGGATGAAGAGCGACCCGGAGAGTCCCGTCGGTACAAGGGGATTTCGCGTAAAGCGGGATATTGTGCAGTATCTGCTCATCCCGATCTGCTTTGTGTCCGTCACGCATCCGGGCATTGCTACGGTCTTCAACGGATTTACGGCACCTTTCGCGCGGTATCTCTTCCTTGCGTTCCCGTACTTCGCAATTGTCGTGGCAGTCACACTGAACGAGATCATGCGGGCGAAAAGAGTGAGCATCATCGGTCTTATCATCGGAGCCGCAGTATGCATCCGCTTCTACCGGGTCTACCAGCAGCATCCGGAGATCCCAAATATAAAGATGGTGTCAAGGATCCACATGTTCACAAGCCTTGCCATGGTCCTTGTCCTGCTCCTGATCATGCTGCTTCGCTCCATAAAGGCAGCCCGGTATATTGTGCCGGCAGTCCTCTGTCTGCTGCTCGTATTCAATGAGACGCTGGACTGCTATACAGATTTCCTTGACAGGGACTCTGTGTGGAAGGGCGGGACTTATTATCAGGTCATGTACGATCCGGACGTACTGGCTGCTCTTGACTATTTAAAGAGAAAAGACCCCGAGTACTACCGACTTGAGAAGGAGACGGCAGCGACACTGTGCATGGACTCGATGGTCCAGGACTATCACTCGATCAGCGTCTACAATTCGACTATGAACGCCAATGTTCAGAACTATGCCGCCCGCTACTGGCCGGATATCATTTACCCCGACCGCAACCATTACATGTATATTCATGATACTGCCAATGAAGCACAGGCCGACCTCCTGGGACTTAAGTATGTCCTGTCTGACAAGGATGCCTCAAAGTTCCCCGGTATGGAAGTGCTGAAGGAGTTCGGAGACATAAAAATCCTCACTGCCGACGATGTCGAAAATATCTGTTCCGTCTACGATGCGGACGAACTGAAGTCAGTCTACAGTGTCGCGGCGGATGGAAATACAGTCTGTGTCGATGTCTCATATGAAAAAAGAAACACCGATGCGGAGGTGAGCCTCATCGACAGTGTGAACGACAATTACTTTAAGGGTTCTGTCTCATGTGAGAAGGACTCGGTCGTGTTTATTGCCGCTCCGTTCGAGTACGGCTGGTCAGCCTGGGTCGACGGCGAACAGGCAGAGATGATGCTTGCAAATGACGGCTTTATCGCTATTAACGTTCCGCACGGGGATCATGACTTTGAGCTTAAATACAGCTGCCCCGGCATCATGCAGGGAATTATCGTATCCGGAGCGTCCGCTCTCGTTTTCCTGCTCTGCCTGATTATCGGCATAAGGAGAAGACATGCTGATCACACCGTATAAAATAAAAAAAGCTTTCCTTTATTTCAAACATTTTGGACCAAGGGAATTCATGAATCATCTCTTTGAGAGACTGGAGCCCGAGGAGGTCCCGTACGGACCGTGGTACGAGTCCCATAAACCGGACGGGGCGGAGCTTGACCGCCAGAGAAGAACAGATATCGAAGGCGGGCCCCTGTTCTCCATACTCGTACCGACCTACATGACGAGAGAGGTCTTCCTGAGACAGATGATCGAATCCGTGAAGGCTCAGACCTACAGCCGGTGGGAACTGTGCATCGCGGACGCGTCAGATAAGGAATATCCTGAAGGTGCAAGGAGCGTAGAGGAGATCGTCCGATCCTACGCGTCGTCCGATTCACGGATCCGGTATAAAAAGCTCGCCCGGAACGTCAGTATTTCTGCCAATACGAACGAGGCATTTGCAATGGCGGAGGGAGACTACATCGGTCTTCTTGACCATGACGACCTTCTGGCTCCGCAGGCCCTCTTCCGCATGGCGGAAGCTGTGGCATCACAGGGCGCGGATATGCTGTATTCCGATGAGGATAAGGTCACGGAGGATCTCAGGAAACATTTTCAG
Organism: uncultured Lachnospiraceae bacterium; assembly: GCA_902788035.1. Taxonomy (GTDB): domain Bacteria; phylum Bacillota; class Clostridia; order Lachnospirales; family Lachnospiraceae; genus Chordicoccus. The sequence continues at coordinate 53,761 of CADAIL010000005.1, read as the reverse complement.
CCTCACTTTAAGCCGGAATTTAATCTCGATCTTCTTCGGACCAATAATTATATTACACACTTCCTTGTCGTGAAAAAGACTCTGGCGGAGAAAGCAGGTCTGCTCAGGGATGAGATGAACGGAGCGCAGGACTATGATTTTATTTTCCGCTGCTCTGAGAAAGCCGAAAAAATTGTCCGTATCCCGGAAATCCTGTATCACTGGAGGACTTCCGAGACGTCTACAGCGGACAACCCGATGAGCAAGCAATATGCCTACGAGGCGGGAGCCAGAGCAATCAGTGAAAACCTTGAGAGATCAGATACGCCGGGGACTGTCGAATCCCTGCCGGATTTCGGATTCTACCGGGTCAGGTATCCTGTGCAGGGGTCGCCTCTCATATCTGTCATCATTCCGAATAAGGATCATGCGGATATGCTTAAGAAGTGTGTCGAGAGTGTATTTGCAAATGATTACCAAAACGTGGAGATCATTATTGTCGAAAATAATTCGACCGAGCGGGAGACATTCGCGTATTACAGGGAGCTGTCCAGGGACCCGAGGGTACGCCTTTTCAGATGGAAGCACGGATTTAACTATTCGGCCATCAATAACTACGGAGTCCGGTACGCAAAGGGAGAGTATCTGCTTTTCCTCAATAACGATGTCAGAGGAGATATTTCATCCGACTGGCTGACCGAGATGCTCGGCGTTTGTCAGAGGAAGGATGTCGGGGCAGTCGGCGCCCGCCTTTATTATCCGAACAACAGGATACAGCACGCCGGAATTGTCATCGGAATCGGAGGTGTGGCCGGGGCCATGTTCGTCGATCTCCCGAAAGGAAGAGGCGGCTATATGCACAAGGCTGCCATTATGCAGGACCTTTCCGCGGTCACTGCAGCCTGCATGCTTGTGAAGCGGGAGGCTTTTGAGAAAGCCGGGGGCTTCACTAAGGAGCTGGCGGTCGCGTTCAACGATGTTGACCTGTGTCTGAAGATAGGAAAGAACGGATACAGAATTGTCTACGACCCGTTCGCCGAGCTTTATCATGACGAGTCGAGAACGCGCGGCGCTGAGGATACTCCGGAGAAGGTCAAACGGTTCCAGAGTGAGATCGAGTACATGAGGGTTCACTGGCTCGACATCATAAAGAACGGGGATCCCAACTATAACCCGAATCTTTCTCTGAAGAAGTGGAATTATTCGCTCCGAGTGTAATATTAGGCAGGCTGCCTCAGGATTTCATGAAACGGCGCAAACATCATCTTCGCCGAAAAACGCAGGTCCTTCCCTGCGAGCTTGCAAAATGCTCCGCATTTTCCGATCTCTCGGTCGGACCAGCTTTTGTTTCTCACGAAGATGGATGCTTTGCACCGTCAGCGAACTGTGAGAGCAGCTTGCCGCCCGGTCCCGAGCCCGGCGCAAATGTCAGATTTATTGATTTACAAGGAGGTTCTGTATGGAACCGAGAGTTTCAGTTGTGATACCTAATTATAACGGTATTGAGTTTAACCGCACATGCCTCATGGCCATGAGGAGACAGACGAGGCCGGCCGACAGGATCATTGTCGTCGATAACGGATCGACGGACGGAAGCCTTGAGGAAATCAGGAAGGATTTCCCTGAGGCAGAGCTCATCTGTTTCCCGGAAAACACCGGATTTACCGGAGCCGTCAATGCGGGTATAAAAGCCTCGGAAGGTTTTGATTTTGTGATTCTCCTCAATAATGACACGGAGGCGGACATCCATTTAGTGGAGGAGCTTCTGCGTGCAATCCAGGTGAATAAAAACATATTCTCCTGTCAGGCGAAAATGCTGAAGATGGATGACCCGTGGAAGATGGACGATGCGGGTGATTTTTACTGCTCGTTCGGATGGGCCTTTGCGAGGGGAAAAGGCAAGAGCGCGGAACTGTATACGAAGCCGGCGGCTCTCTTTTCCTGCTGTGCCGGCGCGTCAATCTACAGACTCTCTGTCATGGAAGAAATAGGCATGTTCGATGAGAATCATTTCGCCTACCTTGAAGATACGGACATAGGCTGGCGGGCACGGATTCACGGTTACAGGAATATTTTCGCCCCGAGGGCAAAGGTCCTTCATGTAGGCAGCGCCACGACCGGCTCGCAGTACAACGATTTTAAGGTGAAAAATACTTCGAGGAACAGCATTTATCTTGTCTATAAAAATATGCCGGCATGGCAGATCCTGCTGAATCTGCCGCTTCTGGTATTCGGATTCACAGTCAAAGCCATCTACTTTATTAAAAAAGGCTTTGGCAAAGAATACATCACAGGGATCGGCAGAGGGTTCGCTCTGTGCAGCCGGAACCGGGACAGGAGGGTTCCTTACGATAAAAAGAATCTCCGAAATTATATGCGGATCCAGATGGAACTATGGATTGGCTGCATCCGAAGACTTATAGACTGAGCGAGAAGCGCAGGAAATGGGAAGACGATGTGTGGAAGATTCAGATAAAATCACCACTAACTGGATTATATTATAAAATTGACAGAAAATTTTGTGTTTGGTTGTACAATATTGCTACATTTGTTCAAAATTCCACCTTGCATAAACTTATTTCCTATAGTATAGTTGATTGGAAATAGGTAGATTGCAGGTCCCGGAGCAAACGGGTCTTACGGTCTGCTTTTTGGAAAAACAGTCATGTCAGCTGTCAACCTATAGATATTTTGCAGGTGAATCGCATTGATAGAAGCAAATGAGAAATACTATAACCGATTTCTTGCTGTCGTAGATGCTGTCATCCTTATAATTTCTTACTGGCTTGCATGGTATGTGAGATTTCGGAGCGGTTTTTTTACCAGCTCAGTCGAAGCAGTACCTTTTGCGGTTTATATGCGAGCGCTGTTCATCATGGTTCCGGCGATGCTGATTTTGTACTCGGCATGCAACCTGTACAGTACACATCGACTGAAGGGGCGGCGCGCCGAAATAGCGTCTATCACTCAGGCAAATGTCATCGGCGGTCTTATTTTCATGACTGCGCTGCAGCTCCTGCATCAGGAATACTGGTCCAGGTCGATGATATTTATATTCTTTGTGTTCAATGTCGTGCTGGATGCCTGTGCTCGTTTCTTCATATGGAGAAGCGTGTGCAGGATGCGTAAGAGAGGCAGGAACCTGAAGAATGTGCTCCTTGTCGGCTACAGTCGTGCGGCCGAGGAGTATATCGACAGAGTAGTGGCAAATCCGCAGTGGGGATATAATATAAGGGGCATATTGGACGACAAGGTCGAATCGGGCACCCTTTATATGGGAGTCAAGGTCATCGGCAGGATCGATAATTTGATGGTGATACTTCCGGAGAATCATCTGGATGAGATCGCGATCACGCTCGGACTTTCCGAGTACTACCGCCTGGAGGAAATAGTTGCGCTCTGTGAGAAGTCAGGCGTGCATACAAAGTTTATTCCGGATTATAATAACATCATTCCGACAAAGCCGTATACTGAGGATATACTTGGCATGCCGGTCATCAACATAAGGTATGTTCCGCTGTCAAACACATTTCCTGCAGCTGTCAAACGCTGTATGGACATTGTCGGCAGTATTATATGCATAATTATCGGCTCACCCCTTATGCTGGCCTGCGCGGCGATTATTAAAGCTACTTCACCCGGTCCTGTCATATTCTGTCAGGAGCGTGTGGGTCTTCACAATCGGCCTTTCATGATGTACAAATTCCGCTCCATGGTGGTCCAGGAAGCAAAAACGGAGAAGAAAGCGTGGACAGTCAGGAATGACCCCAGGGTCACGCCGATCGGAAGGTTCATGCGAAAGACCAGCATCGACGAGCTTCCTCAGCTGTTCAATGTTCTGAAAGGTGAGATGTCGCTTGTCGGCCCGAGGCCGGAACGTCCGTTTTTCGTAGAAAAATTCCAGGAAGAAATTCCGCGATATATGGTCAAGCATCAGGTGAGGCCCGGGATGACCGGATGGGCACAGGTAAACGGTTATCGCGGCGACACTTCTATCCGCAGACGTATTGACTGCGACCTGTATTATATTGAAAACTGGACGATAGGACTGGATATAAAGATTCTTTTCCTAACTGTTTTTAAAGGATTTATTAATAATAACGCGTATTGATGTAGCAGGGAGATTATATGGCTGTTAATACCGGTAATAAGAAAAAGAAGAAAAAGCGCGGCAACATAATATTATTTATCGTCGAAATTCTCATATTGGTCATACTCGTTGGACTTATTTACGTGTACGCCCAGATCAATAGCGGGTTCCGAACGATGGCCGGAGATTCAGGTAATCTGGATAATATTCTGATTAATGAGAATGTAGCTACCAATGAGTCTCTTTCGGGCTATACCAATGTCGCACTTGTAGGTATCGATACAAGGTATAATAATATCAACGAGGGAAACAGTGACACAATGCTTGTCGCCAGCATCAACAATGATACCGGCGCTGTCCGTATTGTCTCACTGTACCGTGATACGTATCTCAACATCGATCCGGAGAACGATAACTGGAAGTTCAACAAGTGTAATTCAGCGTACGCATTCGGAGGAGTAGAGCAGTTTCTCTCGATGCTGAACGGAAATCTCGATCTCAATATTACCGAGTATGTGATCGTCGATTTCAGTGCCGTCGCGACGCTTGTCGATGACCTTGACGGTATTGATATTCTTCTGACAGAGGAAGAAATCATTCACCTTAACAATTACTGCGTTGAGACAGCAGAAGTGACAGGCATGGATTATGAACCGCTTCAGTATGAGCGCGGCCAGGAAGTCACGGAGTATCACCTGAACGGAGTTCAGGCGGTAGCTTACGCGCGTATCCGCAAAACCGTCGGTGATGACTTAAAGAGAACACAGAGGCAGAGACTTGTCATAGAGAAGATTGTTGACAAGGCCAAGGTCAAGGGCATAACGTCTATTTCAAAAATCATAAATGACGTATTCCCGCTCATAAAAACTTCCTTCTCAAGTGCTCAGCTGACAAAAATGGCGGCTCAGATGTTCAATTATAATATTGAGAAGACGAGCGGTTTTCCGTTTGAAACGCTTCCGTGCCAAATCGGTTCTCTGGACGCGATCGTTCCGGTAACGCTTAAGGACAACGTTGTGGAGCTTCACTATTATCTTTTTGATGAGGAAAATTACGAAGTTTCAAACGAAGTCGCAAGTTACAGTCAGGAGATTGAGGAGACCTCCGGCTTCGGTCAGGAGTACAGGGAATCCGCCATCGAGTACGGAACTGTAAAGGATAACGGCGGAGAGGCCGATATCACGCGATAAGAGTAATGTGAAAAGTACACCATACGCGCATGCGGAGGCGTACTTTTCTTAGATTTTAAAGGAGATTTAAGAAATACGAAGGGGAGTCGCATTTGCGTACTCATTTCCGAAATCTCCGGGGACAACAAATGCGGCGAAGAGGGCAGTTCTGTCCTCTTGCAGGGGAGAAATAGATATGAAATATCCATCGATCGACGTTATCATTCCGTCCTATAAGCCGGGCGCGTCTTTCAGAACACTGCTTTCGCGTATTTCTGACCAGACGTATCCCGTGAGGAATATTCTGATCATCAATACTGACGAGGGCAAGTTCGACGGCTCGGTCGTCAGAAGAATTCCGCGGGCAGAAGTATTTCACATATCGAAAGCGGAGTTCGATCACGCCGGGACCAGGAACATGGGAGCCGGCTTTTCAGACGCGGATTATATTTTATATATGACGCAGGATGCGCTGCCTGCCGACAAGACTCTTGTCGAGCGTCTGCTGCAGGCATTCAGGGATCCGAAAGTCAAGATTTCATATGCCAGACAGATTCCGAACAGGGACTGCCGGGTCATAGAGGGGTACACCAGAAGCTTTAACTATCCTGCGAAGTCGCGTGTGAAATCCTTCGATGATCTGGATGAACTCGGCATCAAGACGTTTTTCTGTTCAAATGTGTGTGCATGCTACGACAGAGTATTCCTCAGAGAAATGGGAGGCTTTTCCGCTCCGTGTATTTTTAATGAGGACATGATATTTGCCGGCCGTGCCATAAAACTCGGCTATTCGGTCGCTTATGTAGCAGAGGCGCGGGTGATTCATTCGCACAATTACAGCGCTTTGCAGCAATTCCGCCGAAATTTTGACAACGGCGTGTCTCAGGCCATGCATCCCGAGATCTTCCGCGGGGTCAACAATGAGGGGGAAGGTGAGAGACTCGTCAAGAATACGATAAAATATCTGCGGAGTGTCGGCTACGGATATATGATTCCGCGGCTCCTGTTCCACAGTGCTGCCAAGTACGCGGGTTTTCGGATGGGCAGAGCCTACAGGATGCTGCCGGGTTGGCTCATTCGCATATGCACAATGAATCCAGGCTTCTGGAATTACAAAGCCGGAGATGACTGAACCGGCTTTCGCCGATTTCCCGCGAGCAAAATTCAACTGTTCGGCGCTGTGAGGAGCGCCATCGGATTCGACATCAGGCATCCCGGAACCAGAGGCTGCGCCGGCAGGTGAGCTTCTTTGGTCTGTGGGGTGCCTTGCGTCTTTTTGTCACAATTTATTCACAATTACTGCTTATCATATTCTGTAACTATTGCTTGATAAGTATTCGAAAGAAGGGCATATTATGGATGATTTATATAGCTGTGATCCCACCGGGGAGGTAACAGCAGGCGAAAATACTATTACTGAGGAACAGCCGGGCAATGACGTTTCCGCATTGCCCGAATCTGCAGAGCACGTCATTGCGGCAGATCAGGAAGAAGCTTTCTCATCAACCGATTATTCATTCCCGAACATTAAGAATGACTCGGATCCGGGTGAATATGCGGATGAGCGCTACGACGAGCCGTATTATGAAGACGCGGATTACAGCGAAGCGGATTATGACAATACGGATTATAGCGACGCGGATTATGATAATGCGGATTATAGCGGCGCGGATTATGATAATACGGATTATAGCGATGCAGATTATGATGATGCGTATTACAGTGATGAGGACTATGATGACGCAGATTACGGTGATGAGGACTATGATGAAGTTGGCTATGCTGACGACAGGGCTGCTTCAGCTGCCGATGACTATATAGCTGACCCGGTATACAAAGGTCCGGTGAAGCATTCATATGATCCGAACGGGGCTGAGGATGAAAGACCTGTATACGGAAGCTACTATGGGAATGAAAGAACGGAAAAAGTGTCCGAAGCGGGAGACAGAGAGGCTCAGTTAGAAAGTGAGCCTCCGAAGGGACCCTATACAAGCAAATACGATGCTTACCGCTTCAAAACGCCGGAAAACAGTTCATCCGAAACCTCGCGGAATACAGCTCCGATAATGCAGAATGTGAGCAGTGCCCAAAAGAGCGGGGAGAAGAAAAAGGGCTTCTTTAGCAGACTGCTGTCAGCAGCTGTCTTGGCGGTGGTCTTCGGCGGAATTGCCGCAGCTGTGTTCATCGGTACCCTTAAACTGACGGGATTTGAATTTCCTGTAAAACAGGAAGCACAGGAGACGACGCAGACTGTTCCGACTCAGATTCCTGTCCTCGGCAATTCAGAGAATTCCGTGACTGCAGGTAAATCAGATATTTCGGCTTCGGCAGGGGAAGAGCTTACTGTCCCCCAGGTAGTTGAGATGTGCATGCCGTCCATGGTCTCGATCACAAATACATCGATCAGCCAGTACTATGATTTCTTCGGAGGGCAAAACTCCCGTGAAAATGTGAGCGCGGGCTCCGGCATTATTGTCGGCGAGACGGATACAGAGCTTCTAATTGCGACAAATAACCATGTCATAACAAACTCATCAGAGATTACGGTCACATTCATAGATGAGGAAGCTATAGCAGGCACGGTGAAGGGAACAGACGCCGATAATGATCTTGCGATCGTAGCCGTAAAACTTGATGATATCGGCGAAGAGACAAAGAATGCCATCCGCGTGGTCACCATCGGTGACTCGGACGCGCTCGCTGTCGGAGAATCTGTTGTGGCAATCGGCAACGCGCTGGGTTACGGTCAGTCAGTATCCCGGGGTGTGATCAGTGCTCTCGGCAGGGAAGTCACGGTCGACGGAATGTCCCATCAGCTGATCCAGACAGACGCATCCATCAATCCGGGCAATTCGGGCGGAGCTCTTATAAACATGCGCGGGGAATTAATCGGTATTAACGAAATAAAGTACGTGAATACCGATGTCGAGGGCGTAGGTTACGCTATCCCCATGGCAACAGCCAAGCCAATTCTCGAAAGTCTTGGGAGTAAGCCCGCAAGGTCTGTCGTCGATGACGACCAGGCATCCTACATCGGCATTATGTGTATTGATGTGCCGGGCTACTACGTCCAGTCCGGATATCCGGCGGGCGTGTATGTCAGCGAAGTGACTAAGGGCGGACCCGCGGAGAAAGCCGGTGTCAGAGAAGGCGATATCATCACGGCTATGGATGGAATCTCCATATCGACAACAACACAGCTCATAACATATCTTAAATACTATGCGGCCGGCGAAGAAATCGACTTCTCAATCAGCAGACTGAACGAGGATGAAACGGCATTTGAAAAAGAAAAGATAACGATCACGCTCGGGAACCGCAAAGATTCAGGCATAGATGAATCCACGGAGAATAATTCTGAATCCGCTCCTTCGGATAATGCGGAGAATGGCGGTTTTGATGTGATCCCGGATCAAAAACGATAACAGGAGAAACTGATGAGCAACCAGTATGATGACGACAACGAAGTTTATGACGCGGATTTTGCGGAGATAAGCAGCGTGTCCGATTCGGATAAGAAAGAAGAGAAGAAGGACAGCCGGGACGATCTTAAAAACTCTGACCGGTTCTGTTCGATGTGCAACAGGCCGGAAAGCGTTACAGGCAGACTCGTAGATCTGCCGAACGGGATGTGCGTCTGCAATGACTGCCTGAAGAAGACAACAGATTACATAAAAAGTCCGTCTTTTAATCTCGGTTCTATTTTTGAAGGATTGAAGAATTTCCCGAACATCTCATTCATGAATCTGGATGGCTTCGGAGGCCTGTCTGCCGCGGAAGCCCCAAAAGAGAAGAGGGAGCCGGAAAGAAAATTCTCAATGCAGGACATCATGCCTCCGCACAAGATCAAAGCACAGCTTGACCGCTATGTAGTAGGTCAGGAGCATGCCAAAAAAGCGATGTCCGTAGCGGTCTACAATCATTACAAGCGTATTATCGACGAGCAGCGAAGGGCTGAGAAGGATGAGAAGGAATTAATACCTGATCCGAATGTGCCAGAGCCGATCGAGATACAAAAATCCAATATCCTTATGATCGGACCGACCGGAAGCGGAAAGACCTACATTGTACAGACCCTCGCAAAATTGCTCGATGTTCCGCTTGCTCTTACCGATGCGACATCACTGACGGAAGCAGGCTACATAGGCGATGATATCGAGAGCGTTGTCTCCAAGCTGCTGGCGGCTGCCGGCAATGACGTGAGCCGGGCTGAGCACGGTATCATCTTCATAGATGAGATTGACAAGATCGCGAAGAAAAAGAATACTCACTCGAGGGATGTCAGCGGAGAGGCTGTCCAGCAGGGGATGCTTAAACTGCTGGAGGGAGCGGATGTAGAGGTACCGGTGGGCGCAAGCAGTAAGAACGCGATGGTGCCCATGAAGACAGTGAATACAAAGAATATTCTCTTTATCTGCGGCGGCGCGTTCCCGGATCTGGAGGAGATCATCAAAGAAAGACTCATGAAACGCAGCTCAATCGGGTTCACCGCGGAGCTTAAGGATACCTATGATGAGGACAGGAACATCATGCAGAAGGTGACGACGGAGGACCTTCGTAAGTTCGGTATGATTCCTGAGTTTTTAGGACGTCTGCCTATCGTATTCTCTCTGGACGCAGTGACAAAGGATATGCTGGTACGTATTCTGAATGAGCCTCAGAACGCTATCCTGAGACAGTACGAAGCCCTGCTTGCTATGGACGAAGTGAAGCTGACATTTGAGGAAGGAGCGCTCGAGGCGATTGCCGATAAAGCCATGGAGAAGGATACGGGTGCGAGAGCGCTAAGGTCCATTATTGAGGAGTTCATGCTCGATATCATGTATGAGATTCCCAAGGATGATCTGATCGGTGAGGTCGTGATTACTAAAGAGTATGTAAATCATACCGGGGGACCGAGAATTCTGCTCAGAGGATAGATAGAAGGAGGTACACAGATGGCAGATGATTTTTTCAGTGAGATCGGCAGATCTTTATCAAGGTTTACTCAGCAGGCTGTCGGTAAGACAGGCGAAGTCGTAGAGATGACGAAATTTAATGCTCAGATATCCAGTGAGCAGAAGGAAGTTGAAAAGCTTTATCAGCAAATCGGAGAACTTGTCTACAGAGGCGTAAAGAGCGGAGATATTGAGGTGTCCGATGATCTTGCGGATATCATAGGCGCGATTGATTCACACCGGGCAGTGATAAGGAACGCAAGAAAATCTCTGGCAGAAGTTCAGAAGAAGACACTGTGTCCGAAATGTCATGAGATCGTCGCACAGGACGCGGCTTTCTGCCCCAAATGCGGATGCGCGATGCCGGTTCCGCGAGAAAAAATAGAATCGCAGAGTGTAAGCAGCGCAGAAACCGTTGAAATAGAAGAAGTGGAGATTTCTGAGGCTCCGGATTTCCCGGAAGAGTGATCTCGAGCATCTGATTTTATGTAGGGGGATGGGATGAAGTATCTGTTACTGGTCGCGATACTTTTTTATATTGATTATTACTATAAGCGTAAAGTAGAAAATGAGATGAAGCCCGGCCGGGATACGAGGATCGCTGCGGGAGGAAAGGTCCTTATACGGAGAGTCGACAATAAAGGAGCCGCGGGCGGAGTACTGAAAGGCAAGCCTTCATATGTGAAAATTGCGTCTACAGCGGCTTGTGCCCTTGCAGCCATCAGGTTTGTTTTTCTTCTTCCCTCGAAGAAGCGGGTGCTTAAGAAATGCGCTTACGCTTTCTTTCTGGCGGGCGCGCTCAGCAATATTTATGACAGGTGGGTGAGGGGCAGTGTTACGGATTACATCAGCCTTGTCAGCCGCAGGGTAAAGGGCGTGCAGAAAATCGTGTTCAACCTCGGGGATGTCTTTATACTGATCGGAGGTGTCATGCTTTTCATTTTAAATCTCTTCAGAAGAAAGAAATAAAAGTATGCGTCTGCCCGGAATCGGAGCAATGCAGGGGGCGATATGATAAAGAACAGGTTTTATCTCTATGCGACGGCATTCTTTTCGGGAATGTCCATTATGGCGATTGAGATGGGAGCCAGCAGACTGCTGACTCCTTACTTTTCGTCTTCACAGGTCATATGGACCATTATTATAGGCATTATTATGATTGCCATGGCGATCGGCAACGTCTGGGGAGGACGTTCGGCAGACCGAAATCCGGATCCGTCGAATCTCTATAAAAGGCTCATGATTGCAGCTGTCTGGACAGCTGCTCTGCCGATCGTAGGCAGATATGTGATACTCGGGGTCACTCTGCTGGTAGTCACTGTCGCGCGGGGCAGCTATCTTGTCTGGGCATCTTTTGCGACGTGCCTTGTTCTCTTTGTGTTCCCTCTCTGCCTTCTCGGAACGGTGACACCGTCTCTTATCAAGTACTCGACGGTAAACCTTGTCGATAACGGGAAGACAGTAGGCACTATTGAGGCCTGCGGTACGATCGGAAGTATTCTGGGAACATTTCTGCCTACATTTGTTACGATCCCGAGTATCGGGACGGCTGCGACGTTCTATATTTTTTCTGCAATTCTGGCAGTTATATCACTGATATACTTTATCAGTGCTAAAAAGCATGTTGTGAGAGGAGGGGTCGCAGCGGGCATTATCATTGCTCTCATCTTTCTCCCTTTTGAATACAGCTTCGCCTTCTGGGAAGATGATATCCTTTATGAAGGCGAATCAATTTATAACTATCTGAGGGTCGAGGAGACATCTGAGGACATTATTCTATCTACAAATGTTCTTGAGGGTGTCCAGTCAATCTATAAAAAGAGCGGCGGTCTTACGGGGATGTACTATGATTATGCCCTTGCGGCTCCGCTTATGGCCGGTGAACAGAAAGATACAATGAAACTCCTTGTTCTCGGTATGGGGACGGGAACATACGCCAAGCAGTGCGAGATTTACTATCCAGGAATCACTTCGGAGGGAGTGGAGATTGACCAGAAGATAGTCGATCTTTCCAGAAAGTATTTCGAGCTGCCGGAAGAGATACCTGTCATCTGTGAGGACGGCAGGGCTTACCTTCGGAATGCCGGCACCTATGACATTATAATGGTAGATGCTTACCAGGACATCACGATCCCGTTCCAGATGTCAACAGTGGAATTCTTTACTATGGTCAGGGACCATTTGAATCCGGGCGGGGTCATGGTCGTCAACATGAATATGCGGTCAGAGGAAGAGGGCGGTATCAATGATTGCCTGATTGACACGATCTGCAGTGTCTTTCCGAGCGTTGCGACAGTTACAGTCGGCAATAATACAAACAGAGAACTTTTCGCCGGCATGAATGAGGACCTCTTTGTAAGGTTCAGAAATCGCGTCGCAAGTCTAAATCAGGACCCCGAACTTAAAGAACAGCTGCTGGCGGTGCTTCGCGATCTTCGCGTTGAGGAGGGCGGTGAGCACATCCTCACAGATGACAGGGCTCCGGTCGAAATTCTGGGCATGCAGGCACTTGACACGCTGATTTCGGATACTCTGGAAGCTTACGGCGGCGTTACGGGTCTTCTTGGCTGATAATTCTGCGTCAGAGTTTAAAAAAAATGTTGACGAAACAGAAATCATATAGTAGAATCACTATTGTTGACGCGGTAAGCGCAGCACTCGCAGGAATGGCGGAATTGGCAGACGCGCAGGCTTCAGGTGCCTGTTCTATTCAGTTAGAGTGAGGGTTCAAGTCCCTTTTCCTGCACGAAACCCGAGGTTTTATCCTTGGGTTTTTCTTTTGTCTATACTTCTTCGCTGACCGATAATGAGGCGGCCGATATCGAGAATGTTTTCGATGGGACGGTTTCTTTGGCTGCGAAGGAGAAGTTTTGAAGTAACTGTAATAACGGAGCTGCGTGGCATATTTTGCACTGGGCAAACACAGCTCCTAAGGAGCCGGAACGGATAGTTCCGGTGAAAAGCCCAAAAAGAGGAGTATATGCTGGATTTTATTAAAGTAGTCATTCTTGGAATTGTAGAAGGTATAACCGAATGGCTTCCGATCAGCTCAACGGGACATATGATACTGGTCGAGCAGTTTTTAAAGCTCTCGGTATCGGAAGATTACTGGAATATGTTCCTGGTCGTCATACAGCTCGGAGCTATTCTGGCTGTTGTCTTTCTGTACTGGAGCAGGCTGTGGCCTTTCCACAGACCGGACGATAAGGAGAAGGGAGTTTATAAGATCCTCGACCGGGAAAAATTCATTATGTGGCTTAAGATACTGGTCTCCTGTATCCCGGCTATTGTGATCGGTTTCCCGTTCGATGACTGGCTTGACGAGCATTTCTACAATTATCCTACCGTCGCGATCATGCTTATCGTCTACGGTGTATTATTTATCGTTATTGAGAACAGGAACAAAAAGACGAAGCCGCTCATTCGATCGATTGCTCAAATCGACTGGTCGACGGCTCTCATGATCGGTCTTTTCCAGGTGCTGGCGCTGATCCCCGGAACATCGAGATCCGGAGCAACCATCCTCGGCGGAATTATACTCGGAATGTCCAGAAAGACCGCGTCAGAGTACACATTCTTCCTTGCAGTTCCGGTCATGCTCGGCGCAAGTCTTCTGAAGCTCTTAAAGTTCGGGCTTCTCTTCACGGGATATGAGCTCGTTCTGCTGGCAACAGGCATGGTCGTGGCCTTCTTCGTATCGATCTTCGCAATCAAGTTCCTCCTTAAGTATATCAGGACACATGACTTCAAGGTCTTCGGTGTTTACCGCATAGTTCTCGGAATCATTGTCCTTCTGTACTTCGCCGTTACAACGGTATTCGCATAATGTAAGCTTAGGTGCTGCATGGTGCCGCCCCGGTCAATAAGTGGTCTGAAGTATACGGTGTCGGACGTACTTATTGGGCAGAGGTAACAGTTCAGACAGGCTGTATCATCATTTCGTTTCCGGCAGCAGAGCATCCATCTTCGTGAGAAAAACATTGCAGGTCCTTCACTGTGAGATCAAAAAGCTTTAGCTTTTTTAGCTCACAGATAGGACCTGCGTTTTTCGATGAAGATGATGTCTGCGCCGGATTCAGGAACTGACTTACAGCCTGTCTGAACCGTTACGGGCAGAGCGGTCCCATGCGGTACTTTTACACGCTGTATTTGCTTTTACAGCACAAATAGGGTATGATAGTCCAATATGGATATCTGTGTCTATGAGACAGAAGGGGGTTAAAAATAGTATGAATCTTGCCTGCCTGCTTGAAAGGTCAGAGTACCGCATCCTAAAAGGAAGCGCGGAACGGGAGATAGAGAAGCTGGTCAATAATTCAAATGAGGTGACGCCGGGATGCATGTTCATCTGTATCGTCGGCGCAAAGTTCGACGGCCATACCTGCGCGGCAAGTGCTGCGCGCGATGGCGCCGTGGCAGTCGTCGTAGAAGACGGCAGACTGTCCGATGAAAAAATCGCGGAGATTCCGGATACCTGCACGGTCGTGAGTGTCCCTGACACGAGGTATGCCATGGCGCTCATAGCGGCAGCCTGGTATGAGTACCCGGCAGAGAAGATACCGGTCATAGGAATCACCGGCACTAAGGGAAAGACAACGACCACTTACATGGTTCGCTCGATCCTCGAGAATGCGGGCTATAAAGTCGGCCTCATAGGCACGATCGAGACGATTATCGGAAAGACGCATGTGCCGTCGAAGAATACGACTCCGGAGTCGACGCTTGTTCAGAAATATCTGCATGAGATGGTCGAAGCGGGCTGCACCTGCGCAGTCATGGAGGTATCCTCCCAGGCCCTGATGATGCACCGGACTGCCGGAATTATGTTTGAGATCGGTGTATTTACGAACCTTTCTCCGGATCATATAGGGGAGGGAGAGCACAAAGATTTCGCCGAGTACCTTGAGATGAAGAGCCGGCTCTTTAAGCAGTGCCGGATAGCTGTTGCAAATGCAGATGACGCCCACACGAAGGAAATTCTCGCCGGGTGCATCTGTCCGGTGGAAACTTACGGGATTACGACCCCGGATGCGGATATCCGTGCCGTGAATATTGAGCATATTCACAGACCGGGCTACCTCGGCGTCACTTTCGACGTTGTCGGAAAGGCATCTTTCCCTGTCGAACTCGATATCCCCGGACTCTTCTCAATCTACAACGCATTGACGGCAATCTCCATATGCAGACATTTTGACATTCCTGTATCGGCTGTTAAAAAAGCCTTGAAGGCTGCCTTTGTCAAGGGAAGAATCGAGATGATCAAAGTTTCGGACGAGTTCACACTCATGATCGATTACGCCCACAATGCGATGGCGCTTGAGAGCCTCCTTTCTACGCTGCGCGATTATCACCCGAACCGCATCGTCTGTCTGTTCGGCTGCGGGGGGAACAGGTCAAAGGACCGCAGGTTCGAAATGGGAGAAGTATCCGGAAGAATGGCGGATTTCACTATCATTACATCGGACAATCCGAGATTCGAGGAGCCGGAAGACATTATCGCGGACATCGTGACCGGAATTAAGAGGACAGACGGAAAATACATTACGATCATCAATCGGAAGGAGGCGATCGCATACGCGATCGATCATGGACAGCCGGGGGATATTATTGTCCTTGCGGGCAAGGGCCATGAGGATTACCAGGAGATACGCGGTGTCAAATATCCGATGGATGAGAGAGTACTGATAAAGGAAATCCTTGATGAACGAGCTTTACGCTGATATTATCGTCGATATTTCCGTACAGGCTCTGGACAGACCGTTCAGCTATCATATACCGGATGTCCTGAGGGACTCTGTCGGTGTCGGCAGTCTGGTCACCATACCGTTCGGCCCGCGGATGGTACGGGGATATGTGATCAGATTGAAGGACAGCTGCGACTATGACCCGGACAAGATAAAGGACATCGCGGCGGTCCTCACAGACGAGGAGACTGTGGAGGCAAGGCTGATTGCCCTTGCCGGGTGGATGTGCCGGACCTACGGCGGAGTCATGGCGCAGTCTCTTCGCACTGTTCTGCCTCTCGGGAAAAAAGTGAATCCGCTCACGATCCGAAGAGCCACCATAACTGACCGGAATATGGCGATTTACTATAAAGGCCGTCTGGGAAAACGGCAGCAGGGCAGGGCAAGAGTTATTGATTCCCTGCTCGAACATGACGACCGGCTTGTTGCAGATCTCATGAAAGAGCAGAATGTAAGCATTGAGATCATCCGCGGTCTCGAAAAAGACGGCATCATCTGTGTTATGACCCAGGAGAACTATCGAAAGGTCATCGAGGAGGCGGAAGCTCTGCCTCCGGATGTATTGACAGGTGAACAGAGCATGGCGGTCAGAAAAATCCGCACAGAGTGGTCAACAAAGAACCGGCCGGTACTCCTCAAGGGGATTACCGGCAGCGGAAAGACGCTGGTCTACATGGAACTCATTGCGGATACGCTCGCTGAAGGAAAACAGGTGATCATGCTGATTCCGGAGATCGCTCTGACAAGGCAGACCGTCACCCGGTTCGTGAAGCGGTTCGGAGAGAAGGTGTCCTTTCTCCATTCCAGGCTGTCCGAGGGCGAGAGGTATGATCAGATGAAGGCCGCGAAGCGCGGCGACGTTTCCATCATGGTCGGCCCAAGGTCGGCTCTATTCACCCCGTTCACAAAGCTCGGACTCATCATTATCGATGAGGAGCACGAGGAGACATACAGATCCGAGATGACACCCAGGTACCATGCAAGGGAGACTGCGGAAAAGAGGGCGGAGATCGAAGGGGCTCATCTGCTCCTCGGATCGGCGACGCCATCGATCACATCTGCCTACCGCGTGTGGGAGGGACGGTATGCCGGGGAATCTCTCACGCAGAGGTACGGCAGTGCGATGCTGCCAAAGACTCTGATTGTCGATATGAGGGAGGAGGCGGCTAAAGGAAACCGGTCCATGTTCTCTGAAGAGCTGTCCGGTCGACTTCGGGCATGTTTAGACCGGGGAGAACAGGCCATGCTGTTCCTGAACAGGCGGGGGTATGCAGGTTTTGTGACATGCAGATCCTGCGGATTCGTGGCTAAATGTCCTCACTGTGATGTCTCGCTCACCAGGCACGCAAACGGTAAGCTTATCTGTCATTACTGCGGATATGAGATTCCGGAATACATGGAGTGTCCGGAATGCAAGTCGCGGCACATAGGAGGAATTTCCGTCGGGACCCAGCAGGTCGAGGAAGCTCTGCGGAAAGAATTTGCGGGGATTCGTACTCTTCGCATGGACTTTGACAGCACGCGGGGAAAGGAAGGCCACGGAAGGATCCTCAGGGAATTCGGGCGTGGGGACGCAGATGTTCTCGTCGGCACGCAGATGATCGTAAAAGGCCACGATTTTCCGAATGTCACTCTGGTCGGGGTACTGATGGCGGATTTATCGCTCAACGAATCGGATTACAGATCCCAGGAGAGAACATATCAGCTGATCACTCAGGCAGTCGGCAGAGCCGGCCGTGGGACAAAACCCGGAACAGCGGTGATTCAGACATATCAACCGGAAAACTCGACCCTGCGGTATGCTGCTGCTCAGTCTTACGGACCGTTTTATCGGGAGGAGATAGCCTACAGAAAGATCATGAGGTATCCGCCGGTCGGCGGTCTTCTGGCAATTCTCGGAAGCGCTGCGAGCGAGGAACTTCTGACGGTGGGAATGGGCTATATAAGAAAGTATATAGACATCATAGACAAGAGGGGGGCTCTGGCTGCAATCGGACCTGCGCCGCAGACTGTCGGCAAGATCAGGGACCGCTTCCGGCAGGTCATTTATCTGCGGCACAAGGAGATCGAAAATCTGATTCGCGCCAGACATATGATCGAGGAATATATCCGCATAAACAGCGGATTTGAAGAAATACGTATAGAATTCGATATTAATGTATAAGAGAAGGAGTAAGAGATGGCAATACGTACTGTACGCACAGTCGGGGACAGAGTTCTTGAGAAGAAATGCAGAGAAGTAAAGGAAATGACACCGAAGATCGAGGAACTTATTGATGACATGTTCGACACAATGTATGAGTACAACGGTGTCGGACTTGCAGCTCCGCAGGTCGGTGTCCTGAAGCGCATCATAGTTGTCGATACAGGTGACGACCCGAGGGTACTGATCAACCCTGTCATTGTCGAATCTGACGGTACACAGACGGGCGACGAGGGATGCCTCTCCAACCCCGGCAAGTACGGCAAGGTCACAAGACCGAACCATGTCATCGTTGAGGGTCTTGACCGGAACATGCAGCCCGTCCGTATGGAGGGAGAGGGTCTTCTTGCCAGAGATTTCTGCCATGAGATCGATCATCTCGACGGACATATGTACATGGAGCTCGTCGAGGGTGAAATCTACGATGTGAATGATGTGGAAGAAGAGGAAGAGGAAGAGAGCGAGTCCTGAATTTGACCCGCTATTATTTGCGGGACAAAATCGCGGGACACACGGCCAATGCCGGCTGAGTTTAACGATGTACGGAGGTGGAGCACAGTGAATATAGTTTTTATGGGAACACCGGATTTTGCCGCCGGGATTCTTAAGGCAATTCTTGACAATGGATACACGGTGACCGGCGTTGTCACTCAGCCGGATCGCCCTAAAGGACGCAAGAAGGAACTGTGCCCCTGCCCGGTCAAAGAACTGGCAGTGTCATATGGACTCCGAGTTTTTCAGCCGAGGAGAGTCAGGAACGAAGAAGCTGTCGCCGAGATCGCGGACATGAAGCCGGATCTCATTGTTGTCGCAGCTTTCGGCCAGATTCTTCCGAAGGAGCTTCTTGAACTGCCGCCTCTCGGATGTGTCAATGTGCACGCGTCGCTGCTTCCCGCTTACCGCGGGGCTGCGCCTATTCAGCAGGCTATTATTGACGGATGTGATAAGACCGGTGTCACAATCATGCAGATGGATGTCGGTCTGGATACAGGGGACATCATATCGGTGAGAGAGTGCCCCATTTCTCCGGAGGAGACAGGGGGGAGCCTTTTCGACAAACTGGCGGTCATTGGTGCTGGGCTTCTCGTCGATACGCTTCCGGACATAGAGAGCGGGAAGGCAGTCCGTATTCCGCAGCCGGAGGAGAACGTCTCCTATGTGAAGATGTTCAAGAAGGAGGACGGAAGGATCGACTGGACGGAGAGCGCGGATGCTATTTGCAGAAAAGTCAGGGGATTTGACCCGTGGCCGAGCGCATTCACGACTCTTGACGGCAAAAATTTCCGTATTTTCAAAGCCCATGTGGAGGAGCCGGAAGCGAAGGGCGAGGCCGGTGCAATCTTCACGAACGGGGCCGGCCGCATGTTAATACAGACCGGCAGCGGTTATGTGTGTCCGGATGAAGTCCAGATTGAGGGGAAAAAGCGCATGAAGACGTCCGACTTCCTCAGAGGATATGTAATAAAGAGCAGCTTTCTTAAGTGATGGCAGGGAGGTTATACAGTGCCGGCAAGCAATCTTAGGGAAATTATACTGGATATACTATTAACAATATTTAAAGATGGTGTCTACAGCAATATAGCGATACATAACGCACTGGAAAAAGTTCAGTATTTTTCGAAGAGAGACCGGGCGTTCATCACTAAAGTCTGCGAGGGGACCGTCGAGAGACTGATTGAGCTCGATTATTGCATAAGCAAATATTCGACGCTGCCGGTGCCGCGCATGAAACCTGTTATCCAGAATATTCTGCGCATGAGCACCTATCAGATCCTCTATATGGACAGCGTTCCGAATGCGTCGGCAGTTAATGAGGCTGTCCGCCTCGCGCAGACAAGGGGATTTTATAATCTGAAAGGATTTGTGAACGGAGTCCTCAGGAACATAGCGCGAAACGCCGGGGCAATCGAGTATCCGAGCGCAGAAAAAGAGCCGGTCAGCTATCTGTCTGTCACCTACAGCGTACCGGAATGGCTGGCGGAAGCCTGGCTTAACGAGTACGGCATGATAGTGGCGGAGAAGATGTTCGCAAGTTTCCTTACGGTGAGACCGACAACAATCAGACTTAAGACCAGCCGGGTGAACCGGGCAGATATTCTGAACAGCCTAAGAAACCAGGGTGTTACAGTTAAGAAGGCTCCCTATCTTCCGTACGCATACAATATTTCAGATTATAATTATCTGCCCGCTCTGGACGCTTTTATGAAAGGCCTGATCTTTCCGCAGGATGTAAGCTCGATGCTGGTGGCTGAGGCAGCCGGTCCGAGACAGGGAGATTATGTCATTGACGTGTGTGCGGCTCCCGGTGGAAAGAGCCTTCACATAGCGGATAAGATGGCATCTTACGGCATGGTCGAAGCCAGAGACCTCTCTGAAGAAAAAGTGGCTCTGATTATTCAGAATGTGACCCGTGCGGATCTCATCAATATCAGACCGGTCGTCATGGATGCTCTCATGCATGATCAGGAATCCGAGGAGAAGGCGGATATCGTTATATGTGACCTGCCCTGTTCGGGTCTCGGCGTGATCGGCAGAAAGGCAGATATCAAATACAGGATTACCCCGGCTAAGATCCAGGAGCTCCAGGAACTGCAGAGGAGGATCCTCCACAACGCGGTCAGCTATGTGAGACCGGGAGGAACTCTGATTTACAGCACCTGCACAGTGAGCCGTATGGAGAACGAGGAGAACGTCAGATGGCTCACGGAGAATTATCCGCTGACAGCGGACAGCCTTGATCCGTATCTCCCGCACGAGCTTCGCCGTCACACGACGGCTGAGGGCTATATCCAGCTGATCCCCGGCATTCATGAGTGCGACGGCTTCTTTATAGCGAGATTCCGTAAGAATGAGACATAAACTTCTCACGCGCAATCAATGAGCAGTCTCATCGTAAAATATACTTTCTTAGGGACGCTCTCGCTCGGTCTCGCTGGCAGCGGTACTAATAAGCTTTCTTCGCTATGCTCGAAACCTTAAAGTACCGGCCGCTCGACGACGCCCTTCGAAAGTATTATTTTCGATTTCGACTTGCCGTATAGTATTACAGGTGAGAAGTTTCAGTGAGGAATATATGCAGCCGAACACAGAACATTCACAGGGATATGTAAGTATAATTGATATGACGCTGCCTGAGATGGCCGCTTTGATGGAAGGGCTTGGGCAGAAGAAATTCAGGGCAGGCCAGATCTATGAGTGGATCCATGTAAAGAACGCGGCGTCCTATGATGAGATGACGAATCTCTCAAAAGATCTTCGGGCACGCCTTGAAAATGAGTATCCGCTTCGTCTTCCGGTCAGAGAGACGGTCCAGATATCCAAAGCGGACGGGACCCGAAAATATCTGTTCCGTATGAGCGACGGAAACTATGTGGAGAGCGTTCTTATGATGTATCATCATGGAAACTCGGTCTGCATATCCTCCCAGGTAGGCTGCCGGATGGGATGTTCCTTTTGTGCGTCGACGATCGGAGGGCTTACAAGAAATCTGACCGCGGGGGAGATGCTGGGGCAGATCTACGCGATCGAGAGAGACTTCGGACAGAGAATTTCCAATGTCGTTGTCATGGGTACAGGGGAGCCGCTCGACAACTACGAAAATGTCGTGCGCTTCATCCGGATGCTCACAGATACAGACGGCCACAATATAAGCGAGAGAAATGTCACGGTGTCCACCTGCGGCATAGTTCCGGGAATCCTGAAACTTGCGGAGGAAAAACTGAGCATCAATCTGGCCTTGTCTCTTCACGCTCCGAATGACGGGATGAGACGGAAAATCATGCCGGTAGCGAAAAGCTTTTCGCTGCGGGAAATCATGGATGCTCTTAAAATCTATTATGAGGCTACGCACAGGCGGCTCACATTTGAATACAGTCTGATTGCCGGAGTCAATGATTCTGATAGCTGTGTCAGAGAGCTTGCGCAGCTGCTTTCGGGCGTGAATTGCCTGGTCAATCTGATTCCGGTCAATCCGGTCAGAGAAACCGGAATGAAAGCTCCGGATCGCCGTGCGGTGACGGCCTTTCAGAAAAAACTTGAAAAATATGCAATAAATGTTACTATTAGAAGGGAAATGGGCCGTGATATTGACGGGGCCTGTGGACAATTAAGAAAAAAGTACACGGAAACGGATAAACTATGAAAGCTTTCGCACTCACTGATGTGGGACAGAGAAGAAAAATTAATCAGGACTGCGTGTATGCATCGGTCGAACCGGTAGGAAATCTCCCCAACCTGTTCATTGTGGCAGATGGCATGGGAGGACACAAAGCCGGTGACTTCGCGTCGCGGTTCGCTGTCAACGCTGTCAGGGAATCGATCGGTGCCAGCCAGGAGACCAATCCGATCAAACTCATACGTGACGCGATTGAGCTGGCTAACAGGGGTATACTCCGGGAGTCGGATGAGCATGAAGAAATGCGGGGGATGGGTACGACAATCGTCGTGACAACTATCATTGACCGTTATGCATATACTGCAAATGTCGGAGACAGCCGCCTGTATCTTCTCGGCGATACACTGAATCAGATCACTAAGGACCACAGTCTTGTTGAGGAAATGGTGAGACTCGGTGAAATCACAGAGGCGGAAGCCCGTAATCACCCCGATAAAAACATCATCACGAGGGCTGTCGGTGCAACTTCTAACGTGGACATTGATTTCTTTGATTACAAGGTCAGACCCGGAGGGATAATTCTTATGTGCTCAGACGGACTCTCCAATATGGTGGAGGATGAGGAGATAAGAAGAATTCTCAGACGAACAATTTCTATCGAAGAAAAAGCCAGAGTACTGGTTGAAACAGCGAACGAAAACGGCGGGAAAGATAACATTGCAGTCATTCTGGTGGAACCGGATTCGGACGAGGAGGCATAATGTTAAAAGCGGGGACAGTTTTAGGGGAACGTTACGAAATTGTTGGCCGTGTCGGATCGGGCGGTATGGCCGATGTCTATAAGGCAAAAGACCATAAGTTGAACAGGTTCGTGGCTGTCAAAGTCATGAAGAGTGAATTCCGTGAGGACGGCACTTTTATTTCCAAGTTCAGAAGAGAGGCGCAGTCCGCGGCTCGTCTTGCCAATCCGAATATCGTGAATGTATTCGACGTAGGCGAGGACATGGGCAATTATTATATTGTCATGGAGCTCGTCGAAGGTATTACTCTTAAAGAGTATATTTCGAAAAAAGGCAAGCTTTCCGTCCGCGAGGCGACCAGCATAGCCATTCAGGTCTGTATGGGCCTTGCGGCAGCGCATCAAGCCGGTATTGTACATCGGGATGTAAAGCCTCAGAATATTATTATTTCCACTGACGGCAAAGTCAAGGTGACTGATTTCGGTATAGCGAGAGCGGCCTCATCGAATACCATCAGTGCCAACGCGATGGGTTCTGTCCATTACAGCTCGCCGGAGCAGGTGAGAGGCGGCTACTCGGATTCCAGAGCCGATATTTATTCCCTCGGTATCACACTGTATGAAATGGTCACCGGCCGGGTACCGTTCGACGGTGAGACGACAGTGGCTATAGCGATTAAGCATCTGCAGGATGAGATGGATCCGCCGTCAAAATATGCGCCGGATCTTCCGTATTCCCTTGAGCAGATTATTTACAAGTGCACACAGAAGAGCGTTGACAGAAGATATCAGTCTATGAACGACGTCATCAATGATCTGAAACATTCGCTGGTAGAGCCGGACGGACGTTTTGTGACGCTGGCTCCGCTTTCAGATCATGCGAGGAAAGTCGTGATCACACCGGAAGAGCAGGACCGCATTCGCAGCGATGGCTATACGCGACCGGATATCAGTCAGAAGACATATACATCGACGGCGGCTGCTAAGTCAGGCCGTGAGCTGCCGGAGGAGGAGCCCTACGACGATCCGTACGATGAGTCGGATGACGGTCTCTCCGGAAGACTCGAGAAGGCTATGACGATCGGTGTCTTCGTGATCGGCGCTCTGATTATCTGCGTTCTGATTTACTTTATTGCGCGTGCAGCCGGTCTTTTCAGTATGGGCAGGGGATCCGACGGAGAAAATCAGATCGCAGTCGAGAGTACTGTGGCGGCAGTAAGTGACAACGGAACAGCGGAATCCACGAGTCAGGTGGAAGTTCCGGTCATCGCGGGCATGACTGAGAGCGAAGCAGCGGCCAAAGCTCAGGAAGCTAACCTCGGTATCAAGTATATGGGCGAGAAGGAGTCAGAAGAGTACGAAGCCGGCATCATTATGGAACAGGATCCTGTAGCCGGCTCCAAGGTCGATAAAAACACGACTATTTATTATTACAGAAGCAGCGGGCGTACTACGATAACGATGCCGGATGTAATCGGCGCATCGCTGACAGACGCGCAGAACGCCCTGACCTCCGCGGGATTCTCCAATCTGCAGGTGGCAAACGCATCCTCCGAGGAAGTTCCGATCGGCAATGTTATCTCTGTTTCCCCGGGTGTCGGGGAGAATGTCGGACCGACTGACCTCATCACTCTGACCGTCAGCACCGGATCCGAGAACGCGGCGAAGGTAACTGTCAACTCCTACGGCGGACTACCGGAGGATCAGGCGGTGGCTGCTCTTCAGGGAATGGGCCTGATCGTCAGAATCGAGTACGGCTCGTCCGACCGTGTCAATGTCGGTGATGTCATTAGCCAGAGCATTTCAAGCGGAACTGAAGTTTCTGTCGGTACAGAGATCACTCTGAAAGTCAATAATCCTGACATGAACGGTCAGACCGGTGCAGCAGGCGGCGCGAGCATTCAGACGGCAAGCTGGACGACGAACTCTACTCTGGATGCTCCTTCCAATTATCAGGGCGGTGCTTTCAGACTGGTCCTTCAGCAGACCGTGGACGGACAGACTGTTGAGACAACTGTGGATGAAGGTGACTATATTGACTTCCCATACCAGCTGCTCTGCAAGGGTGCGGCAGGCGTATCTGAAGGAAAAGTCGTCATGTATGAGCTCTATGACGGCGATTATGTCTCCCGCGCCTCATGGCCGGTAGCATTCTCATCCGCCGGCTGATGCTTAAGGGAAAGATTATTAAAGGAATTGCCGGATTCTACTATGTCGATACTGTAGAATCCGGCATTTATGCATGTAAGGCGAAAGGCATCTTCCGGAAGCTCGGGAAGAAGCCGCTCGTCGGCGATGATGTGGAAATCGAGATTACCCACGAGAAAGATAGGGAGGGCAGTCTCGTCGCCATTGCCCCGCGTGTCAATGAACTGATCCGCCCGGCTGCTGCCAATGTTGAGCAGGCTCTCATCCTGTTTGCCTTGAAGAGTCCCGATCCGAACCTTGTCCTTCTCGACAGATTTCTTATATCCATGGATATGAAGGGGATTCATTCAGCCATCTGCTTTAATAAACAGGATCTGGCGCGTGAGGATGAGAAGGAGAATCTGCGTGATACATATTCGTCATGCGGATACCGGGTCTTTTTCTCCAGCTTTGAGGAGGGAGAGGGGATTCAGGAACTTAAAGAATTCATGGCCGGAAAGACGACCCTCCTTGCGGGTCCGTCAGGCGTCGGCAAGTCTACGCTGACCAATGCGTGCCAGTCGAACGTTCATATGGAGACAGGCGAGATATCGAAAAAACTTGCCCGCGGAAAGAACACGACCAGACATGCCGAGCTCATTCCGTGCGGCAATTCTACTTATATTATGGATACACCCGGTTTTACGAGCCTTCTTCTGGAAGGTATCGAAAAAGAGGAACTTAGGCATTATTATGCGGAGTTTGCCCCGTATGAGGGCAGGTGCCGGTTCGACGGATGCGTGCACATTCATGAACCGGATTGCAGAGTTAAGGAAGCGCTGGAGGCCGGACTTATTAACCGTAAAAGGTACGAGAACTATTGTCTGATCTATGAGGATCTGTATCAGCAGGAAAAGAACCGGTATTAGAGTTCTAAATAAAGGAGTTATTATGGAAAATATTCTCGCCCCATCAATTCTGTCGGCGAATTTCGCGGACATGGCGTCAGATTTCAGGATCCTGGAGAAGGGCGGCGTCAAGTGGCTGCATGTCGATGTCATGGATGGTCTCTTTGTTCCGAATATTTCTCTGGGGCTGACTGTCATAAGCTCGATCAGGAAGGCAACGGATATGTTCTTTGATGTTCATCTCATGATTGTGGATCCAATTCGCTACATCGATGAGTTCGCGAAAGCGGGCGCTGACCTCATCTCATTCCATCTGGAGGCGACCGAAAACGCGGATGCTGTGATAGATAAAATCCGTGCGACAGGCAAGAAGGTCGGCATTGTCATCAAGCCGAAGACACCGACGGAGATTCTCCTTCCTTATGTTGAAAAAGTCGATGATATCATGATCATGTCAGTAGAACCTGGATTCGGAGGTCAATCCTATATTCCCGGATCCACGAAGAGAATTGCGGAAGTGAAGGCTATGGCAATGGAGAAGAACCCCGAGTGCTTAATTGAGGTCGACGGAGGTGTGACATTTGCCAATATTCCCGAAATCACAGGAGCTGGCGCAAATGTCCTTGTGGCCGGCAGCGCTGTATACAAGGGTGACATTGCAGCCAACTTACTGAAATTCAAAGAGGTATTTCCCGGGTGTCTGGCAGAATAACGATTGTAAGCGGCGGGCCGGCAAATCCCGCTTTCGTTGCCCGCTATATTGAAAAATTCGGCACTGACATTGTCATTGCCGCCGATAAAGGGCTCGATACCTGTGTGCGCGCGGGGATCGTGCCCGATATTGTGCTGGGTGATTATGACAGTACAGGTATGCGAGGGCGGGTCGACGAGCTGAGAAGGGCCGGAGTTTATGTGGAGGTCTATCCCGCGGAGAAAGACTTTACGGATACGGAGGCTGCGGTCATGTGCGCGCTTGCTAAGGGAGCGGATGAGATATCGATACTCGGGGCGACCGGCGGTCGCCTCGATCATTTTCTGGCCAATCTGGATCTGTGTCTCGTGCCTCTCCGGCGGGGAGTAAAATGTACACTTGCAGATGAGTACAACGAAATAAGGCTCCTTGACACAAGCATTACTCTCCATGCGGAGGATACGGCAGGACGATACGTATCGCTGCTGCCGTTCACGGACCGCGTCAGCGGAGTTACCCTGACCGGAATGAAATATCCGCTTTCGGACGCTTGTCTTGTCAGGGGAAGTTCTCTCGGGGTCAGCAATGAGGTGACCGGCGAGACTGCCGGTATTGATTTTACAGAGGGGATACTGATCCTTGTCCTCTCCAGGGACTGAAAGATTTCCTGCGGGAAAAGTGAAATATTACTTGACGCTATGACTAACGCTGCCCAGGGCAGCATGGAAGGGGCATGGATGGCAACGATCAGAATTGCTGGCCCGACCGAGAAATCAAAAATAGGTAAAGTGAAAAAATGAGTTATTGGATCTGGTATCAGGGAGATTTTGAGAGATGGCATGCCATGAAGCAGAACTTCAGCCGCGTGGAGAGAGGACTTGCGTGGCCGGCCTTCTGGAAGAGTGAGGGGATTCGTAACAGGATCGCTCTCTCAAAGGAATATGTGCTGGAGGAGGAGACGAATTTCACGGTCTACGCCCACGGCGTTGGCTTCGTCCTTGTCAATGAGGATAAGTATCCGTTTGAATCTGCCATTACATGCGGTCCGGGCAGGGTCAAGGTGACGGTGCATCTTGGCCGTCTTGACGCGCTTCCCAGCGCCCTCGTCAGCGGAGATGTCATCACATCCGGCCCGGGTTGGATCTCCGATGACTATGCTGAAAAACTTCCGGCGGGCTTCAGTCCGCTCTATACAGATGAGGAGCAGGACCCGGCGGAGTGGAACTATTCTGAAAAAGAGTATCTTCCGGTGAAGACTGAGTCGGTATGCGGAGGAACGCTGTATGAGTTCGGGACTGAGCTCACAGCCCGCCTTGAGATACGCGCTTCCATGATGAGACTTCGGGGTATGACAGTGTACTGCGGCGAATCCCGGGCGGAAGCTCTTGCGGGTAAGGAGTGTTATCTCTTCTGGAAGCCGGAGATTACAGGTTTCGGAGAGTCAGCCACAGGACACTGTCCGCGGTGCGCACTCAGATATGTGTTCATTGAGGGCGAACCGGTCGAACTGACCGCAGTTCATCAGTATGTGGATTTTCCGGTCAGAACTGCGTTTGCGTGCGATGATGCAAAACTCAATCGGATATGGAATGTGGCGGAGCACACATTCCGCCTGTGCAGCGGAATTTTCTTCCTCGACGGAGTGAAGCGTGACGGATGGATCTGGAGCGGAGATGCCTACCAGAGCCTTCTCATCAGCCGATATCTGCTTGCGGATCCGGGTGTGGAGCAGCGCACACTGGTCGGGCTGAGGGGAAACGATCCAATGACCGGGCATATCAACACGATCGTTGACTACTCACTTATCTGGGTGCTTGGAGTCAAGACGCATATTGAGACGTTCCACGACGGGGAATTCCTCAGGCTCATTTATCCGAAAGTGAAGAGCCTCATCGAATTCTGCAAAAAGCGCACGGATGTACACGGCTTTCTTATCGGGGTGGATCGTGACTGGACTTTTATTGACTGGGCGGAGATCGACAAGGACGGACCTGTCGGAGCTATAGAGATGCTGTACTATGCAGCCCTCAGCGCAGCGGCGGATCTTGCGTCCATGGCGGATGATCAGGAATTCGAAAACCTTTACAGGGCAGAGGCAGACCGGATCCGCGAATGCATCAGAGAGCATTTCTGGTCTCAGGAGCTTGGCGCCTTTATAGATTCCTTCACATCGGGACGCTGCCATGTGAGCCGGCAGACAAATCTGCTTGCGATCCGGTGCGGCATTGCCGATGAGGAGCAGACGCGTCTGGTATCCGCAAATGTATTGCACTCGGATAAAGTCCCGCCCATCAGCACTCCCTACTTCCAGTTTTTCGCGCTTGATGTCATGGGTCAGCTGGGCGAAATCGAGACAGTACTTGATGTGGTCAGGTCCTACTGGGGAGGCATGCTGGATCTGGGGGCTGTGACGTTCTGGGAGGAATTTGATCCTTCAGTTACCGGTGATGCCCAGTATGGTATGTACGGCGATCCTTTTGGCAAGAGTCTGTGCCATGCGTGGGCAGCGAGCCCGATTTACCTCATTTCAAGATACCTGATCGGTCTTGAAATCTGTGAAGATGGGGATGACCGGTTCGTGCTCACACCGCACCTTGAGCTCTTTGGAGTGCTTGAATGCACGCTTCCGGTGGGAGAGAATGGTCAGATCGTCCTGTCCTGGGATGGCAGGACACTTCGTGTGAAGGCCTTGTCCGTTTCTTGTAAGCTGCGTGTATGGGGGCAGGAGATTTCGGTGAATAATGCGGCGGCAGTCGAGGTTCAATTGCCATAAACGGGCAATTGAACCGACTTGCAGCTCTTCTAGTTCTTTTTGGATTTTTGTGACTTTGCCTGAGAGATTCAGCGGCTCATAAGAGAGCCGGCCTTGCACCTTCGGCACCCTGTTCGAAACAGGGATTCTCGGGATTTTCCTATGCGTCCTGTTCCATGGCGGTTCAGGAAGTTTTACCGGAAGTATTCAGTTAACATAGGCTATCATGCGCTCCTGGAAACCATTTGTCAACCGCCTTTTGTCGAAGAAAGTTTTTGTACTGCTTATTGAGAAACCAGAGCCCGTTTGCTATAATAAATTTTTGCGATGGGCTCTATTTTTTATGTGCCTCGTGGCGTGTAAAATGAGTCCTGATATGGGGAAGAACCTCAAATCGCGGTCTGAAGCCGCTCAATAATAGAAACTTAAGGAGATAGATATAAATGAAATTAGGTATCGTCGGCCTCCCGAACGTAGGCAAGAGCACACTGTTCAATTCTCTGACACGCGCCGGTGCGGAATCGGCCAACTATCCGTTCTGTACGATCGACCCCAATATCGGTATCGTGCCGGTGCCGGATGAACGGCTCACACTGCTCGCGGAGTTTTCCCACTCAAAGAAGCTCACCCCGGCGACAATTGAGTTCGTCGATATCGCAGGTCTTGTCAAGGGAGCTTCGAAGGGCGAGGGTCTCGGCAATCAGTTCCTTGCAAATATCCGCGAGTGCGACGCCATCGTCCATGTCGTCCGCTGCTTTGACGATGAAAATGTTATTCATGTGGATGGTTCCGTCGACCCGAAGCGCGATATAGAGACGATTGAGCTGGAGCTTATATTTGCTGATATTGAAGTGCTCGAAAGACGTATCGCCAAGACATCCAGATCCGCGAAGTCCGGCGCTGACAAGAGTGCAGCCCGAGAGCTTGCGGTCCTCACGGAACTCAAGAAGCACCTTGAGAACGGTGAACTGGCTATCACCGTTGATTTCGGCGATGAGGAGCAGAATAAGTTCAAGGCATCCCTCGATCTTCTGACAGACAAGCCTGTCATCTATGCCGCCAATGTATCCGACGCGGACCTCGCCGATGACGGCGAATCCAATCCGTATGTTCAGAAAGTTCGAGAGATAGCTAAGGAGCGCGGCTCCGAAGTATTCGTTATCTCTGCTCAGATCGAGCAGGAGATTGCCGAGCTCGATGACGAGGAGAAGCAGGAGTTCCTTGCTGATCTCGGCATTGAAAAGTCCGGTCTTGAGAAGCTGATTGCTGCTTCGTACAAGCTGCTCGGCCTCATGAGCTATTTGACGACCGGCGAGGATGAGACTCGCGCATGGACAATCCCGATCGGATGCAAGGCGCCGAAGGCTGCGGGCAAGATCCACTCTGATTTTGAGCGCGGTTTTATCAAGGCAGAGGTCATTAATTATAAGGAACTTCTCGATGCGGGCTCCTACGCCGCAGCCAGGGATAAGGGTCTCATAAGAATCGAGGGCAAGGAGTACGTCGTCAGGGACGGCGATGTCATTCTCTTCAGGTTCAACGTATAATAGAAGGCGCAGTATGG
This sequence comes from uncultured Lachnospiraceae bacterium, assembly GCA_902788035.1. Taxonomy (GTDB): domain Bacteria; phylum Bacillota; class Clostridia; order Lachnospirales; family Lachnospiraceae; genus Chordicoccus. The sequence continues at coordinate 22,744 of CADAIL010000005.1, read as the reverse complement.
ATTATATGATCAACTTCCCTAATCTGGGGATTCATCTCTCACATGTCGGAAAGAATGTCACGATCGGAGGTTTCACGATCGCCTACTACGGCATCATAATTGCGATCGGCATGCTGATCGGTATTTATGTGGCGACACTCAGGGCCGAAGCGACAGGGCAGAAGGGCGATGACTATATCGATATAGCTGTTTATACTATGGTCTTCGGTGTACTCGGAGCCAGAATCTACTATGTTGCGTTTTCCTGGGACGCCTACAAGGACAGCCTGATCCACATTTTGAATATCCGTGAGGGCGGACTGGCTATTTACGGGGGAATTATTGGCGGCGTTATCACCATCGGTGTTCTCTCTAAAATAAAGAAGATACCGTTCCCGAGAATCCTGGATACGATCGCGATGAGTGTTCCGATCGGACAGATCGTGGGACGATGGGGCAATTTTTTTAACCGAGAGGCTTTCGGCGACTACACGAATAATCTCTTAGCCATGCAGCTGCCGGTCTCGGCAGTAAGGCAGCATGAGATCACTGAGACTATGTGGCAGCATGCCGAAATCATTGACGGAATACAGTTCGTTCAGGTGCACCCCACGTTCCTCTATGAGAGTGTGTGGAATATCGGCGTTCTCATTATGCTATTTCTTACAAGAAACAAGACGAAGTTCAGCGGAGAGCTGTTTCTCCGGTATCTTGTCGGTTACTCTGTGGGGCGATTTTTCATTGAACAGCTCCGCACGGATCAGCTGAAGATCCCGGGCACGGATATCGGAGTCTCTGTCGTTTTGTCGAGCTGCATCTTTACATTATGCGTGGTTATGATTATCGCCGGCCGCTACAGGGCGGCGCAGAGAGCGTAACAGTTCAGACGGGCGTTCTTGAGCTTTGGTTCCGGAGCAAAACATCCTTCTTCGTGAGAAAAGCATTGTAAGTCCGACCGAGAGATCAAAACGCGTGAGCGTTTTAAGCTCGGAGGAAAGGACTTACGCTTTTCGATGAAGATGATGTTTGCGACGGTTCTTGATCTCCGGGCAGCCAGATTAAAAGCTGGGAACGGTGTGACAGTTTAAGTGGGGCAAAATGGTACTTCGGTGAATTGGAATTTACGAATTCAATACGGATTTGGGAATAGCCCGGTGTGAAATCACAAGATTTTGCACCGGGTCTTTTTATTTCCACAACATTTAGGCGGGAGGACACATCCCGCTTTTTCTTTTGCTGTTCGGTGGTTGATTTTTCAGTCATTGTGCTGTAAAATTGGAGTCAAGGTGGTAGAAAGTGGGAGATTAACACAAGGAATTCCCACAAAATGGGAGATTAGGATTGTTCGACGGTGAGTATAAGCACACAATAGACGCGAAAGGGAGGATGATGATCCCATCCAAGTACAGGGATGAGATTCATGGGGAAACTCTGTGCATTGTCACGGCATTTTCCAACTGCCTGTCGGTCTATCCGGAATCTGCTTACCGTGAACACACCAGATCCTTATCAGGCATCAGCAGCACCGATAAAAAAGGAATGTTCATTAAGCGCTATATTCTGTCCAATACGAGGGAAGTGGCACTTGACCAGCAGGGAAGGATACTGATCGGTCAGGAGCAGAGGGAGAAAGCTAACCTCAAAAAGGATGTTGTGATAGTGGGCTCTGATGATTATTTCGAAATCTGGGATGCGGCTGAGTGGCAGCAGATGAGCGCATTTGGTTCTCCGGAGGAGATGGCAGCTATGGCGACAGAGCTTGGCATCACATTCTGATCATCTGCGGAAGCTTATGGAACCCGTGGGGAGAGAACGGGCGGCCGGCTGCGGCGCAGGAAGGGAAATGCGCTGCGGCACAGTACGCGGGAATCAGACTGTTTACATGGAGGACGAAATGGAATTCAGACACTTATCGGTGCTGCTTGATGAAGCGGTGGACAATCTTTATATCCGCGAGAACGGCGTTTATGTTGACGGAACGCTAGGCGGAGCGGGCCATTCGAAGGAGATCTGTGAGAGACTTTCTGACACCGGCACCCTGATCGGTATTGACCGGGATGACGCGGCCATAGAGGCTGCCTCGAAAAAGCTTGCCCCGTACGGGGATAAAGTCAGGATCGTGCGCGGCAACTACAGCGAGATGCCGGAAATACTGAGAAAACAGGGCTTTGAAACTTGTGACGGTATACTTCTTGATCTTGGGGTATCCTCTCATCAGCTGGATACTGCGGAACGCGGTTTTTCCTATATGGCAGACGCGCCGCTCGACATGCGCATGGACAGAAGGGAGCCAAGGACTGCGGCGGATATCGTGAACGGCGCATCCGAGCGTGAACTTGCGCGCATAATAAGAGACTATGGGGAAGAGCGTTTTGCATCGAATATCGCAAAGAACATCGTGGAAGCACGGAGCCGAGACAAAATCGAGACAACTGGGGAGCTCGTCTCGATCATAAAAGCTTCGATCCCGATGAAGTTCCAGAAAACAGGAGGACATCCCGCGAAGAGGACTTTCCAGGCGCTGCGAATCGAGCTCAACGGGGAACTCACAGCGCTGTCCGAGAGTCTTGACGCCATGATCGACCTTCTGAATGACGGCGGCAGGATCTGTGTGATCACGTTTCATTCCCTCGAGGACCGGATCGTGAAAAATGTGTTCCGGAGGAATGAGAATCCATGTACCTGTCCGCCCGATTTCCCGGTCTGCGTATGCGGAAACAAGTCGAAAGGCAGGGTAATAACAAGAAAACCGATCCTTCCTTCTGAGGAGGAAATGGAGATAAATTCCAGGGCGAAGAGCGCTAAACTGCGCGTCTTTGAGAGAAAGGTGTGACTCTATGAAAACGAGATCAACTGCCCGGAAACAACAGATGAAGGCCGCCAAAAGCGGCCGTAATTCGTTTGGATATCTTTTGGACGAGAGGACGGCTGCGCGCTCGCGTGCGGGAAGACGTACCAGAAAGAGAGCGCGGAGCACACTTAACGCCGTCTATGTCATTTTCCTTGCGGTTATGTGCATTGCGACGGTTTATATGTGCGTATATTTTCTGCAGCTTAAGGAAAACGTCACATCGCTGAAGAGACAGAACGCGCGGCTGCAGACAGAACTGACAGAAATGCGGCGGGATAATGAAGCTCGTTATCAAAATATCACAAATAATGTCGACTGGGACTATATACGTGATGTCGCTATAAATAAATTAAATATGAAGTATGCGGATAAAGACCAAATTATATGTTATAATAGCGCAAGTGACGGGTACGTTTATCAGTATACTGACGTGCCGGATAAGGATAATGGCTGATTTTGAGTGAAAAGAAGAACCTGCGCAGAAAAAAGGCGGGTAATGTAAAATACAGAAAACAGGGCGCAAAGCTGAGGCGGAAACTGGCAGGGCTGTTCGTGGCGGTCGTGCTGGTTTTGCTATGTCTGCTTATAAGAATTTCGTACATAAACGCCATGAGCGGCGACAGATATACAAAGCAGGTGCTTTCCCAGTCGCAGTCAGGATATTCATCGGAAGTCCTGGCATATAAGAGAGGGGATATTCTCGACAGGAACGGGACGGTCCTGGCCTCTTCGGAAAAGACATACAATGTGATTCTCGACTGCAAGGTCGTTAATTCCGACAATGATTTCGTCGGTCCGACGATAGACGCGCTGGCCAGGTCCCTCGAACTGGACGCGGCTGAGATCACGAAAAAGCTTACCGATGAAAAGACCAGAAATTCCCAGTACCAGGTCGTGAAGAAGAACATCAGTATAGAAGAGCGGCAGGCCTTCTATGATTATAAGAGCGGTGCCAATGAAACGCTGTCTGAAGACGAACAGAAGCAGAGAAAGCAGATCCACGGTGTCTGGTTCGAGGAGGAATATGTCCGCAGATACCCGATGAATTCGCTGGCATGCGACGTCATCGGATTTACATATGACGGTGAGACTGCCGACTGGGGGATTGAAGGCTATTATAACAGTACGCTGAACGGCGTCGACGGACGAAGATTCGGCTACTGGGGAGATGAGAATGCCGATGAGCTCTCACAGACTGTCATAAACCCGGTCGACGGCGATACAGTCATCACGACGCTGGATGCCAACATACAGAAAATGGTCGAGGATGAGATAGTTAAGTTCAACGAGATTTACCGCGGCGGACCCTACAGCTCCACGAAGGGCGCTGAAAATATCGGTATCGTAGCGATGAACCCCAATGACGGATCTGTTCTTGCCATGGCGAGCAGCGATCCCTATAACCTGAATAATCCGCGGGATCTGTCTCCGTTCTTCACGCAGGACGCGATCGACGCCATGAGCGATGATCAAAGGCTGACGAATCTTCAGCAGATCTGGAGAAACTTCTGTATTTCGGATACCTATGAACCCGGCTCCGTATTTAAGCCAATAACTATGAGCGCTGCACTGGAGGATGGGACCCTCTCAGGAAACGAAATGTTCGTCTGCGACGGCAGTGAGGTCGTTTCCGGTACCCGCATCAAGTGCGCAGAGGAAGCAGGGCACGGTGAGGAGACCGTGGCCCAGGTCATCGCGAACTCCTGCAATGACGCAATTATGCAGATATCATCGTCTATGGGCGTAAGTGAATTCTGCAAGTATCAGAGAATATTCAATTTCGGTTCGAGGACCGGCATTGATCTGTCCGGCGAGGCGGGCGGCATACTTTATACGCAGGACACGATGGGGTCTGTCGATCTTGCCACGAACTCTTTCGGACAGGGCTTTGAGTGTACAATGATCCAGGAGGCAGCCGCGATCTCATCGATCGTCAACGGAGGCTTCTATTACCAGCCTCATGTTGTCAGTCGGATCGTCAGCCCGGCCGGCAGTACGAAAAAAGTCAATAACGGCATTCTTAAGGCCCAGACCATTGCCTCGGACAATGCCGCTAAGATAAAGTCCTATATGAAACTTGCCGTCGACGAGGGCGGCTGCGGATATTCCAAAGTAAACGGTTACTCCATGGGAGGCAAGACCGGAACGGCTCAGAAAATACCGAGGGCGGACGGAAAATATCTGGTCTCCTTTATCGGATTTGCACCGTATGAGAATCCGGAGATCGTGCTCTATGTCGTTGTTGACGAGCCGAACGCGTCCCAGCAGGCCGACAACCGGTATGCGCAGTGGATCGCGAAGGACCTTCTGACAGAGATTCTTCCGTATATGAGTATTTATCCGGATGAAGAGCTTCTTCCCGCCAATGAGATCCTGAATTCCACACTCGAGAACAGCATGTCCACGGAAGTGGAGGCTGATACGGTGGCGGATACCAATGTCCCGGAAGTCATGGGCTCCGAGGACGAAGCGAATACCCGGGGAGGAAACACTTACCTTGATGACGGCATAACCAATGAAGAGGCCGGCTTCGCCGACTGACGCAAATATGATGGGGTAGAAAAAATGGTTGAAATAACAGCATTAATTCCGGCGCTGATTTCGTTCGCGATCGCTGCGGCAATCGGCCCGTTCCTGATTCCCTTCCTGCAGAGGCTGAAGCTCTCCAATACGGAGAGAGCTCTGGGAGTGGAATCGCATCTGGCCAAGGCAGGTACACCTACCATGGGTGGCATTATGTTCCTGGTCTCGATTACGACGACGTCTCTTATTTTTATCTGGAAATCTCCGAATATCGGTCCTGTCCTTTTCCTCACGCTCGCGTATGGACTGATCGGTTTTCTCGATGATTATCTGAAGGTCGTAAAACATGATTCGGACGGACTCATCGCGTGGCAGAAGCTTCTTCTGGAGATTGTGGTGATCGTTGTATATGTTATCTATTTGAAGGCTTTTGCGAAGGTGCCCATGGGTCTGCGCATCCCGTTCACCGGCGGAATGATCATCGATATCGGCTGGCTGCAGTATCCGCTGGTCGTGTTCGCGATCGGCGGCACCGTCAACGGGGTCAATTTTACAGACGGCGTCGACGGACTCGCGAGTTCTGTCACAGCGGTCGTCGCGGTATTTTTTACAATTGCGTCACTGCTTCTTAGGGCCGGCGTAGCTCCGATCGGCTCGGCTGTGCTTGGCGGACTGCTCGGGTTCCTGGTCTACAACGCATATCCGGCGAAGGTGTTTATGGGAGATACAGGTTCTCTCGCTCTCGGCGGTTTTGTAATCAGTATGGCTTATGCCATGCAGATGCCTCTGTACATTCTGATCGTAGGTCTCATCTATTTTGTTGAGGTCCTGTCGGTCATTCTACAGGTCGGCTACTTCAAGGCGACCCACGGAAAACGTATTTTTAAGATGGCCCCGATTCATCATCACTTTGAAAAATCGGGATGGTCCGAGACGAGGGTGGTCGCCGTATTTACCATCGTGACTGCTCTTCTTAGTATTGTCGGATTTATAGCACTTTAATTTGGGAAGGCATATATGGAACTGAGAGATAAAAAAGTATTGGTATACGGAGCGGGAAAAAGCGGTATCGGCGCAGCAGCCCTGCTCTCGAAGGTCGGCGCCCACGCAGTAGTATTTGATGAAAAGAAGAGCGAGGAGGAACTTAAAGAACTTCTCAGAGACATTCCGAATACATCAGTATGTTTCGGGATGATTCCGGATGAAGTGATATCTTCTCTGGATCTTGCAGTCTTAAGCCCCGGTGTTCCCACGGATATAGGACCCGTGAATGCCTTAAGGGATGCGGGAATACCGATCTGGGGCGAGGTGGAGCTTGCCTGGCAGACGTCCAAAGGCCATGTGCTCGGTATCACCGGCACGAACGGAAAGACAACGACGACTTCTCTGCTCGGCGAGATCATGGAGAAGGCGGGTTATCACACCTTCGTGGTCGGTAATATCGGGAACGCGTACACGGACGCGGCTCTTGCGACCGCTGAGGAATCGGTGATCGTAGCCGAGCTTTCCAGCTTCCAGCTCGAGACGACATGTGAGTTCCATCCGACTGTCTCGGCGATACTGAATATCACACCGGATCACCTCAACAGACATCACACTATGGAGGAGTATATCCGGTGCAAGGAGCTCATCACGAAGAACCAGACGAAAGAGGATGTCTGCGTGCTCAATTATGAGGACGAGGAGCTTCGCGCATTTGCAAATGCATGTCCTGCCGACGTCTTCTGGTTCTCCTCAGCGAGAAGAATTGAGAACGGCATCTATCTTGAGGACAATAATATCGTGGTCACCCGCGGGGGCACGGAGTCTGTCCTCCTTGACGTTACGGATCTGAATCTCCTCGGTGTCCATAATTATGAAAATGTCATGGCGGCAGCCGCTATGGCACTCACCTACGGCGTTCCCATGGAGAGCATAAGGAAGACCTGTGAGAACTTTAATCCCGTCGCTCACCGCATTGAATTCTCAGGTGAAAAGAACGGTGTCAGATGGTATAACGATTCCAAGGGTACGAATCCGGATGCAGCCATTAAGGGCATTCAGGCAATGAACCGGCCCACGCTGCTGATCGCGGGCGGCTACGACAAGGGGTCGGATTACAGAGAGTGGATCCGGTCGTTTGAAGGAAAGGTCAAATGGTTCGTCCTCGAGGGAAAGACAAAATTCGATATTCGGGATGCTGCCGTCTCGGTCGGTTTCCCGGAGGAGAAGATCGTGCTCCTTGAGGACATGAACGAAGCCATGGATTTCTGCAGGGATCACGCAGAGCCCGGCGACGCGGTCCTCCTGTCCCCGGCATGTGCTTCCTGGGGAGAGTTCCCTAACTACGAGGTGCGAGGAGATAAATTCAAGGAATATGTCAGGGAAAAGGCGTAAAAGACGAAGACGTTATATAAGGAACTTACTTTGGATATTCAACGTGGCGCTCATTTTGAGCGCCGCCTTTGTATGCCTCTTTATGTTCCGGGTGACGGATATTAAGGTGAAGGGCAACTGCCACGAGTCAGATAAAGAAGTTGCGGCGATGATTCAGAAAGGCCCGCTTAGAGACAATACGCTGTTCCTCTGCCTTGCTTTTAACGACAGGAAAATCAAAGGAAATACTTTTGTTGACAGTGTGGATGTCGCATATGTGAAGCACGACACTGTGAACGTTACTGTGAAGGAAAAGCCTCTGGTGGGCTACGTGAAATATGATGACAGGTACTGGTACTTCGACCGCAAAGGCGTAGTCCGTGTCGGGTCCGTCATGAACGAGAGCGGGTACAAAGCTCTTCAAAGCGGGCAGATGCTGCCCGGTGATTCAGCATCCGGGCAAGCGGCTGGCAATGGGACCATGGGTGAGAGCAAATCGGATCCTGCACCGAATGCCTCTGAAAGCAACCTGGATTCCGCGGCGGATACCTCTGAGAGCGCGCCGGAAGAGTCGGACAGCTCCGCATATCATGTAAAATCAGTGAACTACCTCACCGATGAGGAGACTTATGTCGATCCGGACACAGCGGAATATGAGGACGGCTACGGCGATGACACTGATTACGAGGATGACTACGGCGGGGACGGCGACTATGACGGGAACGCTGACTACGATGGGAATGCCGACTATGACGAGGAATATGATACCGGCGAGGAGGCCGGCGATTATGATGGCTACGAGGAGTACTCTGAAGAAGACGGTGACCGGGCAGAGGATGGCGATGAAGAGACGATCCTGATCCAGCCGGAGCTTATTGATGACACCGCTCCGACGCCGATCCCGGCGGATGAATCATCAGTGAGCTTAGTGACTCCCATTCCTGCGGAAGAAGTGCTTGTGAAGGAATACACATCCGAAGATACATTTGCAGAGAACTATATACCGGAGATCACAGGGCTGAAAATCAGCGGCGCGGCAGTCGGGGAGAGACTGCCGGTCAAATATTCGCCGATCTATGAAGCACTCGGCGCGTTCAAGACATTTGCAGAAGAGAACAGCATTTATCCGACATCGGTGGATGTCTCCGACAAAGGAAATCTGCAGCTCCATTTTAATGATGTCACCGTCAATCTGGGAGACGGCTCTCATATTGAGAAACGACTGGATGTGTTCAAACACATTATATATGAGCTTCTCGGCAGGTCCGGAACACTACATCTTGAGAAATATGACGGAACACAAAGTCGTCTGTTTTTTTCAAAAAATGAAAAAAATTCTTGATTAATGCATCTAAAGACTATATCATTGTTAATGATGTTATCATGTGAAAATATTCTATATCTGGATAGAGTAGCAAATAATAGGCTGTTTTAGAAGGCGGTCAAAAGGAGGAACTGTTTTGTTAGAAATCACAACCAATGAAGCTGAATCTGCTGCACGCATAATTGTAGTTGGTGTAGGCGGTGCCGGCAATAATGCCGTGAACCGCATGGTCGACGAAGCAATCGGCGGAGTTGAATTTGTAGGAATTAATACAGATAAGCAGGCACTTAATATGTGCAAGGCTCCGACTGTTGTACAGATCGGCGAGAAAGTTACCAAGGGCCTCGGCGCCGGAGCAAAGCCGGAAGTTGGCGAGCAGGCCGCAACAGAGAGCACTGATGAAATCAAGCAGGTCCTCCAGGGCGCTGATATGGTATTTGTCACCTGCGGTATGGGCGGCGGCACAGGCACAGGCGGAGCTCCGGTCGTTGCGAGCATCGCGAAAGAGCTCGGCTGCCTTACAGTCGGCGTCGTGACAAAGCCATTCCGTTTCGAGGCAAAGAAGCGCATGCAGAACGCTCTCGACGGTATTGAGAGACTGAAGCAGAATGTTGACACTCTGATTGTCATCCCGAATGACAAGCTTCTTGAGATCGTTGACAGACGTACAACCATGCCGGAAGCTCTGAAGAAAGCTGACGAAGTTCTTCAGCAGGCAGTTGCCGGTATCACAGACCTTATCAATCAGCCGGCGCTTATTAATCTTGACTTTGCCGATGTTCAGACTGTTATGACCAACGGCGGTATCGCTCATATCGGTATCGGCGAGTCCAAGGGCGACGAGAAGGCTCTCGAGGCAGTTGAGCAGGCAGTACAGAGCCCGCTTCTTGAGACTTCCATCAAGGGTGCAGAGAATGTTATTATCAACATCCGCGGCGACATCTCCCTTATGGATGCCAATGAAGCTGCTACTTATGTACAGGAGATCGTTGGCGACGAAGCCAACATTATCTTCGGTGCAATGTATGATGACGCAGCTGTCGATACATGCAAGATCACAGTCATGGCTACAGGACTTCAGGATGTCAGCGGTGTCCCGAATAAGCCGAAGCAGCAGAGAATGGGACAGCAGCAGTCTCGTCAGATCCCGCAGCCTCAGCCTCAGACGCAGACAACAGGCTATACGATGCCGAACTGGGATCGCAGCATATTCTCAACACCGGTTACACCTCAGCCCTCAGCTCCTCAGGCAGCTCCGGTGCTTCAGCAGTCTAATGTAACACCGACAGTAAAGACACAGGAAATCCAGATTCCGGATTTCCTGAAGAACAGGAACAGATAAATGAAATGCCCATTTTGCGGAAACGATAATACCAGAGTAGTCGATTCCAGACCGGTCGATGACAATACCGCGATACGCAGACGCCGCATGTGCGATACCTGCGGCAAGCGGTTCACCTCTTACGAGAAGGTCGAACTCAGTCCGCTCATGGTGGTCAAAAAGGATCAGACCAGAGAGCAGTACAACCGGAATAAGATCGAAGATGGTGTGATTCGCGCCTGCCATAAGAGACCGGTGTCCGCACAGCAGATCAAGGATCTCGTGGACTCTGTCGAGACAGAAATCTATAACAAGGGAGAGCGTGAGATCCCGACGACTGAGATCGGCGAGATGGTCATGAACCGCATTAAGACCCTGGACGCGGTAGCGTATGTCCGTTTTGCGAGCGTATACCGCGAGTTCAAGGATGTGGAAACATTTATGGATGAGATCAGGAAGATGATGTGATCCGAAAACAGAATTATTTATCCCGCAGCCATATGGCTGCGGGATTTTTTCGTGGGAACAGTTCAGACGGAATGCAGCAAAATATCAAAAGCCGCCGCAAACATCATCTTCATCGAAAAACGCAGGTTCTCCTCTGCGAGCTTAGAAGATGCATTCGCATCTTCTGATCTCTCGGTCGAACCTACAATGTTTTTCTCACGAAGATGAATGTTTTGCGGCCGACAACTGAACTGAAAGAGCATTCCGTCTGCACTGTTGCGAGTTTTCTACCTCCTGCTAAAAATTTTTCTCATATGTTCGAAATATTCGAAAACTATGGTATAATTATGCAAGTTATATGTGTCGGGTACAGCGGCACTTAAAGGAGGATATATGAATCGCGTATTATTAAAACTCAGCGGCGAGGCTCTTGCCGGAGATAAAAAGACTGGATTTGATGAGGCTACGGTTCAGAAAGTCGCAAAGCAGGTCAAGGCAATCGTGGACGGCGGCTGTGCTGTCGGGGTTGTTATCGGCGGCGGCAATTTCTGGAGAGGACGCTCGTCCGACGCGATCGAGCGCTGCAAGGCAGACCAGATCGGAATGCTCGCGACGGTCATGAACTGCATTTATGTATCGGAGATATTCCGTTCCAACGGAATGAAGACGGAGATACTTACACCGTTTGCAGTCGGAGCGTTCACAAAGCTTTACTCAAAGGATCTGGCTATGGAGTCTCTGGCGGAAGGCAAGGTAGTCTTCTTCGCGGGAGGTACAGGACATCCGTACTTCTCTACCGATACAGCAACTGTTCTTCGCGCTGTCGAGATTGAGGCGGAGATGATCCTGCTGGCTAAATCAGTAGACGGTGTCTATGATGATGACCCGAAGAGTAATCCGAATGCTAAGAAGTTCTCTGAGATCAGCATTGCGGAAGTTGTTGCCAAAGGACTTGGCGTTGTCGACGGAGCGGCAGCGGTGATCGCAAAAGAAAATAAGATGCCCATGCTCGTATTCGGACTGAACGAGCAGGACAGTATTATTCGTGCCGCCAACGGAGATATCAACGGAACAGTAGTCACCGTATAAGAACGAAACATTTTGCCTGTCCGGGACGGATCGCGCACTCTTAGATCCCGCGTCCCGGGCGGGACCGAATAACTCAAAAAAGACCTGGTAAAGGGAGGAAAAACAGCTATGAGTAATGAGAGAACAAAACCGTATGAGGAGAAAATGGAGAAGACGCTGAAGAACCTCGAGACCGAGCTTCAAGCTGTCCGCGCCGGCCGTGCCAATCCGCATGTCCTTGATAAAGTCACTGTAGAGTATTACGGATCTCCGACACCGATCAACGGCGTAGCCAGCATCACAGTTCCGGAAGCACGTATGATTCAGATTCAGCCGTGGGACAAGAAACTCATCAAGAGTATTGTCAAGGCTATTCAGAAGTCCGATATCGGTATTAATCCGTCTGATGACGGCAGCGTTATCCGCCTTGTATTCCCCGAACTCACGGAGGAGCGCAGAAAGCAGCTGGTCAAGGATGTCAAGAAGCTTGGCGAGCAGGCTAAAGTCGCATGCCGCAACATCCGCCGCGACGGCAACGACGCATTTAAGAAGCTTAAGAAAAAGAGCGAAGTATCTGAGGATGAGATCGCCGATGCTGAGGAAGCCCTTCAGAAAGTGACAGATAAGTTCATCAAGAAGGTCGACGAGGCAGTCGAGAAGAAGACAAAGGAGCTCATGACGATCTGATGAAGCACATTGCTGTATTGGGATCGACAGGATCGATCGGCACTCAGACGCTGGACGTTGTAAGAAAACATCCTGAAATGATGGACGTCGTCGCCCTTGCATGCGGGAGCCGTATCGATCTGATCGAGAAACAGGCCAGAGAATTCTGTCCGGAGATAGTTGCCGTCTATGACGAGAAAGCTGCATCGGATCTTGCTGTCCGTCTTGCCGACACGAATGTCAAAGTTCTTGGAGGTATGGACGGGCTTATCGAGATGTGCCGGATTCCGACCGCCGATGTTGTGGTGACAGCGATCGTCGGTATGATCGGTATCCGTCCCACGATCGCGGCTATAGAGGCAGGTAAGGATATCGCTCTTGCCAACAAGGAGACCTGCGTCTGCGCAGGTCACATTATACTGCCGTTGGCTGCCGAAAAGGGCGTAAAAATTCTGCCGGTCGATTCCGAGCACTCAGCGATTTTCCAGGCTCTTCAGGGCAGGGCGGGATCTGAGATCAGAAGAATTCTTCTCACCGCTTCCGGTGGTCCGTTCCGAGGAAGGACCCGCGAGGAGCTCATGAACGTCACAGCCGCGCAGGCTCTTGCCCACCCCACATGGAGCATGGGGCCGAAGATCACAGTCGATTCCGCCTCCATGGTGAACAAAGGGCTTGAAGTCATCGAGGCTAAGTGGCTCTTTGATGTGGACGTCGATCAGATCGAGGTCGTGATCCAGCCGCAGAGCATTATTCATTCCGCGGTCGAGTATGAGGATGGATCAATCCTCGCGCAGATGGGACCGTCAGATATGCGTATCGCAATACAGTATGCGCTTACCTATCCGCTTCATCTGCCGTCTCCGGCTGTTCCGCTCGATTTCAGGACTCTCGCCGGTCTTGAACTCGGAGTCCCTGACAATGAGACGTTCCGCGGACTGCCGCTGGCTATTTCAGCCATAAGGACCGGCGGGTCCATGCCTGTCGTATTTAACGCCTCTAACGAGTGGGCAAATGCCATCTTCCGCAGAGGAGACATCTCATTCCTTCAGATTTACGATGTGATTGAAGATACAATGTCGAGGCACAGTGTGATAGCAGCTCCTACGGTGGATGAGATATTTGCGGTCCAGGATGAGATCGACGCATATTGCGAGGAAAAGTATAACTCCTGAATGAGACTTACAGGTTCCCTGTGATAGATTTCCTGTACTCAATAGCTTATACAGGATGATTTACATGCAGCTCTTTGCCGCGCTTGACGTGCAGGGGGCTGCATTTTTGCGAAGCGGAGTCGCATGAGTTGATGAACGTTGACCTGTCTCTACGCCAATAAAAGCGGGTAACGCCCTTGTTTATGTAAAATTTATAGTTTTCGAGTGGCATTTGATATATAATAATATTCAACTGACACCGGCTGAAATCCTGCAGGTGAAGTGCATAACGAAAAAATATACTGGCATTTGCATTAATACTGCAGTGGTGGATTTTTTCCAAATACTGTAAATGTCGGCGATGAGGTGAAAATAATGATCCTTGATACAATAAAGGGACCGGAAGATATAAAAAGGCTTACATATCCCGAGATGGAACAGCTGGCTGCGGAGATCCGGCACTTTCTGATTGAAAAAATCAGTCACACCGGAGGCCATCTTGCGTCAAATCTCGGTGTTGTGGAGCTGACGATCGCTCTCTACCGTGTATTCGACTTCCCGACCGACAAGGTAATCTGGGATGTCGGACACCAGTCATATACCCATAAAATCCTGAGCGGCCGCAAAGACGGCTTTGATGAGCTGCGCCAGTATGGCGGAATGAGCGGCTTCCCAAAACGAAAAGAAAGCTGCTACGATGTTTTTGACACCGGACACAGCTCGACATCCATATCCGCCGGTCTCGGTATGGTTCAGGCACGCGATATTCTCGGAGATAAGTATAAAGTCATTTCGGTGATCGGTGACGGAGCCCTGACCGGAGGCATGGCATATGAAGCTCTCAATAATGCCGGGGGCAGGGATAAGAATTTTATTATTATCCTCAATGACAATAATATGTCCATAGCGACGAACGTCGGTGGTATATCCACATATCTAAGTGAGATACGAGCACTGGAAGGTTACAACACGCTGAAGAAAAATGTGACCCAGCGATTAAAGAAGACTGAGATCGGCGAGCAGATGTATAAATTCGTTTCCAGGACAAAGCATTCCATCAAGCAGATCCTGGTACCCGGCATGCTTTTTGAGGACATGGGCATCACATATTTAGGCCCTGTAGACGGTCATGATATCCGCAAGATGACGACTCTTTTCCATGAAGCCAAGCGAATCGACCGCACTGTTCTGATCCACGTGGTCACGCAGAAGGGCAAAGGATACGCGCCGGCTGAGAATAATCCTGAAAAGTTCCACGGAATCGGTGCATTCGATATCGCGTCGGGCAAGTCGACCGGGAGAAAGAAAAAGGAAACTTATACGGAAGTTTTTTCTGACGAACTCTGTCAGATCGCCTCGCGAAACAGTAATATCGCTGCCGTGACAGCTGCGATGCCGGATGGAACGGGGCTGAAGAAATTTGCACAGAAATTCCCGGAAAGGTTCTTTGACGTGGGCATAGCCGAGCAGCACGCTGTCACATCGGCAGCGGGCATGGCTGCAGCGGGACTGAGACCGGTCGTCGCGGTCTACTCATCGTTCATGCAGCGGGCATTTGATCAGATCATGGTGGACGTATGTCTGCAGAACCTGCCGGTCGTTTTCTGTATTGACAGGGCAGGCCTGGTCGGCAGCGATGGAGAGACTCATCAGGGAATTCTGGATCTCACATACATGTCCGCAATTCCTAATATGACTGTCCTTGCGCCCAAGAACAAATGGGAACTCCGGAAAATGCTCAGATACGCTCTGAGCTTCGACGGTCCTATAGCCATAAGATATCCGAGAGGCATTGCTTATGACGGACTCCCGAATCATCTTGCCGAGATCGAGTACGGCAGGAGCGAAATGATTTATGAGGAAAGCGGTATTGCCCTCATGGCAGTCGGAAGTATGGTCAGTACTGCGGAGCACATCAGAGAAAAACTTCTCAGCCAGGGCCACAGGTGTTCGCTCGTGAACGGGCGTTTCATCAAGCCTGTGGACACCGATGTTATTGACCGCCTTGCGAAAAACCATGACACTATCATCACCCTCGAGGAGAACGTGAAGCGGGGCGGCTACGGAGAATGTGTCACGGATTATGTGGAGAAACATTATCCGGACATCCGCGTTGTGAATATCACACTTCCGGACGCCTATGTCGAGCACGGAGATGTGACTCTTCTCCGGAGCGTCCTCGGAATCGACAGTGATTCAATCATGGAGAAGATAAAGAGTGAGCTCTTCAGTGATGGAGAGTCGGCTGCGGCTAAAGATCAGGAGTGAATACTCCGGTGATGGAAATGTATCTGCGGCCAAGATCAGGAGTGAACTCTCCGGTGATGGAATGATATTTACATACGAACACATATGAGTCACATATTTGTTCTATGATCAGGGAGGATATGAGACATATGTTTAAGACAAGACTCATCAGCGGGATCGTTCTCGTAATCATCGCGCTTGCGACAATTATTATCGGCGGGCCGCTGCTTCTTATAACGCTGCTTTTTGTCTCGCTCGTCGGAATACATGAACTCTACGGAGCCATGGGAATCGTGAGACCGAATCCTGCTCAGATACAGGCGGAAGGCAGGGAGTACAAGGCAAGAGATAAGAACCGAGGGAAAGCGCCCGAAGAGGCGATGAATTCGCTGGCAGCGATGGGATTTGCGGGAGCCGTCGCTTATTACGGACTCCTTTTCTTCATGCCAGAGCAGTATTATCTGGTCGGTATCGTCATGACGCTGATCCTGATACTTGCGGTCTATGTTTTTTTATATCCAAAGTATCATGCGGAACAGGTGATTGCGACATTCTTCGGGATGGTCTATGTAGCGGTCATGCTCGGATTCATATATGTGATCCGGAGTTCCGAGAGCGGAAAGATCCTCGTCTGGCTCGTTTTCCTGAGCTCATGGGGTTCGGACACATGTGCTTATTGCGCAGGTGTTCTTTTGGGACGTCACAAAATGGCTCCGATCCTCAGCCCGAAAAAATCGGTGGAGGGAGCTGTCGGCGGTGTCGTCGGGGCAGGTCTTCTGGGGCTCCTCTATGCGTTTATTTTCCATCAGCCGATGCTTGCCTATGCAGTCATATGCGCAGCGGGCGCGCTTATCTCGATGGTCGGTGATCTTGCGGCGTCAGCCATCAAGAGAGACAAGGGCATCAAGGATTACGGAAAACTCATACCGGGTCACGGCGGTGTTCTGGACCGCTTTGACAGTGTGATCTTTACCGCCCCGATCATTTATTTCCTGTCACTTGTCCTGATCTGATCAGCGCAGGCTGATCATCAAAGCAGCGCCTAAGCAGATAAGCATTAAGCGCTGCCGTGTTAATCAGAATGTTCTGCCGCCGGACTGTGTGCTATAATATGCAGCACGGCGGTTTATTCTATCTCAGTGGGAGAAGTCCTGCGCTTTTGTAAGCGGTGAGAGAAGACCGCTACCTAAAAAGTGGCAGGTAAATATATATCCTGCCCGACTGAGCGAGAGAAGACATCCCCAAAAAGTGGTGTGTCATACTAAACTTTATTTGTACGGAGATTGTATATCGTATGAAATGGATTATCGCTTTTCTGATTCTGTCAATTTTAATTGCGTTTCATGAGTTCGGCCACTTCCTGTTCGCGAAGATGGCGGGAGTCGACGTAGAAGAATTCTCGATCGGATTCGGGCCCAGACTTCTTACTACTGTGAAGAACGGGACCCGATATTCACTGAAGCTGCTTTTGTTCGGCGGATCATGCCAGATGAAAGGCATGTATGAATACGATGATGAAGACGAAGATGATGATACCCCAAAGGAGCCAGCTGAGCCCGAAGAGGGGTCGTTCCAGGCGGCTTCGCTCGGAAAGAGGGCGGCAATTATATTTGCAGGACCTCTTTTCAACTTTATACTCGCTTTTGTCGGAGCGGTCATTATCATCAGTCTTGTGGGATACGATCCTGCGGAGGTCGTGTACGTGCAGGATGGTTCTCCTGCAGCGGAAGCCGGTCTTTGCGAGGGCGACACGGTGACGAACTTCATGGGTGACCATGTCAGCATTGGGCGGGACCTTTCGATGTGGTTCGTCTTCAATTCATTGACTGAGGACACAAAGGTCACTATGACATACGTGCATGAAGGTCAGAAGAAGACGGTCACATTTGATCCGCAGGTCACAGTCCGCTATATGATGGGTATGACCTACCATGTGGACCAGCCGACAGCCCTTATTGAGGCTGTCGGGACCGATTCCCCGCTGGAAAAAGCGGGAGTATCTGCCGGAGACGTGATTACTTCCATTGATGGCACTGAGATTACGGACGCGAAGTCGCTTAACACGTATTTCAGCGAGCATCCCCTGACAGAGACTTCCGTGCATCTGACTCTTGATCGTGGAGGCGAAAGTTTTGAAGCGGATGTCACCCCGGTAGAAAACAGATCCGTGAGCCTCGGCTTTTCCTACAACCTCGGGAGAGTGAAGACATCTTCTATCGGTGTTCTGAAATACAGTATCATTGAGCTTCGCTACCTCATAACATCTACAGTCAGATCTGTCGGAGCGCTCTTTACCGGGGTGTTCGGCGTGGATGATTTGTCCGGTCCGGTCGGTGTTGTCGACATTGTCGGTGAGACCTATGAGGAGACGAAGTCAGAGGGCGCGCTGATTACATGGATGAATATGATAAACCTGCTGATCCTCATTTCCGCGAACCTTGGTGTTATGAACCTGCTTCCGATACCGGGGCTGGACGGCGGCAGACTGTTCTTCATGCTGTTCGAGCTGATTCTCAGAAGACCTGTGAATAAGAAGGTGGAGATGACATTGCAGCTGGTAGCGGTCCTCGCTTTGCTGCTTTTGTCAGTTTACGTAATGTATCATGACATATTGAGGCTGCTTGCGAGATAAGATTCAAGTTATGCTTTTGGATTTGAAGAGTAACCGGTGAAGTGAGGGAAAAGGTGTCCATTGGTATGGATGCCTTTTTTCGCCGAACCGACGGTCATCTTTGTTCTGTTCGGCGTTCATCGACTGCGCGGGAGGTTTGAGGGCAGTAGCTTTCATCAAAATTTACTCCATTCTACTGCCAGCAAGAATGCAGGCAATCAGTCATCTTGGCTCAAAATGGCGCCTCATGAGTGCCCGGGTGGTCTGGCGGGCAGTCTCGTTCAGTGAAATCGGCTCTAATCTACTGAAAGCTAAAATTCCTGTTGGCAGTCACCTTGGGACAAAACGACGCCTCATGAGTGCCCGGGTGGTCTGGCGGGCAGTCTCGTTCAGTGAAATCGGCTCTAATCTACTGAAAGCTAAAATTCCTGTTGGCAGTTGCCTTGGGACAAAACGACGCCTCATGACTGCCCGGGTGATTTTGAGGGCAGTTGCTGGCTGTGAAATGACCTTTTAGCGACTGAAGGCTGGAATCTGATATAAGTAAACCATACGGTCGCCGAACATCAAACTCCATAAAGGTGACTGCTTCTTCACTGTAAATTCGGCGGCGTGTTAAGCTGATTTAACCAAAAACGAGTCAGTGAGACTGCCTATGCGCTTTGATTTGACCCTTATGCAGCACTGCACAAGTGTGTAATTTTGCAAGATCGACTGCCGACTTCTTGATTACAAGGTTTGAACCAGATAATTTACCGAAGGCAAAGCTAAAATAAGAAACCTGTCGCACTAAGTGATTAGTTCGGCAATCTTTTATATCGTATGAAACAAAGGGGCTGCCACAACCACTATGCGGCAGCCCATTCCGCATGAAAAAAGCACCCCAGGCAAAACTATCATGCGGAAGATGGGGTGAGGCGGAAAAAGAAAAAGGTCCGGCGGACCTTTTTCCCACCGGACCGACCATTGAGCCCCGTCAGGGCGAGGAGACCTTGAGACCATGGGCTCAAGGGCATTGATGCGGAAGATGGGACTTGAACCCACACGCAAGCATTATGCACAAGATCCTTAGTCTTGCTCGTCTGCCAGTTCCGACACTTCCGCGCGTCAACAAAAGATATTCTATCGTTATTTTTCAGATTTGTCAACACATTTTTATAAATAAAGTGATGATGAAGCTGCTAAAGCTGCAAAAGAAACAGACTGAATGCAGTCCTTTGATATCGCACATTATTCTTCCGGCAGATAGTTCTCCCGCGCCACCCCTGAAGAAACTGCCAGCACTGATGATGGGCCGTCATATGTGAGCGGATTTCCATCTATATCCGTAAGAACACAACCCGCCTCTTCGGCTATAACTGCTCCTGCAGTGAAATCCCAGAGACCGAGCTTCAGCTCATAGTACAGACCTGTAATGCCTGTTGCAAGCAGACAGAGATCCCATGCAGCGGTTCCGCTGCGCCGCATGTCAATTGTTCTGTGAAGGTACTTTTCGGCGATTTTGAATGAACGGGCAGTGAGCTCCTCATAATAAGGAGCAGTACCCATCGAAAAGATGCTTCTTGCGAGCGGTTCCTCGGATGAGTGAATGCGGATGCCGTTTCGGTAAGATCCTTTTCCCCGTTCCGCGGAATACATGATTCCCTGGTATGGATTATAAACAACACCGATGAACGGCTTTCCGTCGAGGAGAAGACCGATTGATGTCACAGACGGACGATAAGCCTTGATGAAATTAGTCGTGCCGTCAATCGGATCGATGACAAACGCGTACCCCTTCCGATACTCCTCTCGAAAGCTTTCAGCACCTTCTTCCTCTCCTACAAATGATGCTTCCGGCAGTACGCGGGCAAGTGCTGCAAATAAGAACTCCTGCACTTTTTTATCATATTTGGTCACAAAGTTGGCATGACCGCTTTTTTCGTCCGTAGCTGCCTGTATGCTGTCGGCGGACAGCATTATTTTGCCGGCTTCGATGGCGATGGCTTCTATCTGATTTCTAAGTTCCATTTTTAGTCCTTCTCTAAGATTGCAAAACTATGTCAGATGATGTTGAATCGGACATTAAGCAATACTTTGATAAAGCTGATATATAAACAGCTTGTTTTGTCAGAGCTGATTTGCAAACATCTGATAAGCGTTCTACAAGAAAGCTTTCTACAAATAGCTTTATTATAACAGCTAGCGTCTTTAAAACTCATATCCTCCGCTAATAATATCACCGGGGTGTTACTTTGTCACTAAGCGAATCGATGAACCTTGCCATTCAGTGCAGGGCTGCGCATTACAGTGGTATCAAAGCCCTGCCTGGCCTGCCCGGATATAAACCTGTTGGAAACCATCTCAAAAACATGTAAAATGTATAGTTAGGAAGAATAATGCAGAGAAAACAGTGTATATCACTTTAAATGCAGTGAGGAGGTTTACTATGAACGATTCTCGAGGCTCAAGAATAGATACGATAAGAGATATAGTGAACTATAGATTCAACAACATCCCGGATCGGTATCTGCGCAATGAAGCTTTCATACACACTCATGGGGTCGCGCAGGCAGCAGCCCTGATTGCCATGAAGCGCGGACAGAATGTTGAACTCAGTGTTATTGCCGGTCTCCTGCACGATATTTCAAGATACACGACGGGTATTTCCCATGAGCACGGACCGAACGGTTCCAAAATGGCAAGAGAGATCATGCGGGATACAGATCTTTTCACCGAGAGTGAGATTACGGAGGTCTGCGGGGCAATCTATTTTCACAGTGAAAAGAAGCGCCGCCATCTTCCTTTTGACGAAGTGCTTAAGGATGCCGACGTAATGCAGCATCTCATGGGTGATCCGCTGGATTCTCCGACAAAGAAGGATCTGGAACGATGCAGAGCTCTGGCTGATGAGTTCGGTCTTACGTGGGAAGAACCATGAAATCTTATTGGCACCGAAATATGCCCTGCGTGTGCTTAACCTTTTATCGGATTTTTGCGCAAGTGCCATGCAGAAAAGCATCTTGCCGCAAAAGCGTAAAATTCATGAAATTAACTGTTGACATCGGTGCCTCAAGTCCATATAATAGCATATGTTGACGCGCGGAAGTGTCGGAACTGGCTAATGCTTGCGTGTGGGTTCAAGTCCCATCTTCCGCATCAATAAATGAAAAGAGCTGAGGTAAATTCCTCGGCTCTTTTTCATTTATCAGGGCGAGGAGGCCCTTGAGCCCATGGTCTCAAGGTCTCCTCGCCCAAACGGGGCTCAATGGTCGGTTCGGTGGGAAAAAGGTCCGCCGGACCTTTTTCTTTTTCCGCCTCACCCCATCTTCCGCATAACGAGCTTCGTTGGTCGGTTCGATGGGAGATAGGTCCAATGAAATCTTTCGATTTCTTCAAAAAACATAGTACGCCCTCAGCGCATTGTAGTATAATATACATATATGTTTATCGGCACCCGGTGCCGTCATTCACTTTCAGGAGGAGACAATATGAGAATTCTTGTATGCAAAAAGTGTGGAAATATGGTAGCTGAGCTTAAGAAGGGCACATGTCCGGTAAAGTGCTGCGGTGAGCCGCTTGAGGAACTCACAGCCAACACAACTGATGCAGCCCAGGAGAAGCATGTTCCGGTCATCGAGCAGGACGGCAGCAAAGTCGTTGTGAAAGTCGGAGCAGTGGCTCATCCGATGCTTGCGGCTCATTATATCGAGTGGATCGCGCTTGAGACAAAGAAAACCATCATGAAGGCAGACCTGGCCCCGGAAGAAGCTCCGGAAGCAGTTTTCGCGCTCTCAGAAGGTGACGAGGTTGTAGCGGCATATGATTACTGCAACCTCCACGGTCTGTGGAAAGCAGAAGCATAAAGTGGATTTACAGGCCCGGGGCAGAGCATTGGATATGCATCCTGCCCCGGGTTTTTCATGGGCTGCGGCGGAACATAGGCCGCTGGGACTCAGCTGGAAATTGTGTCGGCTGAAGCCGACCAAGACCCGCGCCCCTGTGCTGCAGGCGCAGATGCCATCGCGCTCAGCAAGGAAGCCACCGAAGTCCCCGCGCCCCTGTGCTGCAGGCGCAGATAAAACCTGCCAACTTGTTCCGCGGGCGAGAATAAACTGGTTTTGGAGCATTCCTGTAATTCAGAAATAACGTCAATTGAATAAAAAGAAACCTCTAGCTATGATTAGAGTGTTCATCTTGGCGGATGAAAAAACACAATAAT